>NZ_NFJP01000051.1 GCF_002159915.1 Gordonibacter sp. An230
CGCCCACCCCGACCTTTCCCCCCCCCCCCCGCCCCACCCCCCCCCCCCCCCCCCGACAGGGAAACCGCCGCTCGCCGGCGCGAGGCGCGCTCCCTCTGCTTGCAATGTTATCGTATTAATACCAATTAAGAAGTCCGCTCGATGCTGGCTGGTCGCCGATGCGATGTCGCTTCGGCGAAGCGAGGCGGACGAGGCGGAAGGCGAGTATGGAAGGAAAGGAGACCGGGGGCATGAACCTGTCACGCAGAGGCTTCTTCAAGGCTACGGGGGCCGCGTTCGCCGCGAGCATGGCGTTCGAGCTGTCCTCGCAATCGGAGGCGCTGGCTTTCGAGTCCGGACAGGATTGGAAGCTTGTGAACACCGAGGAGTACACGAACATCTGCTGCTATTGCGCGGGCGGTTGCGGCTCTTTGTGCTCGGTTCGCAACGGAGAGCTGATAAACGTCGAGGGAGACCCCGACCATCCCGTCAACGAAGGCGGCCTGTGCCCGAAGGGCGCCGCCATGTTCCAGCTGCGCAACGTCGTGGACCCCGAGACGCGCGAGGTCGTGAAGAACCCTGGTCGCGTCACCAGCCCGATGGTGCGCCGTCCCGGCTCCTCCGAATGGGAGAAGATCGGCTGGGCCGACGCCATCAAGGCCATCGCCCGCAAGGTGAAGGACACACGCGATGCCACCTTCGTCGAAACGGACGACGGCGGCTTGACGGTCAACCATACGCCTGGCATGGCCAGCTTGGGTGGCTCGCAGCAGAACTCAGAGGAGGAGTACCTGATCCTCAAGGCGATGCGCTCGCTGGGGCTCATCGCCATCGACAACCAGGCGCGTGTTTGACACGGCCCCACTGTCGCCGGTCTGGCGGCATCGTTTGGCCGTGGCTCCATGACCACGCACTGGTGCGATTTCCAAAACGCCGATGTCGTCATGAACATCGGCTCCAATTCGGCTGAGAACCATCCGGTCAGCTCGAAGTGGCTGAACCGCGCCCACGAGCGCGGGGCGAAATGGATCGTCGTCGATCCGCGCTACACCCGCACCGCCGAAGTGGCCGATATCTACTGCCCTATCCGCTCGGGCACCGACATCGCTTTCTACGGTGGGATGTACCGTTACATCATCGAGAATCTCATCGAACCCAATTTGGCGCGCCACCTCGCGGGGGAGAAGGTGGAGGAGTACAACTTCGAGTACTTGCTGAATTACACCAATGCGAGCTACCTGCTCAACGAGGGCTACGAGTTCGATCCTGAGACGGGCCTGTTCTCCGGCTGGGACGAGGAGACGGGTTCCTACAGCGCGGCCTCGTGGCACTACCAGGTGGAATCCGAAAGCGAATGGGACACCTCCGCGGGCGGGGCGTACGCATGGGCCGTGGGCGAGGGCGTCCCCGAGTTCACGCCGCCTGTGGTGGAGCATCCCAAGCGCGACATGACGCTTTCCGATCCGATGTGCGTTTACCAGCAGCTCAAGCGGCATTACTCGCGTTATGACATGGACACCGTGTGCCGCATCTGCGGCATGGACAAGGGGACGCTCGAGCTGGTGTACTCCACCTACGCGTCCACCGCGGCCCCGGGCAAGGCGGGCGCCATCCTGTACGCGCTCGGGCAGACCCAGCACACCTACGGCGCGCAGAACACCCGCGCGATGAGCGTGCTGCAGCTGCTTTTGGGCAACGTGGGCGTGCCCGGCGGCGGCGTGGCCGCCCTGCGCGGCGAGCCTAACGTCCAAGGCGCGACCGACATGGGCATGCTCGTGAACGAGCATCCGGCGTACCTTAAATGGCCCAACACCACGGCCCGCGCGACCCTGCGCAAGTGGCTCGAGGGCGAGACGTACTCGGACGGTTACTACACCAACAAGCCCAAGTTCCTCATCTCAAGTCTGAAAGAGTGGTTCGGGGATGCCGCCACCCTGGACAACGACTACGGCTACGACTGGTGGCCGAAAGTCCCCTCGGCCGTAGGCGACCAGGACTACACCCACATCTCCACGTTCGAGCTCATGTCGCAGGGCGTGATCAAGGGCTACTTCAACTGGGGCATGAACCCCTGCCACTCCGCGCCGAATGCCGGCAACGCCCGTCGTTCGATGGCCAACCTCGACTGGCTCGTGGTCGTCGACCAGGTGCTCACCGAGGCGGCCACCTTCTGGAAGGCTCCCGATATGGAACCCGCCGAGATCGACACGGAGGTGTACTTCCTTCCCTGCGCGCTCATCTACGAGAAACCGGGCATCATCTTGAACTCCGGCCGTTGGCTGCAGTACCGCTTCAAAGCGGTCGAGCCATGGGGGGAGGCGAAGCCCGACTACGAGATCGTGGACATGCTGTGGCGCGAGATCGTGGCTCTCTACGAAGCCGAGGGCGGCGCGAACCCCGATCCCATCCTGAACACCAAGTGGGACTACTACGTGGACGGCAAGATCGACCCGCGCCCGGTGGCGTGGGCGCTGAACGGCTACCGCGTGGCGGGAACGGAGTGCGACACCTCCGCAGACGATCCCAAGGTGGATCTGCTCTCGGGATACTCAGAGCTGGCTGCCGACGGAACCACGGCGTGCGCGACGTGGATCTACTCGGGCTTCTGGAACAACAACGACGCTCCGCTCGATCCCGCCGAGCAGCCCATCGCGCGTCGCGACAACACCGACGAAAGCGGCTTGGGCCTCTATTCCAACTGGGCGTACTCGTGGCCTAACAACCGGCGCATCCTGTACAACCGCGCCTCGGCCGACACGGAGGGCAGACCGTGGAGCGCCGAGAAAACGCTTGTGGAGTGGACGGGCAGTGAATGGAACCAAGTGGACGTGGGAGACTTCACCGCGGTGTCTAACGGCGTGCCCGTGCCGCCGAACAACAACGCCTTCTTCATGCTGTGGGAGCAGAACGCGCGCCTGGAGAGCTACGGCATGGTGGACGGGCCCCTGCCCGAGCACTACGAGCCGTTCGAGACGCCGCTTTCCAAAAATATCGTGAACGGCTCTTTGAACAACCCGGTTTTCCTGGGCAAAGACTACGAGTCCACCAAGCACGGCACGGCGGCGGACTATCCCATCGTGGCCACCACCTACTCGGTGACCGAACAATGGCAGACGGGTAGCCAGACCCGCATGTGCCCGGCGCTCGTCGAGGCCATGCCAGCGCAATTCATCGAGATATCCGAGGAGCTGGCGGCTGAGAAGGGCATCTCGCGCGGCGACAAAGTGCGTGTGTGGAACAACCGGGGCTCAGTCGTGGTGGACGTCGTGATCACCAAGCGCATGAAGCCGCTTACGGTGGATGGCGGCATGCAGCATTTGGTGGGCCTCACGCACCATTACGGTTGGGCGGGCGCGTTCGGCACGAGCGAGACCTTGGTGAACGACCTCACTCCGAACGTGGGCGATCCCAACTCGCAGACGCCGGAGTTCAAAGCGTTCCTCGTGAACATCGAGAAGGCGTAAGGGAGGTGATGAGGGATGGCTGAGAAAGCGATACTGTTCGATTCCTCGTTTTGCACGGGCTGCCATGGTTGCCAGATCGCATGCAAATGCTGGAACAACCTGCCTTCGCCCACAGGGCTCAACGAGAGCGGGTTCTCCGGCACGCACCAGAACCCGCCCGACCTCAACGGTCACACCCGCCTCATCATGACGTACAACGAGTTGGAGGGTGGGAGCAAGGGCGTCATGTGGGCTTTCGGGCGCCGAGCGTGCCGTCACTGCTCAGACGCTCCCTGCGCGGGCATCTGCCCGTCCGGCGCCCTGCGCAAGGACGAGGAGACGGGCATGGTCGCCGTCGAGCGCTCCAAATGCGTGGGCTGCCAGTACTGCTCGACCGCATGCCCCTTCGACGTGCCGCGTTACGAGGCGTCCGGGCCGCTCGGCCAGGTGACCATCGTGGAGAAGTGCACGGGCTGCGTGGATCGCATCCGGCAGGGCATGGCGCCCGCGTGCGTGACCACTTGCCAGCCGGGCGCGCTCAGGTTCGGAGACCGCGAGGAGATGCTCGAAGTCGCGCGCGAGCGTGTGGAGGTGCTCAAGGGGCGCGGCTACGAGGACGCCGTGCTCTACGGCGAGAACGAGATGGGCGGTCTGCACGTCATCTACGTGTTGAAATACGGCGTGGAGGCGCATGGCCAGGTGCCGAATCCCCAGGCTAGCCCGATGGCCGACCTTGTGGGCATCATGAAGCCGCTCACGGCGGTCGGTGCAGGCGCGGCAGTTTTGGGCTTCGCGGCCATGTTCGGCCTCGGCGTAGGCTACAAGCGCAAGAAGCTCGCCTACAATCCGGAGACGGGCGACACGATCGACGTGGAAACCGGCGAAGTCGTCAAGCACGGCGACGGGCAGGACGAGCAGTCCGTCAAGGAGCACATCTTCGAGAATCTTCCGGTCAGGAAGGGGGACGGCCATGAGTAACGGTCCGGTGCGGGTGTCTGCCGAAGACATGGCCTTGAACAAGGCCTTCCTCAAGATGATGAGCGAAGGCAAGGTGGAGCGCTTCATCAAGCGCCATTCGCTGCAGGCTCGCCTCACGCACGGCATCACCGCCATGAGCTGCATCTGGCTGTGCCTGAGCGGGTTGTTCGTGTTCGTGCCCGCGCTCACGCAGGCGGCGGGCCCCGACGCGGTGCTG
This sequence comes from Gordonibacter sp. An230, assembly GCF_002159915.1. Taxonomy (GTDB): domain Bacteria; phylum Actinomycetota; class Coriobacteriia; order Coriobacteriales; family Eggerthellaceae; genus Rubneribacter. The sequence goes on from NZ_NFJP01000051.1 coordinate 4,618, forward strand.
TTCATGCGCATGTCGCATCGCGTGATCGGCGTCGTGTTCGTGGCCGTGCCGCTTGTGAGCGGGCTCTTGGCGCCGAAAGGCGTGGCGCACGTGTTCAAGAACCTGTTCACGAAATGGGATTCCGACGACAAGAAGTGGATGAAGCTGTTCTTCCCCTATCTGTTCATGGCGAAGTGGATACACATGCCCGACCAGCACGAGGTGAAGAGCGGCCAGCGCTTCGCCGACGGCATGCTGTGGTTCGCGGGCGCGCTCATGGGGGTGACGGGCATCCTGCTCGTCGTCGGTTCGTCGTGGGCGGACTTCGGCATGGCCGCCCATGGCGCCATCCTGCTCCTGCACGACATAGGCTTCTTCCTTATCGCGATCTTCGCGATGGCGCACATGTTCTTGGGCTCGGGCATCTTCCAGCCCTATCGCGGCTTGGCGAAGCTCATGTTCGGCAACGGCATGGTCTCCGAGTCCGATGCGCTGTATCATTGGGGGCATTGGGCGCGCGAGGAGATCGCCTTGGGCGAGAACGTGGTGGAGAAGCGGAGGTAGCCCCGCGCGGCCGGTCCATGCGAGGGACCCGTCCCTCTCAACGGGCCGGCCTCCCCCGTGATCGCCGCAGAGGCCGCGGTGCGATGCCGCGGCCTCTGCCCAGCGCTTAGGCGTTCGGCCTCGCGCCCGCGCCTTGATCAAGCACCCGTTTCAATGTGAGGAACCACTGTATGAACCTTGCGATCATCGACGCGGCCATCGCCGCGTACCGACCCCGCCTCGATGAGGCAGACGGCGCGCGCCTCGCGTTTTTCCGCGAGCTGTGGGCCGTGCAGGATGCCGTGAGCCGCGAATCGCCGAACGCGTCTTACGCGGCGCCGCCGGATGCGGAGCTGCGCGCGTGGTCGGGTTCGGGAGAGTCGATCTTCGGGCACGTCCCGGCCTTCGTTTCTGCCGATGCGTTGGCCGATGCGGCCTCTCGCCTCGCCGCAGTTCTGCGCGAGCGCGGCGGTTTTGCTGACCCTGTGAACGAGAGCCTCGCTCGCACGAGATGGGATCGCCTCGTCGCTGCCAGTCCCCTTGCGCTTGCGGGCGTCGATCCGGCGGACTATGTGGAGGAGTTCGTCGATCTGCTCTCCGACGACGGCATGGGCGAGGCCGCCGCCCATATGGGCGGCGTGGCGGTGTCGCTCGCGTTGCGCGCGTTGCTCGATCCCGCGGCGCAAGCCGTGGTCGAGGCGCGTGCTCGGGCATGCGCCGACGCGCCTCGGCCCGTCCGCTGCCCCGCGTGCGGCGCTCCCGCCGCGCTCGCGCGCGTCGGCGCGTCGACCATGGGGCAGGGCGGGACGAAGGATCTGTGGTGCGCGCAGTGCGGATGCTCCTGGCCTTTCGAGCGCGTGCGCTGCGCTCGTTGCGGTACGAGAAACCAGGGGCGCCTGCACTACTTCAACATCGAGGGCGACGAGGCCCATCGAATGGCCGTTTGCGACGAATGCGGAGGATACGTTCGCACGGTTTACCAGGAAAGCGCCCTCGCTCCCTTTTCCTGGGAGGTGGAGGACGTCGTGATGGCGCGGCTCGACCTCGTGGCCTACCGCCGCGCCGTGGCCGGCGCGACCGTTGCCGAGGGAGCTTCCGACGACGGGCCTCGGGGGTAGCCGTGGCGCGCGTGGAGATCTGTCCGCCCCGTCCCGCCGAAACGGCCGAGCGCCCTATCCGCATTTTCTTGAACGGTGCGCCTGTGGCGGTGAGCCAGGGCAGTCCATACGGCTTGCGCGAGTTGGCGGTTGGCTACCTGCTATCCGAAGGCCTCATCGCCGACCGTGATCGCCTTGTGGAAGTGCGCGAAGACCTCGGGCGCGCGGAGGTGCGCGTCGCCTCTGGCGAGGGCGTCGGAGAAGGGTATCGCCCTCTCCATCGCGTGACCTCGGCGGGCTGCGCCCGGTCGGCGCTGCTTTCGGAGGGCGGGCGCATCGGGCCGGAGGCGCGCATAGGGTCGGAGGCCGTGTTCGACGCCGATGACGTGCTCGCGTGCATGGAGGAGCTATGCGAGCGCAGCCCCCGCCGCAACACGGGAGAGTGCGTACACGGCTGCGGACTCGCTGCGGCGGGAGAGGGGAGGCTTCTGCTTGTCCGCGAGGACATTGGGAGGCACAACGCCATGGACAAGCTCGTGGGCCAGGCTTGGCTCGATCGCATGAGCCTTTCCGACAAGGCCTTGCTCATCACTGGGCGCATCAGCTGCGAAATGGCGCTCAAGGCCCATCGCGCGGGCTGCCCTGTGCTGGCAAGTCGAAAATCGGCCACCGACGAGGCCGTCCGTCGCGCCGAGGAGCTGGGCGTGACGCTCGTCTCTCATTGCCGCGACGGCGGTCTGCGCGTTCTCTCGCGCCCCGAGCGCATTTGCGGCTGAACGTCTTCCGACAGCGAGCTCGCGAGCAAAGCGACGGTTCGTTTTGAGAGGCGCGCGGCTTTCACTCCGCGCCGGCAATCGGCGTTTCCCGACCGTGGGCAGAGTCTTGTCGCGAGCGCCGGGCTTTTTTCGAGGGAGCGCATGCGACAGGATCTGTGCTGGCGGAGCCGCTGTATCCAGGTCGTGCTGAGCGGGATCCGCCGACTGAGGGCGGTGGGCAGCCGCTTTCGCGAGGGGGCTACAGGGCCAAACGTTGTCCGGCCGCTCAGAGGCCTTTCCGGTGCGTGCATTGGGGAAAGCATTTCGGCCCCTTCGGGAATGAACTGATGCGACAATCTAATGAACTGGTGCGATGCTAGTTTTACTCCGTTTGCATGACAGAGGAAAAACAGGATGGCAGCGCAAAATCACGCATCTGCACGATAGGCGGTCGGCGTGATCGGGGGCATACTGGGCTACGTTGATAAGCGAGCGAAAGCGAACGAAGGCCCGCCTTCGGGACGACCTTCCGGATTTGTAGGAGGCGCACTGACATGAAGATCCTTGGAATGGGGATGCCCGAGCTTCTCATCATCCTTGCCGTGGCCCTGCTCATCTTCGGGCCGAAGAACCTGCCGAAACTCGGCGCGTCGCTCGGCAAGACGGTGAAGGGCTTGCGCGAGGGTATGAGCAGCGACGAGTCTGAAAAGGACGCGGAGAACGTCGAGCTTGCCGTCGAGGACGAGGACGGGTCCGCAGAGGAACCCGCGCGCCCGGCTCCCAAGAAGAAAGCCACGGTCAAGGTTGCCAAGAAAGCCGAGCAGACCGCCTAACACCGACCACTCTCTATTTCAGAGGCGCGACCCCTTCCCTCCCCGCGCCCGCAACCGCCCCGGCGATCATGCCGGGGCGGTTGCGTATTTGGGGGAGAAACGCTGCGGCGCGACTGCGCGCGGAGGCGGTTCGGGTATGATGGGCCAAGCCGCGTCAGCGGCCCTGTCAGACGTCGACCCGAAAGGGAGGAGCGACCGTGCCGTTCGGCGTGAGTGCCGCAAGTCTGCGCGAGGAAGGGGCGCTTCGGGTGACCCTCGGATTCGCCTGCCATCAGGGGTTCGTGTTCTCCCTGTTCTACCTGGGATGGAATCGCGCGCTCGGCGGCGGTGCTTTCGCGTTCGAGCGCGCCGATCTCTTCGGCACGCTCCTGTGCATGGTGCTGGCCTTCGCGCTGCTGCGCGCCGCATCCCCGCGTGCGCGCGACGCGCTCTTGGCCGGACCGCTCCTGTGGTGCTATGCGGCCCTGCTCGTGCTCGGATCCCTCGTGCCCGCCCTCGCGGAGTCAGGTGCGGGCGGCATCGCGTTGGAAAGCCTGCTCGTCGGCATCCCCGGCGGGCTCATGCTGGCGGCGTGGGGCCGCGCGCTCGGGCGGAGGCCGGTGGAGCGCGCGGTGCCCGAGGTGCTCGTGGCGTTCGCAACGGCGGCGACGGCGTGCCTGGTCGTGTCGTCGGTGCCCGTGCCCGGCGCGCCCCTCGTGTTGAAGTTTTTGCCCTTGGGAAGCGCGTTTTCCCTGCAGGGGAGCCAGCGTCGGGCAGGCGCCCCTCTCGATCCCGCGCGCGGAGCCGGCGAGTCGCCCTCCTTCACGCTCGGCGACCTCGTGGCAACGAAGGAGCAGCGCGCCGAAACGGCCCGGCTTTCGAAGAAGATCGTGGCGGGCACCGCTTTGTTCGGCTTGGCCGCCGGGTTCATGGAGACGTTCGGATCCGATCCCGGCATGGCCTCGACACCCGCGTTCGCGGCCACGCTCGTGCTGCTCGTGCTGTTCTGCATCGCGGCGCTGCAGCTCTTGGCGGGCGGCGCGCTTGGCGCGGACGCTTCCGACGATGCCGAAGGGCCTCTCGACGCGGCCTACCGCCTCGCCCTGCTCGTGATGATGGCGGGCTTCCTCTTCGTTCCGGTGCTGGGCGCGTTCGGCGTTCCCGGCGAGTCCATCGTGCTCGCCGGTTACCTCGGGCTGATCTGCGTGCTCGTGTCTCTGTTCCTCGTGATGGCGAAGATCACGGGTCAGGACGCGGCGCTTTCGTTCGCCCGCGGGTTCGCGGCGCTTTACGCAGGGGAGATGGCCGGCGTGGTGCTGGGCAACGGCATCGAGCTGTTCGAGCCGGCAGGCCAGGCTCCTTACGCCGTCGCCGCGTTCGCAGGGCTCGCGGCGCTGTTCGCCTACCTGTTCCTTTTCACGGAACGCGACTTTAGGGCCCTGTCGGTGATCGTGCGCGACGCGGACCGGTTCGAGGACGCGTGCGCTGCCATCGCGGATGAGTTCGGGCTTTCCAAACGCGAGGCCGAGGTGCTGCCTCTCGCGCTGCGGGGGCGTACGGGCGAGCGCATCGCCGCAGAGCTCTTCATCTCGAAGAGCACCGTGGAGACGCATTTGCGCCGCATCTACGCCAAAACCGGCACGCACGGCCGCCAAGAGCTCATCGATCTGGGCGAGCGAGCCGTCCGTTCGCTGGGCGGGGGCGCCTGAGGGGCCGGCCCCTTCTTTCCCGGTGTCTTTGCTCGGTTGTGCGGCTGGGCTTTTGCTGCCGCGGGAGCATTCGGCTCCCCGTCGTCCGGAAGGCGAGCGGGGCCGCTTCGCAGCTGCCCTTGCGCGCTTCTGAGAAGCCTTCTTGTCGTGCGAGCCTTGCGACGGCGAGCGCGGTCGCCGAAGGGGCGTCGTGGACGAGAGGCCGACGCGACGCCTTCCTTCGCCTCTCCTGGCGCTCCGACGAGCCCGCTTGCGCCCAGGGCGCCTCTCGCGTTCGCGTCGGGCTTTCAGGTGCGACTCTCGCTGGGCCATGGGCTGCCTCCGGAACCTGTTTGACGGCGGAGAGGCCGCGACGGTCGGTCTCGCGTCGCGCCTTCGGTTCCGAAGGTTTCGAGGCCTTTCCGCGGGCAGGGGATGATCGAGGCCCTCCGTCCTCCTTCGATGCGCTACCATGGCATCGAGCGCCAAACAAGGCGCGCCGCCGCAAAGAGAGGGGAGGACGTCCGACCATGGATCGAACGCTGCTCGAAGCCGCTTTCGCTGATATGCTCGGCAGCGGGACCGCGCGCCTCGACGAGCCGATGGCCGCCCACACGACGTTTCGCATCGGGGGGCCGGTCGATATGCTGGTCGAGCCTCGTTCGGAAGGCGAGTTGCGCTTGGCGTACGCGCGCTGCCGAGACTTGGGCGCCGATGTGTTCACGCTGGGGCTGGGCAGCAACGTGCTCGTGGCCGACAGGGGCCTGCGCGGCGTGGTGGTGAAGGTTGCGGGCGGGTTTTCGGGGATCCGGATCGACGGCGGGGACGGCGCGCTCCTGCACGTCGAGGCAGGGGCTTCGAACGCGCAGGTCGCCGAAGCTGCGTGCGCGGCGGGACTTTCGGGCTACGAGTTCGCCTCGGGCATTCCGGGCACGGTGGGAGGCGCGGCCGTCATGAACGCGGGCGCATATGGCGGCGAGTTCGCCGACGTCGCCGCATCGGTGCGCTGCCTCGCTTTGGACGGGACGCTCGTCGAGGTGCCCGCCGGGAAGGCGGGATGGGGGTATCGCCGCTCCCTGATGGGCGAGGAGGATCTCGTGGTTGTCGGGGCCGTGCTGCGCCTCTCTCCTGATCGGGACGGGCCGCGCGCCATCCGCGAGCGTATGGACGACCTCGCGCGCCGCCGCGCGGACAAGCAGCCTCTCGAGCTGCCGAGCGCGGGCAGCACGTTCAAGCGGCCGGAGGGCTTCTTCGCCGGCAAGCTCGTCCAAGACGCGGGGCTGCGAGGTTTCCGCGTCGGAGGGGCCCAGGTGTCGGAGAAGCACACGGGCTTCGTCGTGAATGCGGGCGGAGCGACGGCCGAGGACGTCCGCCGCCTCATCGTCGAGGTGAGGCGGAGGGTTCGGGAGTCGTCCGGCGTGACGCTCGAGCCCGAGGTGAGGATGTGGGGTTTCGAAGGGCCGCTCGAGGACGGTGGATCCTGATGACCTTCGTGCCCCTCGTCGCGCCCTGCGCTGGAGGGTTGGCATGGGGGCCTGTTGACGAGCGGGCTTCGAAGATCCGCGCGATCGCATCGTGGGACGGGGATGTCGGTCGTCTCCGGTCGTGCGGGGAGGCGGGTGGAATGGCGGCCCGCGCGAAACCCGTGCCCTCTCCGGGCGAGGCCGGCCCTGCGGTGCGCATTCCGCGGGCGGCCTCGCCCGGAGAGGGCACGGGTTT
>NZ_NFJP01000052.1 GCF_002159915.1 Gordonibacter sp. An230
GCCCCGCGCTCCACGCCACGAGCGTGGTGAACGCGATCAAAGGCCACTGCAGCTCCATGCTACTCCCCTCCCTTCCATGTCATGCGGCGTAAGATGAACCGGCCCTCGGGCCCGTTGCCCACGTCCGGCAACGCATGCACGTCGGCCTCGTCGAAGGGCTCGCAGAAGTCGCCGAGCGTCTCGCCGCGCGCGCCTTTGAACGACTCGATACCCTCGTCCAGGTCGCCGAACCAGCGCGCCATGCCGCCGCACTGCGACACGCACTGCGGGAGCTCGCCCTGGGCGACCTTCTGCTCGCAGAGGGTGCACTTCTCCACCACGCCCTCCTCCTCGTTGAGGTAGCGCACGTTGTAGGGGCAGGCCATCGCGCAGAACTGGCAGCCGATGCACTTGGACTTGTCGATCTGCACAGTGCCATCCTCGAGCTTGCGCGAGGCGCCCGTGGGGCACACCCTCACGCACTCGGGGTCGGCACAATGCTGGCACGACACGGTGAGGTAGTAGTTGTCCACGTCCGGCCAGTTCTGGCTGCCGTCGGACGGATTGGTGATGCGCAGCGTCTTGTTCCAGAACGCGCCAACCGGAACGTTGTTCACCACCTTGCACGCCACGCTGCATGCAAGGCATCCGACGCAGCGGTTCACATCGGTGACGATCGCATACTGGGTCATAACGTCACGCCTCCTCTCGAATCTCGTAGTTGGGCAGCCATTCCTTCAGGCGCGGGTCGGACGAGTCGTAGATGATCTCGGTCCCGTCCTCGCCACACGGCACCGGGTTGCCGAACGGCGAGTTCTCGGGCGTGGCCTTGTACACCTTCACGTTATAAGCACGCAAGTACGACGCGCCGCACACCGGGTCTTGCACGTCGGGATCTACCAAGCAGTTGATAGAGCACAGATCAAAGCCGCCACCCGCCTGGTCGAGCTCGGGGAACCACCACTGGTGCTCGGCGTTCACGGTGCCAGGCTTGATGCCGTAGTAAAGGTCGGCCGTCTGGCGGATCTTGCCCATCGGGCTCTCGATCCACACCCAGTCGCCCTGCTCGATGCCTAACCGTTTCGCATCGTCGGGGTTGATCTCCATGCGCGGTGCCGGCCAAAGCTCCCGGCACCACGGCAGCTGCCGGTGCTCGGAATGGAAGTACACGGGTATGCGGCGGCCGGTGGTCAAAAGGAAGGGCCACTCCTCGGCCACGGAAGGATCCCCCTGCTCGTTGAGCGGCGCCGGATCCCAGGTGGGAAGGTTGAACCGCCCGTCGGGCTCGTAGGTTTCGAGCGCCGTGGACCAGATCTCCATCTTGCGCGTGGGGGTGGACATGCCTTTCATCGGATTGCCCGCTGGCGTGACCAGGCTCGGCTTCGAGCACATGCCCGTCTCGTAGCGGCGGTACGTGCCCCACGTCTCGGGCGCGATCTCACGGCAGTCCCACCAACCGTGCTCCTGGAAGGCCTCCTTGTACTCGGCCCACGTCATGCCCATGGGCGCCACGCACTTGTCGAACAGCTGCTCGCTCGTGGGGTAGACACAGCCTTCCGGCAAGCCGAACGACACCGGGTCATCAGCATAGGGAACCCCCATGGCCTTGTATACGTCGGTGACGATGTCCACGTCGAAGCGGCAATCGGCCGGCGGTTCAATGCAGCGGCAGTTCGCGCCTTGCGCGCCCGTCGACCCCTGGGAGATGCGCGGGCAGTCCACCTCCAGCCAATGGTACACCGGCAAGAGGATGTCGGCCGCGCCGGCCGCGGGCGTCTTCCACAGGTCCTGCACCACGTAGAAGTCGAGCGCGCACAGGGCCTCCCAGTACTTCGACGAGTTGCCCTGGTTCAGGAAGCCCGAGGCCTCGCACAAGCCGCCGCGCACCGGGTACGGCTCGCCCGTGAGGATGGCGTCCTGCACTGCGTTCGCGTCGGCCCACTGCTGCCACCACGAAAGCGTGGGTATCTTCTCGTGACCGAGGATCTTGTCGTGGAACTTCGACCAATCGATGCCCTCGTAATGCCCTGTCACAATAGTGGGCTGCGCATCTTCGGCGCCGGAGAACATGCCGCAGGTAGGGCCGCGGTTGCCCGCCGGCGTGTCCCAGTTGCCCGTGATGCCAACGAGCGTGTCGAAGATGCGGTTGTTCTGGATGGCGTTGCACGCGTGCTCGGGCGCCAAGCCGTATTGCAGTCCGCCGTTGCCGTAGCCGGTGGAGGGGTCGAGCGGCGTGGCCCACTTCTTCGCCATCGCCTCGATGTCGGCAGCGGGAATGCCGGTGATCTCGGCGGCCTTCTCCGGTGCGAAGTCCTGCAGGTACTCAACCCACAGATCCCACACGGGCCGCGCCTTGTACGTGGCCCCGTCGGCTAGCGCCACCTCGAACTCGCCGCGCAACGCTGGATCGATCTCGGGGTTGAAGGGGCTCTCCTTCGCGATGCGGCCGGGCACGGTGCCCTTGGGCAGGTTCGGCTGCGGGTTGTCGTAGAACTCGCTCCACACTTCGTCGGGCTCGCCTTCCCAGAGGCCAGTGTCGGCGTCGAAGTAGGTGAGGTGCCCGGACGGGTCGTTGTCGTGCAGCGGATGGGCGTCGTCGGTGCCAGCCAGTTCGTCCCACACCATGTAGCGGGCCATGCTGCCACCCTCTTTCAGGTCGCCCTCCTTGAGCAGGCGCGTGCGCATGGGCTTGAGCTCCGACCAGGCGATCATGTTCACCAGCTCGCCACCGGAGGGCTTCATGCCGTCCACTACGAGGAAAGGCGCGTTGGTCCAGCGCTTCACGAACAGGTCTTTGAACAGATTGTTCTCAATGATTACCTGCGCCCACGACAAAGCGAGCGCCCCGTCGGTGCCGGGTGTCAGGTTGGCCCAGGTGTCGGCCTCGTGGTTGAGGCCCGTGCGGCGCGGGTCGACAGAGATGTACTCGTCGGCCGTGTTCGCCAGGTCCACCGTGGTACGGCAGCTCTCGTCGTAGTTCGAGATCTCGGTGGCGGTGCCCCACTGCACGAACACACGCGGGCGGTCGGTGGTGGCCATCCACGAGTAGGCGAACTCCGACTGCATCTGCGTGGCCATGTGGCGCGGCCCCTTGCAGATCTGCCAAGCGGTCACGGCGTTGGGGCTTTCCACCAGCTGGAGCCAGCCGGCGTAGGCGTGCTGCGTCCATATGCGCGAGGTGCCGCCCATGAAGAACATCGACTCGCCGCCGTAGCGGTCCTTGAGCTCCTGGAACTTCTCGGCGATGGTCGCGTACGCCTCGTCCCACGTGATGCGCGTCCAACCCGGATCGATCGCGCCCTTGGGGTTCGTGCGCTTCAGCGGGTGGTACAGGCGGTCGGGATGATACGCCGCCTGAATGGACGCCTGCGACTTCGTGCAGCAGTTGCCCATCGAGTGGAACGCCGTGTCGGCGTCGCCCTCCACTTTCACGGCGCGGCCGTTCTGCACGGTCACCAGCACGCCGCACTCGTTCTTGCCGCACGCGCGGCAGCAGGTGCGCACCACCTTGACGTCGTCCGCCGATGCCCCGCCTCCCCCAGTTTCGGCGAGGGCTTGATGCGGCGTCGCCGTCGCGAGTCCCGCAGCCGCCCCGACGACGGCCGCGAGCTTCACGAAGCTGCGCCGCGTCAAAAGCGAATTCACCATACTTCCTCCTAGCCTCGTCCTCTCAGGCTCGCCACCGTCGCGTTGATCGGGTGACGAGCGGAGCTATAATAGGCAGGCCGGGAAAGCCGCCGCCAGATGCGTTTCTTACGGTTTTGGCGTGAAACGGCCCGCAATCCGCCCATAAGAAACGTATGGGAGCGAAGGGGACCAACGTATGGGGATCGAACACAATGCCAGTTCAGAAGGACAGGAACGCATTTCCGACCCCTTGGCGCCCCTTCAGAGGATTCGTCCGGACCTGCTCGGCTTCATCTTCCACATCTCGTGGTTGTTCCTGCTGTTCTACGGCGGCGGGCTCAACGTGGAAACGGCCACGGGCATCGACCCCACCGACGTGATCTACCTCTCGTCGGCGCTCGCGTTGATCGCGACGCTAGGCATGGGCCTGGCGCGCACGAAAGCGTTCATGCGCGCCAGCGAGAGCCGCATCGGCGCCGTGGCCGCGCCGGCGGTGACCGCGCTCGGCACGCTTCTGTACTGCCTCGACCAGAGTATGCCGACACCGTGGCTCGTTTGGGCGGCCGGACTTCTCACGGGAATCGGCTCGGCCGTGCTGGCTGCGCGATGGGCCTCCGTGTTCGGAAACGTGTCGTCGCGCACGATCATCGCGAACTTCCCCACCATTTTAGCCGCCGTCGTAGTCATCTGCGTGAGCATCGGCTACCTGCCGCGCTGGGCCTGCCTCGCGCTGCTCGTGGTGCTGCCGCTGTGCTCCGGCGGCGCGCTGCAGTTCGCGCGACGTTACCAGCGCGGGCTTCCGCGCCCCTCGTCGGACCGTCCCGAGCAGGGCCGGTCGCAGGGGAAACGCAACGCGTTGCTCGTCGCGTTCGTGGCGCTCGTCGGATTCACGGTGGCGCTCCTCCCCTCGTTCGAGGTGGCCGGCACGAACTACGGTATGCTGTTCTACCTCGTAGCGGGCATCCTCGTGCTCGGATTCGCGGGAACCGCGCTCTTTTTGGCGGATCGTAGGTCGTTTTCCCTGCTCTTCGTCGCACCGCTTTTGGTATTGGCAGTGGTTCTGCTGCCGTTCGCCCAGTTCGCGGCGGACTCGCTCGGCGACGTCGCGTACCCCGTTGGCAGCGTGGCCTTCGAGCTCATGCTGCTGTTCGGCACCGTCCTGTTCGCGCTCGTCACCGATCAGTCGCCGGCGCGCATCTTCATGATGGGACGCATGACACTAGCCGTGAGCGACCTTGCCGGAGCATTTCTGGGCGAGCGCGTTGCCGACCTGGGCGGCACGGTGATCGCGCAGGTGGCCAGCGTGTGCCTGTTCGCCAGCTGCGAATTGCTGCTGGCAGCCGTGGTCGTGAGCTACTTCGCGAACCGTCGCGGCAAAATGCGCGCCGAGAAGGCCGCCGAACCGATCGCCCCGAGCACGTCGCTCGAACAGATCGTCGAACGCTTCGGCCTATCCGAGCGCGAGCGCGAGGTGTTCGTGCTGCTGGCCGAGGGACGCAGTTCCGCGCGCATCCAAGAGGATCTCTGCATCGCAGCCGGAACGGCGAACTACCACACCCGCAACATCTACCAGAAGCTCGGCGTCCACAGCCGCCAAGAGGTCATCGATCTCGTGCACCGGGAACGCCTGCCCTGAGGAATCACTGCGGGCACGGTTCAAATGGCATAAAAGGGGATAGTCCCCTTTTATGCCAAGCGAAGACCGACAAGCCGAGGTGCTCGCATGCGCCACATCTACAAGAAGACGGACATCCACACCCAGCAAGAGCTCATCGACCTCGCAGAAGCCGCGGTGAAGCAATTTTTTCCCTTTTGGGATAATGTTATGTCGATTCGCTAGCAATATCCCAATAGGGAAAATTTCAACAGACGCAGCTGTTATATTCCCGATAGTGATAATTTTGCGCGAAAGGAAGCGTCATGGCCTTCGACCGGAAAAGCATCGTGTATGACCCGGAAGAGCTCGGGCGCGCCATCCGTGCGCGCCGGAAGAAACTCGGCTACACGCAGGGCCAGGTGGCCGCGTTCAACCAGTGCAGCGTGCGCTTCGTGAGCGAGTTGGAACGCGGAAAGAGCGGCGCGGGCATCGGCCAGGTGCTCCGCATCATGAACAGCATCGGGCTCGACCTCGCCGCGATCGAAAGGGGCTAGCATGGACACCCTTGAGGTTTTCCGCTTCTATAACGGCGAGTTCGAGAAAACCGGAACCCTTGGGCGCAGGGGCCGAGAGACAACGTTCGCGTACGATCCGCAGTACCTGACCAGCGCTCATCCCGACGCACTGTCGTTCTCGCTTCCCCTGCGAAGCGAGCCCTTTCCGCCGCACGAGCACGCAGGGTTCTTCGAGGGCATCATCCCCGAAGGGCGCATGCGCCAGGAGCTCTCGCACCGCCTAGGGGTGCCCCCCTCCGACTGGCTCAGCATGCTCGCCAGGCTCAACTGCGAATGCGTCGGCGCACTCATGTTCTGCACGCCCGATACGCATCCGGAGGATTTCGCGCCCTCATACGAGCCCTTCGCCTTCGAGCGGTTCGAGGAGCTTCTCGCAGCTCCGGCTTACGCCGCCACCTTGGAGGTGGAGCTGACCAGGCTGTCGCTCGCCGGGGCGCAGGCGAAGGTAGGGCTGTGCCATACGGGGGACGATCCGAGCGACAACTGGCTCGCGCCATTCGGCACCGCCCCGTCGACCCACATCGTCAAGATCCCCGACGAGCGGCATCCGCATCTCGCGGTCAACGAGTACCTGTGCATGGAGGCAGCGCGCGCATGCGGCCTGAGCGTCGCAGAAGCCTTCATCGTCCCCGGCAAGAGGCCGCTTCTCGCCGTGCGGCGATTCGACCGCATGTTCGCCGACGGCGGCGCGCGCATCCCCATCCGCCTGCACCAGGAAGACTTCTGCCAAGCCGCCGGCCTTCCCCCGTACGGCAAGTACGAGTTCGAGACGACCGACAACTACGCTGCGATCGCCAACCGCGTGCTGAATCGGTGCTCCTCCGACCTCATCCGCGACAAGACGGAGCTCGCGCGTCAGATCGCGTTCGACTACCTTGTCGGCAACTGCGACAACCACCTGAAAAACTACTCACTGCTCTACTCGCCCGATTGGGAGAGGCGCAACCTGGCACCGGCGTACGACCTCGTGTCCACCACGGTTCTGGGATACTCGCGGGTCATGGGCGTTTCAGTCGGCGACACCCGGAACCTCGACGAGATCACGACCGCGGACTGGCGCTTGTTCGCCGACGATTTGGAGATCCCCGGGAGCATCGTCTTCGACGCGCTCTCCAACCTGAGCGACGTCATCCCCGAAGCCCTGAGGTCGAAGGCAGCGGAGGAGCCCGCCCCGCACGCCCGAGAGGTGGCCGAAGCCATCATCGACGATATGCGCCCGAGGACGACCGCTCTCTGACGGGATGCTTCGCGTGAAACATTCGTGATCGATGCGCTGTTTGAGATCCGTCTACAAGCTTTCCGCCCCGCAGGCGGAGCCCCCTGCGGGGGCGGCTCGTCGTTTGCAAGGGGTTGGGGGAACGAACCGCGCCCGCAGGGGGCTCCGATCGGCATCGTCCCGGCTGGGGACGGGCGCCTGTTGGGACGTCTCGGGAACGCGCGGTGCCTCACGTGAGACATCCGTGCCGAAACAGCCGGCGCCTCACGCGAAACGATCCGGGGCTCCGGGGCGGCCCCGCCACCGTCTTGCGGCGGGGCCGGCGAATCCTAGTAGAACATGAAGACGCTCAGGCCCAGCTCGTAGAAGACCACGCGCAGGCAGACCGCGCCGGCGAGGGCGGCGATGGCGGCGATTGCGCCCCAGAGCTT
>NZ_NFJP01000053.1 GCF_002159915.1 Gordonibacter sp. An230
CCCCCGCGACCCAGATCGCCGGCCCCGTCAGCCCCGCAGCCCCTGCGCCCTCGCCGCATCCTCCGCGCCAGCGCCGCTCCCGACCCGCAGCCCCTGCGCCCTCGCCGCTCCCGCTTCCCCCTCGGCAACCCAAGCCAGCACCCGCACCCACCGCAACCGAAACCAGAGACGCGCCCAAGGGGCTGTTGCGGGAACTCTGTGATCATTCGCACGCCCCTTCGTTCGCAAAGTTGACGAAGAGGCTCCAGCACGCCATACTCGGCATTTGACCCGAGAGAACAGGAGCATGCACCCATGGGCAACTGCCTCGTCGCGCAATCCGGCGGCCCCACCGCCGTCATCAACGCCAGCCTGGCCGGCGTCGTCCGCGCCAACCAACTGAACCCCGTGTACGACCGCGTGTTCGGCGGCCTGCACGGCATCGAAGGGACGCTCGCCGACAAGCTGTTCGACCTCACGGACCTGTCCGGCCGCGACCTCGAGATACTGCGCCAGACCCCCTCGTCGGCGCTTGGAACGTGTCGCTACAAGCTCAAGCGCGGAAACGACGCCGACTTTCTGCGCCTTATAGAGGTGATGGACAGCCACGACATCGACACGCTGTTCTACATCGGCGGCAACGACTCCATGGACACGGTGGACGCGCTGGCCGAGTGGGCTGCCGACAACGCGCCCGGCAAGCGCTTCATCGGCATCCCCAAAACCGTGGACAACGACCTCGTGCCGGTGGACCATTGCCCCGGATTCCCGAGCGCGGCGAAGGTGGCGTGCCAGATCACGCACGCGACGCGCCTCGACTATGATGCGTACACGCGTCCCGAGGTGTTCGTGCTCGAGGTGATGGGCCGCGACGCGGGATGGCTCGCTGCCAGCTGCTGCGCAACGGGCGATGTTGACTTGCTTGTGCTTCCCGAGGTTGACTTCGATAAGGACGCGTTCCTGAACGAGGTGCGCGCGAAGTTCGAAGAGAAGGGCGAATGCTACATCGTGGTGTCCGAGGGCGCGCACTACGCGGACGGCACCTACCTCTCAGCTGGCGAGTCGGCCAACGACGGGTTCGCGCACGCGGTGCTGGGCGGCGCGGCGCAAACGCTCAAGCAGATGGTCGTGGACGCGGGCATCGTGCCGCGCGGCGTGGTGCAGGATCTGTCGCGGGCGGCCCGCTCGAGCAACTTCGCGCAAAGCCTCGTGGATGTGACCGAGGCCTACGAGCTGGGGATGAGCGCGCACATGCGCAGCGCCGACCCCACGTTCACCGGAGCCGTGGTGGGCATCCGGCGCGATGAGGCCGCCGCTGCCGAGGGCCGCTACAACGCGCGCTTCTTCGCGGCACCGGCAAGCGAGTTCGCCAACCACGTGCGCCGCTTCCCCGCCGAGTGGATCCTGCCGAACTACCAAGGCGTCACGCAGGAGGCGCTCGCGTACTTCCGCCCGCTCATCGAAGGCGAGCCGAAGCTCGTCATGGACGGAGGGCTGCCCGCCACGCTGCCTGCGTTCAACCGGCGATAACGGCACCGCCCTTCCCTTTTCCGCGAACTATGCGATCCGACGGGACGCCTGCGTCCCGTCGGCGCCTTTCAGGATAGGCCACGAGCTGTCCTGCGAAGAAAGGGGCGCGACCATGACCGCGCACGATTGGCTGGACGCCTACCTGCTGGGCATGCCCGGCGCGACGACGGACTACAAAGCAGAATGGGAGTGGCAGCGCTACCAGGTGGGCGGCAAGATGTTCGCCGCCACCATGCAGCCCGGGCCGCAATACCGCGGGTACGCCGGTCGCCGCCTCGTATCGCTCAAATGCGATCCCGCCTGGGCCGAACAGCTGCGCGCCCAGCATCCCGACGACATCCTCCCCGGCTTCTACGCCGACAAGCGCCATCGGATCTCCGTCGACCTCGACGGCGACGTGCAAGAACAGCTGCTGCGCGAGCTTGGCGACCACTCCTACAACCTCGTGTTCGCCAAGCTGACGAAGAAGCTGCAGCGCGAGATCGCCGGAGAAGGGGCTTAGCGGGAAATCGCGCATCCTTCCGGTAGCCACAACTCCACGACCAGCATGTTTCCCTCAAGGCGCGCGGACAGGCGCATGTTCATGGCAGCAGCAAGGCTGGCGGACACGGCCAGGCCGAGGCCGGAGCCGGGAGCGCTGCGGGAGGCGTCGGCGCGGTAGAAACGCTCGAACAGGCGCTCGGGATCGAGGGTGGCGGGGTCGGGCACCTCGTTCGCGAACGTCACGCAGGCTCCGCGCTGCCCCACCGCAAGCGGCCCCGAGCCGTGGCGCAGCGCGTTCGCCACGAGGTTCTCGAAGATGCGCGAGAGAGCCTCGGCGTCGGCGTCCACGGAAAGCGCCTCGTCCTCGAAGTCCACGCGCGGCTCCCATCCGTGCCGCTCAAACGCGGGGAACTGCCCCACCAGCACGTCGGCCAGCGCCGGCAGCACGGCCACGGGAACGAGGTCGAGCGCGAGGTCGGGGTCGTTCGCCTGCGCGTAGGCGAACAGCTGGTCCAGGAGCGCGCCCATGTCGTCGAGCCGCGCCTCAGCGGCGGCCAGCCGGCGGGCGCGCCCGACCTCGTCGCCCTCGTCCTGCGCGAGGCGCAGGTACCCTTTCGCCCCCATGAGCGGCGTGCGGATGTCGTGCGAGAGGCTGGCCAGGTCGCGCTGGAACTCCTGCTGACGGCGCTGACCGTCCAGCCGCTCCTGCTGTGCGGCGTCCAGTTGGGCATTCACCGCACCCGCCAGCTCGGCGAACCCGCGCCCCGGCGCCTCCACCGTGAGGCGCGTGTTGCTGTGCGCGTCGCGCTCGCGCAGGCTGCGCGCCAGGCGGCGTAGCTGCCACTCGTACACGAGCACGGCCAACACCGCACCCGTCACCCCGCATACGAGCCCCGCGAGCGCGACCATCATGCTCCTACACGTCCTTCCGCGATCCGACCGCGCTCGCAAGCGCGGTGCATACGGCAATCGCCGCACCCGACACCAACGCGACTTGGACGGAAGCCGTAAGCCCCGCAAGCGCGGTGCCTTCCGTGGAGGTCAAAAGGCCGACGCCCCCGGATCCCAGCAGTTTGACGCCAGACGCCGGAAGCCATTTCACCGCATCGTTCAGTATCGGGAAAGCCGGGGCGAACGCCGACGCCAGCATCACGACGATATTCGCGAGCATCCCCGACGCGACAATGATCGCGAACACGATGCCGACCGCCTTGCTGCGCGAAAGCAGCACCACCGCCCCCGTCGCCACCGCGTACACCATAACCGACAGCCACGCGAGCCCCATCCAGCCCCAATACTCGCCAAGCGTCTCTGCCGCACGGTACTCGAACCCGGCAAGCGCGAAGGCTCCCTCCGTCGCCGCCACGCTCACCAGCAGAAACACCGCAGTCAGCACACCGCAGAGCACAAGCTTCTCAACGTGGTACGCCGCGCGGCGACGGCTTCTGCCGGCGAACACGTTCTTCGCGAACCCCGTTTCGAAATCGCTTGCCAAAAAGAGCGCCGCCACCAGAGAGACGACCATCGCGAGCAGGCCTCCCGAGATGAGCATTTGAGCGTAAGAGCCCGTGCGCGATGGAAGCATTTTCTCGCTGAAGGAGCTCACTTCTTCCGGAGTAAGGCTCGCACCGGAACCGTCGGTGATCCTGAAACCCCCGCCCGTCGTCGCTTCTGGCATCTCCGTCGACGCCCCCTCCGCTCCCTCTTCGGCCGTCAGCTGACCAGAACCGTCCTGCTGGTAACTGCCCGTCGTCATGTCTTGACGATCCCGTTCCGCCTGATCGGCCACCATCTGGGCGAACTGGGGCGTTGTCGCAAACCAGAGAAGTCCCGCCGCGCCCGCCACGAGAAGCGCCATAAGAGCGAGGCCAACCCACAGCATCTTGCCGTGCGCAAGGCGATAAAGATCGGATTTCAATAGACTAAACATGGCGCGCACCGCCTTCCATGAGCTCGACGAAATAGTCTTCGATATCGCGTTTCACCTGGGTGAGCTCGAGCACCGTCTGATCGGACGCACGCAGCGCCTGCGCGACCGTCGCCTGATCGACCGTGCCCGACACCGAAAGCGCGCCGTCCGGCTCCGCGCGAAGCGACGCTTTCGGCAGCGCCTCCTCCAACAACGCAAGCGTGCGGGCCGGATCGGTGGTACGCACGCGCAGGCTGTCGCCGCATTCGACCTGCACCTCCTCGGCGGTCATCTCGCGCACCATGCGGCCGTTCGCGATGACGCCGAAACGCGTGGCCACACGGTCGAGCTGATCGAGCACATGCGAGCTGATGATGATGGTCACGCCGAACGATTGGTTCAGACGCACGATGAGGTTGCGCATGGCGCGCGTGCCCTCGGGATCCAACCCGTTCAGGGGCTCGTCGAGCAAGAGCAAATCGGGCGAGCCAATGAGCGCGAGCGCCAAGCCCAGACGCTGCTTCATACCGAGCGAGAAGCCGCGCACCTTCTTCCTCCCCGTCTCGCCCAAGCCCACGAGCGCAAGCGTTTCGGCGCAGCGGTCGGGCGCGTTCACAATGCCCGAGGCAAGCGCTTTCGCCATGAGGTTCTCGGTGGCGGTGAGGTTGGGCAGAAGACCGGGATCCTCGATGAGCGCGCCTATGCGAAGCCCGCCTTCACCAGCTGGCTCCTCGCCACCGAACAGCGCGATTTCGCCTTCGGTGGGCGTGACCAAACCGCAGATCATCTTCATGACGGTGGACTTGCCCGCCCCGTTTTTCCCGACGAACCCGTAGATATCGCCTTGCGCCACGCGCATGTCGAGCCGATCAACCGCTCGTTTGCCACGATAGACCTTCGTCAGGCTCCGCGTTTCCACGACGTTCATGAACACCCCTTTCCCATGTCGGATTCCTTCGCAACGTCGAGAATACCGGGCTGGTTTTCAGGAAGGCTAAAGCGGGATTTAAGAAAGTTTGAAGATCGGGGGCCGACGATGCGGATCGACGCGAGTGTCGTCGCGCAGGCCGCGGCGAACGAGACGGATGCGCGGGAAACGATGGGAGCGCGGGCCGCAGCGGACGGTGCGACAGCGCCCAAGGCCGGTGCGGCGGCGAGCGAAATGGTCGTGAGCGTGCCACCGGAGGCGCCTGAGGCGCAAGCTGCGGAGAAAGAGCCTGCCGAAGAGGTGCCGGAAAGCGCGCCGAAGGCAACGCATGCGACAGGCATGGCGGAAACACAGGCCTCATCAGCCGAGAAGGGCTCGACGATCACGCCTTTCACCGCGCGTCCGTCGCGTCGGCAGCCAGCTTGAACCCAAGGCCCCACACGGTTTGGATGTAGCCGTCGGTGCCGGTGGGCTTGAGCTTCGCGCGAATGTTCGACACGTGCACGCTCACGGTGCTGTCGTCCGCAGCGAACGGCTCGCCCCAGGCCAGCTCGAACAGCTCCTGCTTCGTGTAGACCTTCTTCGGATGCGCGGCCAAAAGTTCCACGATGTTGAACTCGGTGCGCGTGAGGAGAATTTCAACGCCACCCACCTTCAGCGTGCGCGCAGCGCGGTCGAGCGACCACTCGCCCACGCGCAGCACGTCGCCTCCAGGCTGCAAGGCAATCGCGCGCCCGCGGTGGCGCAGCTGCACCTCGATGCGCGCGAGCAGCTCGTCCAGATCGAAGGGTTTGGCCAGATAGTCGTCTGCGCCTAGCTTGAGCAGATCGACCTTGTCGGAAGCCGCCGAGCGCGCCGACGTGACGATGATGGGAGTGTCCGCATCGGCGGCGCGGATGAGCCGCACGACCTCCTCGCCGGACATCCCGGGCAGCATGAGGTCGCACACCACCAGATCGAATCGCTCGTCGCGCGCAGCCGCGCTCTCCAGAACAAGCCGTGCCTCCGTGCCTGAGAACGCCTGAGCGCAGACGTATCCCGCACGACCCAGGTGCTCCGAGACGATTCCGCTGATGTGCGCGTCGTCCTCCACGATGAGCACGCTCGCCTGGCTCATGGCTCCCTCCTGCGTCGTCCCGACCGCCGATTGCGGCTCTGCCGCAGTATAGCGAATCCAACGGCTCCCGAAAACGCGCTGCGACCGTTAGCGACCAAAAATCTGAGAGGATCCGAAGGGATGGCCTGAAGAACAAGGAAAGGGACAGACCGGGGGTCGATGGCCTTGAGCCCTCCGGCCTTCACCCCTCCCCCGGCCCCCAACGCCTCCAGCC
>NZ_NFJP01000054.1 GCF_002159915.1 Gordonibacter sp. An230
CACAAAAGCCCCTCCCGGCCGGGCCCCGCGGCGCGCCGGCCGGGAGGGGCTTTTGTGTTTAAGATACCCTCCCCTTACAGAATTCCTTGATCTGACGCTTTCTATCATTGTATGATGCGGGAGATATTTCGTATGGAGATGGTGTGTACGAGGGTAAAGACAGGCGAGGATCCGTTCGCCTTTCGAAATGCGGAGGGATCCTCGCTACCGACACAAGAGAGCGAGGGAAGCACGTCATGAAAAAGATCGGCCTGAATCCGGCGCGCAAGGCAACTGCGGTCGGCATGGCGATCGTCTGTGCGCTCGGCATGGTGCCCATAGGCGCCTACGCGAACGCATCCGACGACGCATTTGCACCTCCGAATGGGGGGGGGTATGATGTTTCTCTGATCTCCCCGTCCGTCGATGCCGACGGGGCGAACGAGAACGGTGGGGGCGATGTCGAGAACACGCCGAATGTCGATGCCAGGGCTATGGATATCGTGCTCGAGGAAGGTTTTCCCGACGCGGCCTTCCGTCAAGTCGTGTCGCAGTACGACACCAACGAGGACGGCGTCCTGCAGGACGATGAGATCCGCGAGTTCGGCAATGTGACGAGTGGCCGGTTCGACCTCGTGGACGCGGCGGGCGTCGCCGGCGTCAACCTCGCCGACATCAAGAGCCTCGAGGGCATCGAGCACCTCTTTAACATCGAGACGCTTCTCATCGGCGGTGTGAGCGCCACTTCGATCGATCTCTCCCAGAACGACCCGTACCAGGTATACATCGCAGACGCGCCCGAGCTCGAGACGGTCAACATGAACGGCCTCATCAACGTCGACACGCTGCGCATCTGCAACACTCCCAAACTCAAGAACCTCGACATCGACGGGTGCGATATCATCATGCAGCTCGAACTCATGGGCACGGGGCTCAACGGCCTCGACCTGAGTGAGCATAACTTGCTGTCGCTGAGCGGGGATACCTATATCGGCTTCAGCGAGTCGAACACCTTCGGCGGCGACCCGACGCCGTACGCCTGGCTCGACATCTCCGACGACATCTACGGCCTGATTGGCGGCGGTGACCTGTACGGGATGAGCGTGCAGGACTACCAGGCCTTCGGCATAGAGGACACGGGCGAGTACACCGCCGCCCCGATCGACGTCGAGGCGCCGGGCGGAACGCTCAACCTCGCCGAGGCCTTCCCCGGCATCGATGTTTCCAAAGTGTCGAACGCCCAGGGTGCCACGTACGAGGATGGCATCTTCTTCGACATCGACCGGGAGACGACGGTCACCTACGACTACGCCTCGAACAAGGATTTCACCCTGCACGCCACGCTCAAGGTGGCGCCGTCCGAGGGCGGTGACGAGGGAGAGCTCATCGACATCCACGAGACGTTCCCGGACCAGTACCTCCAAATCGCCGTCGAGAACGCATTCGACAAGAACGACGATCAGAAGCTCTCCGAGGAAGAGATTTCCGTTGCGACGACGTTTGACCTGGGGGAGAACGTCGGTAAGATACGGGACCTTTCGGGCATCGAGGTCCTGACCGAGCTCACGCAGCTCGACGCCGACGGCATGGGATCCGACTACGGCAACTTGACCGCCGCCGTCGACCTGAGCAAGAACGCGAAGCTTCAAACGGCGTCGTTCTCGGGCGCGAACATCCCGTCGCTCGACGTGTCCGGCTGCGCCGCGCTCACGGAGCTCAACGTCGACGGCACGCGCCTGAAGAGTCTCGTCCTGCCGGAAGGCATGGCGGGCACACTGGCCGTGGGCGAGGACGAGACGCTTCCGCTCGGGTACCTTTCCATCGGCGACGGCGGGGTAAAGGTCGTGCGCACGCCCGGCCAGGAGGACGTCACGTCGACCTACGTCAGCGAGACCGTCGAGGTCGAGGCGGACGAGGGCGGCACGGTGAACCTCACGGAGCTCTTCCCCGGCATCGACCTGCTCAAGGTGTCGAACGTCGAGGGTGCTGAATGGGATGCCGACTCGGGCGTGCTTTCCGGTCTCACCGCCGACGTGGGCGCGGATGCTATGGATGTTTCCTACACATACAAGGCGGGCACATGTTCGACGGGCGCTTTCACACTCACCGTCAAGTTGAGCGTGGATCCGTACGTTCCCGACGGCCTGAGGATCGACACCACGTTCCCCGACGAAGCGCTCTCTGCCGAGGTGGCGACGGCCTTCGATGATGACGGGAACGGCTACCTTTCGGACGAAGAGGTTGAGAACGCGACCGAATTCTGGTTGGAAGATGCCTCCAAGGTCAAAAGCCTCAGCGGGATCGGCAAGCTCACGGCCCTTGAGCAGTTGACCGCCGAGGGGCTGGGCGCATCCGAGGTTGATCTGAGCTTCAACAAAAATCTTGAAGGCGTGTGGCTCGGAGGCTCTTCCGCTGTTCGGGAACTCGATGTCTCGGGCCTCACGAACCTGACGTATTTGGACATCTCCGGCACGAGCGTCACCAAGCTTGTCGTGGAGCCGGGCATGTTCAACGCCGGCGAGCTGAATCTGGACGGCTCGCTGCTGAACGGGGCGAATCTGGCGCCAGCGTTCAATGCGGCAGTGAATTACAATGCGGCTACGGTGACGCTTGGCGACGATGAGGCTACGCCGCTCACCTGGCTTGATTTGGGTAGCAACAAGTACACGTACGTCATGGGGTCGTTGGATTCGTCCAGCGATATCGCCGAGTACACTTCCAAAGCCGTTCTCGTCCCGGTGGGCGAGAGCGAGACCATCGACCTTGCCGAAGAGTTCCCCGGTCTCGATCCTGAGCGGGTTTCGAACGTTCAGGGAGCAACTTACGCTAATGGCGTGCTTTCCGACATCACCTCGGAGAGCGTGACCTATGACTACGCGGCGGGCACGTGCACCCAGGGCAACTTCGTGGTGCATGCCACGCTTGACATCACCTACGAGGGCGGCTTCAAAATCTCCGACGCCTTCTCCGACAGCAGCTTGGTCGAGTACTTCTCAAAGGTGTACGACGCCAATCAAGACGGCCGGTTGAGCGAGTCGGAGGTGGCAGACATCTACAAGAACGGCGTTCTGCTGTTCAATGACGCGACGGGTTCGGGCGGCACTTGGGAGCACGGTGATGTTTCGTCGCTCGACGGCCTCATCGAGGCGCTTCCCGATCTCACGTTTCTTGCGGCGGGTGGTAACCGCATTCCGGGCGTCGATCTCACAGGGCTCAAGAAACTCACGCGCGTCGACATGACGACGCCGAACAGCGACACGAGCAGCACGCTGGGTTGGATCAACCTCGACGGCCTTGAAAACCTCAAGGCCGATTCGCTCAAGTTGCCCACGACCACGAAGGTCCTCGAGTTCGGGCAAGACGAAGTGCGCGTCGCGAACCTCAAGGCGCTCTTCCCGGGCATCGATCTTACGAAAGTCAAAGATTTCGATGGTGCCAAGCTTGATACGGGCTCAGGCGATATCACCGATCTTGTGAGCGGGCGCACCGTCAGCTACACCTACGATGCGGGCACCATCGCCGACGGGCAGAAGGCCGAGCTCGCGGTCAACCTAGAGGTCGAGGTTGCAGGCACGAACGTCCCCATCGACGCGAAGAACTTCCCAGACGTGGCGTGGCGCTCGTGTGTCGGGACGACCACCTTCGACCTCAACCTCGACGGCCAACTTTCCGAGTACGAGCGCTCGCAGGTGACTGCGATCTTCGCCCCGTACGCGGGCATCAGTGATCTCACGGGCATCGAGCATTTCGCAAACCTGGAGACGCTCGACTGCTCGAACAACCAGCTCGCCACGCTCGACTTGTCGGGCAACGCCAAGCTGACGACGCTCGACTGCTCGCACAATCAGCTCGCGTCGATCAGCTTGCCCGAGAACCACGCGCTCACGAGCATCAAGGCGGCGGGCAACTCGCTCATGTGGGTCAAGCTGAGCCCGCGCGCCGTTATCGCCGACACCGACCTTGGCATGGGGAGCAAGGCCGTCATGCTCAACGTTGACGGCACGCCTTTCAATGTGACGAACTACCTGCCGGGCATCGACCCCGACAAGGTGTCTGACGTTGAGGGCGCGACGTGGGACAATCCGTTCCTCGGCGGCTACGAGGAGGGCAGGCCCATCACGTACCGTTACGACACCGGGGCCAAGGACAAGGCCGGCCAGCCCGTGCTGTTCGCGGGCGAGCTGAGACTCACGCTCGCGGAGCCGCTCTTTCCCGATCCGGCGTTCCAGGCGTGGGCGAACCGCGTGGTGGACATGGACGGTCAGCCTGGCTTCAGCCAGGCTGAGCTCGACCGGATGACGACCATCGACGTTCGCGGCCTCGGCATCGAGTCGCTTGAGGGCATCGAGAAGTTCAAGAACCTGCAGAAGCTCGACTGCTCCAACAATCTGCTCACGGAGCTCGACGTCTCGGACAACGCGAAGCTCACCCGCTTGGAGTGCGCGGACAACAAGCTGACCGAGATAGGCTTTTATCCCGGCGGAAACATGGAACGCCTCGACTTCTCGAACAACCGGATCAGGGGCATCGACCTGTCCGCCGTCACGAACGAGTACGCCACCGACATGCTGAAGGTCAAGGCCACGGGCAATCCCGAGCTGGCGTGGGTCAACTTCCCGAACGGCGACGTGTGCGCCATCGACGCCGAGCTTCCCGAGGACAACGTCATTAACGTGTACCTGGCGGAGGGCGAGACGAGCTTCAACATCGCGGACGAGTTCCCGGGCATCGCACGGAGCGCCGTCGACGAGTACATGCCCGGCGCCACGTACGACATGTACACGGGCGTGGTGTCGGATGTGGTGCACGAGCAGCCCATCACCATGACGTACCGCACGGGCGGCGTGGACGCTGGGGACCAGTCCATCGAGCACACGGTTACCCTGAACCCCATCGTCGATGGCGGCGAGGTGAACCCGGGCATCGAGATCAGCGAGGCCAACTTCCCCGACGCGGCTCTGCGCAGCTTCCTGAGCGGCTATGACCAGAACGGTAACGGCTTCCTGAACGAGGAGGAGCAGGCGGAGCTCGAAACTCTGGACATCTCGGACAACAAGGACGTCAAGAGCCTCGAGGGCATCGACTTGCTGCCGGTGCGCCACCTGTACCTGAACAGCACGAACGTCACCGACCTCGACGTGAGCGGCCTGCCGCTGTTGGCGACCCTCGAGCTCAAGGACTCGGCGGTGAAGAATCTCACGTTCGGCCCCGACAACGACATAGTGCGCCAGGTGTGGATGAGCGGGTCCCAGGTCGAGAGCCTCGACGTCACGCCGCTGGTGGCGCTCGAGGCGCTCTATGCTAGCGCCTCCGGCTCCATGGAGGGCCGCACGCCGCTCAAGAGCGTGACGCTCGGCGACAAGCCCGAGCTCACAGACCTCTATCTGGCGGCAACGTCCATCTTCGAGCTCGACGTGACGGGTTGCCCGAAGCTCGTCGACCTGCGCTGCGACGGCACGCTCATTTCGAGCCTCGATGTGACGCACAACCCCGAGCTCGTGTACCTGTGGCTCAACCAGACGGATGTCGCGAGCCTCGACCTCTCGCAGAACACCAAGCTCCAGTACCTCGACTGCTTCTCCACGAAGCTCGGCGGGCTTGATTTGTCTAACAACCTTGAGCTCAGGTACCTGGAAGTGTCCGATACGCCCATGACCGAACTTGACGTCTCGATGCTCGGCAAGCTCAACGACTTCCGCATGAGCGGTCTTGGTACGGGCGTCGAG
The DNA here is from genome assembly GCF_002159915.1 of Gordonibacter sp. An230. Lineage (GTDB taxonomy): Bacteria > Actinomycetota > Coriobacteriia > Coriobacteriales > Eggerthellaceae > Rubneribacter. The sequence continues at coordinate 5,706 of NZ_NFJP01000054.1, forward strand.
GGCTTCGACATGGTGGGCTACGACACGACGGCCAACAAGAACCTCAGCTATCTCGACATCAGCCACAACAACCTGGCGTGGATGCACATGGCCGACAATGAAGGCACGGAAGTCCGCATGACCGAAGGCTACTTCGACCTGGGGCTTCTGGACGACACGTTCGACATCGAGGAGAGGTTCCCCGGCCTGGACGCCTCGCGCAT
>NZ_NFJP01000055.1 GCF_002159915.1 Gordonibacter sp. An230
TCGCGGCGTTCGCGCTGCGCGCGCGCTTCGCTTGGGCGCGGATGATGGAAGTCCGCCTCCTGCGCTTCTTCCGCCCGGTTCGGTTTCTCTGCGACGCTGTTTGGCACTGTGGTTCTGACGTCTTGATCGGGTGGGACTCGTTGGAAGATGGGGAACCTGAGCGAAGCGGCGCATATTTGCAACGTCGGCTTTTCGCATGATGATATGGAGTAAATCGGTCAGCGGTTTTGAGCGTCCAGAAGGAGCAGGTCGATTGCCCTGTTCCATATCGCAACTGTGTCAACGTCGGCGTTTTGCGCTACGACCGTGCTAAAGCCTGAGGTGATGACAAACAGGTATTGCGCCGCACCCTCGATGTCGTAGTTCTCTGGAAGCGCCCTGATGTCCACGCCATGCTTCAGGACGGCAGCGAAAGCGTCGATAGTGCTTTTTGTCAGTCTTTGCTGATGTTGGGCGAGGGCGGGCATCCTTGCGGCTTGCATATCTATTTCGGCGAGGACGCGACGCCGTTCTTCGTCGCCATGGTAATTGGCGAGGATGGAGCGGCCCAATGTGTGTAGGTACGCGAAGTACTCGTTTGTGTCGACGATGGCGATGAACCCTTTGTCTTCCGGATCAAGCACGGGATAGAGGCTCTTAACCATGTCGAGAAACAGCTCTTCCTTCGATGCGAAATAGTAGTAGAGTGCTGGTTTGGAGATTCCGACTAAAGCGCATACCTGGCTTACCGAAGCTTTGTCGTAGCCTCTTTCGGCCACCAGGGAATACATGGCTTCTCGTATCCTGTCTTTGGTATTCTGTTCGCTCACAGTAGCAAGCCTTTCTTTAAAAACGATTCCAATATCACAATAGCATATACGTGAGCAGGTCGGATATAGTTCTAGGAACCTATGTCGTCCGTCGATTTCCCCCGAGCTGTTTCTCTACAAGCCTCCTTCGCGTTGCGTATTGACGTTAATGTGGCCGCTTGCTATAGTAATACTTACTTACCGGTAGGTAAACACCATACACAGTGTTGGAAGAGAACGAGAGCGTTCGCTTCCCAGGGCACGGAGGAGGAACCCGTGTTAGAGAACTATCGGCATCCAGGGGAGTTCGAACCCCAGTCAGACGTCTTCATGGAATGGATCCCCGACGCCTACCAAATGAAGGGTTACGACAATAGCCAGTCGTGCGTCGAGATCGTGAAAGCGCTCCAAGAGCACGGTGACGTAACGCTCCGCATCAACTGCGGTGCCGAGGGCGTTCTCGACCGCGCCAGGGCAAGTTTGCTGGAGGGGGGCGTGCGCATCGAGGAAATCGAATTCGTGCAGTTCAAAGATCCCAACTTCTACGTGCGCGACAACGGGCCTACGGTTGTGGTGGACGATCGGGGCGGCAGGGTCCTCGTCAATCCAAATTGGAGTTATTACGGGACGTTGCCGGTCGATGATCCGTACTGCGTGCAATCGCGCATCGCCGCCGTGCAGATGGGCGTGTCGCTGGGGATCTTCGACGTGGTGAACTCGGATATCGTGTCGGAGGGGGGCGATCGGGAGTTCAACGGCCAGGGCGTCATGATGTGCATTGAGGACACCGAGGTGCGCAAGCGCAACCCCGAGCTTACGAAGGAGCAGGTGGAAGCGGAGTTTAAGCGCCTTTACAACGTGGAGAAGGTCATCTGGATCCCGCGTCCGATGCTTGAGGACGACGATTTCCGCAACGGGCCTTTGGAGTATCGCGATGGCGTGCCGTACCTCGGATCGAGCTTCGCGGCCCATATCGACGAGATGTGCCGCTTCGTGGATGCGAACACGATCCTGCTCGCCGAGGTGACCGACGAGGAAGCGCGTGCGAGCGAAGTCAACGCAGAGAACAAGAGGCGTCTCGATGCCGCTTTCGACGTGCTTTCCAAGGAAACGGACGCTCAGGGCAATCCCTTCGTCATCAAGCGCATGCCCGTTCCCATCGCAATCGACTACGTGCTTACCGAGGACGATGAGAACTACGGGTTGTACGAGGGGCCCATCAAAGAGATGGGCGGATCGTTCGCCGACGGCACGCCGTGGCCAGGGGGCGATATCCACCTCATCGCTTCCACGGGGTACTGCAACTTCCTCATCTGCAACGGCGTTGTTGTCGGCCAGCGCTATTGGCGCGAGGGAATGGATGCGGCCATCAAAGAGAAAGACGAAGCTGCGCGGGCAGTGCTCGAGGAATGCTTTCCGGATCGCACGGTGGTGATGGTGGACAGCCTGGCGCTCAACATGACCGGCGGCGGCGTGCATTGCTGGACGAAGAACGTTGCGGCCTCCGGTTCGGTTCGTGCCGAGGCGTAGGCAAGAAGTGCGCCGCGCGAACGGTCCTGGCAGACTTCGCGCGGCATGCAGACAAACACATTCATGATATCAGAAAGGACCGAAGCCATGAACAACAACCTTGTCGGACGGGACATCCTGAATCTTCGCGATCTCACGCCCGATCAGTTTCGCTATCTGATCAACCTTTCATGGGAATTGAAAGCGCAGAAGAAGGCCGGCGTCGACCAGCGGCACTTCTGCGGTAAGAACGTTGTGGCCAACTTCATGTGGAGCTCGACACGTACGCGCTGTGCGTTCGAAACGTCCTGCAACGACCTCGGCATGGGCTTCACCTACCTTACCAACTCCCATATGGGCTACGACGAGAGCATGAAGGATGCGATCCGCGTGTTGTCCGGCATGTACGACCTGCTGGTCATCAGGGCGCAGCTGCGCGAGGAGTTTTTGTACGAGATCGCCGGCTACTGCGACATTCCGGTTATCAACGCGCTCACGCTCGACGACCATCCGACGCAGATGCTCGCCGACGCGCTCACCATGGAGGAGCAGTGGGGCGGCCTGGGCTCGAGCCGCCGCAAGACGATGGCCTATGTGGGCAACTGCTCCGGCATGCCGTACTTCTACGGACGCCTGTGCGCCATCTTGGGCATGAACCTACGCGTGATCGGCCCCGAGAACCCCCGCTATCGCCTTCGCCAGCCTTGGATCGACGAGATCGCCGAGCTGTATCGCCGTTGGAGCCCCGACTGCGAGTTCACGGTCACCAGCGATGTGGATGCGGTGCAGGGCGCGGACGTCATCACCACGGAGGTGTGGCGTTACCGCAGTCCCGACGTGAGCGACCAGGTGCTCGACCCCGAAGAGTACGACTCGTGGATGGGCGATGTGAACGACCTCTTGCCGTACCGCGTGTCGAGCGAGCTGTGCGAGCGCACGGGGAATCGAGACGCCTTCTGCATGCACGAGCTTCCCTCCGTGCACAACGCCGACCATGAGATCGGTCGCAAGCTGCTCGCCCAAGCGCCGAACGACTTCGAGCGCACGGTTATCGAAGAGGGGCTTGAGATCACCGACGAGTGCTTCGAGAGGAACGCCTCGGTCATCTTCCGCGAGGCGGAGAATCGCCAGCACACCATCAAGGCCATCATGGCGGCTGTGCTGGGACTGTAAAAGCGCTTGCCGGGGCGTCGTGCCCTGCGCTTCGCGTCCGCGGCGACACAGGGAGAAAGCTCGCAGACGCCCCGGCTCATCGTTTGAAGGGAAACGATACCTATGGAACATGCGCATGATTTGAAAAGCTCGGGCAAGTTCGCCTGGGTGCTGGTGCTGGGGCTGGGCCTTATGTCGGCGGGCACCACCGGCTCTTACAGCGTCGTCGCGGGCTGCTTCATGACGCCGGTTTGCGACGATTTGGGAATCGACTACAACATGTTCTCGTATTACTTCACGGCGACGCTCGTGGGGATCGCCGTGGCGATGATGTTCGTCGGCAAGATCCTTCCGAAGGTCGTCGGACGCTGGACGCACGTTGCGGTGGCCGTGGTTCTTCTGGCGGCCGGAGCGGCCATGGCGTTTTATTCGAACGTGTGGCTGTTCTTGCTTTCCGGGCTTGTCATCGGGTTCGGCATGTCGTTCACCACGGGCTTGTGCATGTCGGCCGTCATCGACCAGTGGTTCAGGAAAAAGGCGGGCCTCGCCATCGGCTTGGCCTGGGCGGTCAACTCGGTGTACATGGTGGTGATGAGCCCGGTTATAACCGCGGTCATCGAATCCGTCGGCTGGAGGAACGGCTATCTGGTGCTGGCCGCCGTTTCGGCTGTCCTGGTCATCCCGTCGATCATGTTCATCATCCGTTTCAAGCCCTCGGACAAGGGCATGCTTCCGTACGGTTACGGAGAGGAGTCGGATGCAGCCGAAGAGGGCGGTGCGGAGATGGCTGCCACGCGAGGTGTGCCGTTCAGGGTGGCGGTGAAGTCCCCTGCGTTCATCGCGTGCATCCTGTTCTTGTGCTTCGTGCAGATCACTGTGTGCATGAACCAGCTGTTTCCGACGTACGCGGTCGAGGTCGGCCTGGGGGCGATGACGGGAAGCATCATGGTTTCGTCGGCATCCCTGTTCGACATCTTCCTCAATCCTGCCGTCGGCTCGGCGTGCGACAAGCTGGGATCCTTCAAGGCCCTTGTGCTGTGGACGGTGGTGAGCATCGTCTCGTTCGTGATGCTCATATGCTCGGCGGGGGTGCCGTGGTTGGCCATCGTCGGCGCAGGCGTGAACGACGTCATGTACGTGGTGGCCGGCTCAGGGCTGACGTGCTTGCTCATGAGCGTGTTCGGATCTCGCGATTACGGACGCATCTTCGGCATCGTATGCGGGGTGGCCTACATCGCCGGAGCGTTCGGCATGCCCATCATGACCGCCGTTTACTCGGCCACGGGCACGTTCAACGCGGTGTTCGGACTGTGCATCGCCATGAACGTCGCTATCATCGCTCTGCTCTTTGTGATCAAGGCGACCAGCAAGAAGCTGCAATGGGTGGAAGGCGATGGCGAGAGGCCCGTTTCGCTGAGGTAGCGAGGGGGCGATTCGATAAGGGGGCGCCTGCTGCTGCGCGCCCGGCCCGCGCTTCCCGGCGCCGGCCGCGGAGGGGGGCCTCGCCGAGGGGCCCCTCCGCATGCTGGGGGGGGGTCTATGGTTTTGTCGGCCCTGGGAGTCGGGTCTCTCTGCGTGCCGGCGCCCCTCCGCTCCCGCGGGGCCGCGGAGGGGCGCCGGCCCCGG
>NZ_NFJP01000056.1 GCF_002159915.1 Gordonibacter sp. An230
AGATGTGTATAAGACCCAGGGGCCGGGGGGTCCGGGGTTTTCAGAAGATTGCTCGTCAAACTCCAAAGGCAAAAATCGCTCTTCTCAACATCAACGGCCGCATACCATCCCGACCAACACCCGCCGCGCGACTCCCGAGCGGCAGCACAGCGCCGCCGCTCGGGACGCCCGTTCCGCGAACCATCCGCGCAGAGACAGCGCACCTCGACTCACAGCGCCCCTCGCAAGGCTCACGCACAGCGAGGCGCATCGCGGCCCGCACGCACGGCGGAACTCGGCAGCCGCATCACCCCACGACGACAACCAAACCGTCCGCGGCCCGCACGCACTCTGCAGCGTCTTCCGCGGCCCGCACGCACTCTGCAGCGTCTTCCGCGGCCCGCACGCACTCTGCAGCGCCCTCCGGCGGCCCACACGTTACCGGCGGCACACGCACAGCCAAGCGGAACCGGTGGAGGCCGCATGCTCGCAGCCAACGCAAGGCTCCTCGCACGAACGGTGCGAACGCGGTGCACCCGTCTCGGCTACGACCGCGTCATCTGCAAGGCCCATCGCGCGAAGCATGAGCATGGCGAGCTGACGCATGCCGCGCGCCGTGGGATGCGTGCCGTCCACGGCCTCGTAGTCGAACCCGAGCGCCGCAATGTCGACCACCGAGCATCCCGCGCGCGCAGCGGCAGCCCGGATGGCATCGTTGTAGCGATCAATGGGCACGCCTCGCAAATTGTAGGCGAACGTGGAACGGTCGCAGCCGACCACACGTCCAGGACAGAGCGTGCAGCATCGCACCGCCGCCTGCGGATACGCCCCGAGAATGCGCATGAGCATACGCTCGTAAGCCGCCTCGAAAAGTTTGGCCGCGCTCGCGTCGGCCAAGCCGGGCGCCTGCGGCTCGACATTTGCCAGATCAAGGCATGAGGGAACGGCGTTTCCGCGCCCCGCCGCCTGGGCTGCCGCACCGCCCCACCCGTAGTCGTTGATGCCCATGAACACGAGCACCACATCGGGTGCGACGCCGTCGCGCGCAAGGGCAGCTACACGCTCGACGCTCTCCCCCGCCGGAAATCCCGCGCCTTCAACCAGGCTGCCGGAGTACGCGCCCACACTCCATGGCACGCCGCCCATGCCGGAAATCACCTGTGCCCACCAGGTGTCCGACGGCAGCTCGACGCCCGTCGCATGCCTCCGTTCCCCCTCGTAGTACACGCGGAATCCCTCGGGAACGCACCCTTCGAACGTGCTGACGGAATCGCCGAGTATCGACACGCGCCTCATCGTCGCACCCCTCCGAGCTCGCGCACCCTCATGCACTGACGCCGAAGCGCGCCGCGCACCAGAGGGAAGCCATGATCAAAGACACAAACAGAATCAACCCGCCAAGGGCGCGATTCCTCAGCACGGCATCGCCCGCGCTGCGCCTGCTCCCGACAGTTCTGTCGCGATCGTTCGCATCGCCATCGCCCACCGCGCCAACCCTTTTGAAGAGCAGGCACGCCGCTGTAGCCCACAGGAGCAGCATGACAAGCACGAACAGGGCATCGGAAATCCATCGGCCCCCGTCGTTTGCCATCCGAGCCGTCCCATCCTCACCGAAAGCGCTCGTAATCGTAGCCGCACCCGCAGCCGCTGCGCCACTTGCGCCCGCAGCCGCGCCTGCGCCTGAAACCACGTTGAAGCCAACCACTACGCCCTGCGCAACCGCCATCACAAGCAGCACGGCAACCAACAGTGGAAAAGGGGTTCGATTAAGCCCGCCACAATCATCGAGCACAAGCCAATTGTTGTTGTTTGTCGCACGCAGGCGCTCATAAAGCACCGAAAGCCCGACACATACCAAACCCGCCGCTGTCGATACGCCCGCCGACACGAATAAAAACTCCTTGCCATCCCATTGGTCTGGGCCGTTCACTCCAAAGTGCACAGCAACCTCGTCGGGCAAAATCGGTTGCGCAGCTGCCGTCAGCACAAGCGGTAGCACCGCGAGCACCACGAGCACCGTTTTCCTTTTGCGGCTCATAGCGACACCTCCAGCCGGTCGAACGCCGCATCGGCGAGCGTGCCGCCCGACACCTGGCACACGGCACCGGCCACGCTGTTCGCCAACGCAAGCGCGTCCTCCCATGTTCGCCCAGCGTTGCGCGCCGCCACGAGCGCGCCGAGATGCGCATCGCCCGCGCCGATAGTGTCCACAACATCTACGGGAACGGTCGGCACGAACAGGTGCCGACCGCGTGCAGCGGGTTCGTCGTTGCCAGCAGGCGAGGCACCGTCATAAGAAGAGACGCCGCCGACAATTGCAAGGCCATCGGCAGCCACGGGCAAAGAGGGGCGCTGAGCAGGAGCTAGCGGCTCGGAGAATCCACTTGGTGAGGATAACGCGCCTCCGCCGCCGTCGAAGGGGGTATCGCCGCGCCGGACGCCCGCATCTTCCCCGTCGCCCGAAATGCCGCTTTCGAACAGGTGCGCGCCCTTTGCGCCCTCGGTCACCACCACCGCGCTCCCGCATTCCTCGGCCAACGCGAAGCCCGCTTCTTCAAGAGACGAGAGGCCTGTGCACGCGCGCACCTCCGCATCGTTGAGATGCCACACCGGACGCAGCGCATTGATGCGCGCAACAAGCCGAGGATCCACCTGCGTCACACGCGGCCCGGGAGCGTAGTACAAGCGTATCCGAGGATGCGCTTCGAAAAAGGCCACAATGGCGTCGCCGCCCGCACCCTCCACCTCGTAGCCGCTGGCGAAACCGCACGAGAAATCATCCGCATCGAGCGCATCGAACCAGCTTGCTGCAAAATGCCGGTCGATGCCCGGCACGGTAAGCATGGTGCGCTCCCCTCCTGGTTCCACGAAACAGACGCATCCGCTGTTATCGTATACGACTCCGTCGTCGCCGCGGCCTTCGGGCACGCGCAGGGCCTCCATGCCGCGCGCCGCCAGCTCACGCTCGACGAATCCGGCGAACACGCCCTGTCCCAGCGGCGCGAACAGCGTGTACGGCGCGCCAAGCTGACGAAGCACGTTCGCAGCATTGAGCGCGCAGCCTCCGACCGTGGCCTGAACCCCTTCCGCCACGATGCCCTCGCCCGAAGTCGGCAGCCGAGGCACCCGACATACCAGGTCCGCTATCACGGCGCCCACAGCCAGGATCGCACGTCCCGCTGCCTCCATTCGCATCGACCTCGCTTCCCGCCTTCGCACTCGCCTTCGTCGCCAGCGCGCACACGCCCGCTCCATGATACGACAAAGGACGGCAAGAGGACGGTGCGATGCCGCACAAAAAGCCTACTTAAGGGGGCGAGCAGGACGGCAAGCTGAATCCCTTCGTCAGGGCTCGCCGAGCCCAGCTTGCGGCGGACCGGCCCCTCAGCCGCCAAACGAAGGTCGACGCGAGTCGGCGCTTGCCCGGTCCCAGATCGAGCCCCTTGCAGCTTTTCGAGACAAAGGTCGACCCATCGGGAACGAGACCCTCCCAAATACCGAAAGGGTTTGCGCGGCCGGCTCGCATGGCCCCTGCCGATCTTGGTCTGACGGCGGAAGGAGCCTCGAAGCGCAGAATCCGCCAGATTGCTACCGGAAGCCGTCCGAAATCGGGCGAAAACCGAACACGCTCGGCGCATCGCAGGCAGAAGATACGTAGTGTGCGACCTTTTGTGGCCTCATGCCATGCTCGATGTAGGATACGACGGCAAAGAGCATGCGGAAGAAGCGCGTATCGCAAAAGACGCCATGCGAAGAAACGCCTTGACATCGATGGGATTCACCGTGATAACGGTGACGAAATGGCAGTTGAACGATGGGGGCGCGCTCAATGTGATCGCGCGCGCAGTCGCTAGTCGCCTCGGCAAGCAGCTTCGCTACCGCGATCCGCAGTTCACGCAGGCGAACCATGCGTTGCACCAAACGCTGCTGAAAGGTGCATGACTCATCGGAGATCGGTACGACAAGGCATTTAGCACCGTGATAACGCTGCGGTATGTCTGACCCGCCCCACAACGGCAACGGGCAACCACCCGACTACGCTCTGAAAATCGGGATCGCACGATGCAACGCTGCTTTGCGGTGAGAAAATTTGCGTTTGGTGAAAGGTTTTGTCGAATCGAGGTAGCTCGAGCAAAAGCGACCTGGGGAAACGTCAAGCAAACGGTTTCATGAGCGACCGAATCGGGGGTGCGGACGTTTTTCCGGACGGCCTAGGCGGCCAGCCCCAGCCGCCTCCTGCGGCCGGCTATCGTATCGTACA
>NZ_NFJP01000057.1 GCF_002159915.1 Gordonibacter sp. An230
AGAAAAGCGCCCTCCGCGAGCGCGACGCCCTGTCCTCCCGCGGGCTGCCCCGCAGTACTTTCGGCGATGGCGGGCTTAGCTTCCGGGTTCGGAATGGGACCGGGCGATCCCCGCCTCCATGGTCGCGCTCGCGGGGGGCGCTCCCCCGCGGCTCTCTGGCCGCCCAGGGCGCGCTCCGCGCCACCCTGGCGGTTGCACAGCGCTTCGACTGGCGGACGCCGACCGGACGCCCGTGAATGGCGCGAGAAGAGCTCGGGCTATTAGTAGCGCTCGGCTGAGGCGGTCGCCCGCCTTGCACCTGCGCCCTATCGACCTCGTGTTCTGCGAGGGCCCTTACCGAAGAGAGGACTCATCTCGGAGACGGCTTCCCACTTAGATGCTTTCAGCGGTTATCCGTGCCGGACGTAGCTAGGCAGCCGTGCCGTTGGTCGACAACTGCTGCACCAGAGGTCCGTCCACCCCGGTCCTCTCGTACTAGGGGCAGACCTCCTCAATCCTCTTGCGCCTGCGGAGGATAGGGACCGAACTGTCTCACGACGTTCTGAACCCAGCTCGCGTACCGCTTTAAACGGCGAACAGCCGTACCCTTGGGACCGACTTCGGCCCCAGGATGCGATGAGCCGACATCGAGGTGCCAAACCTTGCCGTCGATGTGGACTCTTGGGCAAGATCAGCCTGTTATCCCCGGAGTACCTTTTATCCGTTGAGCGACGGCCATTCCACTCTGGGCCGCCGGATCACTAGAACCGACTTTCGTCCCTGCTCGGCTTGTGGGCCTCGCAGTCAAGCCCGCTTGCACTCTTGCGCTCTCGGGACGGTTGCCGACCGTCCTGAGCGGACCTTTGCGCGCCTCCGTTACTCTTTGGGAGGCGACCGCCCCAGTCAAACTACCCGCCTGGCACGGTCCCCGAGCCGGATGACGGCCTCGGGTTAGGCCGCCGGCACGGCGAGGGCGGTATTCCAAGGGCGGCTCCACCCGGGCTGGCGCCCGGGCTTCGAAGCCTCCCGCCTATCCTCTACGCGCCGTACCAACGGCCAATGCCAAGCTGCAGTGAAGGTTCACGGGGTCTTTCCGTCCTTCCGCAGGTAATTCGCATCTTCACGAATAGTACAATTTCACCGGGTCCATGGTTGAGACAGCGCCCAAGTCGTTACGCCATTCGTGCAGGTCGGAACTTACCCGACAAGGAATTTCGCTACCTTAGGACCGTTATAGTTACGGCCGCCGTTTACCGGGGCTTGGCTTCAGAGCTTCGCCTTTCGGCTGACCCATCCGCGTAACCTTCCGGCACCGGGCAGGCGTCAGACCCTATACGTCGCCTTGCGGCTTGGCAGAGTCCTGTGTTTTTGATAAACAGTCGCTTGGGCCGTTTCGCTGCGGCCCCCTCCCGCTCCGGCCGCGAGGGCCCTCACGGGCGGGGGCGCTCCTTCTCCCGAAGTTACGGAGCGATTATGCCGAGTTCCTTAACCATGGTTCTCCCGATCGCCTCGGTATGCTCTACCCGCCCACCTGTGTCGGTTTTGGTACGGGCGCCGACGCCCCTCCCTAGAGGTTTTTCTCGGAGGCATGGGCTCGCCGGCTTCGCCATACGGCTTCGTCTCGCGTCTCGGGCCGAATGCAGGGCTGATTTCCATGCCCTGCGCCCTACGCGCTTTCACGGGGGCGTCCAGAACCCCGCCCGGCTACCCTTCCCCGTCGCCCCGTCGGTGGTGGCGGTGCGTCGGCGGTACGGGAATGTCGACCCGTTGCGCATCGGCTACGCCTCCCGGCCTCGCCTTAGCTCCCGACTGACCCTGGGGGGATTAGCCTTCCCCAGGAACCCTTGGGCTCACGGCGGCGGCGTTTCCCACGCCGCTCTCGTTACTCATGCCAGCATCCTCACTCCCGCGCGGTCCACCGGAGGTCGCCCTCCGGCTTCGCCCCCCGCGGGAAGCTCCCCTACCACTACGTAATAGTCCGCCGCTTCGGCGCCACGCTTAGCCCCGTGAATTGTCGGCGCATGTCCACTCGACCAGTGAGCTGTTACGCACTCTTTAAATGCATGGCTGCTTCTAAGCCAACATCCTGGTTGTCCAGGCAAACGCACATCCTTTGCCACTCAGCGTGAACTTGGGGGCCTTAGCGGGCGGTCTGGGCTGTTTCCCTCTCGAGCACACAGCTTAGCCCACATGCTCTGACTCCCGGACGGCGTCCGACGGCATTCGGAGTTTGGTTCGCGTCGGTAGGCGGTGAAGCCCCCTCGGCGATCCAGTGCTCTACCGCCGCCGGACCAAGGTCCGAGGCTAGCCCTAAAGCTATTTCGGGGAGAACGAGATATCTCCGGGTTTGATTGGCCTTTCACCCCTATCCACGGGTCATCCCCTCCGTTTTCAACCGAAGTGGGTTCGGCCCTCCACGGGGTCTTACCCCCGCTTCAGCCTGCCCATGGATAGCTCACCCGGCTTCGCGTCCGCGGCATGCGACTCACACGCCATCTTAAAGGCTCGCTTTCACTGCGGCTCGGTCTCTCCTTAACCTCGCCGCATGCCGCGACTCGCTGGCTCATTCTACAAAAGGCACGCCGTCACAGCGCAAGGCTGCTCCGACTGCTTGTGGGCGCACGGTTTCAGGCACTGTTTCACTCCCCTCTCGGGGTGCTTTTCACCTTTCCCTCACGGTACTGGTTCGCTATCGGTCACAGGAGAGTGTTCAGCCTTGGAGGGTGGTCCCCCCTGCTTCCCACCGGGTTTCACGTGCCCGGCGGTACTCGGGTGCCGCCAACGGAGGCGGCGCGGGTCCGCGTACGGGGCTCTCACCCTGTTCCGCCGGCCTTCCCAGGCCGTTCCGCTTCCGCGCCGCTTTCTGACTCCGCCCACGGTCTGAGGCCCGTGGACCGACGGTCCCGCAACCCCCATGCGGCAACGCCCTCAAGCTATGAGCTCGCATGGGTTTGGGCTGGCCCGGTTTCGCTCGCCGCTACTCCCGGGATCTCGGTTGATTTCTCTTCCTCGGGGTACTTAGATGTTTCAGTTCCCCCGGTTGCCTCCTCGCGCCCTATTGGTTCGGGCGCGGGTAGCCAGGCATGGCCCTGGCTGGGTTTCCCCATTCGGGAACCCCCGGATCGAAGGCCGTTTGCGCCTCCCCGGGGCTTATCGCAGCTTGCCGCGCCCTTCGTCGACTTCCTGTGCCAAGGCATCCGCCGTGCGCCTTTGACATCTTCTCGCACATTTTCTATGGGTATCCATATCGAGACGTCGCGATCGTTCTGATGCGGCCCCCTTCCGGGGGCTCTTCAGGTTTAACGTTCGTTTCGTCGAAAACGCTATGCAACTGTCAAGGTGCGCGGGGCGGGAGCCCCGGGAGCCGGATGCTGGGGAAGCAAGGGGCCGCCCGAGCGGCCTCGAGGCGGTGTCTGTGAAAAGCTCTTGGTTTCTCTCTTCGGGCGGGCCTTCGGCCCGCCGGCGCTCTCGCGCCTCCCTAGAAAGGAGGTGATCCAGCCGCACCTTCCGGTACGGCTACCTTGTTACGACTTCACCCCCCTCACCCTCCACACCTTCGACGCCTCCGCCCCTCGCGGGTTCGGCCGGCGGCTTCGGGTGCAGACGACTCGGGTGGTGTGACGGGCGGTGTGTACAAGGCCCGGGAACGCATTCACCGCGGCATGCTGATCCGCGATTACTAGCAACTCCGACTTCACGGAGGCGGGTTGCAGCCTCCGATCCGAACTGGGGCCGGCTTTGAGGGATTCGCTCCCACTCGCGTGGTCGCAGCCCGCTGTACCGGCCATTGTAGCACGTGTGCAGCCCAGGGCATAAGGGGCATGATGACTTGACGTCGTCCCCACCTTCCTCCGGCTTGACGCCGGCAGTCCCCCGCGAGTCCCCAACCGAATGCTGGCAACACGGGGCAGGGGTTGCGCTCGTTGCGGGACTTAACCCAACATCTCACGACACGAGCTGACGACAGCCATGCACCACCTGCGCGCCCTCCTCTCGGCCACCGCGTCTCCGCGGCTTCAGGCGCATGTCAAGCCCTGGTAAGGTTCTTCGCGTTGCTTCGAATTAAGCCACATGCTCCGCTGCTTGTGCGGGCCCCCGTCAATTCCTTTGAGTTTTAGCCTTGCGGCCGTACTCCCCAGGCGGGGCGCTTAA
>NZ_NFJP01000058.1 GCF_002159915.1 Gordonibacter sp. An230
GAGGAACAGCGGCCCCTCGAGGGGCTCGCCGCCCTCGTAGTAGTACCGCAGCCCGTCGACCTCCACCCAGCCGTCCCTAGGGGGCGAGGGCGGATCCGCCGGAGGGGCCGTCCCCCCCTCCTCGTCAGCGGTCGGGACGTCCGGAGGATCGGACGGGGACCCCGCCGCCTCCCCATCCCCGCCGACGGGCGGCTCGCCCTGCCCGCCAGCGGGCGCCTCCCCCTCCCCGCCGGAACCGAGATCCCCGGACGGGGAGCCAGCCGACGAGTCCGGAGAGACGGGAGAGCCTTCGTCTACAATCTCCTCCAAACCAAAATCCTCACCTTGGCTGGAAAGCAAATCCCCCGAATCTGCATAGGCTGGCGAAACCAGCAGCTGGATAACCGCAACCAATAACACGGCAAGCATGCAGAAACATTCGACAGGGTATCTTTTACCCACGCCTATCCGATTCATATCGCCGCATCCTCCCTTTCCATCCCGACGTCCCAAAACCGACGCAAGGCCATCGGCAAGCTCCTCAAGCGAACAGCGCATACACCGTAATACCGACGACAATCAATAACAGAGCGATCATTTTTCTTGCGTTTATTCTCTCATGAAACAGCGCTACGCCAAACAGGGCAACATAAAAATAACTAGTAGCTTCGAGAATGGGACCTAGCGAAAGAGGAATCCCTTTATAAGAATACATCGTGAGAAACATCGACACAAGGAACAGGCCGTAGGCAAGCACAACACGCCTGTTGAAGTATTCTCGCACGGCCGAATCATGACTCTCCATGGCCTCCTTTTTCAAAAGAACCTGGGAAACCGATGCCACGAACACGCTGCCGAGCATGACGAGCACGTAGAAAAAGACGCTATCGACCATCTGAGCCCTTTTCATCACGCTGCCCCTCGGAGGAAAAGAGGACGACCCCCGAAACAATGAACGCCGCCGCCGCCAGCTTCCCCGGCGTAAGCGACTCTCCGAATACAACAACCCCCCACACCATACCCCAAACAACCGTAGCGGCCTTGTTGGCGAAAGCGGTGGTCAACGGCAACCGCTTGAGAACCTGCTGCCACCCAACCGCATAGATCGCCAATACAGCAAGTGCGGCGAGATAGAAAGCGCAGAACAGCGGGCTGAACGCTTCGTGCTGAGCGGCAAGCTTGCTGAAGATGGCCGCGACGGAATAGAAAACGAGAAGAACATGCAGCGCAAGAAAGAGCCCCGCGCCACCCCGCGAAGATACCATCCGCCGATCCCGCCTACGCGCGGTCGAAAAAATCGAGAACTGCCGAGATCACGGAAGAAACCTCGTCATCGGTCATTCCGAAAAACAGAGGAAGCCTCACTAGGCAATCGCTCGCGGCAGTAGTATGCGCATCAACCCCGTCGAAACGACCGTACTTCATCCCCGCAGGCGAAGAATGCAGAGGAACATAGTGAAAAACAGCATGCACCCCCTTGTCTTTCAAGAATGAGATTAGAACATCCCTTTGTTCAAGAGACGCGCATTTCAAATAAAACATATGGGCATTCTGAACGCATCCCTCGGGAACAACGGGAAGCTGGACAAGGCCGCGCTCTTGCAAAGGGCAAAAAGAGCGGTAGTACGCGGTCCAGCTTTTCATACGATCATCGTAAACGCGTTTCGCTTCCAGCAATTGCCCGTAGAGGTACGCGGCGCACATATCGCTCGGCAAACAGCTCGAGCCATAAGAAACCCACGTGTATTTATCGACTTCCCCACGAAGGAAATTGGAGCGGTTCGTGCCTTTCTCGCGAATGATTTCAGCTTGCTCGTTGTATTCCGGGTCCCGAATGAGCAACGCCCCCCCCTCTCCCATCGAATAGTTCTTCGTTTCATGGAAAGAATAGCAGCCGAAATCGCCGATAGTCCCCAAAGGCCGTCCTTTGTAAGAGCTCAAAACCCCCTGTGCGGCGTCCTCTACAACCAAAAGACCGTGCCTTTCCGCAATATCCATGATCGCGTCCATTTCGCACGAAACCCCCGCATAGTGAACTACGGCGATAACTTTGGTTTTGTCCGTTATGGCAGCCTCTATCTTCTTCTCGTCAATATTCATCGTGTCAGGCCTTATATCCACGAAAACCAAACGCGCACCGACGGCGACGAACGCCGTGGCCGTCGTCGAGAACGTATAGCTGGGAAGTATCACCTCGTCGCCAGCAGACAAATTGCAGAGCAACGCTGCCATTTCGAGCGCCGTCGTTCCGCTGGTCGTCAATAGAACTTTCTGAGACCCGGTCTGCTCCTCCAGCCAAGCAGTCGCCTTCTGCGTAAAGGGGCCGTCGCCGCTTATCTTGCGGTTAGCCTCCACCGCCTCCCTCACATATGCCAATTCGGTTCCCACATAAGGGGGTTTATTGAACGGGATCATGAGTCATTCCTAACTTTCAAACCTACTGATGCTTCGTCAACACATAGTGAATACGGTATATCCTGGATCCCGCCGCTTCCTGCGCTTTTATGATGGCGATATTGTTGCTCGACACCACTGTGCGCGAGAGATGACAACCTCTCTCCCTCGAAAGCAGAAGCGATTCCGATACGAGATTCGCGCTTAGATGACGCCCGCGATTTTCCGGGTACAGTCCTATGAGGAATGGATACGACACACCTTCTTCGATCTCTTTATAAGAGAAAAAACCCACTTTGGCATTATCGAAAAACACATCGTAGAGCTGCGCGCCTCGGGCGAGCTCGTCTTTCAGCCATTCAACATAGCGCCTTGCCGCAAGCTCGTGCCTAAAAAATGGATCGAGGTAAATACGATCAGTGCAAAAAAGTCCTTGCTCTATTCGCCCAAGGATATATTCCTCTTCTCCGTCTCTTGCTAGGCGGTGAGTCATCCTCATTTGGTGGGAAGCCAGCTCATCGTCGCCGATACTCCCCAGATCGTGCTCGAACCCGATCGAGCATTCAGCGAAGGTGAATCCTTCACGCTGCAGAAAATCCGCGATCTCGGTATTTCCAGCGGGAACCTTCGCCGCAATGTATTCGTAGCCCGCCAAAGCCGTCTTCAAATCATTCGAAGCCGGAATCGATTCCCCGACCGAGAAAACCAACTCCGCACAGCGTACGCCCAAATTCCGCGTATCCCAAAAAGCATCTATGATTTTCATAGTTGGCTCTTTTCCCTCCTGCCACAACCTAAGAAAGGCGGACGCGGCAACGACGTCATTGCTGATACAACGGTATTTCGTAAGGCACCCAACGCTCGCCGAAGAAGCTGTACGCTTCCGAAATCAACCGAGCGATGCTGTGCGGCCACGTCAGGCTCGTAGCATACTGATGCCACGTATTGCTCAGCCCCGGTGCGAACCTCATTTTGTAAAGCGTATTCTGGGATGCGGTCGTCCCCGACTCCATGACGAGGGCGTTTTCAATGTAATTGGCTTTGATCCATTGGGCACCGCCTTGTATCGCCAGCTCGGGGGAGATCCAGCCTTCCAGCTTCGCCCGAGCAGCCCCACTGTTATTGGGATCGATATCATAAGCGCCGATGCCATAGAAGTTGTAAAAACCCTCGTATCCGGGCACGTTGCCCGTCGCAAGCGGCGAGCATCCCCAGCCAGTTTCGAGAATGGCATGGCACAGGATGTATACTTCGTTAACCCTCGTTCTTCGAGACGCCTCGACCACGGCCTGCCCCATACCCCTCAAAGAAGATAGTTGCTGCGTTTGCAGTTCCCGATAGATGCAATTCTGCTCGATATACTGGTTGATCTGATCGGCTGATACCCCGGAGTAGCCGCAGTCGAGTCGCATGAACAAAAAGGATCCCCCTCCTTGTTCTCCGGAAAGGCGAGGATCCATGCTTTCCAAGTACTCCGCAAACGAATAGGAAGGATTATGGCTCACTTGCGCTTGAACCGCCTGTTCAAGGGAATACGGATACATCGCGATATCGCCATCGGTAAGATACCCGGCCTGTTCATCGAAGTGGCAAAGAATACCATAGATCGACTGATTCCCGAAGAGCATTCTGCCATCGACGAGATGGTAGAAGTACCAGCTCCCTTCGATGCTCTGCCACCCGTGCTTCATCCTCCCGTCCACGGGGTCGTAGCGGTACCAGGCGCCGTCGATGCAGGC
>NZ_NFJP01000059.1 GCF_002159915.1 Gordonibacter sp. An230
GGCCCAGCCACATGAACTTCCAGCCCGACGGGCGGTCGTGGGGCCGGAACCGCAGCTCGTAGTACTCCCTGAACGCCTCCTCGTCGAACGCGAACCGGCACGTGGCGAGGGGGGCGGGCGCCTCCGCGGCGCTCCTATCGGCGCTCACAGCCCGTGCCTTCCGAACGTCTCGTAGCGCCACTCGTAGAAGTGGTCGGCAAGGCTCAGACCGGTCTCCTCGTTTTTTGTGTAGAAGAAGCGCTCAGCAATATCTTCAAGCGGCGGTATCACGCCCACGCATCCCTGGACGAACTTGAGGTCCCACTCGGCGGCCTGGTTGCTCAGCCTCCGATCCTCCGGCAGCTCCGGGTGCGCATCGTAGTAGCGAATCGAATCGAACGAAGCGGACACGCCGCACAGGACGTAGCCCACAGGACCGAGGTGCTTTCCCAACCCTTTGATCCACCCGTAGGCCTCGGAGTCGACCAGTCGCGTTATACCTTTTGCAAGATCGAACGAAGACTCGTGCGCCCAAACGATGTAACCGGCGGCCGACAGCAGGTCCTCCGCCGTGGACGGGTCGGACGAGGGCTCCCCGGCGGCGGTGTAGCGGGCGGGAAACGACCAGCCGGCCGCCCTCAGCTCGTCGGCGGCCGCGCGCTCCTCGGGGGAGAGCAGCGAAGGGGGTCGCGAGAGCAGCCATGCGAGGGCCGCGGGGTCGAGCACCCTCCCGCCCGAGACGATGGCCGAAACCGGCTTGGGGGAGAAGACCCCCTCGGCCGCCGAGGAGGCCGAAGACGCGGCCGCCTCCAGATCGGCCATGCCCGAGCGGTAGGCCGAGAACGACCCTCTGAAGGCCGACAGGCCCGATGAGATGCCCGCCAGGCCCGACGCGAAGCCGCCCCCGTCCATGCGCACCGACCGGGTGGACAGCCCCCAGAGCAGCCCCTCGGCCTCCCAGAAGGCGGACTGGGCGGCGGACACCTCGGACTCGGCTCCGGCGAGGTCGGCATCGATGGGGTCGAAGCACGCGTCGTCGGAGTAGAGCCTCCCGGCCCGCGCGTCCCCGGGATAGTCCCCGGCCCCCTCCCCGATCAGGACGCCCTGGAACCCCTCGCTGCGGGCCCGCAGCGAGGCAGCGAGCTCGCGGGCGGACTCCATGGACTGCGCGAGGGAGCGGCACGCCTCGGCTGACGCGAGCGCCATGGGAACCGCCGAGCCCTCCACAGACGACGAGAAGGCCGAGTACGACGATCCCTCCCACGACAACCCCAGCACCAGAGACGCCGAGGACGCCGCACGCGCCCCCGCCTCATATGCGTCGGCACACGCCGACGCGGAGTCGGCGGCCCCGGCCAGGGCACCGACATCAAGGTCGACCGACATCAGGACCACCTCCCATCATATCCGTTCGAGTAAGAACCGAACCGATTCTTGAGCTCCTCAGCCGCCTTCCGAGCAGCCTCTACCTCCGCGATCCAATCGTTTTCCTGACGCCTGAGAGAGTCGAGCTCTCCTTCGAGCTCGCCATACGCAGAACGAAGGGTCTGACGCGAGTCGGACAGCGATTGGCTCGGCGCCTCGACAAGCGATGTCGCAGAGCATTCGACGTTGAACCCTGTCGAGATGTGCGTTCCGAGGTTCGCCAAATGATCGGAAACGGAATTGAGATGGCCCTCCACATCGTCAAGCGCTGAAAGAGTGTCTTCTATGATGCGCATATCGTTGCACACTTGCTCGATCTGATCAGAATACGGCGAGTACATGAAGCACCTCCCTTACCCAAGCTTCTCTATGCTCTTCGCGACGCTTCCGTCGGACTCTTCGAACGTCCTCGCGGACGCCTCTACCTGATTTCCGAGATCGGAGAGCACGCCACATGTCATCCCCATGGCGCCTTCCACCGCATCGCACGCAGATCGAAAACCGGCGGAACCAGTCCCCTCCCACGACCCGAACAGCGCTTCGAAGCTAGCCCTCATGGAATCCCGGGAATCCCCCATACGCTCGGCGTTCCCCAAGAAATCGGCCTTGGCCTTCTCCATCCCCGACGATAGGATCGATATAGTCATGACATCATCGCCTTTCTTCGCTCGCCCCAAGATGCTTCATCATCGTCGCTGAATTCTTCCATACGAAGTAGCCCAATCCCTTTTCAGGATTGTCGTCGAACTTGATTCCAGCCCTCACCATTTTGAGCAGGATCTGCCCCGATACCCCGTTGCCTATCCACACCCCGTTGCCTTTGCCCGTCAACTTCTTATACCAAGAGGCAATTCCGAAAGAGGAGAAGTCAAGGGCGTCGTCGCACAGCAGGAAGCGGTGGCTCGAAGGACCGAGCCCTCTCTCCACATAGTCCTTGATCAGCCCGAAACACCCAGCCGCCAACGTCTCCTGCAAGGCCACGAGCGACGGAACGACGACAATCCGCTTGCCCCTGCCTACCTCGCCCTCTTCGGAGAACAGCTCCTCGAGAAGCTTTTCGGAAAGAGGATGCCCGCCGAACTCGCCGGTGGCGTCCAGAACGACATAAGGAACACCATGATCCTCAAGCTCTTGAACGACCTGCTTCAAGAACGGAACGCACGCGTCCCGATCATTCCCAGAGACGATCCAGCACGGCTCCTTCTCGAAATCGAAGGAGAGGACGGAGAGATCTTCCTTCGCAAGCCCCACGGGAACCGACGACATGTCGACGGTGCGGTCCACGAACGTCCGGGCATCAAGGGTCTCAGGAAGCACGGGCACTTCCGCAGCCTTGCCGGAGTAGCGCGCCGAGAGAGCCTCGCAGAGCTCCCTGACCGCATCGAAGTCAGCGCCTTCCTCCTCCGACGCGCTCGCGCCCTGGAACACGAGGAAACCGTCCCCGTCCTTGACAAGGCCCCTCCCTCGCCCCTTGGGCGGCACCGCGCCGCGCAGCGATCCGAACACGCTCAGGTACTCGTCGGGGGAGGCCATCTCGAGCGCCAGTTTCTGCTTGAAGTTCGGCAGAATTCGATAGGGAACCCCGTTCGCGCGGGTGGCAGTCACCATAAACCAAATACCGCAGCGAGCGCCGTCGCGCGTCAGCTCGATGAGAGCCGGCACAAGGGGGTCGAAAAGCTCGCAGAACCGCTCGAAGCCCTCTACGACCACGAGGATCGAGGGCATTGTCTCCCCGGTCGCCTCAAAGAGCGCCTCCCTGTCCCCTCCGAACGCGCCGAGCCGGCGCCGCCTACAGGCCAATTCGCCTTGCAGAATCCTGAAGAGGTTGTCAACTTTCTCCCGATCACCTGTGAGGATGACATCGCCCACCTGCGGGGCCGCCCGGAAGGCCCCGAGCGCCTCGGAGCCGAGATCCACGATGTAAGCGTTGAGGTCCTCGGGGCCGTGCGCCTCCAGGAGCGAGCAGAGGATCGCGGCCACCACCTGCTCCATCCCGCTGCCCGCGCTGCCGTAGAGCGCCGCGTTGCCCTCGGCCGACAGCGGCAGCGTGAGCAGGCGCTTGGCCTGGCTGGCGGGGTCGTCGAGCTCTCCGACGGCGGCCTCCAGGGCGAAGGGGGCGGCCGCCATGCGCCCGAACTCCCCCGCGTAGCGCGCCCCGAGGTCCGCGAGGGGGATCCTTCCGGGCAGCGGGTCGAGCCAGAGCCTGCGGGCGGACAGGCCCGCCTCCTCGGCGCACTCCGCCAGGTGCGCGAGCACGGCCGCGAGCTGCGGGAGGGGCCCGGCGCCGGGGGCTGTCTCTTATACCCCTCT
>NZ_NFJP01000006.1 GCF_002159915.1 Gordonibacter sp. An230
AGTTGGGTTTTAGAGACACCCCTCCTCTCTCTTCTTTTGCGCTTCTTCTAATGTGGTAAGATGTTTCACGTGAAACATTCGTTCGCAATAGGTGCTTTCCTCGGTGTTTCCGGAGGTCTCGGCGTGCGAGTCTCGGCTGACAATGCGAGGCTGACGGCGATTCTTCGTGCGTTTCCGGAAGCTTCTTGCGCAAGCCTTGGCGTCCTATTGCGCCCATGATCGAAAGCAAGGACGTCCCGATCCTGAAAGAGGGCGGCCCTGGCTTCGACTTTGCTTTGCCCTTGGCCCCGGCTTGCTCCGGTTGCATCGATGGTCTCGGCGCTTTCGCTTCCGCAGGCTTGGATTCGGCTCTCGGCCTTCTGGGTTGTCTTGCGTTCCGAGCCTCGACGCGGCGCGTATCCGCGTGCGGTTCGGCTCTCGGCCTTCTGGGCTGCCTTGCGTCCCGCATTTTCGCTTCGGTCGGCCATCGTTTGCATCGAAGGAAACCGATCCGAGCGATGTGCCCCCGTCCTTTTCGGCGTCTGATGGTGTTGCGCTCGTGCTTGTCGTAAAAGAGGGCTGCTCGTGTTCTCGCAGACTCTTCGCGAAATTGTTTCACGTGAAACATTCGTTCGCTACAGATGGTCTTGCACTCGTTCTCAGAGTTTCACCGCAGTTGCAAGCGTTGCTCCATGGGGTGTGGAATGTTTGCGTGCGGTTGCCGACAAGGGGCGTCATGGGGGCAAGGGAGCCTTAGGGGAAACGGTCGGGAACGCAACCTGGGGAAAGCATCCGCGATCTAGGAGGAGCGATCCGACATGCAGTTGGAAAGCGGCCCGACGCCTTGTCGGAGAGCATGGCCCAAGAAGGTGGGAGGGATGGTGGTTATCAGGGGGCGAGCACGGCTCAGAAAAGGGTCGGAGGGCATGCCTCAAAAGGGGCGCGATCCGAGAGTGCTGCTCGGGGGAGCGGCTTGGGAGGACTGCTCGGGGAAATGACACGGGAGCGTGACTTGAAGATGATCGAAAATGCGGTCTGTGGGAGGGTGGCGACGCGGAAGATGGTCTCGCAACGCGACTTCGGGACGGTTTGGGCGATGGCCCGAGAGTGCGGGCTGGGGATGATCGGGGGCTGGCCCGAGAGCGCGGCTTCAGGGCGGCCATGGGAACGGGGGGGGGGTGCGACTGTCCCTATGGGCTTTTCTTAGGAAAGGCAGGCGGATGCTTGCGGCTTGGGCGGGTGGCTGGCACCATGGCCGTATGGAAATCCGCCGTAGCAACTCTCCGCGCTCACGCCGTGCGTCCGCTGACGCCCCTGGCGCATCGATCGACTCGCGCGCACGCCGCTCGCGTGCCGACGCCTCTGGCGCGCCGTCCGACTCGCGTGCTCGTCGCCAGGCTTCGACGGATCGGACGTCTCGGCCTTCCCGGTCGGATCTTTCCCCGCGTGCTTCTCGAACGGCCTCGCCGTCCCCGCGTTCGCAAGCGCAGCCTGATCGAAGCCCTACGCCGCGTCGCGTGTCGCGCGGCGAGTTCGAGCGAGCTCGCACGCGCAAGCGTCGGCGCACGGCGTTCATCGCGCTTGCTGTGGTCGTTGCGCTCGTTCTTGGCGGGGCGGGCGCTGCATTCGCTTACTATTCCGTCCTCTCCGGCAATCTGCATGACGGCGTCGATGCCGAACTGCGCGCCGCGCTCGCGGACACCGACCTCGTCAACGAGCCGTTCTACCTGCTGCTCATGGGCACCGATGGGTCGGACGAACGCGAAGCGTCCGAGGCGTTCGCCGGAGACCAGTTTCGAAGCGACAGCATCATGCTCGCTCGCATCGATCCGGTCGGCAAGAAGGTTACGCTCGTGTCCCTGCATCGCGACACGCTCGTCGACATGGGCGAATACGGCCAGAACAAGCTCAACGCCGCTCACGCCATCGGCGGCCCGGCCATGTCCGTGAAAGTGGTTTCCGAGCTAGCAGGCGTTCCCATCTCGCATTACGCTGAGATCAACTTCGACGGTTTCAAGGATATCGTGGATGCGCTCGGCGGCGTTGAAGTGGACGTGCCCATGACCATCGACGATGCCGATGCGGGCGGCCATCTGGACGAAGGCCTCCAAACGCTCAACGGCGACCAAGCGCTCATCCTGTGCCGGTCGCGCCACGCCTACGACCAGTACGGCGACGGTGATTCGTTCCGAGCGGCGAACCAGCGCCTCGTGCTGTCGGCCATCGCGAAAAAGCTCCTCGCTGCCGACGTGGCCACGATGGCGGGCACCGTGCAGGCTCTCTCCCAGTACGTCACGACCGATCTCGAGATCACCGACATCATCGGGCTCGCCCAGGCCATGCAGGGGCTCGATCCGTCCACCGACATCTATTCGGCCATGGAGCCCACCACTTCCCAGTACATAAACGGCGTGTGGTACGAGATCAACGACGTCGACGAGTGGAAGAAGATGATGGCCCGCGTCGACCAGGGGCTGCCTCCCACCGAGGAGGACATCGTGGACGAGGGATCGAACACCGTGCTGGCAACCACGGGCAATGGCGATGCGTCGGCCGTCGCCGACGCCGCTGAGGCTTCCCGGCGGCAGAACACTGTGCTCGTGCTGAACGGAAACGGTACGCCGGGGGCCGGATCGGTGGCCGCCGAGCGCATCAAGGCCCTCGGATACGAGGTGTCGTCAGACAATGCGGACAATTTCGACTATGAGCGCACGATGATCGTGTACGACGATGAAGGCCGGGCGGAAGACGCCCAGGAGGTGGCCGACGCCCTCGGCACGGGCGAGCTGGTGCTCAACGACGGCTCGTACGAGACGAACGGCGGGCTTTTGGTGATCCTCGGTTCCGACTGGTAGCGCGAAGGCGGTCCTGCGGGCGAAGGAGGGGCGGGCATGGTGCGCGGCTGCGGTGCGGGCCATCCGGGAGCGGTGCGCGGCTGCGAAGGCGAGCCGTGCGAGCGCTCGATGCGGTGCGGGCTGCCTTCCCTACAGCCCCGGCCCCCATTCTCCCAGCAGCACCCCCTTCGCTAGGCCGAGCGCGAGGATGTGCAAGGGGTAATACGCGTAGAAGAACCATTTCATCGGGCGCCCGCGCGATCCGTTGTACGCCAGCAGGAGGGGTATGGCCGTCGTGCAGCCCACGAGTGGATAGAGCGCGAACGGCAGCAGCGCAGGGTCGAAGGAGGCCGTGTAGTCGGAGAGCGCGGGCAGGCCGGTGCCGAGGATGGGCACGAGCAAGGGCAGGACGATGCGTTGGCGGCGCTCGGGAATCTCCTGCATCATAAGGATCATGAGCGGACCGATGACTCCCCAGTCGCACAGCGCGCTCGCGGCCGTGAGCGCCGCTGCGAAAAGCCAGAACTTCGCACGGTTGCGCATGCGGTCGCGCGCATGCAGGATGGCGAGGCCTATGGACAGCGTGAACAGCACGTTGAGGTTGTGGGCGAGGAACAACCCGTAGGGCACCTGCGCCACGAGCGCGAACACGAGCATCCGCCCTGCGTAGCGCTCGACGCTCGATGTGCGACGATAGCCTTCCACCAGCAGAAACGCCATGATGGGGAAGGTCAGCCCTCCCACTCCGAACAGCACGCAGCGCGCTTCGACGGGCAGGTGGGGGTAGAAGAGGTAGCATGCGTGGTTGAGCGTCATCCCCACGATGGCTGCGATTTTGAGCGCGAACGAGGAAAGCCCTCTGCGAGAGGGGGCGACGGAGGATGCCGAAGCGGCCGAGGTGTCCGTGCGGGTGTCCATTGCTTTCCAGTATACTGCCAGTGCAGGATGCGTTCGAGTCGGATGGGCGGCGAGGTCGTGCAGTGCGCATGAATTCTACGACGGAAACTGAGGCGAGAGGCGAGCGTGCGCCGCATGGCGCCGTCGTCGCGTTCGTCGCCGCCCTTGTGGCGTCGGCGGCGTGCTTCTCGCTGCTGCCGGGCGACACGTTTTCGGGTTCGCTCGTGCAGGGGGCCGTTCTTGCTGCAATCGCGCTCGTGGGGGTGGGGGCTGCCCATCCCCACACGCTGAGGGCGCCGAGGCTCGTTCGGGCGCTCCGCCGAATTCGCCCGACCCGTTCCGCCCGTTCGACCTGCCCAAATTGGGCCGCCCGCCCGATCTGTCCGAATCGCTGTGCTGCGTCGGACGAGTCGGGAGCGGCGCGGGCATCGCGGGGCTCGGGCGCGAAGGGTGCGCCGTTCGCAGCCGAAGGGTCGCGATCGGCCGCGTCGATGGCGCCGGAGAGTCCGAATGCGCTTGATGAGCTGGATTCGCCGGGGAGGTTGGACGAGTCGGGT
This sequence comes from Gordonibacter sp. An230, assembly GCF_002159915.1. GTDB lineage: Bacteria > Actinomycetota > Coriobacteriia > Coriobacteriales > Eggerthellaceae > Rubneribacter. The sequence continues at coordinate 4,268 of NZ_NFJP01000006.1, forward strand.
GCGTCGGGAGCGGCAAGGGCGTCGGGTGCGCCGGGATCGTCCGCTATGGAAAAGGGCTCGGGCACGCTGCGTTCATGGGGAGGTTTGGGGGCGTGGACGGCGTACGTGCTGGCGGTGGCCGCCGCAGCGGGCTTCGCGTCGGTCGTCTCGCTGGCGCAGGGGGCGGTCGTTGCGCCCGGTTCTGAGGAGGCCGTTGCGACGCAGACGGTGGGAGCGGCGGGTGCCTTTGCGCTCGTGGCGTTGCTGTGCCTGCTCACCGGCGTGTTCGAAGAGGGCGTGTTCCGCGTGCTCGCGCTCGACGCGCTCGGGCTTGCATGCGGCAGCGATTCGCGCGGCAGGGTGCGGGCTGCGTTCGCGTCGGCTGCCCTGTTCGGCCTGCTGCACGTGTCCGTCGGCGACGTCGCATCGGCCTCAGGTGTCGTCTCTTGCGCGCAGCTGCTTCTCAAGCCTGTGCAAGCAGGACTGTTCGGCCTGTTCATGGCTGCGATGTACCTACGGATGCGCAACTTGTGGACGCTCGCCGGGGTTCATGCCGCCTTCAATTTGCTCTCCGCAGGGCCGTTGTTGCTGGGCGGAGGCGTCCTGCAGACCTACGTGACCGGAAGCGGTTCGGATTTGGCGCTGCTCGCTGTCACCACTGCGCTGCTCGTTCCCGCCGCCATCGCGGCCGTCGTGCGTATTCGCTAGCGATCAGCGGGCATCGAGATCGGCGGTGAGGTAGGCGGCGTACATGAGGCGGATGTGCTTTGCGGTGGGTTCGCTGTCGTCTCGCACGTGCAGGATGGAGCGGGCGCGCGAGAGGCCGAGCACCACCGACGATGCCAAAACGGCCTCGTCGTCAACCGATCGATTCGGCAGCATCCGTTTTTCAGGATGGTCTGGCAAGTATGCTCGCAGCGCATCGGCGATGACGCGCTGCACCGTCAGAAAGTCGCGCTGCCCTCGGAAAAACAGCTGGGGCATGGAGGCGAGGACCTCGCGGCGCAGTTGCAGGACGTCGTCGTCGGCGTCGGGGGAGGTCTGAATCCCCAGGGCCTCGACGATCACGTCGAGATAGCAGGTTTCGGGATGCGCTTCGAGCAGCGCAAGCAAGTCGTCGACATCGGGAAACGGTTCGACGCGCCCTCTGATGGCGGCTGCTTTGGATGGGAAGTAGTTGAAGAACGTCTTTTTGGAGATTTCGGCGCGGGCGCAGATGTCCTCCACGGTGACCTCGTCGTATCCGTGTTCGAGCACGAGCTCGAGCGCCGCGCGTTCAACTGCCAGGCGCGCCTTGAGCTTCTTGCGGTAGCGCAGCCCTTCCTGCGCCGGATCTGCCATGATGGATGCAACCTCCCATCGGGTTCGAGGAGCGCCGCGCTTCGCGCACGACAAGCGGCGTTTGCGTTTGGCCACCGTGTGCAGCGACCCGAGCAACGCAGGCGGTCTTGCGTCTTCGTGCGGACGGTCCGTGCGAAACGGTCGGCGGAAGCGTCGTGTTCACCGCCGACCGATGCGAGCCATCGTCCGCGCTTCACGCCGTCTTGCTTTGCGTTCTCGCGTCTTGCGGATCGTTTGGCGTCCCTTTGTTGTGTCGTTTCCGCGAAGCGTACCACACTTTCATCCGTTATATATTTATACTGGGTGTAAATTACACGAACTGGACGCGAGAGGCGTCGACGCGCAGACGTGTCGGGGGCGTGCTCGAGCCGAGAGTCCGGATGGCTCGGAGGTGCAGCATGCGAAGGCTCTGCGTTGATCGCGCCGACCGCCGTCTCGGGCTCGGCTGCTTTGCGGTCGTTTCCGAGAGGTTTGCGCTTTGAGGCGCTTCGGCGACGGGCTGAACGCTGCGGCTTGCGAGGACGTGGTTGTCCCGTGCGGTTGGCATGTGGCTCGGTCGCCTTACGCGGTCGGTTCGAGGCTTGCCGCTATTGCGGTTGCCGCGCAGTTCGGTCGTTTCGTGCGGCCGGTTTTACGGAGAGAGAGTCGAGGGAGCATTTGCACATGGGTCTTACGCGCAAGCAGATCGTTATGCTGGCCGTGCTGTTGTTCGGCACGTTCGTCACGGTTCTGAACCAAACGGTGGTGTCTCCCGCCCTGCCTTCCATCATGGGGGAGATGGGCGTAGACGCCGCCACTGCTCAGTGGCTGACGACGGGTTTCACTTTGATGAACGCCATCATGATTCCTGTGACGGCGTATTTGACGGATCGGTTCACCACGCGCAGCCTGTTTCTCACGGCCATGATCGTGTTCACGGCGGGCACGGCGCTTGCCGGGTGGGGACCGAACTTCGTGGCGTTGCTGGCGGGGCGCCTTGTGCAGGCTGCTGGCGCCGGCATCCTCATGCCGCTTGTGATGACCGTGCTCATGTGGACGTTCCCCGTTGATCGTCGCGGCACGGCCATGGGAGTGTTCGGCCTGGTCATCGCTTTTGCTCCCGCCGTAGGCCCGACGGTTGCCGGCATCGTCATCGATCAGGCGTCGTGGCACGACATGTTCTTCATCATCACCGCCCTGTGCGTCGTGGTGGTTCTCATTGCATGCTTCGTGCTCGAGAAAGGGGGCGAGACGAACAAGGACGCCACGCTCGACGTGCCTTCCGTCGCTCTCTCCACGGTGGGATTCGGCGCGCTGCTGTACGGTCTGTCGGCCATCGGGTCCTACGGTCTGTCGGTCGACGCCGTTGCTGGCGTGCTCGTCGGCGTGGTGGCGCTCGTGTTCTTCTTCCGTCGCCAGCTGCGCATGGAGCATCCCATGCTGCAGGTGCGCGTGCTGGCGAACAAGAAGTTCCTCATGGCGACCATTATCGTCATGCTCGTGCAGGGCGCGCTTCTGGCCGGCGGCATTCTGGTTCCCATCTTGCTTCAGTCGTACATGGGGTATTCGGCCACGACGTCCGGCTTGGTGCTGCTGCCCGGCGCCATCATCATGGGCGCGATGGGCCCCATTGCCGGGCGCCTGTTCGACAAGCATGGTCCGCGCGTGCTGGCCATCATCGGCATGGGCGTGCTCATGCTCACCACGTTTGCCTTCGCGTTCGTGGGGGCGGGAACGGGCCTGGTCACGCTCACGATCATCTATACGGTGCGTCTGTTCTCGCTCTCGCTGGTGAACATGCCCATCTCAACATGGGGCATGAACGCGCTGCCGAACGATCTGGTGAACCACGGAACGTCGGTGCAGAACACCTTCCGCCAGGTTGCGGGCTCTCTCGGCACGGCCATCATCGTCTCCGCTTCGACGGCGGTGACGAATGCGTCCGAGTCCGGCATGGGCGCTGCTGCGGCGGGCGTGTTCGGCATCAACATGGCGTTCGTCGTCGCGGGGGTGCTGTGCCTCACGGGGTTCGTCCTCGTGCTTATCTTCGTGCGCAACAAGCCTGGTGATGCCGCTCGGACGGATGCCGACGGCGCGCGCAGGACGCTGCTGGAGTCCATCATGCAGAAGGACGCCTACACCCTGCCCGACACTGCGACGGTGGCGGAGGCCATGCAGTTCCTCGTGGATCGGCGCATCAGCGCGGCTCCGCTTGTGAACGCCGAGGGCAAAGCCGTCGGATTCGTGTCGGACGGCGACATCATGCGCTACCTGTCGCGGCGCGGGCAGATGATCATGGACCCGGTCGTGATGATCGTGCAAACGGTGAACGCGTACGCCGACAACTCCGATTTCGCGCAGAAGCTGCACAAGCTCATGGGCATGCGCGCGGCTGATATCGGAGCGAAGGGCCTCATCGCCGTTGACGTGCATGCCGATCTGCCCGAGGTGTGTCGCATTTTGGGCGAGAACCACTTGAAGAAAGCCCCCGTGCTCGACGACGGGAAGCTGGTGGGCATCATCAACCGTTCGGACGTCACGCGTTGGTCGATGGAGAAGTACCTTGCCGACCGAAGGGACGAGGGTGCCGAGCCGTTTGCGTCCGAGGGTGGAGAAGCTCGCTAGCTGCGGCGGCGTGCGTGCAGCGGGATGGCGACCTCGCTCTTTACCCTCGCGACCCGCTTCGCGAGCTGCGAAGTGCGCGTCGAAGCGATGGCGAGAACGCGGCGTGCGTGCAGCGGGACGTGTGGCGCGACGGAGGCTTCCGCGATGCGCGCGGCATCGTCTTTGGCTGCTGCGCATGCGCCACAGGATGTAGGAAGCGCTGACCCCGTGCGGGTCGCGCATGGTGCGATGCGGGACATGCGCGCGGGGCGCATGAGGGGGCAAGGCGATGTTCCGGCGAGGGGCGAACGAAGGGTGCCGTGCGCTTTGGATCGTGGGGCGTAGGGCGGGAGAAAAAGGCCCTTGCGTCTGATGTGCGGCTGAGGTATCATATCATCCGCTTTCGGCATTTCCGAGAGCAAGGACTGCGGGCGTGGCGGAATTGGCAGACGCGTACGGTTCAGGTCCGTATGGGGGCAACCCCATGGAGGTTCAGGCAGTCGAACCGCAATCCTCCTTTCTTGAGTTCATAAATCCAGGTCAAATGGAAATCTCTTCTTCATATCGCACCCCAAGTGCGCCTTTTCGAGAGGCGGTTGGGGTGTGGTTGGGGTGCCACGGGGTCATTCCCATGCATATCCAATAATCTGCGATCATTCTGGAGGCTTTCTGTCGTTGCCACGTCGCTCCTGATAGGAAGTGGTTTTCGCGTGATTGGGCGGTGTCGGGCATGATGGCGTGCCGTTTTCCCTCGATGTTTCGGCACCCCAATAAACGGCATCGTTCACCTGCGAAGACGATTATCCAAGTTTTCTCATCGGCGGGTATTGGCCCGATCGGGGGGAATGAATAGAAACTGCATAATCGAGAGGGCTCGCGGGGGCGAGCGAAAAAAGGCTCTTGCGTCGGACGCCCGGCTAGAGTATCATGTCATCCGCTGTCGGGATTTTCCGGGAGCGAAGAGTCGCGGGCGTGGCGGAATTGGCAGACGCGTACGGTTCAGGTCCGTATGAGAGCAATCTCATGGAGGTTCAAGTCCTCTCGCCCGCACCATCGAAGAGTTTTGCAAATCCCCAGGTCACAGGCTTGGGGATTTTCGTTTTCCAGGCTCTCGCCCCCCGGTTCCGGGCCCCGCACCCCAAGCTCCGCGGTTCGTTCGGTGCCTCGTACCCCAGCCTCTCATCAGGTGCTTCCTTGACGGCCCTACCTCGCTCGCACCCCGAATCCCCCTTCTGGCCGCGCGCCTTCCGGGCCGGCCCTCCGAGGTTCCCTCCGGCGCACGGGCCGTCAAGGGCGCCCAAAATCCCTCCACAGCTTCCGCTGCGCGGAACCGGTGGAGGGACCGCCTTCGGCTTTTCGGACGCCCTTGACCGCCCGCGCGCCTCCGGGAGCGGCTCAATGAGCCGGTTGCAAGGCGGGCTTGCAACCGGCAAGGCCGATTCGGAAAGCGACATGGTGAAGGGCCGAAGGGGCCCCGACGCCGCAAAGGAGGAGAGAGGCCATGAGGAAAGAGCTTCCCAACCAAGAATCCCTGTTCGATTCGATCCCGGCGAGCGACAGGCTGTACGGCGTCGGAGACAGGCTGTACCGTCTCGTCTTGGACAGCGTGCGGCCCATCGTCGTGACGGAGGCGTTCGAGTGCAGGGACTGCGACGACCCGCTCGGAGGGAGGACGTTCCGGTACCACTCGAACCAGGAGGGCGGGGGGAACTGGACGTTCGGGAAGGGCGACGTGGGGGTCAACGTGTTCGAGAGCCGCGCCGACGCCGAGGCGCAGGGGGTGAGGAACATCCGGGAGATGGGGGTGGACGTCGTGCCCGCCGCCTCGATCGCCCCGAGCGAATGGCTCGCGCTCGAGGAGAACGGGGCGTCTTTCGGAAGGGCGCGGCCCCTGTACGCGTGCTGCGGCCTGGTAGGGGGCACCTTCGTCTTCCGGAAAGGTTGGCACGCCTACTGCTTCTTGGACGCCTACCCCGACGAGAAGGCGGCGCGCAGGGCTTACGGGAAGGCCCTCGCCGAGGTTCGCGGCTTCCGGGGGATGTCGGTTTCGGAGGCCGGGTTCCGCTCGGAGGACATGTACGGCCGGGGAGACGGCCGTTGGGCGTCTGCCGAATACGCCTACAACAACTGGTTCGGGGGTTTGGGCCTTTAGGGCCGGGCCGCGCGGAGGGCGGGGGCGCCCCGCCCTCCAAGTCCCGCCCTAGGCTTCCTCGGCCCCTTCCGGGGCCTGGCCGGCGTCGGCCTTTCCTTTCCGCTCCCTGCGGAGGCGGAGCGCTCCCGAGGCGGCGGCCGCCGCCGCGCCCACGCCGCACGCGGCGGCGAGCCAGGGCAGGGCCGCCGCTGCCGCGTCGCCCGTGTCGGGGAGCGCCGGCCCCTCGGCCCCCGGCACCTGCTCGACGCGATCGGAGTCGTGGCCCTCGAGGCCATCTCCCCCTCCGTTGCGGCACAGGTCCACTCGGGCCTCGTTCTCGAGGAGGGCCCCCTCGGCGTAGGAGTCCGTCACGCGCATGTGCAGGATGGCCGCCGAAGGCGAATCCCCGTTTGCGGGCTCCGCGTCCGCGACGTCGTCGTGGGCGTCCTTGATCCCTTCGCGGTCCCATCCGTCCTCGCGGGTGGTGAACCCCGCGTCCACGCACCCGTATTCGAAGCGCACGGCGGTGACGACCTCGCCGTCGCCCAAGCCGAGGTCGGACGCGTCGAGGTCGGTCGCGCGCGTCGCGTCCACTCCGGACTCCCATAGGCGCCAGCCGGCGTAGTCGACCGCCCGACCGTCATCCCCCAGGATGCCGTTCAGATCCTCCGCGAGCCACGGGTTCCCGTGGCCGTCGTCCAGGGTCGCGTTCGCGCCGCTCTCGTCGACGTGGTCGGAGGGGGTGAGGTTCGTCCGGTACCATACGTTCATTCTGCCGTCGCGGTCCCCAACCGCTTGGGCGGTCGTGACCCCCTCCAGAACCGCGAGCCCCTTTTCGACGGAGGACAGGTCGTCGGTCACCGTGAACTCGTCAACCCACGTGCTCGACGTGCTGCGGTAGTCGAGGCTGTAGTCGAAGCGGCCGTCTTCCGAGACGGACACGTCGGCCTTGTTGGCTCCGTCGCCGTTCTCCACGGCCCCCGGCGCGGTCGGGTCGGCTATCTCTTGGCGCTTGTCTATCTCCCCGGACACCGATATGGGCTCGTCGTACATGACGACCCGTTGCACCTCCCCGGTCTCCTCGACCGTGAAGGAGACGCTTTGCGCCTGGTCGTAACCGTTCGGCGTCATCGTCTCGGTCAAGGTGTAGTCGCCTGGCTCGAGCCGCTCTACGCGATGAGGCTCGTCTCCGGAAACCCATTCCTCCACCACGGTGCCGTCGGCATCTTCCAACTTCAGGTGCGCGCCGGGAATCTCGTCCTCTCCGGCGACGCTGCGCTTGCTGATATCCACCTTCGTATAGTCGTTCTCCAAGACGGCCGCGGCGTCGCCTCCCTCGGATTCGAGCCACTCGCCGGAGATCGCGCCGTCCTCTCCCACGGTCACGCTGCGCACGGTCTCGTCGCGCACGTACCCGGGAACGGGCTCGGCCTCCTGCAGACGATAGGTTCCGGGCGCCAGCTTCTCCACATGCAGGGCCCCGTCGGCGGCGACCTCGATGATCTGCTGCTCCTCGCCGGGCAGTATCAGGTACGGTCGGGCCTCGACGACGAGGGTCTCGGTCGCTGCGGGTCCGGCCTCGTCCTCGGCATCGGCGCCGCCGCTCAGCGCCGTCCCTTCGCCGGACGGACGCGCCTTCGCCGATGCGATTCCGAATGCAGTCCCCCCGGCGGCCACCGTAAGCGTTCCTTCGGCGCGCTCGCCGTCCGCCTCGAACTCATAATCTCCGTCGGCGAGGCCGCCGGCCCACCATACGTCCCTGTCCTCGTCGTACGACATGGGATGCTCAGTTTCGTCGGAGCCCACGGCAACCCAGCCGCCGGGGCCTTCGGCGCGCACGGCCACGACTCCGGGCTCGCTGAAGGATGCCTCCTGATCGGCGTTCCACCATAGGAACTCCGTTCCGGGCAGGGACGCCTCCGCATTCCCCAGCTCGGTTTTCGCGACTGTCAGGGTGTTGGCCCTGTTCTCAGCGTCTACGGACGTATGCGCAACGGAGGTGTTCTGGTCTTGATAGGAGACAGTGAACTCGCGCGGTGTCGGATCGAGCACGTACCCCTCGGGCGCGCGCGTCTCGACGAACGCGTAGGAAGCGCTACCCGTGCCGAGCGGGAGCCCGTCGATGGAGGCGGTGCCGTCCGCGCCTGTCGTCACGCTTCCCACCGTCTCCCCTTCGACCAGCTGGACGGTGCCGTCCGGGCCCTTGACCAAGCCGAGCGACACGACGTCGAACTCGGCACCCGCCATGGGCTCTCCGGTGGCGGCGTCGGTTTTCCGGATGGTCGCCGACCCTTCGGCGGCCTCGTCCGCGTAACGGACGACGACCGTGGGCGTGATCGCCTCGTCGTCCGGAACAACCACGCGCACGTCCTCGCCGCCGAGCAGATAAGGGGGCTGGGCTGCGGTTTCACGTACGTAGTAGGTTCCCGGCTCGATGGGCTCGGGCAGCGTGACGCATCCGGTCTCGTCGGTTGTGAACTCGGAGAGCTCGACATGGTTCGGATACCACGACTCCTGGACGATGGGGTTTCCTCCCTCGTCGAGCAGCTGGAACGAGAATCCGGCAACGGGGACGGCTCGGCCCGTGACGGCGTCCGTCTTCACGATCTGTATGCGGGTGTGGATGGCGGCGTTGTCGACGATGTACTGCAGGAGCGCTCCGTCCTGCATGTCGTCTTCGGTTACCGTCCAATCGCCCACGTGGTGGAATCCGTCCGGGACGGTTTCCTCGACCTCTCTCACGGTGTAACCCGCCTCGTCGTAAGGGATGGCTCCGGAGGCGCCGTCGGGCCGCGATCCTTCGCCGAACCACGCATCGGGGTTGCTTGCCGTGTTCGCGAAGCCGTACTGGTTCGTTTCGACGGTTCCCACGACTTCCTGGGTGGTGTTGGACACGATTTCGAACACCACGCCGGCGGCGGGCTGGGCGACGCCGCTCTCGAAGTCGCCGTAATCCTTGAACTTGGCGATCTCGATATCGAACGCGATCACGTCCTCGTCCACGGACGGTTCGAGGAGGACGTCCTCGTGCTGCCCGCTTCCCGACACGTGGAACTGGTGCGGCTCCGGATCCGGCCTGTAGCCTTTGGGCGGCTCGATCTCCACGAGCGTCGCGTCGCCGAGCGGGATGCCGTCGAACCGGATGATCCCCTCGTCGTCGGAGGTTGCGACGTGAGAGGCTCCGTTGGCATCGACGAGCTTGTACCTCGCGCCCGACAACGTGGCTCCGGGCTGGGCCTCCCCGCCGGTCGCGGAGTCCCTCTTCCGGATGGCGAAGGCCACCGTGCAAGGCTCGTCCTCGAGCCGCACCTGGCCGTCTCCCATCCCGGTTTCGAAATAGACGCGCTCGCCGCTCGGCTTGAAGCCGTCCGGCGCCTGCCGCTCGATCGCGTAATAGCTCTTGTTCGCGGGCAGCTTGCAGCTCGCCTTCCCGTCCTCCCCGGTGACGATCTGGGCCGCGAGCGAGTCGTCGGAGGCATCGTAGATGTCGTAAGACGCTCCCGAGTAGGCGTACTCCGCGTTCCCGGTGGTGATGGAGGCGTCGGCGCTCTCCTTGGCGAAGGAGACGCTCACCTCGGGCGACCACGAGAAGTTTCCGACGCGCTGGCAAGGGCCGGAAAGGAGGCAGTCGGGATGGGGGCTCGCGTCGCGGGTGTTCACCACGATGTCGAACGACGATCCGTTCCAGGTGCCGCTGAAAGAGTACCATCCGTCGGCGGGGTAGGCGAGGCCGTAGTCGAGGCAGTGGCCCCGCAGCACGGTTCCGTCAGGCATGGTCACGTCGAAGAGGTTGCCGTGATCGTTGGTGTGGCCGGGGTTCACGCAGTGCACGTACGCTTGCCCGGACACCGTCTGCGCCGTGTCGGCGTGCGCCTCGCCTTGCCGAGGGGAGAGCGTGGGGAGGAGCCCGACTGCCAGGATTGCGCAGAGCAGCAGGCTCGTCGCGCGGCGCAGCCATTCCGATGGCCGGGCCGCTGGGGCGGGGGGCGCGGCTGCCGTCGAGGCACCCTCGGGGCGTCTCGGGCGCGCCTTCGCCCTTGCGAAGGTGGCGTGTTTCATGGTCTGTCCTTTCGTCGCGCCCGCCGGGCTGTTCGGTAGGAGTGGCGGGCTCGACGAAAAGTATAGGATACGGAGAATGTTCAGGTATCCCCTGATGAAACGCTATTTTCGTTATAAAGATACCAAGATCACGAAAGTATACCGCCTGAAGCGTTCGGCATTGCGGCCTCATCTTCGCCAAAGCAGCCCGGTTTTTCCTGCTCCAAGAAGAACAGGGTGCTCATGGTCATGGCCGCCAAGAGGAGATACGCGGCTTCGAGCGCCGCCCAGCAGCCTATCTCTTCGTCGGAGGGATCGTTCCAATGGGCGAGCCTGTTCCTCCTGTTCATTCCGACCATCGTGTTAGGATTGCAGCTGAGTACGAATTCCACAGCCGAGCATAACTCGCCGGTCAAAGCCCTCCTCACCTTTTCATTTTCAGTCAGTCGGCCCATGGTCGTCTTTCCCATCTCGGCAAGGGATGAGTCGCCGAGCAAGCAACTCGCCATATGTCTCATTGCCTTTTCAAGAAACCCGTAGATGAACGACATCGCCCCGATGGACTGGGTTCTCAAGAAAAGATCGCCTTGCTCGAGATCGTCCTGCCCCATCGCGTCGGACAGATTGGAGAGGAATTGTAGAAGCAGGAGGAAATCCCGCTCCCATGAAGGCGATCCCGTCCTAGTTTGCACTAGGTTGAAAGTGATTTCCAGCCAGCGGAAAAGATCGTCGCGCAGATCGTCGTCGTCCAAAATGCCGCCAACAATATGGCTTCCCATCGACAAAGCGAGCCTAAGCCTCATTTGGTACGACCTTGTAAACCGTTCGTCCGACTTCGGCTCCGTCTGGGTGACGAAACCCAAGGGGCCCTCCCTCAGCCCCTCGCTGGGAAAGGCGGATAGAGGGAAAAGGATTGCGGTGACCATTCTAGATTCGAAGGGAGCGCTTTCGTCCTTGAGGGTTTCAAAGACGGGACTCAAGTCCACTTTCGTCGAGGACGGGTGTCCGCCTTTGCCCATCTCTAATCGGAGGGATCCTTCCAATTCGGAGACTAGGGCCTCGAAGTCACCCGCATGTCCATCGTGCGCCGCCTTAAGAGTGCATACCGCATCCCTTGCCGCGATGATTCGAGGAAGAGCGCTGGCCCCGAACGCGCCACCGGTTCTACAAATGCTAAGAAGCTCCCCGAAAGCCCAATCTGCTTTTTCCTTGAACTCGCCATCCCTGCCCAAAACTATCGCGATTCGAAGTGCGGACTCGAATCTAGGAGGGCACGTACGAGCATCCTCCACCACCGCCTCAAGAAACCTTTCCGCAAGGCGGTTATTTCTGAGCAAGGGAAGGAACTTGTCATGATGCAAGATGAGTATGAAGCACCTTTTCTCGATAAGTTCCTGAAGTGTCTCTGCTCGAATTCCCTTTTTGAATTCAAGAAGCACCTCGACGACGGCCGGAAGCATGTCTTCCGGGCTATCATCGCTCGCAGGATCCAGGAGGGCAGGGAGATTCTCGTTTAGAAAAGCCACGACAGCGCCCTTGTTCGACTCCTCGCATATGTCTTTAGCGCGGTCGCAGCATTCCGCTGCGGCATCGCACAACGGCTCCGGGATGTCGCCTCGCTCCTTGTACACGTCGATGGCATCCCGCAGCTTTGACAGCTTGCGGGCCTCCATCCACCTCACGAAATCAGCGTGCCCCTTCACGTCGACGGCGGCATCGGCATCGCCCAACGCGTCAAGCACGGCATCCTTCAGCCGCCCCACATCAGCCACCTCGCCTACGGTGGCGAAATCGCCCGGCCCGCGATACCTGAATGAGAATCGGGGCACTATTTCATGAACGAAGCCCATTCCGTCCCTTTCCGCTGCGGCAGCCCTCGGCGCTCGCAGCTTCGCTATCTGCGTTACCTGCGCCACTTTAGTAAGAACATTATCCCATTATCCATCTCATCATGGTACAAAGGTGATGCGGGGCATCTCCTACCGAACATAACGCCCCGCGAGGACAGGCCGATATGATTCGAAGAAGGTGACGGAGACGTGCCGAGCATTCCTATTCCCAAAGACGCGGCGACCCAACGCATGGTCGTAGTGGCGGTGGCGAACCAAAAGGGCGGCGTCGGGAAGACCACGATGGCCGCCCTGCTGGCGCAAGAGGCCGCCGCGCGCGGGCTGCGCGCCATGGCGATCGACCTTGACCCCCAAGGCAACCTGACGAGGCACCTGCATCCCGCCCCCGTCCGGACCGGCGTGGCCCGCATGCTCTACGAGAAGGCTGCGCTCGAAAGCGTCCTGTGCGATGCCGGCGGCGTCTCGCTCGCCGCCGCGACCCCCGACCTCTCCGCGGCCGACCTCGCCTTGTCGTCGAAACCGGGGAGGGACGGGCTGCTTCGCCGCGCGCTCGGGCCGTGCGCGCACGCATACGATCTTGCGGTGATCGACACCCCTCCCGGCCTCGGCTGCCTCGCGTTCAACGCGCTTGTGGCCGCGGACTTCGTGCTGATCCCCACTGCTGCGGAGAAGTTCGCGTTCGACGAGACGGCAGAGGTGGTGGACACGGTTGGCCAGGTGCGCGAATGCGCCAACACCTGTCTCTCCGTCCTGGGCGTCGTCGTTACCCGCTGGCAGGGCCGCACGATAGTCCAACAGGACTTCGACGAAGCGCTGAGAAGATGGGCGGAGGCGAAAGGGGTTCCTGTCATTGGTCGCGTCCGTCAGTCGGTCGTGGTGCAGGAGGCCCAAGCTTTGGGTGCTCATCTGCCGGACTACAAGCCCGACAGCCCTGCGGCTGCGGACGCGTTGGCGGTCGCCGACGCGGCGTTTCGTCTGCTAGGGCTCGCGGATAGGAAGGGGGCTTCCGATGGCGCGGCGTAGGAGCTTCGCAGGGAGCACCGTGCGCGACATGCTGTCCGCAGCAGAGGCGTGCGCAGAGCGTCCAAGCGACCTTCCCGGCTACGAGGCCCGTCACAGCTCCTCGGTCGAGCCGGACGCATACACCAAGCCCATCAACGTCCTGCTCACGCCCTCGCAGCATTTCACCCTCTCCCTGGTTGCCCAAAAGATGTCGAAGGACGCCCCGAAGCCCACACAGGATGAGCTCGTGCGCCATGCCATCGTCGCCACCTGGCCAGACGAGTACGAGACGGCCAAAGCGGCGCTTGGATGCGAGGAGTGACGCCATGGAGTTCGTGGAAGAGGCTCATGGGCATAGGTTGTACCTTGCGAGCGCTGAAGACGGGTATTCGGAAGGAAGGGTGCTGGTGTTTCGCCGGGACGCGTTCGGAGGGGCGTGCAGACTCGGTGGAGAGGTGGCGTCGGCCCCCGATCTGGATGCCGCCCGGCGCGTGGCGATGATGCTCTTGTCGGGAACCCGGACGGCCGACCTATCGGCCCAGGAGAGAAGCGCCGAGGACGAGGCGAGGTCGAGGGAGGCCTCGCGCGAGGCGAGCCGCAAGCGAGGGGAGGGAGGAACGCGTGGGGCGTGAGGTTCTGCCGTCGGGGCTCGGTCGCCCCGCCCCCGCGCCGGGGCGCGGGGGTCCACTAGCCAGAGCCGTATTTGTGCGCACGTTCGTGCGCACAAATACCGGTCGCCTCCGGCGCCCGCTGGCGCGCCGCCGCTTCGCGCGTCGCGGTTTTCCCGTCATTCCCTTCTTTCCCATCATGTCCCGTGCGAGCTCTCTTCGCCGCGGCTGCGGAGACGGGAGGGGGCTATGACGGCAGACGAGCGCAAGGATGCCCGCCTGCACATCCGGCTCACACCCTCGCAGGACCGGGCTCTCTCCGAGAGGGCGCGGGCTGCGGGGGTCACCAAAACGGATTACGTGACGGCGGCGCTTGAGAGAACCGTGCTGCTTCCGGCGGCCGACCGCGACCTTTTGCGCGCTCTGCTTCTCGAGCTGGCGCGGCAGGGCAACAACCTCAACCAGGTGGCCCATCGCCTCAACGCGCTCTCGCGCGTCGACCCGCTCGGGTGCGCCGATGCCATCGCCTCCGTCTCCGAGAGCCAGGCGGCGCGCGTCGAGGCGTACCGTGCGGTCCGGGACGCGCTGTCGTCCGAGAGGAGGGCGCGCACGTGACCATGCTCAAAACCATAGATGGGCACAACTCCGTGCGAGCGCTGAAGAGGTACCTCGAACGAAACGGGCGCGCGGCGGCCACCCTGTGCCTGAACCTCGGAGACGAGCGTGAGTGGGCGGCCGACATGGACGCCACGCGCCGCGCCCGCGGGCACGACCGGAAGCGCGGCGGGCGCGGTCGCACGCGGTTCTACGAGCATTTCGTCGTGTCTCCCAATCCGAAGGACGAGGCGGCCCTCGACAAGGACAGGGTGATGGGGCTCGCTGCGAGGTGGGCTCGGGAGATGTTCCCCGACCACGAGATCGCTGTCGTGCTGCACGACGATGCGGCCCGTGCGGGATACCATGCCCACGTCGTGGTTAACTGCACCAACCTTGCGACGGGCCTGAAGCTTCAGATGGGCGACAAGGACCAGCGTCGGCAGGCGAACCGCCTCCAGCGCATCTCCGAGGAGCTGGGGTTCTCCGCCTTGCCCGACTTGCCCGCCCGACGCGCCGACCGCGATGCGCGCACCTCTGCCGAGCGGGGGATGGCCTCGCGGGGAGAGGCATCGTGGAAAGAGGACATCCGGAGGGCGGTCACTGCGGCCGGGGCGGTTTCTGAGGACTTCGCATCCCTTGAGCGAGCCCTCGGCTCGGCAGGGTACTCCATGCGGTTGACTAGGCGCGGCATCACCTACTTCCATCCGGATGGAGAGCACAAGGCCACTGACGAGAGCCTGGGGCGGGCGTTCTCCCCTTCCGGTATCGAGGCCCTTGCTCCGGATGCTCGCTGGGAGGACTTCCCTTCGGAAGTGGAGGGGAAGGGGGCGCTGTCCCATTTCTCGGCCGACGATCTGGCCCGGTGCCTGCTCACCATAAGGAGGGAGGGGGTCGGGTCGCTGCGGGGCTTCGATGCCCTCAAGGAGTCGGCCGAGGGGAGGCTTGCCGCTGCGAGGGCCGAGATGCGCGAGATAGCGGTGAGGCTCGCTTCGGGAGGTCCCGAGGAGCTGCAGGTGGACCTGTTGGGAAGGGAGGAGGCGCTTGTGTCGGAACTCGACGAGCAGACTGCGCGTCTGAGCAACCTCTCGTTCTCTCGCCACGTGGCTGCGACGGTGCTGAGGGAGGCCGAGGAAGCGCGGTCGGCGGCTCTCAGAGGCACCGGGCGGGAAGGGTTTCGCGGAGTCGGAAGCCGGGCTCGCGCCTCCAATGGCGAGCGGGAAGGGCGGGCTGAGAGGGGCTGCTCTGAAGGAGAAAGAGAATCGGCCAGATGATGCCCCTTCGAGGAGCGTGCCTTTTCCCATTGCCGTCATTCGTTCGATTGCGATTGTGGGAATGTTGCCGCCCTGTCTGCTTGCAAAGGAATTCATATTTGAGTCTTGATGGGCTTACTTCATCGTGCTGCGAGTTTTTCGACGAAACGAACCGTAGAGTCTAAGTTCCACCTTGTTTGCTGGAATCTAGTAGAAGGCGCTATCGTTTCAAGGGGGTATAGAGTATTCAAAGAGAAAAGAGGGAGGGCGGGTGCGCCGGTTGTCCACAAGCTTCTTGTTAACGAGCTTCAACGTATGCGCAGGTGGTTATGATCCCGTCTCTGCATTGCCATTTTCCGCGCATCGAAGGGAAGAATCCGGTGCGATCCTCGCTTTTGTTTTCGAACTCTCTTGATGGGCGGGCATGGAAAGCGCCGCGCGAGGACGAAGGAGTTGAGTGGGGTTCGGCTGTTAGCGATATATGCGCGTCCTCAAATCCCAACCATTCTTTTGTAATGGGATACCATGCCTTGAAAAGAGCCTCCTTTGAGCAAAATAAAAGCGTGTCCCATTGCACTGGAAATGGGGACTCGCGTAATTGCCGCAGTAAAGCCTCTTCATGCCGGGTTATTACAAGAGGCGTTACTTCATCAGGTAGTTTCACATTGCGCTCGGCGTCGATTCCGATAGAGGAGTAATCGCTTGAAAAGGCGGTGGCCGCTGCTCTATACCGAACGCAGTGGGTCATGCTCCCTACGACTCCCCAGGGCCATCTGGGTGCGCCCCCAATGCCTTTCGGCAAAGGGGATGGAGGGAGTCCCATCCGATGCAGCGCGATTCGGGCGCAACACCGAACGCTGATGTATTCGTTTCTCCTTTTCGGCACGGCTTCGCGAATCTGCTCCTCCTCTTCTTCGAAAATGAGTTTCGAGGTCGCATCCCCGAACATGTCAACGCCTGTTGCCTTGCTCGGAAGAATTCCTTCTATCATATTACCCCCTCTTCAATGGCGTTCTCCCCATAGCGCCGGTCTGCTATTTCGAATGCGTCAAGTGAAGGAGACTGTCGAAGTACGGAAACGGCCCAATCGGGATCGACCATTTCGGCTGCGAACCCTATCCCTTCGGTTGCTTTTCCTTCGACGAGAGCGAGAGCCGTTAGCGCGGTCATGGTCGCAATAAGGCGGTATGCGTCGTGCGTGCGTAAGGCCACGGTTCTTGAGACGGCTTCTCCATTTGCGACGCCATCCATTTGGAACACGAGCATGTAATAGGGTTTCCGTCCAAGTAGGTCAAGTGTGGCTGCTTGGTTTAAATCTTCCAGCGCTTGTCCCAAATGATCTTCCGAGAAATCTCCACCCATCTGTTGAATGAAAGTGTCTATGAGCTTTTCCCCGGCAAAAATGTTCCAAAAATCACAGTTGTTAAGCCTGAGATCGCACGCAAGCCTTTCTGATTCAATGCTAAAGAACGGATATGCATTGACGCGGTCGGGAACAAAAGGGACTTCTAGATTCTTCGCAGGGCGAAGGGCTTTGGATGCCTTGCGTCCAGATCTCCAGCCAGCTAATGGCTCTCCATGAGGCTCTCTTTTGCCGTCCATGCTGAGAAGCATGTCGATTGTGCTTGCGGTGCTGCATCTTTCTAAACCCCCAACGTAGGTAGAGAGGTTATTGGGATGGTCGAATCCTTTTGCCATCCATCGAGGTACAAGGCCTGATAATCCAGGCAAGACACCTGCGGATAACAATGCGCTACATGAGGTTTGGCGAGCGAGAAGTAGCTTGTAAACCGGGTAATCGCCGGAAGCATCAACATAAGGCGCTGATGCAACGCTTGCGGCGTGGGCCAGTCGATCAAGTATGATATACGAAGGTCCGGCGCAATTGACTACGACAGAGCTTCCTTCGCAGAAGCGCACGGAGTCTCTTTCGCAAGTCAAATCGAACGGGAAGATGTCAGCGTAAGGGACTTCTTCTGCAATTTCAAACAACGCATGCTGGTTTCGCCCGCCAAGGCGAATATGAGCAAGGCCCATGCGCACCAGTTCTTTAACTACGAGGCGGCCGACATTGCCGCTGGCACCAGCCACGCTAATCATTCATTCCCTCCTGCCATGTACGATTTACATCCGAAAACCTAAAAGCGAGTTAACTTAATCTAATATTATATACACCAAGCAATGACAGTGATATGCTACATCTCTCTTTACAAAGCATATGCAATTCGCTCAGGCGCTATCGACGGGAGAGAGTATGCTGGAGGGGTTTACGCCGTGGTCCCAGAAAATATCCAATTCGTATAAACAGAAGGGGTACTGGCTCGAGGAAACGATATACGGTTTTTTACAAAAAGCTGCTAGAGGGCATCGGGAGAAAACGGCTGTCGCTGATTCTTTTAGAGAGCTAACATACGCTGAGCTTGAATGCGAGGCAGAGTCGATGGCCGCGTCTTTTTTCGAGAAGGGCGTTAGGTCGGGTCAAACCGTGGTGATGCATCTGTCGAACTCCGTGACTTTTGCCATTGCGTTTTTGGGTTTGCAAAGGCTGGGGGCCATTCCTGTATTAGCGCTCTCTTCTCATAGGGAGAGGGAGATACTGCATTTTTGCCGTATCTCGCAAGCGTCTTTTTACATTCTCTCGAGAGATGTTCGGACGGACGGTTGTTCGAGCATGGTTTCGGCCATTCTTGAGGGAATGCCTGGTCTTGAGGTGATTTACGTAGAGGATATGAAACGAGGAAGCGTTTCCTGCCCCAGACCGAATCCCGATCCTTCGGATGTTGCGCTTTTGCTGACCTCTGGGGGAACTACGGGTCTTCCGAAGTTGATCCCTCGAACTCATAATGATTATTTGTGTTTCGCTCGCGAAAGCGCACGAAGTGTGAGGCTTTCCAAAGACGATGTATACTTGGTTGCGCTACCCGCGGCGCACAATTTCCCGCTTGCAAGTCCTGGCATATTGGGGGCATTGGCTTCTGCAGCGACGGTCGTTTTTTCGAAAAGTGTTGCGCCCGACGATGCGTTTGAGCTCATTCAAAAATATCGTGTAACTGTAACATCCCTTGTCCCAGCCGTTGCCCGGCTTTGGGCAGATGCAAAGGACTGGATGCCTGAGGATTTGTCGAGTTTGCGTCTTATTCAAGTGGGCGGCTCTCGCTTGATGCCGGAGCATTCTCGACAATTACGCTCGGCTTTTGGGTCTATAGTTCAGCAAGTGTACGGAATGGCTGAGGGGTTGATGCATCTTACGGAAATAGGGGCTCCTGATGAAGTGGTTGACAATACCCAGGGGCGTTCATTGAGCGTCGATGACGAAACCAGGGTTGTTGGCGATGACGGACGCGATGTGCCTGTCGGGTCTGTCGGTCAGCTTCTCGTTCGTGGACCTTATACTGTCCGTGGATACTTCCGAGCTCCCGAGCAGAATAAAAGATCTTTTACGGGCGATGGTTTCTATTGCACGGGGGATCTTGTGAGGTTTACTCCCGATGGCTATATTGTTGTGGAAGGACGGGTAAAAGACCAGATCAACAGGGCTGGTGAAAGTGTATCTGCGGTAGAGATAGAAGAGCTTCTCATAACTCACTCTTCGATCGAAGACGCCGCCGTCATCGCTGTTCCTGATGAGATGCTGGATGAACGTATTTGTGCATTTGTCATAATTGCGGATGGGTACGATCCTGTTGATCGTTTGGAGATTCGACACTTCTTAATCAGTGAAGGACTCGCTTCTTTCAAGGTTCCTGACGATGTAAGAGTGTTGAAGAGGTTTCCGGCTACTGCCGCGGGAAAAACAGATAAAAAAGCTCTTCTGGATATCTACGAAAAGACGAAAAATGCTGTCGAGTAAGCGCTTTCGACTTGAGGTTTTGCGGGAATGTGGCGAGGGCCGATGGCGATCGCTTGCCGGTTCCTGGTTTGATGGCTGCTAAGAATCGGGATACATGATTTGATTGGCGGTGTCGCTTGGGGGTAACGTTCTGGCGCGGGATGCCTTCCTCCATTCGGAAGGGCTTTTGCCCGAGGCCCGTCTGAAAAAAGTTGTGAAGTATGCTGGAGATCGAATTCCGATTTGCTCGGAAACGGTCTTGATGGGTTGCCCACAGAGAAGGAGCTCTTTCGCGCGTTCCATTCGACGATCGGCAATGTAGTCGCTCATGCTTCGGCCTACAATCTGCTTGAAAAGCTTTTTGAACTTGCTGGCGCTCATGCCCGCAAGGGCGAGCATATCTTCTTGGCGAAGGGGCTTGTCAAGGTTCTGGTCGATATAGCGGACGACGCAGGCGATGGCATCTTTGTCATCGCGGTTGAGCGTGAGGGTGTTTTTCATCCCCAGGATGGCGCCCATGATCATGTCTGCGGATCCCGAAAATACGAGCTTTGCCGCAGGACCTGAAAAAGCGCAGTTTTTGATGGCGTCGAAGGAGCGCGCGATTTCGAGGGACCAAGACACCTTTCGCTTTAGGCTCAGAAGGTCCGTGGCGAGCTCGTGCAAGGACACCTCGTCGTCTCGAAGCCTGCTTTCAAAGTAAGCTTCTAGATACTGCACCTCAACGTAGTTGTAGCGAGCGCCCTTTTTGAGAAGGGTGAACGCGTTGCGTTCGGCCACCTCTGCGAAACTGGCGATAGCGTTTTCGCCGGGGCGGCTTCGCGCATCGTGTCTCACGGAAACGAATTCAGGAAACTTCATCGAAAAAGGTCGGTTCTCTAAAACTCGAAAGTCGGCTATGTAGACGAACAATCCGAGGGCGTCGGTCCACGCAAAATAGGTTCCGCTTGACAAGACGGAGTCTCCTTGAAAGAGCATCCCGCAGTTTTTTGAATTGCTCCTTGCGGGGAGCATTCCGATGGATTCCAAAGGTTTCCCGATGTAGCGCAGAATGACCTCATCTGGATTCTCTTGCCGGTTTCTTTCTTGGTCTGGCGTTTCCATTCGCTTCTCCGGACTCATTTGCTCTCTCGTATTGAGCTCAATTATAAAAATCGGCCTGTATTTTTTCAATTTGAGACAATTTGTCATGAAACCGGAATTTGCGCGCTGTTGTCATACTAGGCTAACTTTGAGCAGTTAGTTTGGTGAAACATGCGGAAGGGTGAACGTGTCGGATAAGGCTGATTCTCGGTTGGCGCTACGGCTCGATCCAAGGACGAAGATTATCCTGTTGGTCGTTTTCGGCATCTGCGCCTGCTTTTGCCGCGATGCGGCGTGGGGTTCCGTTTTGTTTGCTCTCGCGCTGCTGTTCTCCTGCATAACGGGAGAGGCCCGTTTGGCGGTGAAGTTTCTCGTCGGCTATGTTGCCGTGCTCGTCTTCGTTACTTTGGCCGTGACGGTTAATCCGGAGATTGGCACGCGCATCGCTCTGATCTTCCAGTCGTTTCGAGCGGCCTTCCCTCCTTTTTTGATGGCCGCCATCCTTATCATGACGACCAAGACGGGCGATCTCGTGGCCGCGCTTTACGCCTTTCGTGTTCCGCGCCTCCTCGTCATACCCTTGGCAGTTGGCATCAGATTCTTTCCGACGCTTGTCGAGGAGTTTCGTTGCGTCGTCGATGCGGCAAGGCTGCAAGGCGTGAGTTTTTCTCCCGCCGGGGTGGTCCGCCATCCTTCGACGATCTGCGAATCTTTGATAGTTCCCACTGTCTTGAGGTCGGCCAAAATCGCCGAAGAGCTTGCGGCGGCTGCGGTCACGCGCGGCATCGAGAAGCCAGGCGAGCGCACGTCGTTCAACGAGCTCGCGCTCTCAAGGGCCGATATAGCCCTGCTCCTTTGCTTTTCCGCCGCCTGCGTAGCTGTTTCCGTTGCTTGCTCCATTGCGAAAGGGGGCTGGGCGTGATGGAACGTCTGGCGATAGACCTGAAGGGCGTTACGTTCAAGTACAAAAACGCTGACGAGCCGAGCGTTTGCGACGTCTCCTTGGAGGTTTCGGCTGGCGAATGCGTTGTCCTCACGGGTGCTTCGGGATGCGGAAAGACGACCCTCACGCGCATTGTAAACGGACTCGCCTATGACTTCTACGAAGGCGATCTGTCGGGATCGGCACGTGTGTGCGGGCGCGATGTGACAGAGATGCCTTCGTGGGAGCGCGCCCGTGTCGTCGGGTCTGTGTTTCAGAATCCGCGTACGCAGTTCTTCAATCTCGACACTACCGGCGAGGTGGTGTTCGGGATGGAAAACTTAGGCGTGAGCCACGACGACATGCATAGCCGCTATGACCGCGTGGTGGAAGAGCTGGGAATACGGGGCCTTATGGATCGTGGCATTTTCCAGCTTTCGGGCGGGCAAAAGCAAGCTGTGGCCTTTGCGAGCGCATGGGCGAACACCCCCGCTGCGTATGTCTTAGACGAGCCGTCCTCCAACCTCGACATCCCCTCGATGAGGCGTTTGGCGAGTTTCGTCGCCAAGGCGAAGAAGGAGGGCGCTGCGGTTCTGGTTGCCGAGCATCGACTGTTCTGGCTGGCCGATGTGGCCGACCGCTTCGTATGCATACGCGATGGCCGCGTTGCGGGCTCTTGGTCGGCCGACGAGTTCGCTCGGCTCGGGGCAGATTTCAGGGAGAGGTTGGGGATGCGCTCTCTCGAGCAACCGAGCTGCGCCCACCTCGATAAGGCTTCGACCGCTTCGGCTTCTTGCGCGTGCGAGGTGAGAGGATTGAGCGCAGGATACGGAGGCGGCTTGGCGCTCGATCAGGTTAACTTTTCCTTCGACAAAGGCGAGGTCGTCGGCATCGTCGGCGAGAACGGGCGCGGAAAGTCCACGCTCCTGCGCTGCATATGCGGGCTCCATAGGGAGGTTTCGGGGCAGGTGCTGTTCGAGAACTCTCCCGTCGATGCGAAGAGGCGGCCGGAGAAGGCTTTTCTTGTCATGCAGGACGTCGACTACCAGCTGTTCCGCACGAGCGTTATGGCGGAGCTGGCGGCGGCCGCGCGCCGCGGGAATCGCGAGCTGGAGGAGGCTCGGGCACTGCTCGAAGAGCTTGGTTTGGAGCGCTTTTCCGACAGGCACCCCGCATCTTTGTCGGGGGGCCAGAAGCAGAGGGTCGTCTGCGCCATGGCGGCTCTCAGCCCTTGCGACGTGGTGCTGCTGGACGAGCCTACGAGTGGGCTCGACTTCGTCAACATGGTTCGCCTCGCCTCATTGGTCAGGAGATTCGCTTCGGAGGGGAGGGCTGTCGTCGTGGTTTCGCACGATGCCGAGTTCCTTTCGAGGGCTTGCGACCGAGTGGTGCGATTCGAATAGAGGCATTGTGGAAAGGGGTCGGCATCGGGCCGATCCTATCCGGAATCGAGAAAGGACTTCCATGGAAAACAGCGTAAAAAATGTCGCGGCAGGAGCCTCTTCCCCGTCGAAGCAGGGGCTGCGAGCCAAGGATCTTATTGCCCTCGGCGTGTTCGGACTGATCTACTTTGTTGCAACCATGCTGGTTATGGGAGTGCTCTCAATGTCGGTGGCCGGATTCCTTGTCGCTCCTGCCGTGTCGAGCATTTTGGCCGGCATAGTTTGGACCTACCTTCGCGTTCGCGTCCCCAAACCGTGGGCTATGCTTATCCCCGGGTTCCTGTGCGGCATCGTCATGTTCCTCATCGGAACCGGCTGGCCTGTCGCAGTTTCCTACTTTGTCGGGGCTTTGCTCGCCGAGGGGTGCAGCGCTATCGGCAAGTATAAGAGCTTTCTTTGGAACTCCATCGGATACGCCTTTGTGAGCGCGTGCTTCATGGTCGGCTCGCACCTTCCCCTGATCGCCATGCCCCAATATTACCTCGACATGCTCAGCGCGAGCGGCGGCGTGGAGTACGGCCAGCAGATCATGAACACCATCACGCCGGCTATGCTGTGCGGTCTTGTCGTGCTGGCCTTCGTGACGGGCATCGTGGGCTCTCTGCTCGGTCGTTTGCTCCTCAAGCGCCACTTCGAGCGCGCTGGCATCGCCTAGGCGGTTGTCATGAAGGAAGCAGGCAAGCAGCCCGGATGGCTTTCACGTGCGTTCGCGGCGGCGGGATCGGAGAGATTCCTTCTTGTTGCGGCCATAGTGTTGGCGGCTTTGTCGCAAATCGCCTTGTTTCTGCCTTATGTGGCGATTTACTTTGTCGTCTCTGACGCCATCCACGTTTACCCGAACTTCGCCGATCTCGATTCCGCTCGCGTAATGACGTATGGCTTTATCGCTGTTGGAGGCGCAGTGGGAAACATCGTGCTCTACATGGCCGCTTTGCTGTGCTCGCACGCCGCTGCGTTTGATACCGAGTACAGGTTGCGCCTCTCTGTGGTGAGCCATATTGCACGCATCCCGCTCGGACGCTTTCTGTCTATTGGCAGCGGGCGCGTCGGGAAGATCATGGACGCAAACGTGAACAAGGTAAGTGAGTTCATCGCTCATTCTCTGCCTGATTTAGCGGCATCGACCATGGCGCCAGTCTGCTTGCTTGCAGTCCTCATTATCTTTGATTGGAGGCTCGGCTTGGCGGCGCTGGCATGCGTCGTTGCGGGCTATGCGGTGCAGATGTCGTCTGCGTTCAACAATAGGATGCGCGACGTCATGCCCCGTTATCAGCAAGCGACTGAAAAGATGGCGAATGCCACCGTTGAGTATGTGCGAGGTATGCCCGTCGTCAAAACCTTCGGGCAGACGGCCTCGTCTTTCACCCGTCTTTCCGATTCCGTCAAAGAGTATACGGGAGTGGCGATAGACGTGGCCTTGTTCTGGCAGAACCTCATGCCGGCTTTCACCGCAATCGTGAACAACGCCTGGCTGTTCGTCCTTCCTGTCGGCATTGTTATCGCCACGGGCGTGGACGATTGGCTGACGTTTGCGCTCAACCTCATTTTCTACCTCCTCTTTGTGCCGTCTATCGCGGCGGTGCTCAACAAGCTCATGTACATCTCCCAGGATAGCGCCAACCTCGTGTCGAACCTTGATGCGGTGGAGGCGGTCACGGGCATCTCCTCTCTGCCAGAGCCGGCCGAAGGATGCTCCAAGATTCCCGCCGACGCCTCCATCGAGTTCGACAAGGTGTCGTTTCGCTATGAAGAGGACGGGCATCTCGCTCTCGACGAGGTGAGCTTCTCGGTGCCGTCAGGGAGCACCTGCGCCATAGTGGGGCCATCGGGGTCTGGCAAATCGACCGTAGCGAGCCTGATGGCGCGATTTTGGGACGTCTCGTCGGGCAGCGTGCGCGTTGGCGGGGTCGATGTGCGGGAGATAGCCTCCGATACCCTCATGTCGCAGATGAGCCTCGTGTTCCAAGACGTCAGTTTGTTCAAGGCGTCCCTGCTCGACAATATTCGCATGGCTCGTCCCGATGCGACAAGCGAAGAGGTGATGGCTGCGGCGAAGGCCGCCCAGGCAGATGAGTTTATCAGGGCGCTTCCGCAGGGTTACGAGACGGTGTACGGGAGCGATGGGGTGCACCTCTCGGGTGGAGAGAAGCAGAGGGTGTCGATCGCCCGTGCGATTTTAGCCGATCGCCCTATCGTCGTGCTCGACGAGGCAACCGCCTTCGCCGATCCCGAAAACGAGCATCTCATACAAAAGGCATTCGCAGAGCTTATGGCCGGGAAAACCGTCGTTATGATCGCGCATCGGCTGTCTACCGTGGTGGGCGCCGATCAAATTCTCGTGATTGATGACGGCCGCATAATGGAGCGAGGCCGCCACGAGGATCTCCTTGCCGCCAAGGGCGCGTACGCACGCTTGTGGGACCTGTACACCCGTGCGGTGACGTGGAAGGTGTCTTCGGCGAGGAAGGAGGTCCTCGATGCCTAGCGAGAAGTCCGTTGCGCGGCAGCCGCGTTTGCAGCGCGCGCTCGCCCTCACGGATGGGGGCTACCGGAATTTTAAGAGGGCCGTTGCTGCTTGCACGGTCACAAATCTCACGCTCATGATCCCGTTCTCCCTAACGATTGGGGCTTTTTGGACGACGCTTCGAGTGTTAACGGGGGATGTCTCCGCGTGGGATTCCATTTGGATGCTCGTCCCCTTGGGCATTGTCGGCGCGATCATCGTGTTCGCCTCTGCTCGCAACGATTACCGGAAAACCTACATAGCAGCCTATAGGGAATCCGAGGCCACTCGGTTAAACCTCGCCGAGCATCTACGCAAGCTCCCCATGAGCTTTTTCAACAGACGCGATCTGAGCGAGCTGTCTGAAAACCTCATGGGTGATGTAACGAGTCAGGAAGCCATGCTCACGGGCGTGCTCCCGCAGCTTTTGTCGAATTGCTTCTCGGTGACCATCACCTGCGCTGCCTTGGCGATCTTCGATTGGCGGCTGGCCCTGTGCATCTTCTGCACGCTCCCCGTCGCTCTCGTTGTGGTTCTCGTGTGTCGCAGACATGAGCACAAGCTGTTTGTCCGTCAAAACGAGGTTCGTTTTGCCGCTTCTGCGTATGTCCAAGAGTACGTTGAGGGGATCAAGGATATTCGCGCATGCCGCCAAGTTGGCGCGCGGTCGAAACCTCTCGAGCAAGCGTTGAGGGAGATGCGCGACATTGCATTCAAGGCAGAGGTATTCGGGGATGTGAGTACCGGAATAGCGCAGTCCATCTTGCAGTTTGGCGTTGGGCTTGTGGTGTTTGTGGGGACATGGCTACTCGTCGGCGGCCAGGTGGACTTCCTCGTGCTGCTCGCCTTCCTCCTGATCGCATCGCGTATTTATGGGCCGATGGTGTCCGTCATGTCTTATCTTGTGAGCGTTCTGTACATGCACACCAGAACTTCCAGGATGCGCGCCTTGCGCGACGAGCCGATCGCCTCGGGCTCGCGCCAGATCGAAGTGGGGCCTCATCGCGTCGAATTCCGTGATGTGCGTTTCTCCTATGGCGACGAGGAGGTTCTCAAGGGAGTGTCGTTTTCGATGGAGCCCGGAACGGTTACGGCGCTCGTGGGGCCCTCCGGATCGGGCAAGTCGACGTGCGCTCAGCTTGTCGCTCGATTTTGGATTCCTCAAAGCGGCGTTGTGGCGGTGGACGGGACCGGAACTGCGGATCTCGACGAGGAATCGTGGCTTAAGAGTGTCTCCGTCGTTTTTCAAGATGTGGTTTTGTTCGACGATACGGTTGCCAACAATATACGTATGGGGCGGGCTAATGCTACCGACGAAGAAGTGCGAGCGGCTGCTCAAGCAGCCCATTGCGAGGAGTTTATTGATCGGTTGCCAAATGGCTGGGACACCATGCTTGGCGAGAACGGGGCAAAGCTTTCCGGTGGAGAACGGCAGCGCATATCCATTGCCCGTGCGCTGTTGAAGGACGCTCCCATCATATTGCTCGACGAGGCCACAAGTTCTTTGGATCCCGAAAATGAGACGCTTGTGCAAGAGGCGATAAGCCATCTGGTAGAGAGCAAAACCGTGCTCATCATTGCTCATCGTCTGCGAACGGTTGCCGACGCCGACAACATCGTCGTGTTGGATGAGGGGCGAGTTGTCGAACAAGGAACCCACGAGGAGCTTATGAGCAGAAACGGAGTGTATGCCAATCTTTTCGATCTTCAACGGGGCAGTGCCGACTGGCACATAGGGGCGGTGCGAACCTCCTGATGGGTCATCGACTTCATTTGGAGCGTCGCCTCCCCGGTCAAGGAACAGGCTTCGCCAATAGCGAAATACCAAGGGTTCCCATATCGAAGGGAGAGGATTTCGGTTTTTCGATGCCTGATCAAGTCTTTCGATTCTAGTTTGTTTGCGTGTCGCTAATCCTACTGACAGGTGTTTTTGGAGGGCGTATGGACAACCAGGGAAGTTCCTCATGTTTGACCTTTGAGAATTTTCGTCGAGCTGTGAGCGAGATTTCAGGCGTTTCTTCGAATCGGATCGAGCGAAATTCCGATCTGATTGGTCTTGGTATTGATTCCATTCGTCTTATGAGGCTTGCCGGTTGGCTGCGCAAGCAGGGGTTGCCGATTCGATTCTCGGAACTTTCCAGCAAACAAACCGTTGGCGAATGGTGGAGCCTTGTGCAAAGTGCGCAGCGAGAACTTGCTTCTTCGAAAAGAGAATGCCCTCTCGAATCCATTCAAATGGACGAAGGCCAACCATTTGACCTTGCCGTAATGCAGCATGCCTTTTGGGTTGGTCGGGTTAAAGGTCAGGAACTTAGTGGCGTCTCCGCTCATTTTTATAACGAATTTGATGCCGACAACAAAGACGTGCCGGGCGTTGATCCTCAGCGTTTGGAGAACGCTATTCGAGAACTCTTCGAACGGCATGGAATGCTGCGAATGAGGGTAACCGAAGATGGACGGCAATACATAGATCGCAAACCTGCTTGGAACGGCCTTTGCATTCACGATCTAAGAGGCTTTTCTGCCGAGGAAAGGGTCGAGCGCTTGCAAAGCATCCGAGATGAGCTGTCGCATCGAATCATGGATGTTTCTGCGGGAGAAGTGTTTGATATCCAGTTGAGCTTGCTCGACGAAGGTGCCACGAGAATGCATGTCAGCCTTGACATGATGGCTGCCGACGCAATGAGTTTGCGGAGACTGCTAAATGACTTGTCAATTCTGTACCTTTGGGAGCACCTTGAACTTCCAAGTTTGACGTATTCGTATCCAATGTATCTTGCAGAGCGGGCGAAGAGTCGTCAAATTGCTCGGGAGCAAGCAGCTGGATGGTGGAGGGGAAAGTTATCCTCTCTTTCAGGGCCGCCTAGCCTGCCTCTTCTTCGCGAAGAAGAGGCAGGGGGTCGTCCGACTGTCACACGAAGGCATTTTTGGTTGTCTCCCGAACAGAAAGAGACTGCATTCGCTTTGTCTCATCGGCATGGCGTCACTCCGGCTGTAATGTTTGCTACCGCATTTGCGGAAGTGGTAGATCGTTGGAGCGAAACCGATCGCTTTTTCTTGAATTTACCCGTGTTCGATAGGGAACCGCTTCACGATGACGTTGAGTATCTTGTAGGAGATTTTTCCAGTTCCGTTTTAGTAGATATCGATATGTCTGGTAGCCCTGCGTTTTCTTTCCCCGCTTGTAGCGTCTAGCATCATTGACATTTGGGCCGGTGCCGAATTCCAGAAGGTAATTTTGTTCGAACATGCCGCTTGCGCCCACAGGGTGGGATTAGCAAAGGCTCCCTGCTCTACGAGCACCAATGTGCCTCCCGAACCAATAACACCAAAGATATCGAATACGGAGAGGTCGAAATCGAGGTTCGACACCCCCAATGCCACCGTGTCGCTTCCTACATCAAATCGCGCACAGATATCCTGGATGGTGTTCAAGGCTGCTTTGTGGCTTACTAACACGCCCTTAGGCTCTCCAGTGGATCCGGAAGTGAAGATGGCGTACGCATTGTTGCTAGGGTTGTTTGGCGGGCTCGGGAGATCAAATCTTGAAGTTTGACAAAGTGAAGTCTCCGGGGACAATACTGCTCCTCGGAACCATCGGGCGTCCGAATTCGACAGCAAAGCCTTTAATCCCGCGCGTGCAGCGACGGCTTCCTTTCGGGCATCTGGATGTGAAGGGTTTATTGGGACGTACGTGCATCCGGCCAAGAGGGTTCCATAGACGCATGCAATTTGCTCCGCTCCCTTTGTCATGCAGATGCCCACGTGGTCTTTGGGGCCGATGCCAGCTTCTGATAGCTGAAAGGCTATCGCGTCAGCTCTCTTTCGAAGCTGCAGAAAAGTAAGACAGTTGTGCGAATCGACGACTGCAATCCGGTCGGGATGTTCTTTTGCCTGACGAAGAAGTCCGTCGAATAGCATCTCTTCCGCATAGCTACGACCGGCCGCTTGTTGGTCTAAATCTTGCTGCACGTGCGATCTGGTTAACGCTTGGTCTTTCGGAACTTCGAAGATTATCGGATCTTCCGGGCGAATTTTTCCGAGAGATACGCGAGTTAGGGTCGAGCAGAACGATTCAAACATCGTCTCGATCATTCCGTCGGGGAATACCCCTTGCCGAACATCCCAGTTTATGCAGAGATCGGTGCCTATGATTGCCGCTTGAAAATCTACCCCAACTTGAGGAGTTTGCGTTATGGCATATGAGATACTCCAATTGTGGCTAAACTCCTCTTTCCGGTCGGAAGAGAGGGCAGATGTGAAAACGAAAGGATAGGAAGCGCCTTTGTTGCCTCCATTTTTGCGGGTTATGTCTCGCATGATCGCAACGCCCGAATACGAATTGTGCTCGACTATTCCCATTAATTCCATGAAGGATTCTTTGGCAAGATCGCCCAGCGATTGTCCTCGTTGCTCCAAGACGGCATAACCAGTGGAGGTGAAATCACCGGTAAGTTTTTTGACATCGGGATGTAAAGGCTTTCGATCGAATAACGTTACAACAATGGCATTGCGTTTCTGGGCAGACCAATTTGCGATAGATGCACCGTACAGCGCAAGCAACAAAGCGCTGAGGCTTACGCCAACTCGTTTCGCAAAGTTGAGAAACCCATCTTTCAATTCCTTCGATAGCTTCACGTCAAGTCGCTTGAATTGATTCTTCCATGCGCTGCCTAGCATGGGGACATCGACCCCTATCGCAATGTCTTGGTATCGATCCTCCCAGTATTTTCTGTCTTTATCGGAGTTGATCTTCTGAGCCGCTATTACGTAGTCGCGAAAAGTGATCCTCGCATCGTTTTCGGGAAGTGCCTTTCCCTTGGCTGCTTCGAAAAATGTGTCAAGAATGACCATCATGCTTGTCCAGTCTGCGACAAGGAAATCGATGGAGACGTGTACGGTGTCAACGCCTTTAGCGTGGCTCAATCCAACGCCCATGAGAGGAGGCTTGTGAATCTCGTGGATGGCATGCGACATCGTGCCTCTTAGCTCGACGCAAGACGATTCGTCGTCGCTCGATAGGTTGGCGATTTTCGGAACATCGATTTCATCGAAAGGAAGTACTTGCTGAAAACCCGATTCGTCGTACATCGTCCGCAGGGAATCGTAGCGACGGATGATCGCTTCGAAGGCTCGTTGTAGGCTCTCGAGGGTTATTCCCGGCATTTCCACCTCAAAGTATGCATGGCAGGATACCCCTCCTCCTTGGACGGATTCTCGCCTTCCCAGCAGGTAAG
Source organism: Gordonibacter sp. An230 (assembly GCF_002159915.1). Classification (GTDB taxonomy): domain Bacteria; phylum Actinomycetota; class Coriobacteriia; order Coriobacteriales; family Eggerthellaceae; genus Rubneribacter. Next base: position 34,663 of record NZ_NFJP01000006.1, read on the forward strand.
CCGACTGTACGTCGGTTAGGGGAAATGGCATGTGGGCTTCTTCGGGGCTTGGCTCAATGAGAGAGTCCCCTTCCTTGCTTTTCAACGTGTCGATAATTTGCTGCCGATGGGCCTTGAGACTCGATCTTAAGGAGTCGGAAAGTGGGCCTTGGGTAGTGCGAAAATGCAGGGCTCCTTCTTCTACCCACAAGTCTACGCCTTCATTGCTCGCTTGCTTCATTATCTCAGACAGCAGGCTTTCCATAAGGTGCTCACTTTCTCTGTTCTTGCGCAATGGCGTTCTGGCTGTTGAAAAAATCAAAGACCCTTTTTATTCCTTTATCGTCGAGGGGATATGGCGCACCCAAGCGCCCTTTGTCCATTTCGACGACGTGAGTGCAGCATGACTCTATTAGTTCGAGATCGTGCGTTACGATGATTTGCGCTAGTCCTTCTCGCTGCATACGCTTCATGACGCTGGCGACTTCCTCCATATGACGCAAGTCCAAGCCGCTTGTGGGCTCATCGTATATGAGAACCCTTCTTTTGGCGGCAAGAGCTGCCGCGATGGCGATGCGTTGCTTTTGGCCGCCGGAAAGAGACATGGGATGCCTATCTTCAAACCCCTTCAAACCGAGCCCTCCCAGCAGATTGTATGCGTATTCTTTTTCGGGGTTTTTCATTCCTAGAAGGACTTCTTCGAGCGCATCCTCGGCGAAAAGCTGATGGTTAACATCCTGCATCACTAAATACGAGAGAGAAGAGAGGCCTTTCCCCGTTATGATTTCACCATCAATGGCGACTCGTGCCCTATTGTGGCGCGATAGGCCAGAGAGGCTAAGGGAGAACGTCGACTTTCCCGCCCCGTTACGCCCTACGAGTGCGGTAATTCCATGCCGGGGGAGTTTTACATTCTCAATGGTTAGCGCGCGAGGGTCGGTGTCGTTTTTGGAGCGTCGGGCAATTTCGACCGTGAAAGTTTCATCGGAGTGAAGTGCTTTCGGCTGAAACCGCGAATGCCTTGCCTTTGCCTTGAGCGTTCCGCATCGTAGGCCCATGCTACGCAAATCTTCGTTGCTCATCTCCCGCAGATGATCTCCGCTGATTTCTTGAACGATGCGACCTTCGCGCATCAAAACCGCATGATCGACCAGATCCCGTATGTAGAAGATTCGGTGTTCGGCCACTACTACCGTTTTGCCTTCGGCTTTCCAGAGGGAAATTGCATTTTTCAGGTGGCAGATTCCCTCCATATCAAGGTTCGAAGAAGGTTCGTCCAATACGTAAAGTTGCGGATTGATGGTGGAGGCGGATGCGCAGGCGATGCGCTGTTTTTCTCCTCCAGATAGGCTGAAGATGTTTCTGCCCAGAAGGGAGTTGATGCCGAGCTGGTCGGCGACATGGCTAATTCTCCGGCGAATCTCGTCGGGTTCTATTCCTTGATTTTCGCAAGAGAACGCTAGTTCGCTTGTCGTGTCGGTGGTAAAAAACTGGCTTCGCGGATTTTGGAACACCGATCCGACTTTTTGAGATATTTCATAAAGTGGGGTAGTGGAGACATCAAGTCCGCAGACGATTGCTCTGCCCGATAATTCGCCTTCGTCGTAATGGGGGATAAGGCCATTGAGCATTTTCGTAATCGTGGTTTTACCGCTGCCCGACTCTCCCATAAGGAGAATTACTTTTCCTGCGGCTCCGGCAATGGATATTCCGCGAACCCCTTCTCGGGCATCGGTGGAGTCGTATGAAAAAGATACGTCTTCCAGCTGAAACGTCGGGGTTTTCGTCATAGGGCGCCTCCGAATCCCTGCAAAGCGAAGATCGCTAAGCATCCGATGCAGATGGCGCCTACGACGCCATCTGCCAAGTGAAACCCTATTGTGCTAATAGAGGTGCGTTTGCAGGGCGCGCCCAATCCCCGCGTAAGTGCGGATGCCGATAGCTCTTCCCCGATGCGTATCGAGCACATCATAAGGGGAACGAGGCGATACTCTAAAAACGACAGGCCCCTATTATTGCCGGTGCCGCGCATTCTCACTGCGCGACCAATAGCGGAGGCCTCTTCTAAAAGTGTGGGGACAAATCGAAACATGACGGCAAGGGGTATAACGATAGTCTGCGGGATATGCATCCGTTCGAGGCCGGCGACGAGTTCATTGACCGTCGTAGTCGTGACCATGTAGTACCCCGTGGCAATTCCCGGAGCCAATCGAAGGGCAAACCCGCACATCAAAAGCAACAATATTGTCACCAGTCCAAACGAAGGCATGTATGCTGTAATGACATATTGGAGAGCTGTGGCAAAAGCAACGAGGCTTGCGTATCCGATTGCTAAAACAAATTTGCGTTCCATTAGCAACAAGACGAATGGAAGCAGTGAGAGGATAGGGCGAACAACGAGCAGCGCCCCGTCGTACCCTCCAGTGAGAAGCACGGTCGAAATACTCGCAAGAACCAACAGTTTTGTTCGTGGATCGAGGATGGTGCTCCTCTGGGCGGTGGGAGTGCCTTGCGCTGACATGGCCTAACGAATTCCTGACCTCTCAAAATGCTTGCGGTACAAACGCTTTCCGATGAACGCTCCTACAAGGCCGGAGAGAAATGCCACTACGAGGAGTATGGGAACGATCCATTCGGGCATCAAGGTTGATAGCTGGGAGGCATATTCGGCTCCAAGATTCTGTTCTTGCTGAGCCAAGAAGGCGTCTCTCGTGAACACAAACGGAAGGAAGTTGCCTACAATCCACATGCTTTGCACGGCGTATGCCAGAACGACGTTGCGTGCGTTCTGATAGTTTCCCGCTTTGAGAATGCATTCAGCGGCTAAGCCGAATACAAGCGTTGTAAAGATCGAGAAATATCCCATTCCACCCATGAACATAATCAAGCCAACCAGTAGGCTGAGAACGACGACCATCCCGAACTTCTTCACTTTGGTGAGGAAATACATCATGGGGATTCCGCCCAAGATCGGCACAAGCACGGCCGCCAAGGGCACAAACACGGGGATCGCGGCGAGGGAGCCGGCGATGCCTATGACGACAATGTATATTGCGGCGAAAACGCCGATCTTGATCAACTCTTTTGCCTGCAGCCGTTTCCCGTCGGGTTTACTTGCTCCCACTTCTTTCTCCTTCGAATCGGTTCTCGATGATGTTAGAATCATCTAACACTAATTGATCATCGGATTGCTCCGCAACTCCAAACGGACGGCAATCCCCCAATTGGCTAAAACAGGAGGTTCTTTCTTTGATGGGAGGGAGAATGGAAACCTGCGGAATATCGCCCTATGCGGCCATTGAGGGTGTAGAAAAATTTGGTATCAGTTTTGACAGAAAAGAAGGTAATGACTATTACTATACGTTCTACGGAGAAAGCGGCCGTGGCTTCCTGCGGGTAAGAGAGGCATCTCCTGGTGTTACGATCATGTACAACGAATACTGCCTCTCGTGGTGCAAGAGTGGGTTCGACGCTCAAGACGATCTGCTCGTTTTGGATTTCTGCCGAAAAGGGCGTATGAACTATGTGAGCAAACTGGGCACTGGTCGCTACGACGCGGGGGATATGTGTATCAACAGCAGGAGCGATCATTCCGGGACGTACTATTTTCCTTTCGGGCACTATGTCGGAGTGACTGTAAGTTTTGACCTCTGTTTCTTAAGAAACAATCGCGAAGCTCTGAGCGCATACCCCGTTGATATCCAGGAGCTTCACCAAAAACTCTTGAGCCATAATGAGCGCTCTATCGTGCGTGGAGATAAATTCGCGGAGCATCTGTTCTCGGGATTCTATGATGTTCCCGCCGGTATAAGAGATGACTATTACTATCATTTGGTGTGCGAGCTCTTGCTGTATCTTGAATCGCTTGAGCCTCTTAAACACGCTTACCTCAAGCCTTTTATTGATCGAGATAACATCAATAAGATAGTTGCAATCAGGGACTATCTTGTCAAAGATGTGGAAAGGCACCACACGATCAACGATTTGGCGAAGCGCTTCGATATTCCGTCTACCACTTTAAAAACTTGCTTTCGTGCCGTTTACGGCGATCCTGTATTTTCATACATGCGCACGTATCGAGCAAACAAAGCTGCGGCATTGCTCATAAGATGCCCTTCTTTAAGCATAGCTGATATTGCCGTCCGAGTGGGATACGCTAATCCGAGCAAGTTTTCTGAAGCGTTCAAGAGCATCATGGGCTGCCTTCCGAGCGCTTACCGAAAAAAGCATCATGTCGAAACAGGCAGTCTTCCTGATTGACGTCATCCCGCCGAAGCAGAAGCATTCATTCCAAATATTTTCGTCCAAATGGATTGATTGCGTCCATATGGGTTTGGACAACTCGCCCCTTCGCTTCATACTCTCAAATATTAGATAAGAGTAACTTTCTCCAGGGTGGGACTTGGGAAGTCGTTGCATTTTAGTTGGGAGAGCAAAGATGAAGAGAGAATCTGCGAAGGGGCCAGCCAAGGACGAAGCTCATAGGGATACACGCGGATGGCTCGGGATTCTTTTAGGATATGCGAGCAAATGCCGAGGTCGTATGATCCTGGCCGAAGTTCTGTCTGTTGCCAGCGTGTTCTTGGGACTGGTTCCATTTTATGCAGTGTATCGCATCATCGAAGTCGTTGCCGCGACCACGGACGATATCTATGCAAGCTGGGATGCGATACTGTTTTGGAGCGTTGTTTCCATCGCTTCCTATGTGCTGCAACGCGTATTCTTCGGACTCTCCACCATCAATGCGCACATCAGTGCATACACAATTCTGGGCACCTTGCGAGAGGGGGTGGCCACAAAACTCATGAATGCCTCATTGGGCACTGCCCAAGATAAAACAATTGGGAATCTTAAAAATCTCGTAGTAGACAAGATAGAAAAGATCGAGATCCCCCTCGCTCACATGATTCCAGAACTTTCGGCCAATCTTCTTCTGGCTCTAGCCATTGCAATATGGCTTGCAATTATAGATTGGAGAATTGCTCTCTCCTGCCTTCTTACCGTCCCCATCGGCCTTCTTGTCATGGGGCTGGGAATGCAGAATTATTACAAGATGTATGACGGTTACCTAAAAGAACAGGATCGCGTTAACTCTGTCGTCGTCGAATACATAGAGGGAATCCGTGTAGTAAAAGCATTTAACCAGGCAACTAACTCATACAAGAAATTTTCCGATGCCGTGTCCAGTTTTTTGAAGTTTACCCTCAGCTGGATGAAGTCATCCTGGATTCCGCAGCATCTCGCCATGTCGATAATCCCCACCACATTACTGGGGGTCGCTCCCGTGGGGATATTGCTGTTCGAAATGGGAGATATAACTGCTCCCGAGTTCGGTCTTTCTTGCGTGCTTGCACTTGCTGTAGTTACACCGGTAACTTATCTAGGGGCAAGCTTCAATGAGATCAACCTTATATCTTATGCAATTGCGGATGCGAGGGAGTTCCTTGATTTGCCCGAATTGCCTCAGCCTGCGGAGCGAGCTGTGCCGAGTGGGGCAGAAGTAAAGTTTGATGACGTGCATTTTTCTTATCGGGAGGGCAAGGAGGCCCTTAGCGGCGTGTCTATTGAGGCATCCTCTGGCAGCTTCGTCGCATTGGTGGGTCCTTCGGGTTCAGGAAAATCTACGATCGCCCGTTTGATTGCGAGGCATTGGGACGTTGATTCTGGCTCCATAACTATTGGCGGAGTTGACGTGAGGAGCATGCCTCTTAGCCAGTTATCCGATCTTGTGAGCTACGTCTCGCAAGATGATTATTTGTTAGACGGAACTCTCTTGGACAACATCCGCATGGGTCGACCCGACGCAACCGAAGAGGAGGCCATGGCCGCCGCGCAAGCAGCAAGTTGCGAAGAATTCATAAAAAGATTGCCGCAAGGTTGGGATACCCCTTCAGGCGAGGCGGGGAGGATGCTTTCGGGTGGTGAACGCCAAAGGGTGTGCATCGCGCGCGCCATTTTGAAAGACGCCCCCATAGTAGTATTCGACGAGGCCACCGCATTCGCAGATCCCGAAAACGAAGCTCGCATCCAACGCTCGGTAGCTCAGCTGTCGAAGGGAAAAACACTGATAGTAATTGCTCATAGGCTGTCCACAATCGTCGCGGCGAATACGATCTACGTTATCGAAGATGGTTCTGTTGTGGCGCAAGGAGGGCATGACGATCTTCTCAGAGAGTGCAAATTGTACTCTTCAATGTGGGAAGCTCATACCGGAGCTTCCACATGGGCGGTTGGAGACGGGGGCGCTTCCAAGGCATTCGCCTCGAAGGCACAGGAGGTCGATGCCCGATGGTGCGCGCATACAATAAGATTGTCACTTGGATAGGGAGCCTCAAGGGTCGTTTGTACGGAGGTTTCGTCCTTTCGATATTCACCGCCATGGCAACGGCATTGCCTACTTTTATTTCTGCCTGGATACTGGGTCAGCTCATCGACAGCGCAAGAAATGGAACTCGCATTGACGGCAATCTCGCATGGGTTTGTCTTGCGGCAATTGCCGGATGCGTTGCTGTGCGCTTTGCGCTTTCTTATGCGAAGGCTCGTATTCAAGAAAGCATCGGATACGAGCGTGCTGCAGAGACGCGGCAGGAGGTCGGCGATATTCTCAAAAGGCTTCCCTTGGGCTATTACCAACATACTTCAACAGGGGACATTCTTTCGACGGTGACAACGAATCTCAACACTTTGGAACTCGAGGGCGTTCGTCAAGTGGATGCAGCTTTGGGAAGCTATATAGCGGCGGGCGTGATCACCGCTTGGCTTTTCGTCGTGAGTCCTCTTTGCGGGATTGTGGCTCTTGTGGCAATAGGGGTTGCTATACTTACCCTCGTTGGCGTCAATAAGATGTCGGCTCGCCGCTCACCCGCCGCCAAAACCGCGACCGAGAGGCTGTCGGGAGCTACGGTGGCTCTTTACAATGGATTGGGAACTGCGAAATCTTACGGCACAAGTCAAGCTGTTCGGAGGCCATTTGACAAGGCTGTGGAGGAACTCAGGCGAGCTCGTATCGATATTGAGTTTGGCTACACCCCTCTGAACGTGTCCCATAAACTCATTTTGGAAATCGCATCGGTGATTCTCGTCTTGGTGGCAACGGCGGGGCTTGTTTCCGGCAGTCTTGAATTGTGGGTATATCTGGGAATCGCATTCTTTTCGACCACCGTCTTTAGCGGCATTGGGCGATTGACGGATTCTGCGCATATGTTTGCGGATCTCAATGATTGCTTGGAGAGGGTTGAGGCTCTTGCAAGTGCCACTCCTATTGATCGGGATGGAAAAGATATTCGTCTCGATCGATATGACATCGAATTCGATGATGTGTCGTTTTCGTACGGGGATGGCAATGGCTGCGAACGCCAAGTAATCCATGGAGTTAGCTTCAGCGTGCCCGAAGGAAGTACGTGCGCCATAGTCGGGCCTTCTGGCTCGGGAAAAACAACATTGACGAGCCTTATGGCCCGTTTTTACGATGTCAGTTCAGGGGCGGTAAGAATCGGTGGCCGCGATGTCCGCGAATTGACTTGCGACAGTCTTCTTTGCAATTTCTCAATGGTGTTTCAAGATGTTTACCTATTTAACGACACTATTGCGGCAAACATTGCTTTTGGAGCCGAAGGCGCAACGAGGGGGGAAGTTGTTGAAGCGGCCAAACGAGCTCGTTGCCATGATTTCATTTCCGCACTTCCCAATGGCTACGATACCGTTGTAGGCAAAGGCGGCAATACTCTCTCCGGAGGAGAGCGTCAAAGAATATCGATTGCGCGCGCCCTGCTCAAGGATGCTCCCATAGTGGTGCTCGATGAGGCGACGGCGTCTATCGATCCGGAAAATGAACGCCAAATCCAGCATGCGCTTGACGAGCTTACTCGAAATAAAACGGTTGTTGTTATCGCGCATCGGCTTGCGACAATCGAGAACGCGGATCAGATTCTGGTCGTCGACGACGGGAGGATAGTCCAGAGGGGCACGCACGCGAAGCTTGCAGCCGAGCCGGGCGTCTACCAGAGGTTCGTCGCCATCCGGAAAGAGGCCGAAGGCTGGAAGATATGACGCGCTCCATCAGCTGGGGCGCGGTGCTCGCGTGCTGCGCGGTCATGGTTTGCGAGGGTATCGACCTGGTCGTCTACGGCAACGTGATACCCTCGCTCCTCGAGGACGGTTCCATGTCGGTTGACAAGGCCGCAGCCGGCAACGTCGGCAGCCTCGTCTTTGCTGGCATGTTCGCGGGCGGCATCGCTGCGGGCAGGATCGGCCTCGCCCTGGGCTCGAAGCGCGTCGTCGTCTCGGGCGTGGTCTGCTTCAGCGCGGCAACCCTCTTGTCGGGCCTCTCTCCCAACCTGGCCGCGTTGGCAAGCGCCCGGTTCGTCACTGGCGTCGGACTGGGGGTCGTGCTTCCGATCGCCATTTCCATAGCGCGACGCGGCGTGGAAGACAGGGAGGCTCCTTTGGTTGTGAGCGTGGTTATGTCGGGCGTCCCGATCGGGGGGACGATTGCCGCGCTTGCCGTCTCTGGCTCCGTGGGCCTAGGGTGGCGCGCCCCCTTGGCCATTGCCTCCGTTGCCGGATTCGCTGTTTCCGGGTTGGCCCTGGCCCTCCTTCCCGCAGACGGGCGCGGGGCCGGGAAGGGCGCTCCCTCGCCGGACTCCTGGCGCGGCGCGTTCAAGGCGTTCCGCCTCCCTCTGCTCGTGGCATGCTCCCTGGCGACGTTCTTCGACCTCTTCGCCTACTACGGCGTCACGACGTGGCTCACCCAGCTCATGCGGGAGTTCGGCATTCCCCTCGAAGGCTCGCTCCAGCTTTCGCTGGTGCTGAACGCGGGGGCGGTCGCGGGATCCCTCGGGACGTCCCTCGTCTCGCTGAGGATCGATGCGAAGAAGGTCGCGGTGGCGAGCGGCATCCTCGCGGGCGCGAGCCTCTTCGCCATATCGATCAAACCCGAAAATCCTGTCGCGCTCGTGGCGCTGGTGGCCGCGACGGGGGCCTTCGCCATAAGCGCGCAGAACCACCTGAACGCGCTCGTGTCCAACGCCTTCCCGGCCGAGACGAGAAGCTCCGCGCTCGGCTTCACCCTCGGCTTCGGCAGGCTCGGGGCGGTGTTCGCGCCTATGTGCGGAGGGGCGATCCTCCAGGCGGGGCTCGGGGCGCCCGCCGTGCTCAGCTGCTTCGGGCTGGCCTCCCTCGCCGGTTGCCTGGCCTTGGCGGCGTACACCGGGAGGGCCGTCGAGAGGAGCCTGTCGGGCGATGCGGCGCGATGCGAGGGCCGGGGGCCGCGCGGCGTTCGGAGGAAGGAGGATCGATGATGGCCTATAGCGAGTCGACGGAGGACTACCTGGAGGCCATACTCCGGCTGGGGGAGGGGCTTCCCGTCGTGAGGCAGGTGGACGTGGCAGGGTTCATGGGGTTCTCGAAGACGAGCGTGTGCAAGGCCGTCCCGCGCCTTGCGAGGGAGGGCCTTGTCGAGTGCGGGAGGCATGGCGCGCTCGTCCTGACGCCGTCGGGGCGGGCGGTGGCAGAGAGGGTCTACGAAAGGCACCGGTTCTTCTCCGGCCTCTTGGAGCGTCTCGGAGTCGACGAGGAGACGGCGCAGGCCGACGCGTGCAGGATGGAGCACGCCCTGAGCGAGGAGTCGTTCGCGGCCTTGAGGCGGATGGTCGAAGGGGCTGGCTCCGAGGGATCGGGAGGGCGTCCGGCCGCTCTTCTGCGGGAGCGCGGCGGGGGCGGCGTCGCGCGGCATGCGGCAAAGTAGGGCATCGGCCTTTTCACCGGAGCGCGCAGGAGCCCTCCTCGCCTTCCGGCCGCTACGCCGCCGACGCCTCCATCCGCTTCCCGATCCACCTGATCACGGGGACGGCCATGGAGTTGCCCAGCGCCTTGTAGCGCGGGGTGTCGCAAGCGGGCTTGCCGCGGTATTCCACATCGGTCCAGCCGTCCGGGAACCCCTGCAGGCGCTCGCATTCGAGCGGCGTCAGGCGGCGCACGAAATGTGGAACGGCGAGCATAGAGGCCAAGGGTTCCTTTTTGAGCAAGTTCCCGCCCCGTGACCTTCTTTTGGCAATCATCCACGACGGCCCTTTTCTTTGCAAAAGTGATGCTCTGACATTGAGCCTAAGAAGGGTCTAGGCAGGGCAGCTTCTAGAAAACCCAAATTTCTTAACCGATAGTTGAAATATTTCCATAGGTGGTCGAGAGATGATGCACGCGGAGCGAATATGAAGTCTGCCACTTAGTTGTCCGGAAGTTGGACAAGCCATCTTCGGAATCTGGCATCAAAAGAAACAAGTTTTTTCCCAAGAGGGATCAACTTCACTCGTAATAAGCCACTTGCCTACAAGGCAAGTATAGGCTTTTGCAATGGTCGATAAGCGACATATGGTAGGTGCCAGAATAAGAAATCTCCGGGAATCCAACGGATTATCTCAGAGAAAGTTCTGCATGATGATCGATATGAATAGAACTTATTTCAGCGAAGTTGAAAAAGGAAAGAGAAATATATCCTTAGACAATTTAATCAAGATAGCCGACGGGCTTAATATTGGTCTTGAGGATCTATTCCGGGATATGTAGTTGTTCTAAGGGGTGTCTTCGAGGTAGCCGTCTCCGAAAAGGCGCCTCGCCTCTTCGTCGGGTATGCATTCGAGAATGTCTCCTGGTTCACACTCAAGGGTTTTGCAAATTGCATCCAGCGTTGCAAGGCGAAAAGCCTTGATCTTTCCGGTTTTGATTCTGGAAATATTTGAAGGGTCGATGTTCAATCTATTTGCAAGCTCTCCTACCGACATTTTTCTATCGGCAAGCATTCTGTCCAGTCGAATAACGATAGCCACATTCCGCTCCTAAACAGTTTCGTCGGAAAGTTTTTGGAGGAGGGCGCCGTATTCGAAAACCAGAGAAAAGCAGATGCAAAAAAGCCCAAAAGTCAGCAATCCTATGTTGATCGGGATGCCTTGATACTCGTTTGCCTCGCGCATGCTAGCCCCTATGGCTATATCTCCGATATCTAGGATTGCGAGAGTTTCAGGAGATAAAAGCGTTTGCAAGGCAGTGCTTGCGAGCAAGATAGCACCTAGCAGTTTTAGCCTATTCGCATGTTTTTTGGTAAAGGGGGATATCTTCAGAGACATATCTTTGAAGATAAAGTATGCCACCCATAGTGCGAATGCCATGCAGAACCACAAGAGGAACAAGGAGAGCAAGCCTAGGGTAGATGTTTGGACGGTTGTGTCGAAAGGTGCTGCCATTTGGCTCGCTATCCCAAGGCAAAGTACGGAGATCCCTATTAATGAAGTTGCGCTAGCCAAGACGGCAAGCGCAACTTTTCCGATATATCCAAATCTCGCTACTTTCGAAAGCGATCTTTCGATTCGGCAGAATCCTTCGCCTGACATCCGGCGATCCTCCTTGTTTCTAAGACGCGATGCTCTCTCAATATACCATTATCTCGCCAGCCTCTTTGCGCGAAACGTCCGGACGTGGGCAAGAAGGCAGCGTCTTTCGGAGGTGAATACCGGTGAGGATTTAGAAGCCTAGAACGATGCATATATCCTTAAAGCCGATGTAGCTGCACGCTCCTAGTGTTTCGGGGTTTGAGTAAAAAAGCATGGCGCATCCCTTCTCTTAGGTTGGGTTTTATGAATGCTTGTTCAAGAGTATCTCGCTATCATTGGAAACGTTCGCGTGCCTTTTTCTCAATCAGTGAGAAAAACTCATAGATTCAAAAGCGACCAAACTGCTTGAGATGTTGAGAAGAATCTCCATTCTTCTTCGCGCATTACCATGATATTGAAATTGCGCATTTCACCTATAATATAGCGAAATACGCAATTTCATTTGTATGGGACATCCATGAACATATACCAACTTCAGTACTTTGTAGAAACCGTGCGTTGCGGAAGCTACGCTCGCGCGGCGAAGAATGTGTTCCTGTCCCCATCGGGTATTTTGCGGGCTGTTGGAGATCTTGAAAAAGAACTGGGGATAAAACTCGTCGAAAGGTCGGGAAGAGGGGTCCGGCCAACTTCGCAGGGCAGAATCCTGTACGAGAAAGCGCTCGAGGTTATTGACGAGGTAGATGATTTTCGATCTCTTGCAAAGGCCGTAGCAGCAAAGCCGAACATTGCGCATCCGATATCGATCTCGATTTGCGCAACGCCTTATAGGGGAATCGTGTTGAGCCAACACGTGCTCGATGCCGTATACAAGTTATGCCCCAAGCCATCATCTTCAATTTATAGGGGCACAAGCAGCACGTGTTTGGCCGCCTTAGAAGAGGGAGTTGTCCAGGCGGCGATCGTTTTGGGGCGAGTCGAGAAGGGATGGGTGTCTTGTTCTCGCCTCTTTTCTTTTTGTCCCCAGGTGGCCGTGTCGAAGAGTCACCCTCTGGCCCTTAAGAAGGATGTTGCCCTCTCCGATCTGCTTGATTACCCAATAGCTCGCCCTTATGATTTGCGGTACAGCTTTAAGGTGATCGCAGAGGCTTTGGAGAAAGCTGGAAGAGGGCTGCTTTACGAAGAGGTTTTCCCATCCGAGGAAAGCCATATAGATTTTATGCAGCGGGATAAGGGAGTGGTTTTTGTCGCTTACGACGCTTCTTTGGAATCGATTTATCCCGATGCGTCTTTTCTTCAACCAAGAGATTTCGGAGTCATGATCCCTGTTTGTTTTGTTTACGATCGCGAAAACGGCGGGGAGGAGATTTCCTCTGTCAAGAATCGGCTTGTCATCGCATCGAGATTCCCTCATTTAAAGCAACGCTAGGATTCTAGTAATCTTTTTTGCCTTTGGTTTGCTGCGTTTTTCTTCGCTATAATGAATTAGTGGACGGAAATAAGTGATCTTTTTAAAGTCTCTTTCTCCGGGAATCAAGCGATAGGTGCTCGATATGGATGGTAAGCAGGTCACAAGCGCGGAGCTTGTTTTTCAAGCTCTGGATTTGATCAGTAGAGCGTTCTATTCTAAGAATGAGAGACGGGAAATCGATGCTCTTGAGCGCGGAGTTATAGAGCAGGTTGCTTGTCAAGCTTATGCAATTAAAGTGGAGAAGGGTTTGCTGTAGATAATGGAGGGGCGTTCCGAGAAGAAAAGAGTGGTTTCTAGGAGAGCCGAGCCCTTCCCTTTCCTTCTCTGAGCCTCGTAAGCCTTGCCTTCTTTGCGTTGATCTTTCTGCGTATGCAATCTATTTCCCATTTCTCCATTTTGACTAGGTGATCGTACTCCTCCCTTTTCGAGTTTCGCTTTCCCTTGCCTCTCGGTTGAGGCATCTCTGGTTTTGGTGGATATGTGATTCTTTCCAATGTTGAAGCGGCCAAGAGTTTTTCAATGTTGGCCGAATCTGAAATCTTGAAAACCATGTCAAGTCTCTCATCGTATTTCTTTAGTAGCTCTTTTGCTCTGCAGACGGGGCATAATCCAGATTTGCCGTAGAGCTTGGTTCTCCATGTGGCGCATTGCGGACACCATGTCAAATTTGCTCGAGCGCTGTTAAGGTGAATGCCGGAGCCAAGCTTGTTCATTCGATAGGCTTTCGAGCGGACGGAGGCTTCGCTTCTGCCCAGGAGAGTGCATAGTGTCGGAAAGGAAATGTTGTCGGCGTTGTTCGTTAAAAAGAGCTCTTCCGGTTTTGACCACTTTCGTTTTTCAATTCGAGCACTGGTCATATCGGGTCTCTTTCCTTAGGTTGGGTGATGCTGTCTGCCTGGGCGCTATTTGGAAGGTGGGATTGGGCGGGGTCCAAGCGAATTGAGATGGGCAACCTGCTTGTTTGAGGGCGTGCGACTCTCGGAAGCACTGCTTTCGGATTCGGGGGTTCTCGGCACCTATGGATGTTCCTTTTTCTGGGGTTCCAAGTAAACCTATTGGAAGGCAACGCTTTCTCAAGATAAGTGAGTAATTGTAATGATTGCCAGGGGGCTTGGCTTGCCGTCTCCGGACTTGTTCTATCGATGAGGTTCAGGCGCGTTCTGTCGAGAAATCGTAGAGGCGCGAATAGGAAAATAGTCCGGCATAATCTCGCCTTTCATGGTTGCCGCAATGTTGGGCGTATGCGGCAAGAGGGGTGGATCGTGGTGGGCGATTCTGCTGCAATAGGAATGGCAAACTCGTTGCGTCCTTTGAGCGCTCGTCGCGAAAAAGGTAACGCCATGCCTAGCCTTCTCTCCCAAGGGCCGCGCAGCCGGATGCTCGCGGCAGAGAAAGGAGAGATCATGTCAGCAGAAGTTCTCGAAGCCCAAAAGTGGCTGAACTCCACGTACGGCGGCCGGGCGGGCTACCAGCGCGTCGAGGAGACGGGCCTTCCCGGCTCGGCCACGTCCGCCGCGCTCGTCTCGGCGCTTCAGATCGAGCTCGGCATGAGCACGGTCACGGGCGTGTTCGGGGAGCAGACCGAGGCGGCGTGCGACGCGAACCGCATCTCCATCGGGGACTCGGGCAACCAGGTGAAGATCATCCAGTACGGGCTTTTTTCCAAGGGGTACAACCCCGGCGAGGTCACGGGCATCTACAACGGGACGACGGGGCTCGCTGTGCAGAGCATCATCGCTGACGCCGGCGTGTCGGTCCTCGCCGACGCCTCGATCGGGTCCATGGCGATGAAGGCCATTCTGGGCGTTGACGAGTACAAGCTCCTCGCCGGAGGCGATCCCAAGGTCCGTTCCATCCAGCAGGACCTCAACAGCCGTTACCGCTCCTACTCGGGCCTGTGCGCCTGCGACGGCTATTATGGCCGCTCCACCAACACGGCTCTCATCTACGCCATCCAGGCCGAGGAGGGCATGCCCACCGACATGGCGACCGGGTTCTTCGGCCCCTCCACCAAGACCTACCTGCCCGACCTGTGGCAACCCGGCCAGTGGGGGATGAACGGAAACTACACCGACGCCCAGATCGCCAACTTCACCAGGCTCGCCCAGTACGCCCTCTACTGCGTCGGCGTGGACCGCTACACGGGCGGCTCGGGCTCCAAGTACGATCCGGGCGCGATGAACGGCAGCCAGGGCGCCTCCACTCTGTCCGCCCTCCACGCCTTCCAGTCCGACTACGCGCTCGCCCAGCGCGACATGGTGGGCCTCGACGAATGGATGGGGCTCCTCGTGAGCACGGGCAACCCCAACCGCGACGGCCTCGCCTGCGACTGCGCGACGCAGCTCGTGACCCCCGACCTCGTGGCCGCCCTCTACAACGACGAGTACCGCATCGTGGGCCGCTACCTCACAGGAACCGTCGGCGGCGGCGCGAACAAGCGACCCAAGAACCTCACCTCCTCCGAGATCCAGACCATCTTCGCCGGAGGGATGAGCCTGTTCTGCATCTTCCAAGATGACGCCGACTGGTGGCAGGACCACGACGACCTGTCGGGTTACTTCGGCTATTCCCGCGGGTTCAGCGACGCGCAGAAGGCTGTGAACGCGGCGTATTCTCTTGGCGTCCCTCGCGGAGAGTACATCTACTTCGCGGTCGACTATGACTTCATGGAGGGCGAGGTATGGAGCAAGGTTGTGCCCCACTTCCAGGGGGTCAATGCCTATATGGCCGCCGTCGGCAGTCCCTACAGGATCGGCATCTACAGCGCCCGCAACACCTGCGGCATCGTGTCGGCCCAGGGCCTCGCGTCGAGCAGCTTCGTGTCCGACATGTCCACGGGCTACTCGGGCAACCTCGGGTACCCCCTGCCGTCCAACTGGGCGTTCGACCAGATCCAGGAGTACACGAACTCCGCCGGCTTCGGCATCGACAAGAACGTGACCTCCGGCCGCTACATGGGGTTCTCCAGCGTGACGGAGGGTCAGGTGCCACCAGGGGCTTGCTACCTAGTTGACCTTGACTACTATAGTACCCTCAAAGAAAGCACTAGCACGATGAGGGATATCCTTTGGAGCGATGATTGGCTCGGGCGTTCTTCTGCTGATTACGGCAGTGGTTTGGCGACGGCGGCCATGGCTTTGAGCGCCCTCGCTTATTCGGATTCTGGGCTTGTTTCGGCAGGGCTGCAGAAGATCGGTTTTCCTTCCGGAAGTATTTTTTCGGGCAGCGTCGCCGGCGAAGGGCCTGTCGGTTATCATTTTGCATCGAAACGGGTGACCGTAGGTAGTTCGACGGCCAACTTTGCAGTTGCAATTATTCGAGGGACGTCAAACCGGGCAGAATGGGAGTCTAATATGGACATGTCCGGCGGATCTGCGACTGCGAGCGAGCATCGTGGTTTCAGGCTTGCCACGGATGGCGTGTACGAGGCTTTTATCTCCTGGATGAATGCTCATGTACGGTAAAGAAGCAAGCAACCGAAAACAATAGATAGACCGCCAGCACTACACTATTCCGAACCAAAGACCAAAAGATAAGCATTTTGAGAAAATCTAAACTTTTGGATTTTCCTACAATGCCGACTACGGCGGAATCCCTCCCACTCCTTATATATTTCTTTCTGTATACATTGAATTTGTATTTAGTAAAATGCAGACAACACCACGGATCGGCTTTTGGCTGGACAATTCCAACCAAACACCGCAGCAGACAGTAGAAACCATTCTGAACGTTAGGAAGCCGGTATGATTGTTACATATAAGGGGAAGAAAAATTTCTTTTAGATACTTGTTTTCCTAAAACTGATGTGATATAATAATTCAATTCCAGAAAATAATAATTCAATTCCAGAAAAGGAGTAAAAAATATGCGGCAAGGTATTCTTAAATAAAACTATAATCAAATAGTGGGAACAAAGGATTATGATAGTCCTTTTTGTAGGGGCTTAGTTTTTTGTACCCAATTTAAGAATACTTTTGCCTTATCAATTTTGACATATCCCCAAAAACAGCACTCACAAACAGGTGTATGCTGTATATGTGTATGTCCGCAAATTATCATCCCCAGTGGTAAAAGTATTTTACTGCTGGGGATTTTTATGCCCTTCGGGGCAGTAAAGGGAGGACAATCACATGAAAATAATCAATATTGGAATTCTTGCCCATGTAGACGCTGGAAAGACGACCTTGACGGAGAGCCTGCTATATGCCAGCGGAGCCATTTCAGAACCGGGGAGCGTCGAAAAAGGGACAACGAGGACGGACACCATGTTTTTGGAGCGGCAGCGTGGGATTACCATTCAAGCGGCAGTCACTTCCTTCCAGTGGCACAGATGTAAAGTCAACATTGTGGATACGCCCGGCCACATGGATTTTTTGGCGGAGGTGTACCGCTCTTTGGCTGTTTTAGATGGGGCCATCTTGGTGATCTCCGCTAAAGATGGCGTGCAGGCCCAGACCCGTATTCTGTTCCATGCCCTGCGGAAAATGAACATTCCCACCGTTATCTTTATCAACAAGATCGACCAGGCTGGCGTTGATTTGCAGAGCGTGGTTCAGTCTGTTCGGGATAAGCTCTCCGCCGATATTATCATCAAGCAGACGGTGTCGCTGTCCCCGGAAATAGTCCTGGAGGAAAATACCGACATAGAAGCATGGGATGCGGTCATCGAAAATAACGATAAATTATTGGAAAAGTATATCGCAGGAGAACCAATCAGCCGGGAAAAACTTGTGCGGGAGGAACAGCGGCGGGTTCAAGACGCCTCCCTGTTCCCGGTCTATTATGGCAGCGCCAAAAAGGGCCTTGGCATTCAACCGTTGATGGATGCGGTGACAGGGCTGTTCCAACCGATTGGGGAACAGGGGAGCGCCGCCCTATGCGGCAGCGTTTTCAAGGTGGAGTATACAGATTGCGGCCAGCGGCGTGTCTATCTACGGCTATACAGCGGAACGCTGCGCCTGCGGGATACGGTGGCCCTGGCCGGGAGAGAAAAGCTGAAAATCACAGAGATGCGTATTCCATCCAAAGGGGAAATTGTTCGGACAGACACCGCTTATCCGGGTGAAATTGTTATCCTTCCCAGCGACAGCGTGAGGTTAAACGATGTATTAGGGGACCCAACCCGGCTCCCTCGTAAAAGGTGGCGTGAGGACCCCCTCCCCATGCTGCGGACGTCGATTGCGCCGAAAACGGCAGCGCAAAGAGAACGGCTGCTGGACGCTCTTACGCAACTTGCGGATACTGACCCGCTTTTGCGCTGCGAGGTGGATTCCATCACCCATGAGATCATTCTTTCTTTTTTGGGCCGGGTGCAGTTGGAGGTTGTTTCCGCTTTGCTGTCGGAAAAATACAAGCTTGAAACAGTGGTAAAGGAACCCACCGTCATTTATATGGAGCGGCCGCTCAAAGCAGCCAGCCACACCATCCATATCGAGGTGCCGCCCAACCCGTTTTGGGCATCCATCGGACTGTCTGTTACACCACTCCCGCTTGGCTCCGGTGTACAATACGAGAGCCGGGTTTCGCTGGGATACTTGAACCAGAGTTTTCAAAACGCTGTCAGGGATGGTATCCGTTACGGGCTGGAGCAGGGCTTGTTCGGCTGGAACGTAACGGACTGTAAGATTTGCTTTGAATACGGGCTTTATTACAGTCCGGTCAGCACGCCGGCGGACTTCCGCTCATTGGCCCCGATTGTATTGGAACAGGCATTGAAGGAATCAGGGACGCAACTGCTGGAACCTTATCTCTCCTTCACCCTCTATGCGCCCCGGGAATATCTTTCCAGGGCTTATCATGATGCACCGAAATACTGTGCCACCATCGAAACGGTCCAGGTAAAAAAGGATGAAGTTGTCTTTACTGGCGAGATTCCCGCCCGCTGTATACAGGCATACCGTACTGATCTGGCCTTTTACACCAACGGGCGGAGCGTATGCCTTACAGAGCTGAAAGGATATCAGGCCGCTGTCGGTCAGCCGGTCATCCAGCCCCGCCGTCCAAACAGCCGCCTGGACAAGGTGCGCCATATGTTTCAGAAGGTAATGTAAAGATACATAATCGTCAAGACGGCAACAATCAGAAGTTATGGAGGGTAACAATGGAACACAGAGATGAGCTCGTACGACCAATTGCATTCCCTGATGAACGATCACTTCAAGAAATTGGTCGGAGAGGATCATCTCAACTATACTGGCGCTGCGGAAACATCCGAGTTCATCGCGAATGTCGGAAATTATGCGCCGACCGTCCAAGCCTATTATGAGACGAGGCACGGAGTTGGCCAATTGACCACGTACGAGTACTTCATGAAGCTTGCCGGTGTTGTGGGAGGTGGAGGCGATATCGCCGACTTTTCGACGGCTTCTGCAAGCTTTCCTGATTTGGCGGGGTACCTTATTGCGGGGGGTCTGCTTTCGCCTCGGATTTTCCATGCTCACGGCCCCGAAACGTACCTTTCGTGGTTGAAAGCATTCTCCTCTTAGAGGATCATTGGCAGATGCAAGATGGGAAGGTCTAGGCCGTCCGCCGCGCGGACGGCTGGGCTTCCGGCGCGGGGGCGGCGCCCCCGCGCCGGGGCCGGTCGCGAGGAGGCTTCGTGTTCGTTCGGACTTGCACCCTGCTGGAATGGCTGGCGATCCCCTCCGGGGCGGCGCTCTGCCTGGCCCCTGCGGCGGTGTTCGCCGCGGCGTTCTGGGTCCCGATCCTGGCTGGGCGGGGGAGGAGGAGCCGTCCCGTGTCGGCGCCCCTCGGGGTGGGGGCGGCTTCCTGCGGGAACGCCCTGCTCGCTCTGGCGGCCACTGCCGCCACTCCAGGGGGGTTCCTCGCGAAAAGCCTCCTGTCCTGGGCCTTCCTGTCCCCTTACCTGTGCGCGAGCGTCGCCCTCGCGGCGTCGTTTCTCGTCTTCCTGGCGACGTGCCGCAGGCTTTCCTACGAGCCCTACTCGTACAGCGTCGGGCGGGTGGCCGCGTCGGCCCTTGTGTTCGAGGCGGCGTTCGTGCCCGGCGTCCCCCTCGTGGTGCTCGCGATGTCCCTCTTGTGAGGTCTCCTCCCGTCGGGCGGGCCTTCGCCGGGGGCGTCGCGAACGCGCCCGGGGCCGGGAGGCGAAGCCGTCGGGGCCGTCGGGGCGATTGCGGCCGCCCTCTGCCTTTCTCGCGCACGGCCCTTATGCCCTCGCCCATCCCCCTCGCTTCCTTCGAGCCGGGCCCGCCGAAGGCAAGCGACGGAACGTCGAAGAGGAGGATCGCCCCGCCCACCTCTTTCCGGTCCGCGGCCCCGGGGCCTCGCCGGCCCGGGGTCCGCGGCGGGCCTCGCCATCCGCGGCGCCGCGAGGTAGAATGCCGTTGAGTTCGTCAGGCGGTCTTCGGGGAAAGCGAGGCATCGGCGATGGGGAACACTTCGAAAAGGGTGCCGCTGTTCTGCGCGGCGTCGCTCGCGTGTTCGCTCGCCTTTGCGGGCGCCGGATGCGCGGAGGGGGGCGCGGTCTCGGCAGACTCCCCCGTGGTGGCCGACGGAGTCACCACCTCCGAGCCGTTCCTGTCGCCCATGTCCTCGCGGGAGGTGCTCCTCGACGAGGTGACGAAGCCGACCCTCGTCTCCCTGGTGTTCTACCAGGCGGGGACGGCGGAGGGCGTGGTGAGGGACATGGAGGGCCAGCCCGAGCGCGAGTACTACGACGAGGACGTCCTCCGGAAGTACCAGGAGCGCGAGGAGCGGGTGACCGACCTTCTCGCGCGCGTCGTGTCCATGGAGGCGTCCGACACGGAGGCGCTCGAGGCGGCCTACGGGGAGCTCCTCGACATACTGGAGGTGGACGAGAGCCCGGGGATGTGGGAGCGCCTCGACGCCGAGGAAGGGGGCGGCCGTGCGTAGCGGCGCGAGGGCCGCGGCCCTCCTTGCGGCGGCGGCCCTCGCCGCCTTTCCGATGGCGGGCTGCTCGCAGGAGGGGTCGGTCGGCTCCGGGGAGGAGCGGGAGGATGTGTCCGACGAGTTCGGCTACGTCCCTGAATGGTTTGAGGAGGACGCCCGCGTCGAGCCGTTCTCGAAGCGCGCCCTCACGGAGAAGCTGTTCGTGTGCATGAACTGGCTCGAGATGCTGATCGAGACCGAGTACGACCAGGCCCTCGAGGAGGGCCGGGCGGACTCTCCGAAGCTGCTCGCCCTGCAGGAGGACTTCGGTCAGATGGCCAAGGTGCTGGCTCGCGTCGTCTCCGCCGATGAGGACGACATGGAGGCCCTGGAAGCCGCATATCAGGACATGAGGGCCGTCATGGGCCTCGATCAGGGCCAGGGGACGGCGGCCACCTCGTAGGACGAGTGCTGGGACGGTCCCGGAGGGGCGGCCCCCTCCGGGCCGGGCGCGGGGCCCCGGCTAGATCGCCCTTCCGTAGCAGGCGCGGAAGCGGTCGATGCGGGCGCCGTTGCCGGCGTAGTCGTCGCCGGACCCGCTGTGGTCGTAGAGGTCGTGCATCTCGGGGAGCCAGACGCCGCCGACCGTCGCCACCTGGTAGCGCACCATGAGAACGCCGACGTCGGGGTTCGTGGAGTCGGTCCAGCACCGTATGCCCGTGATGGGGGAGCCGTCTCCGGCGCAGCCGTACATCTCGTCGTAGATGTTGTACTGGCTCACGGGGGGCAGCCATCCGGACGCCTCCGTGCGCACTTGGTAGTACCCGCAGTAAATGTCCATCGCCACGTACGTGATGGGCTGCCCGATGTTCCCCGCGAAGTCGTCGCCGACGGGGCCGGTGTCGCTCCAGTTGACCATCTCGGGCAGCCAGCCGGCCTGGGCGGTCTTCACGCGGTAGCGGAGGTCGGGGAGGCCGCCGCTCGGCGGCTGGACCCCGCCGCCCTCGCCGACGTAGCGCAGGATGCCGTCCCATGGGGCGTCGTAGTAGTGGACGATGCGGGACTCCCATCCGGTCTGGTCGCCCAGCTGGCCGTCCACGCCGCCTCCCTCCGGGCCGTAGAACTCGGCCAGCTCGTCGGGGTACGCCGACGTGCACATGGCCGTATGGCCGTTGCCGGACATGCCCCGTCCGTGCTCGTTGAGGTAGATGTCGCCCCGCTGAGCGATGTAGGACATGGGCATCCACTCGAAGTTGCCCGTGGAGCACATGCAGTTCTTCATGTTTCCCGTGTACGTCGCGCCGCCGCAGTCCACTCCGGCGGCCTCGTAGGCCGAGATGACCGCGCTCGAGCAGTCGCGGTCCCCTCCTGCGAAGCTGTACGTGACGCCGTCTATGACTATCGACTCGGTCCCGGTCCCGTATCTGCCCGGCTGGGAGTAGCCGTGTCCGCCGCCTCCGTCGTGGGTGCACAGGTGCTCCATGATCTGCGCAGCCACTTCGCTCTTGCTCGTCATTCTCACCACGCTCCTTGCGTCTGGGCAGACCCTTCGTCCGCCTTCGCGTCCATCCTGCTCGCGGCGTTACCCAAATCGATGGCTTGGGCGCGTGGTCGCTCTTTGCCGCGGCAACCGCAGCGAAAAACGCTCTTCCTCGCATTCCGGCTTCGAGCGCTTGTAGGGTCTTGGGCTTTCTGACGAGCGCGAAAAAAGTAACGCCTTGGAGATACTTCCCTCGCTTTGGTGGCGAGAAGGGAATTTCTTATGGGCGGGAGCATGCCGAGAAGAAGCTGGACCACTTCGGAAGTGCGTTTCCTCAAGAAGTGGGCTGGCCGGATTTCGGCAAACGAAATCTGCGAAGCCCTTGGAAGAAGCAAGGCCTCCGTGCAAAGCAAGGTTTGCGAGCTTAGGAAGGGCGGAGAAGGCGTCTCTCTTAGGCACTACGAGTCCGTGCTTGTCTGGTGCCCGAACTGCGCAACGTGGAGGACGAAGGTGTTCAAGGGCACCGGGCTGTGCCTCGTGTGCCGTTTAAGGAGCCGGGTCGATAGGTGTCGACGCCGGTGCGAAGAGGCCCTTCTGGAGCTTCCTGACGAAGCGCGCGCGGAATTCTTGTCGAAACAGTTCAAAAGGGGAAGCAGCATCCCTCCGAAACCCAAGATGAAAAAGGCAGACGGCTCCTCGGAATACGAGAGGCGCCGGTGCGAGGAGGAGAACGCTGTCGCCATCGAGGAATGGGAGGTCTCGTATCTCAGGAGAATGGCCAACGCGGAGAAGGCAAGGCTTTATCGCATCCGCGAGAAGGCGAAGGGCGCCGAGAAAGAGGCTGCGGCGATCGCGCAAATGGTTACGCCTGACGAGAATGGGATTCGCTAGCTGCTGAACCGCGGGGAAAGGGCGGATTGTGGGCAAATGTTCGGAACATATTCTGCACGAGTACAGGATAAAGGCGCTTGAAGAGAAGATCGCGACCGATCATGAAACCATGGAGGGCAATTCGCGGGCCATCGATGCGAGCAACGCGAAGATGGACTTCGTTCTCAAGGACGTGAGCGATCTTGAGCGAAAGGCGGACGACGCCGAAAGCGAGCCAAAGGAGCTTTTGGCAGCTTGGAAGCTCGCGGTTGCCGCCGCCGTCGCCTCTCTCGTTGCCAATGCCGTTTTTAGCGCTTTGTTCGAAAGGTGATTAGCATGTTTGGAATAGACTGGAAATCGCGGGTGTCCAACAAATCTTTCTGGATCGCCCTGATACCGGCTCTTCTCATCTTGGCCCAATTTGTGCTCAAGGTGCTTGGCGTCGAAGTCGACGTTTCGGCGATGGAGGGCGACGCGATAGACCTTGTGAACGCCGTTTTCTCCGTTCTCGCAATTTTCGGAATCGTGGTGGATACGTCGACTGAGGGCATATCGGACGAGTCCTGCCGAGCGAAAAGGGAAGGGGGCTTGAAATGATCCGGAGGGGGCTTTGCTTGATCGAGGCGTGGGGAAGCGGGGGGAATCCGCTGACGCAAAACAAATGATGCCGCTTCCCCGATAGGCAAAAGCAGAAGCCCCTCGTTCCATGCGCGGGGCTTCTTTGGCGGTTTCGACGGTTTCGGCATGGCTGATCGGTCATGCCGAACCGTTTTCCTATTCAGGGACGGAGAAATGCCCGCAGGCCCAATTGGCCTCCATCCGCTTCCCGATCCACCTGATCACGGGGACGGCCATGGAGTTGCCCAGCGCCCTGTAGCGCGGGGTGTCGCAAGCTGGCTTGCCGCGGTACTCCACATCGGTCCAGCCGTCCGGGAACCCCTGCAGGCGCTCGCATTCGAGCGGCGTCAGGCGGCGCACGCAGAGCTCTTCGAGCACGTGGCTCGCCTGCTTCGCGCCGGGGCTCGCGGCGAGCGCCCCGACGTGGTCGCCCTTCCCGCCGACGAGGCGGAGCTCGTCTCGGACGTTCTGGGCGAACGCGACGGGGCCGCCGCCCGGGCAGACCATGGGCCCGCCCTTTGCTGCGCTTGCGGTGAGGCTCCCGCACAACTCCTCGCCGATCGACGCGTTGGGGTTCGTGGGGGCGACGCACAGCGCGTCTGCAGGGCGCCCTCCGGCGGGTGCCGCCACGGCGTGCCGGTCGGCCGCAGTGAGCGTGTACATGCCGGCCTCGTCTGGGTCGCAGAAGCCTTGCCCGTTGCCCCCGTTCCCCGGCGCGCGCCCCACGGTGTTGCCCGCTATTCCGTAGCACACGGCGGGGCAGCGCCCGGCCGTCATCGTGGGCGAGCCCTCCTCGACGTACCCTATCCCTTTTGCGGCGGGAGGGGCGTTGAACCGGAAGCCTGCAGAACGAGGGCCGCCCTGAGCCTTGTCGGCAAGGGCCGCCCTCTTTTCTCTGCTCGTCGGAGCATCCCAAGGCATGCTTTCGGACTCAAATAGTACTTCGCAGGCACGGGCGGCGCTTCCAAGCACGCCGACAAGGTAGACACGCTCGCGTCTTTGGGGTACGCCGAAAAACTGCGCGTCCAGCACTCTCCATGCCAAACCGTACCCGAGTTCATCCATCTTCCCGAGCAGCAGCTCGAAAGCCTTCCCGTCCTCGCACGAGAGCGCCCCCGGGACGTTTTCCCACAAGAAGCATCGAGGCATGATCTCGCGTACCGCTCGAATGTACTCGAGCATGAGCCCGGATTCCCCTTCGAGCCCTGTTCGGTTCCCGGCAACCGAGAAGCTTTGGCACGGGCTCCCTCCGACGACGATGTCCGCCTCTCCACCCAGATCCCTCCAATCGACGTCTCGTATGTCGCCCAAGTTAGGCACGCCCGGGAAGCGCGCGGACAGGACGGCGTTGCAGAAGGGGTCGATCTCGCTGAACGCGACCGCGTCCCATCCGAGAGGCCTCCATGCGCAACCCGCCGCCTCGATCCCCGAGAAGAGGCTGACGTATCTGATGGCCGCTTTCTTTTTGCGGCTGGCCGGCGCGACGCTGTCCATGGGCCCCTGCTCCTTCCTCCCGTCCCTTCGGCGAAGGAGGATGCCGCCGAGCCGTGTGCGCCGTTTCTCGCTTCCCTTCGGTGGTTGTGCGCCGTTCTGCGCGGCACCTTCCTTCCTGGCCCATTGTCCCTCGTGGCGGGGATCGGGTCGGGAAGTGCCCATATGGACATCGCTCGGCTGCGGGGCCGCGCGCATGCGAAAACGGGGCCCCGGGCGTCGCCCGGGGCCCCGCGCGGATTGCCCGGTTTGGTGCGGCCCTTCGTCCGGGCGCGGATGCCGGTCGGCTAGGCGTCGCGGGCGATGCCGGCCTCCCTGATGCCGTCGGCCAGCTTGGCGGCGTCGGCGGGCGCGAGCTCCCCGATGCGCCTTATGAGGTCGTTGAAAGGCATCTCTATGGCTTGCGAGCACCGCACGGTGGACCGCCTCAGCAGTCCGGCGCGGACGAGGTCGGCCACCTCGAACTCCCCGGGCTCGTCCCGGGGCGCGTGGCTCGTCACCTTGACGGCGACGGCGACGAGCGCCCCTTCGTCCGCCTCGAGGATCACCGCCGGCCGCACCTTCTTCACCTCGGGTGCGTCCAAGAACCTGAAGCGGCAGAGCCACACCTCAAGGGGCTCAGGCGAGGCTGTCATAGACGTCCCCTTCCGGGTCGAGCCATTCGCTCGGCAGGACGGGGGAGCCGTCCTGCGTCTTCTGGGGTCGGTAGAGCCTCTCCCTGTCTATCGCGGGGAGCGCCGCGGCCTTCGGCGCCTTCACCTCGAAGGGGAACCCTCCGGCGGCCACGAACTGGCGGGCGAATATGTTCATCGCCGTGGCGCTCGTGATCCCGATGGCGCTCGCGGTCGCGTCCATCATCCTCTTCACGTCCTCGTCCATCCTCAGGCTCATCTGAGTGGTGGCCATGCGGACCGCCTCCTTCCTCTTGGCAGGTGCGTGTCCTAAAAGTATAGCAAATGGTATGTAGATCGCTTCATTTGATATCATTTTGACAACTCCTGATTCTCTGCTTGGAGGGGGCGGGGCCGTCCTTTCGCCGCCTTTCGCCGAACACGAGCTCCACCTCCCCTCCGGGGGACAGCCTCAGCCCCGCCTCGAAGGAGGACCCCTTCCTCGACCTGAGCCCCTTGGCGCGCACGGTCTCTCCGGAAAGCAGCTTTTCGACCTGGGACCCCGTGAGCTTCTTGCCGGCCACCGTCGGGAACAGCTTGAACCCGCATCCTGCCGTCAGGGTCCACGAGCCGTCCTCCTCCCTTCGGGAGCGGTTGCTGCTGCATTGGTAGACGCCCCCGGTTCTGACGACGGGGCTGCCGCACCGCGGGCACGCGCCCGCTTCCTCCGCTCGCCGACGGACTGTCCTTGCCGGATCGAACGACTCCTTGGCCGCGGCGACCACCTCCCGCGTATAGCACTCGATCCGGCTCATGAAGTCGCCGAGGGGCATCTCGCCGCGCTCGACGAGGGAGAGCGCCCGCTCCCAGCGGGCGGTGAGCTCGGGGGACTTGAGGCCCTCGTCCACGAGGTCGACGAGGGCCTCGCCGTCGGGGGTCGACACGATGGCGCGGCCCTTGCGCTCGGCGTACCCGCGGCCTATGATCTTCTCGATGATCGACGCCCGCGTGGCGGGCGTCCCCAGCCCTCCCGAGTGGGACGAGTCGTCGTCGATGGCGGCGCGCAAGTCGGCGTCGCCGATGAGCCTTCCGGCGTGCTGCATAGCCTCGAGCAGCCCGTCCTCGGTGTAGGGCTTCGGCGGGGAGGTCTCGCCCCTCTTCACTTCCACGCCTCCCAGCCCGAGGGCGCCCCCTCGCGCGACGTCCTCGGGGATGGGCGCGCCGCCCCTACCGGCGCCGCGCGCCGATTCTCCTCCGAGCATCGCCGCGCAGGCGTCCTCGACGGCCTCCCACGAGGCCTCCAGCGTCTCGCACGACGAGGCGCGCAGTTCGACGCCCCCGGCCCTCGCGACGATCTTGGTCCGGCGCCGCGCCGCCGGGGGCATGGTGGCCGAGAGCAGCCGGCAGCACACGAGGAGGGCGACCCTCCTCTCCCGGCCCTCCAGGCGCCCGAACGCCTGCGCGTCCATCATCCTCGTGGGGACTATCGCCCCGTGCCCGGACACCTCGGAGTCGCCGATGATCGCGCGGACGCTCGCCCTCCCCATGTCGAATGCCTCGGCGGCGGCCCCGGCCACCTCGGGCCGCGCGATTTGGGCGAGCGCGCGGGAGGCGTCCTCGGCGTCGCTTTCCAAGATGCGGCGCGATTCCGTGCGCGGGTAAGTGACCAGGCCGCGCTCGTAGAGGGACTGGAGGGCCTTGAGCGTCTCGTCGGCGGTCAGCCCGCAGCGTTTGGCGGCGTCGCGCTGGAGCGCCGTGAGGTCGTAGGGCGGCGGCGCCTTGGGCCGCTCCTCCCTCCTCTCCGCCGCTTCCACGGCCGCCGTCCCGGCCGCGCGCACCTTCTCGGCCGCGGCCTCGGCCTCCTCGCGCGAGCCGAACCTGCCGGACTCGGCCGCGAAGCCGCCGAGATCGGCTTCGACCAGCCAGAACGGAACGGCCTCGAACGACCGGGCCGCCCGGGTCCTCTCGACGACGAGGGAGAGCACCGCCGTCTGCACGCGCCCCGCCGTGAGTTGCGCACCGTAGAGGGACGCGTAGGCGCGCGTGGCGTTGAGCCCGACGAGCCAGTCGGCCTTCGCCCTGCCTTCGGCCGCGTCGGCCAGCCCGTCGTAGTCCGACAGAGGGCGCATGGCGGCAAGGTCCCTCTCCACGGCCTCCGGAGTGAGCGCCGTGCTCCAGAACCGGAGGGCGGGCTTCGGGCACCCCGCATGGGAGAGCACACGCCGGAAGATGCCCTCCCCCTCGCGGTCGGCGTCGCAGGCGTTCACCAGCTCCGCGACGTCGCCCCTTCCCATGAGCGACGTCACGATGCCGAGCTGGCGCGCGGCGCCGTCCTCCTCCGAAGGCTCCCAAAGCCACTCCTCCGGCACCATGGGCAGGTCGTCGGGGTTCCAGCGCCCCGCCCACTCGGGGTACCTGTCCGGAGGGGAGAGCTCGACCAGGTGCCCGCGGCACCAAGTGACCACGTCGCGCTCGCCCTCGAGGAACCCGTCCTCCTCCCTGTCCGCTCCGACCGCCCGCGCTATGGCCCTCGCGACGCTCGGCTTTTCTGCGACTATGAGCCTCTTCAACGGCTCCTCCTCTCTCGACTATCTGGCCTCCCGGCCTTCCGTCCCTTTCGGCGCGGAGCCCCTTTGGTCCGCCTCGCGCCTCGCGTCGTCCATCCGCTCGCCCAGCCCGCGCCTCCCGGCGCCGCGCGCGGGAGGCGCCAGGTCCGAGGAGGTCGGCTTCCCCGGATGGGCGAAGGCGACGGACGGGCAGCCGAGGACGTACTCGGCGCACTCCTCGAAGCTCCCGTACCCGGACGAGACGCCCTCCTCCTTCGCTCCGAGCGCTCCCGTCTCGGGGTCCGCCTCGTAGAGCGCCCACCGCATGCGGCCGGGATGGGCCTCGGACAGGGACACCTCCGCGAGGAGCCCCTCCTTGCCCGGCCCTCCCGGCCTCCACGTTCCCGCCGTTCCGGCCCGTTCGGGATGGGCGGCGATTTCGAGGATCGCGAGGTCGCATTCGTCGAGAAGGCGCCCCTCGCCCCCTTCCAGGGCCTCGCGGAGGATCCTCGCGAGCTCGTCTTCGGGCAGTCGGGGCGCGTCGGCGAAGGAGAGCCGGCCCTCCGTCTCGGCCAAGGCGTCCGCCAAGATGCTCGCGATCCAGTCGAGGGGGCGGGAGGCTCCGAGCATGCGCCAGGCCCTCTCGGCCGCGTCGATGACCCCGTGCACTTCCTCCCCGCGTATGCCCCAGGGGCCGTCGAGGAGCGATTGCGCGGCGCTGCCTCGGCGCAGGGCCTCCCTGTCGGCCGCGCGCCAGGCCGCCATGTCGGCGCGGAGGGGGAGGCCCACCCCGCGCGCGAAGAGGGCCGCCTCGCCGCGGCTGTCGAACGTGCCGAGCGAGGGCCCTCCCGGGGCCGGGGCTCCGTTGTAGCCGAGCCACGACCCGGTTCCGTCCGCCGCGTCCGCGACGAGCATGGGGCCGTCCTCCCTGGGGCCGCGGGCCGCCTCCGCCTCGAGATGGGCGCGGGAGACGAGCTCGGCCACCCTCTCCCCGTCCGCAGCCGCGCGCCACTCTCCGGACTCCGCGTCGCGGTAGGGCCTGAAGGCGATCGACGCCTCGGAGGCGGCCCCCTCGAAGTCGACGCGGCAGCGCCCCTCGCGCGCGGCTTCCTCGACCCTGCGCTCGAGCTCCCTCGCGCGCTCGGGCGTCGGCTCCGCGCCGTCCGCCTCCGCGAGGGCGTCCCTCAGCCTGGTCCTCAGCGCGTCCGTCATCCTCATGTCAGCGTCTCCTCCCTCTCGTTCGCCCTTTCCGCAGCGCCCTTCGTCGCGTCGGTCGATGCGGACGCGGCGCGCGCCTCCTCCATCTGCTGCGCCAGGCCCTCAATGCGCCGGGCCGACGCGGGCCGGCGGGTCCTTTTCTCGTCCCTCTTGAGCTCTTCGAGCTGGCGGGACAGCTCCGAGTACTCGCGCTCGTGGCTCCACGGCCTTCCGAGCTCCGCCCTCGCCTCCTCTAGCTCCGCGCGGGCTTCGGCGAGCTTCCCCTCCAGCTTCCCCTCGGCTTGCGCGATCTCGGAGATCACGCGGTCCATCTGGGCGATCGCCGATCCCTGGACGGATGCCGAAGGATGGGGCAGGGGTTTCGGGGCGCGGTGCTCGCAGGCGCCCGCGAGGGCGATCCGGGGGATGGGGTCCCCCGACAGGGGGTCGGGGTCGGCCGTCATCATCACGTCGAACCCCCGGTAGCTGCCGACCCTCTCCGAAAGGCCGGGGCGGCCGCGCCCGCGCAGCTCCCACAGGGCCCTGCACGCCGCCCCCCTGTCCGAGAGGCGATCGCCCATGACCTCCATGCC
The DNA here is from genome assembly GCF_002159915.1 of Gordonibacter sp. An230. GTDB lineage: Bacteria > Actinomycetota > Coriobacteriia > Coriobacteriales > Eggerthellaceae > Rubneribacter. The sequence goes on from NZ_NFJP01000006.1 coordinate 64,691, forward strand.
CCTCCACTCGCCGCCCTCCGTCGTCTGCGGCGGCGCGGCGCGGGCGCGCGGCCCGTCGCTCCGCGCCGCCTCCAGCTTCCGGGAGAGGCCCTCGACGCGGGGCGCGATCAGCGCCTCGATGCGCGTGCGCAGGTCCGCCTGCTGCTTCGAATGCGCCGAGCGCAGCAGCGTGAGCTGCCCGAACCGGTTCTCCAGCTCCATGCGCCTTTGGATGTTGGGGTCGCCCGTGGCGAGGGCCTTTATCTCGGCGTAGGACAGCACCGTCTCGTCGAGGTCGGACGCCTCGCGGACCGGCGACTCCGAGGTGAACACCTGGCTGATGAACGCCTGCTTGTTCTGCACCAGCTGGTACAGGTAGCTGTCGAACGTCCCGGAGGTCACGTACCGGTAGACGCTCACGCGCTCGTTGAGGTTGCCCCTGCGCACGATGCGGCCGAGGCGCTGCTCGAGGTCGGACGGGCGCCACGGGCAGTCGAGGTCGTGGGTCGCCACGAGGCGCGTCTGGACGTTCGTCCCCGTCCCGAGCTTCTGCGTGCTGCCGACGAGGATGCGGGTGCGCCCCTCCCGGACCCGCTCGAACAGCTCTTCGCGCCTCTTCGGCGTGGGCGCGTCGCTCACGAATGCGACCTCGGAGGGGGGCACCCCGAGGGCCGAGAGGCGCTCGCGCAGGTCCTCGTATATGTTCCATTTCCCCGAGGCGGGCGTGGACGCGTCGCAGAACACGAGCTGGCATCCCCGCTCCCGCTCCGTCTCGCGCCATATGGAAGCGACCTTCCGGGCGCAGGCGTCCACCTTGCCCCCGTCGAGCGGGTCGGAGTCCCCGTCCGGGTCGAGCAGCTTCGGGTCGAGCGCCACCTTGCGCCCGTCCCCCGTTATCTTGAGCATGTTGTCCACGTCGGGGTCCACCGCCCCGCTCCGCACGAGCGCCGCGCGGTCGGCGAGCTCCCCCACAGCCTCGCGCTGCTCGGGCGTCGCCTCCACGGCCACGGGGACGATCCGGCACTCGGGCAGGTCGAGCTCGATGTCCGAGTTCGTCTTGATGTCCGCGTAGCAGTGGAACGAGGCCATGAGCTCCGGAAGGTTGTGGAAGCGCCCGAACCGCTGCTTGATGTGGAATCCCGTGCCCTCCGGCCTGAGCTCCACCGACTCGGTGATCTCGCCGAAGGTGGAGGCCCACGACGCGAACGAGGACGTCCCCTGGGATTCGAGGAGCCCGGGGGCGAGGTAGCGCTGCATGTTGTAGAGCTCGCTCATGCTGTTCGACACCGGGGTGCCGGTGAGGAACACGAGGTTCGACGGGTTCTTCTCTCTGATGAGGTCGCATTTGTCCAGGAGGTCTTCGCACTTCTGCGATCCCGACACGCTGATCCCCGACACGCTTATCGAGGTCGCCACCGCGAGGTTCTTGTAGTTGTGGGCTTCGTCGACGACGAGCATGTCGAAGCCCAGGTCGTCGAAGTACACCCCCTCGGGGTCGATCTCGGCGCGCAGCTGCTCCATCTTGCGCTCCGACGCCTTCCGGGCGGCCTCGATGCGCTTCACGCTCGGTAGGTTGCCGGACTCGTCGGCGGCCTCCCGAGCCTGAGCGAACTCCTCCACGCGGCTCTCGAGGGCCGCGATCCTGCGCCTGGGGGAGACGGGCACCATGCCGAAGCGCGACTGGGCGACGATCACCGCGTCCCAGTCCCCCGTGGCGGCCCGCCCCCAGAACCGCTTGACGGCCTCGGCTCCGCGCATGTCCTCCCGGCCCATCACCAGGATGCGCGCCGACGGGTAGAGCCGGACGAAGTCCGCGGCCCACTGCTCGGTCAGGTGGTTGGGCACGACGACGAGGGGCTTTCTGGCCTTGCCGAGGCGGCGCGCCTCGCATGCCGCCGCTATCCCGTCGAACGTCTTGCCCGCGCCCACCACGTGGGCTATGAGCGTGCCCTCCGGGGCGAGCAGGGCGCGCGCGATGGCGTCCCGCTGGTGCTTCGTCAGCTCGACGGCCGATGACATGCCGGGGAACGTGAGCGACGATCCGTCGTAGGATCTGGGCGCGGTGGCGTTGAACCGGGAGTTGTAGATGCGGCAGAGCTCGGCGGCGCGCCCGGGATCCTCCCACGCCCATTCCTTGAACCGCTCCACGAGGGCGCGCCTGCGCTCCCACGCCGCCATCGTCGCCGCATGGTCCCTCCTCCTCTCCCCGTCGCGCCCCTCCCTCGTGACCGTCAGGTCGGTCGAGTTGAGCGCCGAGGAGAGTATGTCTAAGCAGCTTCGCTCGGGAGTGCCGTACGCTTCCCGGGCCGCGGCGCGCACGTGGGAGGCGGTCCCCGAGCAGGATACCCTCCATTGCCCCAGCACGTCCGAACGGGCCACGGAGAACCCGCGCATGACCGCGTCGTTGCGCGTCGGGAGGCCGAACGTCTCGACGGCGAAGTCGTGCACGATCTTCGGCGGGACCCAGTGGCTCCCGAGCGTGAGGGCTATGTCGGCCGGGCCGAGCTCGGGCGGCATGGCGGCCCTCACCCTTTCGAGGAGCCGTTCGAGCTTCCGCACGCGCCCTTCGTCCTCCTCGCGCGGATTGGACTCGAGGAAGGTGCGGCGCTGCCTCTTGAACGCGGCCAAGCCCTCCGGCGTGGCCCGCAGGTAGGTCCTGCGTCCGTAGTACGAGGGCTCCTCCTCCAAGGCGATCTCCAAGAGGTACTCCGGGAGGGCTTCGTCTTCCGCGAGCGCCCGTGCGGCGGCGTCCCCCGCAATGCGGATCGGGGCGTCGATTCCCGCTGCTCGGCACGCCGCCCGCGCCATGTCCAGGCTCATGCGGGCCATCGCCGCGAAGGCGGCGTCCGACTTCGGGGCGTGAAGGGACGCGAGGAGCGCTCCGTACGCGGCCGTCTCGCCCGGAGGGCATCCCGCAGCCTCGAACTCCGGCGTCAGGAAGTTCAGCATGGCGGCGTCTGCGGGCGTTTCGCTGCGCGAGGACTCCTCGAGCAGGTCGCGGACGGCCGCCATGCCGCATCCCGCCGACCTGCCGGCGAAGCCCTTTCCGTTCAGGACGGCGCCCACGGCCACGTACCTCTCGGCTGCGAGCGGGTTGACGGCCGAGGCCCAGGCCCCCGACTTCGCGAGGTCCTTCTTGAGGTCCGGCCACGGCCCCTCCTCCGGCTCGACGGCGTCCAGCCCGCGCTCGGCGAGCCATGCCGCCCTTCTGCCCTCCTCCGGCTCGCGTTTGAGCCGGCCTATCTCCGATTCGAGCCACTCCCTCTTCCCGGCCAGGTTGCCGGAGAGGTACTCGTCGGCCATGAGCGCCTCGCCCGTCTCGGGGTCGACCACCGCCAGGTCCCCCAGCTCTTCGAGCGCCCCGGCCTCGTCCGTGCCGAGGAGCCCTGCTATGTAGGAGAGGTCGAACCCTCCCTTGCGGTCGATCGAGTAGGCCAGCGCGTCGGCGGCGGACTCGGCGCGCTCGAGGGGCGGGCGCTCGGCCGCCACGACGCGCCGGGTGAACACGTCCGCCTTGGAGACGAACTCCCCCTTGGCGTCCGTCACCTCGAGGCCGGCCAGGAGGTAGTACGAGGCTTCGGAGGGGCTGTAGAGCTTGGCGTTGCGCTTGTCGGAGAGCCGCCCGTGCAAGATGACGAAGCGGTCGTACGCGTCGTTGAGCGCCCTCATGGCCGACTCGACCTGCCGCTCGTCCGCCGAAGGGGACGCCTCGAGGGCGAGGAGGGCCCTGGCCAGGTCGCGGATGCGGACCATGCCCGCGAGGCGGTCGGCGTCCCTCCTGGGGAGGGGCACGGGCTCGACGGTGCTGCCGTTGCCGAACCACACGCGGCCGCCCTCGTCCAGGACGTACTCGTAGTCGCCGGAGGGCTTCGGCGCCTTCGCGATGTAGGGCTCCGGCGCCTTCGCCGCCATCGCGCGGGCTCGCGTCCCCGGCGCGTCCTCCACTCGCTCGAGCTGCTTGGCCGCGAGCCTCTCGATGGCGTCGGACAAAGGTTCGTCCCCCTCGCGCCTGACCGCGGGGACGGGGCCGAACCTGCCCGGCACGATGGAGAGCCGTCCCGCCGCGCACTCGGGCCTCTGCGCGACGATCGCGTTGACGAACGCCCCCTCGACCTCGACGGAGCGCACCCAGGGCTCGTCGGCGTCCTCGAGGCGCTCCGGCCTCTTGCGCAGGAAGATGACATCAGCCGTGACCTCGGTCCCCGCCTGCTCGAGGAACGCATTCCCGGGCAGGCGCACGCAGGCCGCCAGCTCGGCCCTGCGCGCCATCTCCCTGCGCACGCGCTCGCCGCGCTTGTCCATCAGGAAGCGGGACGCGACCACCGCGACGACGCCGCCCGGCCGCACCGCGTCGAGCGACCGGAGGACGAAGTAGTCGTGGATGGCCAGCGTCCCGACGCCCGGGTAGGCGATCTTGATGCTGTCCGAGAAGGGGACGTTTCCTATCACGGCCGAGAACGACCCTTCGGGGAAGGCGCACTCCTCGAACGGCGCGCACACGACCTCCGCGTCGGGGGACAGCGCCTGCGCGATGGCCGCCGACAGAGGGTCCACCTCGACGGCGCGGAACCGGTACCCCTCGGGCGCGGCGAGCATGAAGTTGCCGACGCCGCACGAGGGCTCCAGCACGTCGCCCGCGACCCCCTCCCCGCCGAACCCCATGCGCCCGAGCGTGCCGTACATCGCGCGCACGACCTCCTCGGGCGTGTAATAGGCGGTCAGGACCGACGACCGGGCGCTCGCCAGCTCGTCGGGGGAGAGCAGCTCCTCGAGGCGCGCGAGGGTTCCCGCCCATTCCCCTCTGCCCGAGAACGCGTCTGCGCACGGGCCCCATCCCGAGTAGGCGGCGAGGGCCCTCGCCTCGTCGGCCGTCGGGCTCCCGCCGCGCTCGCGGACGGCGGCCAGGGCCTCGATGGCGGCGAGGTTGCGGGCCGCGTGGCCCGCGGGGCCGCCGCCCGCCTGCGCTCCCAGGTCTACCTTGGGGAGCCCTACAGGGCCTCGACCACCTCCTTGACCGCTTGGGAGCGCGCCTTCATCTGGGCCGCCATCGCCGCCGTGTACCACGCCCCCCAGTCGCGCGCCTTCTGCTCCTCGTCGGCCCCCGCTTGGACGCGGTACACCTCCTCCAGCTGGGCCCTCCTCTCGTTCACGAGCTTCTCCGTCTCCTCGAGGTGGGCGTCCAGCGTTCCCGCCTCCCTCATGCCCTCCAAGAGGGCCGGGGCGTTCTCCTCCAGGAACGCCAGCCGCATCGCCGCGTACCCGCTGTACGCCTGATCCGTCAGCATATCCTTGCTCCTTTCCTTGAAAAACCGTAAAAAAACCCAGTTTATCATTATAGGCGAGCTCCTCCGGCTTGTCCACTTCTGGGGCGTCCTGGGAAAACAGGTCCAGCGATAGCTGCCCCGGAACCACGGCGTTTCTTCTCATGCGCGCCATGCGGGATGCTGACCTCCTTGTGCGATGCTCGGCCGGATCGAGGTGGGCCGTCTAGATGGACATGCCCCTGAACGCCGCCGGGGCCGTCTGCGGGCGGGCCGCCTCGCGCGACCCCTCTGCCCCGACAGCGGCGGCCTGCTGCGCCGAGAGGCTCTCTCGCCGCGCGGGCTCGGGGCGCTCGCCGCGCCCGCGGGCCTCGTCGCCGCGCTCGGGGACGGTGGTCAGCGCTTGGACGATGGCCTCCTCGAGGGCCTGGGGCGAGACTTCGATCCTCTCCTGGAGCCTCCTGCCGTCCGGGTCGAGTGCGGGCTTCAGCCTGTTCTCCCGGCGGTCGTAGAGCAGGACATCGCGATGAAGGCGCACGTCGCGGTCGGCGAGCAGGGGGATGACGCTCATGGCCGACGAGTACCTCGACTCGTCGACGAACAGGGGGTTGAACACCCACCCGTTGCCGAGGGGCTTGCCCCCTATCTCCGCGTGGGCGGGCACCTTCACCTCGTTGAACGTCGTCCCGTCCCGTTTCGCCACCTCTCGCACGTAGGGCTCGGTGGGGACGGTGAGGTACACCTTGGGCACCCTCTCCTCCTGCGGGACCCCTCCCGTCGCGCCCCTCGTCTCGGCGTACTCCATTTTGGCCTCCTCTCTCGTCGGATGGTTCTCCCATTGTGCGCTTTCGCCCCGCCGCGATGCCGAGGTGCCCATATGGGCACCTTTGCCCTCTCCGCGCCGCCTCCGGCCTATCCTCCCAGTATCTCGCGGGCCCACGAGCCGGTCTTGCACATGGCGACGAGCATCACGAGCATGAGCGCGAGCCACTGGGCGAACACCCCCATGGCATCGGCGAGCTGCCCCACCGCTCCCATGTCTCCGAGGTTCGCGTACCCGATGGAGGAGATGATCGCCGGGAAGAAGTACAGGACGGCGAGCAGGAGCGCGTTGGCGAGGGCGACGCCGGCGAAGCTCTTGAGGAACCCGAGCCCCGCGCCGCGCGTGCCGTCCACGCCGAGCAGGGCGATGGGCAGGGCCGAGAACGCGGCGTACACGTATATCTGGACCGCTCGGCCATACACGAGCAGCTGGGCGACCACGTGCGCAGCGAACGCGCAGGCTATCTGGAGGCAGCAGACGACGAGCACGACGAGGCAGACGGCTATGTCGGTGCTCTCGAAGGCCGCGTCGGGCATCGACTGCGCGGCGACGCCGCTCGCCGCGGTGATCGACGCCATGACCTTCCCCGCCGTGCGGTAGATCGCATCGCATATCTGCATCGAGTTGTCGATGAGGAGCTTGCCTACCGCGTACCCTACGAGCAGCATGCAGATGTTCTCAAGCCCGGGCATCCCGGTCATGGAGCCGTCTGCCCGCTGCGTCAGCTTGACGAACTGGAGGACCATCGACAGCGCCAGGACGCAGTAGGCGAGCGGACGGACGGCGTTGGCGTTGACGGCGCTGCCCATCTCGTGCACTCCGGAGAGGAGCTCTCCCAGGCCGCCGTGCTGCATCTGCGAGAGAACGGTTCCGGCGGCCAGCGCCCCCACGAGGTCGGTGGAGACGGAGGCGAGGGTGCGGCCGAGGTCGTTGCACAGGCCGCAGAGCCAGTTGTTTATATCGGTGCCGATGTCGGCCCAGGCCGTCCCGGGGAGGGCGGCGGTCGCAGCGAGGGCCAGCGCGAGGCACAGGGCGATCCTGCCCGCGGACGCGCGCGTCACGACGGCCCTCCGGCCATCGTGGAGCATGCGATCCCGCCCTTCCCGTCGCAGACGGCGGCCACCTCCACCCCCGGCGCGAACTCGGAGGCGAAGTAGAGCGTCGCGGTGCCCGCATCGAAGTCGACCGACGCCAGGCCCGTGAACTCGGCGCGGGTCGCCGCGGGCAGGTTGGCGCGGCAGTGCTCGGCGACGGCGGCTTCCACCTCCTCCGGGGCCGCCGCGGCGAGGGCCGCGGCCTCCTCGGTGACCCCGTTGACCTCATAGGCCGCCTCGGCGCTTCCCCGATACGAGGGGGCCAGCTTGAACGCGGGGGACTCGACCGCCGCCGCCCCCTCGGAGGGGAGCGACAGGGAGAGCGCCACGTGCTCGCCGCCGGCCTCGATGACCGCGGTCGTCCCGTTCGGCCTCGCGTCCACGCTCTCGATGGAGAATTCCGTGACGACGCCCTCGGACTCTCCCGCCCGACGCTCGGTGAACGTCCCGTCGCCGAACTCGAGGACGATGGACCCTGTGGCGTCCGACCACGGGGCCGATCCGAGCCTCGCCAGGAGGTCCTGCGCCCCGGGCGGGGCCGCCTCGCCGTCCGGAAGGCCCTGGCCGTCCTCCCCGCGCTCCTGGGCGTTCTCCTGCTGGCCCGCCGCTCCGTCTCCTGCGGCCACCATGGCCGCGCATCGGGCGGCCGTGCCCCCGGTGAACAGCGCGACCGCGGCCGCCACGGCGATGATCGCCGCCCTCTTCCCTCTCATGGCATCTCCTTGTCTCTCGCGTCGATTCCCGTCCGGGCGCCGCCCGCCGGGCCCTCTTGCGCGTCCTCGGAGGCGAACCGCCGCTCCAGGTCGGCGACGGAGCACCCTATGCGGAACGTGTTCCAGGCCCGCTCGTCCATGCGGCCCAGCAAGCTCCACAGGTCGGGGTGCCGCCTTCGCAGCGCGCGCAGGTCGGGGAGGGACTGGAGGGGGCAGCACCAGCATGAGAGCCTGTTGAAATGCCGGTACTCGCCCTCCCAGTCGAGTCCCCGCCTCCGGCAGTAGTCCAGGGCGTCCGCCTCCGTCACGCCCCATTCGGCCAGCGGGTAGCGCACCCCGCGCCTCTCCCTTCTCCGGCGAGGCGCCTCGTCGGCCGCTATCCCCAGGTACTGGGTCACGGGCCTCCCCGCGCTCGCGGCGCGGAGGTGGCGCGCGATCGGTTCGACCTTGAGCCGGGCGGTGCACCATCGGGCGCGCGGCCGCGGCCAGCCGTAGCCGCGGCCGCCTGCCCGCTTCCCGCGCGTGATCTCGTGGTCGAGCAGGTAGTGCTCGAACGAGAGCGGGGGTCGGACGCGGACGACGGGCACGCCCGACAGCTCCTCGACGCGCGCGAGGTGGGCCTCCATGGCGGGGAGGTCCATGCCCGTGTCCGCGTACACCGCCGCGTCAACCCTCATGCCCCTCTCGACCATCATGAGGAGCATCGCCGTGCTGTCCTTGCCCCCGCTCAGGGAGACGGCGTGGTATCCGCTCCGATCCTGCTCCATCCGGTCCCTCACCTCCTCGAAAGGTCGTCTCCGGAAAGCCAGCCCCATCCGAGCCAGCCCACGCGCCCGTTGCAGTTCGCGTACTGGGAGGAGGCCCATTCCAGCAGGCTCCACACCCGAGAGTAGTCGGCCACCTGGCCGTCTCCGAGGTAGATGCCCACGTGCCCGTAGGGGTTCTCCGCCCCGAGCCCGGGGTAGGGCCAGCCCGACGCGTACACCGCCGCCCCGACGGGGATGGCCCCCGCGTCCTCCGACACCCCGTTCGCGAGCCAGTCGTCCCAGGCCGACGCGTACCGGGCGCACGCTCCGGACCCGAAAGCCCTGTCGTACATGTCGTTCGCCCATCTGGCGCACTGCTGCTGGTAGTAAGGGGAGTTCGTCGCGTTCTGACGCGCTATGTCCGCGAGGGACCGCTGCGCATCGCTTCCACCTTCGGACCCGGTCCCCCACGGATAGTAGGCCATCACCTTTTCGGCGTGGTTCGCCGTGCCCTTGAAGCCCTCGGGGAGCGTCGCCTGGAACTCCTCGGAGGCGTCGATGGACCATTCTTCGATGCCGCGCGCCTGGCACCACGAGAACCATGCCGACATGTTGTAGTTGTAGCCCTGCGCTATGAGGGCGAGCTTCCCCGCGTCCTCGATGCCGATCTCCCCCAGGTAGCCGCTCCACATCTCCAGCCCGTCGCGGAAGTAAAGCGTTCCCGCGTAGATGGACGCCCGGGCCGTCGATGCCCCCGCGTCGCGCCACGGCCACTCTCCCACGGAGGGGCAGCATGCGACGGGGCTTCCGCGGGACGCTCCGTGCACGACTACGCCCCCGTAGCCGCATTCGGACGCTTGCATGACGTCCTGCCTCACGGAGGACAGGGGCGTTCCGCAGCCGCCGGGGCACGACACGTAGTCCGCCCCTCCGGCTGCGGGCACGCCCAGGTCCCCTCCGGATTCGGCGGCCATGAGTGCCAGGATGAAATCGGCCCAGCCCGCCTCGTCGAGCACCTCCGCGCACACCTCTTCGACCTCTCCTCGCAGCGCCTCGCAAGCCGCGGGCAAGGGCACGGCCGCGGTGCCCCTGTTCGCGTCCTCCCAGAACCACGAGAACGAGAAGACGGCGACGATGGCGGCGCATGCGGTCGCCGCAACCGCCGCGGCCGCCCCCGCGCCCCCGGCGGCCGGGAGGGCTCCCCCGGCCGCGAGCGCGGCCGCCTTCGCCAGCGGGCCCTTCGGGGCGGCGGTCGCGCCCCGGCCCGCGAGGGCGCTCCCCGCCGGCCGGGACGGTGCCGGACGCGCTCCCCCTGCCCGGAAGGCGCGGCGGGGAGCCTCCCTCCGCGCCGCGCCTCCGGCCCTCGGGCCGACCGACCCGGCGGGGGAGCGGCGAGGCCGGAGCGCGCTGCGCGCAGCCGAGCCGGCGGCGCGGAGGCTCCCGCTCTCGTCCTCGCCCTCGACGCGCGCGGCGGCCGCGCCCGCCCCGCGCCCGCCCGCCGCCAAGAGGGCCGCCCCGCGCCCGCCCGCCGCCTCTGCCGGGCCCTGCCCGGCCTCCCGGCCCTCGGGCGCGGCCTCCTCTTCCGCCGCTCTCCTCGCGGCCGCTTTGCGCGAGCGCTCGGCCGCGGCGCCCCCTCCCTGCGGCCCGGCCGCCCCGCGCCCCCCGCCTCGGCGCGCGCGAGCTGCGAAGTCGAACGGGCCGTCGCCGCGGTCCCTCCGCGCGTCGTCCACCATGCGCAGGAGAGGCCCCCTGCGGCCGTCTCTACGCGCGCCCATCCCGGTGCTCCTCCCTCGCTGCCCTCGCCTCGGCCTCGCGCTCGTTCGGGTTGGTCGTCATGAGCCGGTAGAGCGCGGTGCCCTTGGGGTAGACGTTTCTGAACGGGATGACGGCCGGCCCCGCCACGAGCAGGCCGCACCCCGGCTCGGCGTCCTTGATGTAGCCGAGCTCCGTGTCCGAGAGCGAGAGGATCTTCTTGAGGTGCATCCGGTTGTTGTAGGATTGATCGAGCAGGATCTGGAACTCGCAGGACGAGAGCATCTGCCGGAACGTGTCGTTTCCCAGGATGCGGTCGGGGTGCTGGGTTATCCCCGTGGGTATGAGGCCGTAGCTGCGGCCCTCGGCGAAGTACTTCTGCAGGTACCCCATCGCGTAGGGGTTGCCCTCGAAGTTCTGTATCTCGTCTATGTAGACCCACGTCCGCACGCCCCGCCCCTCGTTCTCGGTCACGTGGAGCCATGCGCGGTCCATGACGGCCATGGAGCCGGCCATGGCCAGCTGCGGCCCCATGCGCTTGGTGGACCAGCTCGCCCACGGCGCGTCGGCGTCGATGTCCGTGGTGTGCGAGAAGCACGAGAGCGTCCCGTTCACGTACATCTCCAGGGCCCGCGCCATCGTGTCGGCCTCGGGGTCGGGCTGCGTTCTCAGGAGGTCCCAGAAGTCGGCGACCGTGGGCATGTCCCCGGGCGGGGCGCCCGGGCTCCACCGGGAGTACGTCTGCCTCACGCACCGGTCGAGGATCGACCGCTCCACCGGCGTGATCCCGCCGTCGGGGGCGAGGATGTCGGAGAAGAACGCCACGAGGAACTCGGACTTGAAGAGCACGGGGTTGCTCCCCGCCCCCGAGTAGTTCTCGTTGAGGTCGAAGATGTTGATGTGGTGGGGGCTGTCCACGGCGAGCTCGAAGGACTGGCCTCCCCACGCCTCCATGCACGCGCCGTACTCCCCCTTGGGGTCGACGATGATGCCGTGGTCGTCGGGGTTGCCGAACCTCGCGTTGAATATCTCGCCCTTGTTGTTCATCCCCTTTCCCGCCCCCGGCTTGCCGAAGATGAACCCGGCGGGGGTCTTCAGGGTCTTGCGGTTGAAGATGATGGGGTTGCCCGAGAGCTGGTTCTGCCCGTAGTACACGCCCCCCTCCTGCATGAGCTCGCGCGAGGAGAACGGCAGCAGCATGGCGGCCTCGGCCGTGGTGAAGGTGCGGTCGAGGCGGACGTGGTCGAACCCGAGGGGGAGCGCGGAGTTGAACGCCCGCTCCTGGCGCAGGTCGTAGGACGAGAGCCTGACGCCCGCCTTGCGCGCCGCCGACGTGACCTGGTAGACGCGCGAGGACAGCTCGTCGAGGTCACGGCCCCACACGAGGACGACCACGGACACGCCGAAGAGGTGCTGGCTGCGGCTGCGCAGGTCGTCCAGCAGGTCGCCCGCTTCGGACTCCCGGTGCTGCACCTCGAGCGAAACCCCGAGCTCGGGGTCGAGGCCCTGCCTGAACGCCTGCTGCTGGGAGCGGGCCTTCTCTCCGCGCATCCATGCGAGCTTCTTGAGGACCATGGCCACCGCATCGCCCTGGTCGTAGGCGTGGTAGTGGACGGACACGTTGAGGGGCACGGGGAGGTCGGTGATCGACGCGAGCGCCCGGTCGGTCAGGTCGGAGGGCCAGCTCTGCGCGACGAGCGCTTGCGCGAACACGTCCCCCGCCGCGGGGGCGTTGTTGATCCTGAAGAAGCGCCCTTGGGGGTCGAGGGACGCGGAGAAGTCGAACGACGACGGCGCCACGGCGTCCTTGGTCGTCTCGCCCGAGACGAGGGACCGCCCGTAGTCGAACGGGAGGTCCCCGTCCGGGGCGATCTGGGAGCGGACGAGCCTGAGCCGGTCCATCCCGTCGAGCTTGCGCACCTCGCACCCCATGCGCCTCAGCATGTCGGCCACGTCGTCGCGGACCCTCGCGAGCAGGGGGAGCGCCTCGTCCCGTCCCGCGGCGCGCACGCTCACGGTCAGATAGCGCTCGCGCGTGATGCCCTGCGTCGATTCGGCCGCCTTGTCCGCGAGCATCCGGTTGTACTCCCGCACGTAGACGTCGCTCGCGCCCCCCGTCTCGGGCAGCATCGTGCGCCTCATGCACGCGTCCTCGTCCCGCGCGAGGGAGACGGCGTTGAGCTGGAGCCCCGTCTGGGGGCCGAAGTAGTTGAGCACGCCGCACCACGCGTTGAACGCGCTCCGCTGGTCCTCGGGGGACGCCGTGCGATAGTTGATGTCCGAGAAGGAGAGCGTCTCCGAGAACGTCCCCGGCGCGCTCTCGCACACGCCGTCCTCGTACATGAGCGAGTACCCGATGAGGTCCTGCGCCCTCCGGGCGCGGGAGAGCCCGTCGGACCATGCCTCGGCGCGGCGGCTTTCCGTCCGGCTCTGGCGGCGCATGAGCGTGTCGACGTCCCGGTAGACCCCGGCGCGCTGCGTGGCAATCCGGCGCGCGTCCGCGCTCTGCGCCCGGCGGGCGGCCTCGCACTCCCTCCCGGCTCGCCGGGCCTCCCGTCGTGCCTTCTTGGCGGCGGCCCTCGATTCGCTGACGGTCCGGCGGGAGCTGTCGAAGAGCCTCCTCTCCGCCTCCCTCGCCTCCCCGCGCGCCCGCAGCCTGCCGAGGAGGGGGAGGGAGCCGTCGCCCGCCGCGGCCCGCCTATCCTCTATGTACGCTCTGAGCTCTTCTCGCCCTTCGTAGCTCTCCCCGCGACGCGGGCCGTCCGAGAAGTTCCTCTCCCCGAGCGGGTTTCCTTGCTGCTCCATGTCTCCTCCTCATCCTGCGCGCCCTGCGGTCGGCGGGGCGCGCCGCTTCGTTCGGCACGCGGCTCTTCCCGAATCGGTGGCGGGCCCATGCGGCGAGGTAGTCCTCGGCCGGCAGCCCGAGGGGGCGCCAGAAGCCGAGGAGCCACACGGGCACGCACACCCCTATGACCGGCCATGCGGCGTCCTCGGGCCGCATTCCCCAGACGTGGACGAGCGCCGCGCCGAGGCCGACCGCCGTCGCCGCTGCGGCGGCGACGCAGACGGCCTTGCGCCCCGACAGCCCGAACAGGGGCTTCTCCCGGTAGTCGCGCACGTCCGCGTGGACGGATATCTCGATCATCTCAGTAGGGCCAGGTCTGGGCGAGGGCCACGAAACCGCCGGCCACCGCCACGATGATCGCCCCGCCGACGAGCTGGCCGAGCCCCGAGTTCATCGACATGCCCTGGCCGTCCTTGATGGCGTCGGACACCTTGAGGGCCCCGAAGAGCAGGTGGTAGCCCCCGTACAGGCCGACGGCCGCCCCTACGACGGTCGATATGCCGGAGAGAGATGTGAGGTCCATGGTCGGTCCTTTCATGTAGAATGGCCCTGGCCGTCGCCTTCGGGCCTCGGTCTGTCCTTTTGGGCGGGGGCGCCGCGCGGGGGTAGGAGCCTGTCGCGGGGCGCCGCCCCCGCCCCTCGTCATCCGCCGCGCGCCTCCTCCCTCCGCCGCCTGATGTAGGCCCCATCGTCGAAGGGATCGGCGTGGAGCGCGCCGGGGCGGCCGGGGTCGATGGCCGCATACCGGGGGTGCTTCCCCAGGTCGTACTTCCTCGACTGGAAGTCGGCCGCCTTGAGCCTCACGATGCACATATCGGGCGGTATCCTGCCCACCTCCGCGGCGTCGATGAGGGCGCGCTGTATCAGCTGCTCCGACACGCCCGACGAGTTCGTGGCCGAGTAGGTCTTCGACCGGGAGTCGTGCTCGACGGTGGTGCTGCCTATCCCCTCGGAGATCATCTTGGTGGTCTTCTGCGACTTCCCGCCCAGGAACACCATGCTGTCGCACCCGTCCACGATGGCGTCCTGCGCCTTCTCCTCGTAGTTCATCGCGAGCTGCCCGTAGGACTGCAGGATGATGACGAGGGAGATGCCGCGCGACCGGAGCGTGTTCACGAGCAGCTCCACGTCCGGTATGCGCCCGATGTTGGCGAACTCGTCGAGGTAGCATTGGATGGGTATGGGCAGCCTCCCTCCCTTGTCGCGATAGTCCGTGTCGGCTTTGCCCTTGTTCAGCTGGAAGAACTGCGACAACAGCATCGACGTGACGAACGAGAACGTCGAGTCGGAGTCGGGCATCTGGAGGAAGAGCGCGCACCTGCGCTCCCCGAATTCGCTCAAGTCCAGCTCGTCGTCCGACATGAGGTCGCGCAGCTCGTCGTTGTCGAAGTCGGACAGGCGGCTGGCCACGGAGATGAGGATGGACTTCATGGTCTTTCCGGCCCCCAGCTTGAACTTGCGGTACATGCGGCACGGGTACGCGTTGGGATGGGGCTCGAGCGCCGGGTCGCGAACGAAGTCCCCCGCTGCGTCGCTCCACGCCTCCCCCGTCTCGTACTTGCGGAACATGTGGTCGAGCGGCGACATGTAGTCCTCGTCGTCCTCCTTGCACCTTGCGAGGTCCACCAGGTCTATCATGGAGGGGAAGGTGCGCTCCTCGGGGTTCACCGCGTACATGAGGTAGCCGATCACCGCGCGGAACAGGTTGCGCTCGGCCTTCGCCCAGAAGTCCTCCCTGGAGCGCTCTCCCGACCCCTCGGTGTTCTTCATGAGGACGTTCACGATGCGGCTTATGTCCGACTGGCACCTGCCGTCCCCCTCGGTTTCGGGGTCGGAAACGTAGGCGAACGGGTTGTACCGCATCGATCGGGCGAGGTCTATGAGGTTGACCACTTTGAGGTCGTAGCCCGCATCCAGAAGCATCTGGCCCACCTCCGGCAGGAGGGTCGCCTTGGGGTCGGTCACGAAGAAGCTCGCGTTGAGCTGGGCGAGGTTGGGCTTGACGATGTAGCGCGTCTTGCCCGTCCCCGGGCCTCCGATGACGAGCACGTTCTTATTGCAGTCCGTCTTGAGGTCGAACCTCTTGGGGCGGAGGGCTATGCGCTCGGTCGCGGACAGGATTATGTTGTTGTCGGGGTCCTCCGCGTCGGCGTAGGCGGCCGCCTCCTCGGGGGTCCCCCAGCGCGCCGACCCGTGCTCCACCCCCGGCATGAGGTTGCGCTCCCTCCTGCCGAGGACGGCCGCCGCGCCGAGGGCGAGGCCGAGCGCGCCCGCGGCCGCCGAGGGGGCCAGGGCCGTCGGGTCGGCGCTCCATGCGGACGGGTCCGCCAGCGCGCTGGGCAGATCGGCGATCGCCTGCGACAGCGCGAGCGGGTACGGCTGGGGGGACTGCGCGGCGGCCCACGCCAGCTTGTTGGCGACGAGCGCCGAGGCCGAGGCGGCCGCGCCCCCGGCCACGGCCGCCTCGGCGACCTTTCTCCGGGCGCCCCTCATCGCTCGATTCCCTGCGACATCTCGCGGCTCTTCGACGCGGCGCGGCCCGCCTCGCGGGACTCCTCCGCGGCGACCGCGTCGGCCACCTGCTTCTCCAGCGGGTCCCGCGCCGCTTGGCGCCCGTCCCGCAGCGCCTCCTCCGAGATGATTCCGGCGAGCGCCGACTTGACCGCCTCCTCGTCGGGTGCGCGGAACAGCACGTCCACGTCTCCGTCCCAGCGCTCGTACAGCTCCATCTCCACGCCGGCCGCCGCGAGGCGCGCCTCGATCCCCTCGCGGTCCCGGGGGTCCATCGTTACGCGCCTCCATCCCTGCTCGCCCTCCCCGCCGTCTCTGGCGGCGCGCGCCTCCCCGGGGTCGATGGCGCGCACCTCCCCCTCGGAGCTCTCGAGGCCCCGGCGCAGCCCGTCGGCCATCTCGGCGGCGCCCCTCCGCGCGTCGCGCCTCGAGACGCGCTGCCACATCTCGAACGTCTCGCGGGATGCCCGGGCCGCCGCTTGGACTGAATCGTCTCCCAGGTCGTCCATCGCCTCTCCTCCTTCCTACGCGCCGATGCCCTCGGTCTCGATCTCCTCCATGCGGGCCGACGCCCTCTTTATCTCGTCCTCCAGGCGGGATGCCTTTTCGGCGCTCCCCCTCAGCTTCTCCCACCCCATCTCCGGGTAGAGGCGCCCGACCAGCTCCTTCAGCTCCCGGTACTCGGGGTTGCGGTCCATGAGCGCCCGCTCGAACCGCTCCCGCTCGGCCCTCCGCTCCTCCTCTGGCGACGGCCGCTTCCCCCTGCTCCGCTTGGGCGGGAGGTCGAAGGAGAGGCCGTCCGGCCTTGAGAGCCAGTTGTCGAGCCGCATGGCGTACCGGGCGGTCTCCGGGTTGTCCCGGCGGTACCTCGCCGTGTAGCGCCGATAGCCCTCCTCGATCGTTTCGGGGGAGTACCCGCGCGCGAGGGCCCTCGCGTAGGCCGCGGCCACCTCCTCGAAGGAGGCGCGGCGGTTGATCGACGCCTCCATGAGGCGCTCCACGGCCTCCGCCGCCTTTTCCCCCACGGCCCTGCGCGTCTCCGCCGGGGATGGTTTGGACGGATGTCCATTTGACCCGCAACTTCCCTCCATCCTTTCGGAGCGACATTCCGTCGCCCGAGCGGCGGCCTCCCCGGACATTCCGTCGCCCGAAGCGCGACGTTCCGTCCGGCGGTCGGGCGACGTTTCGTCGGGCAGGGCCTCGCGCGACATTCCGTCGCCCGAGAGGGCGCGCGCCGCCGCCTCCGCGTCGAACGACCTGACCGCCTCGTCGATGCGGGCTTGGGACACCTTGAAGCGGCGGGAGTCCCGGTTGTTGCCGAGGCGGTACCTGCCCACCTCGACGACGAGTCCGGACTCCGAGAGCGATTTGATGGCGCGCTGCACCTGGCGCACGGACACCTCGAAGGCGTGCGCGGCGGCCTCCTGCGTCTCGTAGTAGACGCCCGCCCCGCGCCTGCTGAACGCGTAGATGCGCGCGTAGAGGCACAGCTCGACGCTGCCGAGCTTGAGGCCGAGGCCCGCCTTCGACCACATCCAGGCGTGCAGCGTCAGGTAGTCACGATCCCTCACGGCCGTCGCCGTCCGTCGGAGGGTTCACGAGGCAGAAGTTCCGCTTTATCCAGTCCCACAGGTCGCGCTCGGACACGCGCAGGATCTTGGGGTGCAGGGGGTCGTAGGCGAAGGGGATGGGGTCGATGTGCCGGTTGCAGTACTCGCTGAACACCGTCGTTCCGACCCCGAGCACGTCTTTCGCCTGCTGTTTCGTGAGCATCTTCATGAGCGTCCTCCTACGTTCGGAGCATGCCCGCGGGCATCCTCGGTTTTCCCCTGCATTGCGCAGAGGTCCTCTATCAGCCACTGCTTTGGGATGCGAATGAGCTTCCCGACTCGCAGGTGCCTCACTTGGGAGCGGCAAAGGGACCGCATCGAGTTGTCGGATATGCAGAGGGCTTTCGCCGCCAAGGCGGGGTCGAGCATGTCCGGCATGTCCGAGAAGACCGCGCGCAGGTCGCGCATGCCTGCCCTCATCGCCGCCCCGCCCTGTCCCGGCGCCCCACGTAGTCGATGCGCTCGACGCCGCCCCGTTCGATGAGCGCGGCGACCGACGCCTTGGGTATCCTCCACGCCGTGCCGATCTTCATCGCGTGCTCGAATTCCCCCGACCTGCACATGAACCGGATAGTGCGCTCGCATATCTGGAGGGCGGAGGAAACCTGCTTGGGGGTGAGCATGGGCGGGTACCCTTCCAGGTAGGCCATGCAGGGGCTCCCGGCGGTCTCCGGGCGCGCGGCCCTCCCTCCCGTCCTCACGGCCGCCCCCTTTTCCCGGGCGGCGCGGCGGGCGGCCTTGGGCGGCTTGCCCTCTCTCGCTCGTCAATCATAGTGGCCTCCGTTCTTCGATGACCTCCCCGCTTTCCTTGCCATAGTGTGGCTTAAAATAAATACGCTATAAATTATGTTTTTAAGCGTATTTATCTTGATTTATCGTGGTGGCACGCTATTAATTAGATTTAATAGCGTATCGAAGGAGAGAAAATGCTCGCAAAAGATGACTTTACGGGCGAAATAGGGGGGTTCGAACTCTCGATACCTGCGGGGGGCTCCGATCTCCTTTTCAGGCCGAGCGCCGTTGCGGCGCCCCCTCGCCCCCTCGCCCCCTCGCCCTTGTTCTACGAGTTCGGCAACCTGTCGGACGACGACGAGGTGGTGGCCTTCGCGGCCGTCCACGGCCCTCTGTTTGGTACGAGGGGGTGGGTCCCCGAGGACGGGGCCATACGGGAGAGCGTCGAAGACTGGAAGGAGGCGGCGAGCGCCCTGAACCACGTCCTAAGGCTCAAGGCGTTCTGCGACGGGAAGGCGGGCGTCGGAGACGTGTCCGACTTCATGCACGTGGTGGTCGCGATGGGGGCGAGGGGCTTTTCCCTGACGGCCTCCTGCTCCCTTTTCTCCGGCAGGAGTGAGGGCGCGTACCGCGACCTCGTTCGGTCCTCGCACGTCGGCGAGAGCTACCAGGGGGCGGGCGGCGAGCGCGTCGTGGCCGGGCTTTCCGTGGACCCCTTGGGCGCCCACGTGGCGGCCACGTATGAAACCTTCGACTACTATCCGGCCTCTCCCCAAAGCGGGCAGGACCGCTCATTCATTGACGCCTTGGCCTCAGAGGGCTTTCCCGGCGACATGGCCGAGGAGTGCGCCCACGCGGTCGTGAGGCTGTGCACGATGGCCCACACCTCCGACGTCCGGTTCGGATTCGTCGACGGCGTGTACGGGCCTGTGGTCGAATGCCTCCTCGCAGGGATATGGCACGAGTTCGGCCAAGCGTACTCCCACGAGGCGATCGGGGTGTGCAAGGAGTGCGGCCGGGTCATGGACTGCACGAACGAGCGGGGGAAGCAGAAGGACTACTGCTCGAAGGCGTGCAGGGACAGGGCCCGAAACAAGAGGAACGCCCCGAAGATGAAGCTGAGGCGCCGCATGGCCGCGGGGATGACCGTGGAGGAGGCGGCTCGGGACAGCGGGGTCCCGATCGACGAGGCGAAGCGCCTTGTGGGGGTGGAGTGAGGTTCCGTTCCGCCCGACGCGCGGATGAGCGAGGAGGTGGGATATGGCGTACGTGGTCATAGGCGAGGGAACCGGCGAGTTCCGTGGAAAGAGCTCCTTTCGCGGCGAGTTCATCGTGCTCGACACCAAGACCGGGAAGACCGAAAAGATTCGCGAGACGATGAAGGTGTCCTCCAGGACGAAGGCGGAGAGAGGCCGCTGCCTCCGGGAGCTTCGCGAGAGGATCGAGGGCTCGGCCCGCTACGACGCCCGCAACACGACGGTGCGGCAGCTTTGCGACGAGTGGATGGGCTACCGGGCCAAGGACGAGGATGTGGCGGCGGGGACGCTGCGCAAGGACAAGTCGCTCGTCGACAACATCTGCCTCCACCTCGGCGACATGCGCGTGTCCGAGGTGCGGCCCTACGACATCAAGGACATGCTCTCCAAGCTCGCCGCAGGGGAGACGGTCAGCGGCAGGCCCGCCTCCGGGACGCGCCGGGCCGACGTGTTCGTGAAGGCGAACCAGGTGTTCGAGGACGCGGTGATCAACGAGGTCATCGTGAAGAACCCCTGCAAAGGGGTCAAAAGGCCCAAGAACGATACGCAGGAGAGGTCCTTCCTCTCCTTCGAGCAGGTGCGCCTCATGCTGGCGCTGGCCGATGCGCTGCCCGTCGGCTCCCCGTCCATCGGGTTCTACCTCGCCCTGCTCGCAGGGCTCAGGCGGGGCGAGATATGCGCGCTGCGGTGGAAGAACGTGGACTTCGACAAGGGCGTCATCCACGTCGAGAACAGCTACAGCTCCGACACTCTCTCGCTTGAGAAACCCAAGGGGGGCAGGGAGAGAAGGCTGTTCGCCCCCTCCTTCCTCATGGAGATGCTGAAGGAGTGGAAGGGACGCCAAGCGCGGCTCCTCCGGCTGACGCTCGGCATCGAGCAGGGGCCGGACACCCCGGTGGTCTCGTCCCAGAAGGGCGGCTTCACGCATCCCGACAACCTGAGGCGGTCCTGGGGGCGGTTCGCCGCACGCCACGGGATGGGGGCCTACACGCTGCACGAGCTGCGCCACACCTACGCCACCATCCTGTTCGCCCTCAACGCCGACCTGAAGGCGGTGCAGAACAACATGGGGCACCTGCGGATGGCGACGACGATGGAGATATACGTCCACTACGTCGAGGCCAAGGGCGAGGAGGCGGCCGGGGTCCTCGACGCCCTCGCCAGGAGCCTGGGGAGCGGGTCGTCCTTCGGGGAGACGGCGCGCGCGGGCGGGGCGCCCGGCCCCGCCGCCCTCGGGGAGGGGCCGTCCCTCGGGGCGGTCGCGTCGGCCGGGGAGGCGGCGATCGCCCTTCCGGGCGGGGCCGCCCTGCTGGAGAAGGCCGTGTGAGGGGAGGGAGGTGCCCATGCGCGCGATCGTCAGGCTGCTGAAATGGTTGTTCCGCCTCGTGTTCCGGTCGATCTGACGGACGGAGGGGCTGATCAAGCTTGCGATCCGGACAAATGCCTGGATCGCCTTTGAGGATCGAGATGCGGCCCTAGCGTTGTCTAGGCCGTTCCCATTCTGGAGAAGGGGATGATGCCGAAGGGCGTCTTGATGCTCGAAGATACAGGAGATGCGAGACGCACAGAAGTCCTCTGAAAAACAAGGGGTTTCCAGGTTGCTTCTGCGATATAAAAGTGATGTTTTTGATCAACAAATATAGATAAACGATAGTTTTCTTTGTATTTTTTATGAAAGGATGGCGATAGATCGCTATCTATGGTCCTCGCGATACGGGAGGCAATTATGCGTAGAAGGACCTTTTTGAAGGCGCTTGGCTTCGCTGCGGCTGGATGCGCTGTTTCACCCGCTCTTGCGCTCGCCTCGGAAGGAGGCGAAAATGCCGATACGATGGCTCTTACGGTTGATGGCGCTATCGACATGGCTCGGCGTTTTGCCGAGGATTGCTATCCTGATGAAGGCCTTGAGGCCACCAACCCCATAAAACTGGCGAACGCCTCTGGCCAGCCTGTGGGGTACGTCTGCGATTACCTCAAGGAGGGGCAGCCGTATGGCTACCTCGTTGTCGACGTGACTGCGCCCATGGGCATCGTTGAATTTTCCGTAGGCCCAGATGCCCGCAGTCCGTTTGCCAGGGCTGTTGAAGCTGGGACGGCGCAAAGGTCCGCGTTTTCGCTAGATGACGAGCCGATCGCGCTGCGGCTCGATCCTTTGACCTATGGAGTCATTAATCGTTCGAACGGGACCATGGTTCTCAATGATGGCACAGAGCGGACGGCTCCTCCGGCTCTGCACAGCGCCTGGGGAATGCCTAACGGACTTTTTCTCGCATTACACCGTTGCTCTTACCGACAATCTTCCTGTTTGGATAGCTGCGACTCAGGATAGGATTATTGAACTAACGGGTCGTTATGCTTGCGCGGTGACGGCGTATTTCACCGTGGCCGGCATCTACGGGCTCGTGGATGTTTGGCAGGATGGTGGTGAGTACCTAAAGATTTGGGACTACACCGGGACGGTCTAAGATACGAGCAACACCGATCCGAGCGCGTATTGGGGCTCGACTGACAGGGCGAAGGGCGCTGCCGGCTTCAAGTCGTATTGCGCCAGCAGGGGGAAGAGCATCAGCTACTCCCAGTTCGACAACCCCTCGTTCTCGCAGTACGTTCTTTCCATCGAGGGAAAGAAGCCCGCGCTTTTCCACGCCAGGTCTTATGGTGGGCTGGACATGCGGTCGTCGTGGAGGGGTATTTCCAGGCGAGCCGGAAATCAGATGGGCAAAGCTTGAGCGTCATCCAGGTCGCTGACGGCTGGTACGGAGGCGTGCGCTACCTGAACTTCTATCACTCAGGTTTGACCAATCGAACGGCAACCCTGCTCTATTAGCCATTCGCATGGTGTTGAGCCTTCGCATCCACTCAAGGGCGGCCGCTTTTGCGGTCGCCCTCGTCGCGTCTGCTGTTTTGTTCGGGTGCCAACCTGGGGGAGGCGCCGATGAATGAGGAGGAAGAGAGGTGCTTGAGGTGGAGGACATTCCTCTTGGAGAAGATGCTTCCTCGTATGACGGGGGAGTGTCGACTGTTGTCCTTCGCGGAACCGGAACCGTCGTAAGCGCGGATGCCTAAGAGATGACGGCCGAGATCGCCATGGACGAAAATTCCGGGATTTTGGCTGATCGAGAAGTCGTCTTCGACTTCTCATCCCATACGGAGTATCTTCCGGTTATGCTTGACGCCGTGCAACCAGGCGATAGGGTTGAAGTCACGTACTTTTATGCAGAGAATTCTAAGGGATCTCTGTACGGCGAGTCGATCGTTCCCGCTTCCGACCGGTCGTGATGGGCCGTGTGATCGGTTCGGGGAGAGAGCCCTCGAGCCGATCTTCTTGTCGAAAAACCGAAAGCGAACTGGACGGTTCGGAGGTTTCCTCGTTTGCGGATCGCTCTCGGGCTTCGGGCGTCCGGGCTGCGTTTGCGGCCAATCGTCGAGCGGGGCAGAAGGGCCGTTCTTTGAGGCCGTTCTAGGAGGGGTTGCGCCGCGGGCGGGAAGGCCCCATAATGGCCGCATTGTGAAAAGCCTCACGGCTTTTGGCGGCTGCGGGCGCACGTGCCTTCAGCCGCGTTTTCTATTCGGGAGCGAGGCATCGGCCCGTCGAAGTGAGGTGAGAAGGCATGAGGTTCAAGATATCGTGCGCGAGCAGGCGGGATCCGGCGCCGGACGAGCCGCCGTGCGGCAACGCCTTGCGCGCCGGGACGCGCATGCACGGCGAGGAGTGGGGCTGCCCGAGGGTGGTCCAGGACTGGGAGGTCGAGCTGGACTCGATCGAGGGGCTCATGGCCCTGGTCGCGGAGGTCGGACCGATCATCGTGGAGGACCCGGCCACCATAACCGTCTACGACGACTACGTGGAATAGGCGGCTTGCCCCGCGTCGGCGGGGGCGTGCGAGGGGAGCGACGCGCGCGATCGCCGGGCCGCCGAGGCGGCCGCTCTGCCTCACGCTCTGACCGGCCTGACGGACGTTCGAAGAAGGAAGCCGCCGCCTACCTCGCGGACCGCACGTACTTCTTCAAAGTCTACTCCTACCGGGCGCTCTTCGAGAAGCGCGTGGGAGGCCCGCGCGACGGCCAGTACGTCAACCTCTACTTCGGCCATCTCAAGCTCCTGGCGTCGCTCGACCGGACGCTGCGCTATGCGCTTCTCCCGCTCACGCTCGACGTGGAACATTTCGCTCGCACTAAGCTCGTCCGCGAAGCGATGACGTGCGAGGGCGGGGACGGCTGCACGCTCGTCGCCGACTACATGGCGCACCTCAACCACGCTGAGCGCCGCCGCCGTGAGGGCGAGGTTCGCGCCCTCGCCCCCGATGTCTACTGCGGCAACCTCGTGGGCAAGTACGCCCTACCCGACGGGATGCCGCTGTGGGCGCTTTTGGAGCTCGCGTCCTTCGGCACGTTTATCGACCTCTACCTGTTCTGCGCCGAGCGTTGGGGCGATAGGGAGATGCGCGATGGCCACTACTTTCTGCGTCAGGCGAAGGCCGTCAGGAACGTCTGCGCCCATTCGTCGAACATCCTTAACGGCCTTGCCCGCCAAGACGGCGCGGTCGCCACCAACGCCAGCGTGAGCACGGCGCTCGCAAAGGCCGGCCTCTCCCGCCGCGTCCGCGCCTCGAAGATGCGCAACCCGCGTCTCCAGCAGATCGCGACGCTGCTGCACCTTCGCTCCCAGATTGTGCCGGAGGGGACGGCCAAAGGGTGCGCGAGGATGGGCGTCGCGCACCTCAAGGGCGAGATGGGGGGGGACGTATTGGAGGCCCTTTCCGGCAACGATGCCGTCCGCTCGTCCTTCGGGTTTCTCATGGTGCTGTTTTACAAATGGTTCTGATGCCCCATAATGGGGGCAGATAGAAAAACCTCCGGGTTTTGCAAGGCGGGGTCGCGCAAGCGGTTCCGCCTAGTTTTTTCTTGGGGCCGCCGCCGGGCCGGAGGGAGGTGCGGGAAAGGCTCGTGTTCGCCTACTTGGCGGAGCGCGGGGCCTCAGGCGGCCGCCATGTCCTCCGACCTCGGGGTCGCCGAGACGATCCCGAGGAGCGATTTGGCGCGGCTTAAGGAAAGCGAGGCCGTGGCCTCGGAAAGGGCCATCGAAGGCGCCTCTACCGCCTCGCCGACGGCCCGGAAGGCTGGGGGATCCCGCGCTCCTTGGCAGGTGCGCACCGGGGGACCGGCTCCTCTCCACGGTATCTCCTTTTGCATAAACGCGGCATCCCTCGGCGCCTACGGGTCGGGGCGCGCCGGAGCGGATGCTGCCTCTGACCTGCTGGGTCCGGGATCGGCGTCTTCGGCAAATTGGGGTGCGGCGGGGGGTGCGAGGGCGGAATTGGGGTGGGATTGGGGTGTTTCCAGGCCTCTCCGCGATCACGACCAATCACGTGAAATCCCAGCTCAGATGGCGTGCAATCATCTCCGATCACGTATAATCAAACCCCTTTCGAACCCCATGGAGGTTCAAGTCCTCTCGCCCGCACCATGTAAACCGCAAGGCCGGAAGCTTGAAATAGCGCTTCTGGCCTTTTTGCTTCTCTGGTTGGTATGCCAAACGGCATACCGAAACGCCTGCGCAGAAGCGCGCGACGGTGGCGGAACGGGAGAAGGCGGCCTCCCCGGAGGGAGCCCCTAGCCTCTAGGCTGCCGCTAGGTCGGCCCAGAAGGCCGTGATCACCCTGCCGTTGCCGGCGTAGTCGTCACTCCGCCCGGACGTGTCGGCAAGGTCGCGCATCTTGGCCATGAAGCCCTCTCCCTGGTTGGCCGCCGCGTACTCCACGACGCGCCAGCAGGTGGAGGCCGGGTCGGGCGTCTCGTAGGAGAGCGGATCGTCGGAATGGTGGAAGGGCCTCGAACGTAAGCTCGAGGCCCTTTGCGTACCTCTCTCGACTGCGCGTTTGGAGCGTGCCTCCTCTCTTGGCGTCGTTGCCTATGCGACGTCCACGAATTCGGCGCGGAACGCCTCCCAGTCGCCCGAGGGCTTGCTTGGGGCAAGGCCGCCCGTCAGGGCGTGGATCGTAGCGTAGCGGCCCGAGGTCATGCACGATCCGCACGACATGCCTCCCAAATACAGCGACCAGTCCACGTCGCCGCAGATGTCCCCTGCGTTGAATCCAGCCGAGTACAGTCCGGGTATCGGCGCACCGTTCTCGTCCACTACCTGGTAGTTCTCGTTCACTTTGATGCCGCCTCCCATTGCGGTGAGGCGAATCCACTGGCGTATGCCCCAAAACGGTGGCTTCAGAATGGGCGCCAGGTACTTGGATTGCTTGCCGAAGTCCTCGTCGAAGCCCGCCTCGCACAGCTGATTGTACCGTTCGACGGTTTTCTTCAGCGCGTCGGCGGGGATGCCCAGCTCGTCGGCGAGCTCGTCGAGTGTGTCGCAGCGATGCGTGTCGATAAGGTCTTCGATCACGCCCTGCGGGTTCTCCACGGCGCCGGGTATGTAGTTCTCCATCAGTTCGACGGGCGAGGGGGAGTAGCCCCATGCTTTCGCCGTCTCGAAGTACGTGCTGTCGAAAACGCGACAGAACCTTCCGGGATCCTCCGCGTTCTGGAAGCGCAGCGTCTCGTCCCAGTAGTGCATGGGGATCTCCTCGTTCATGAAGCGCTCCCCTTTCTCGTTCACCGCGAGGAAGGGTATTTCCGTCATGGCCATGGGCGCGGCGTCCATGTCGTGCATCTGCTTGCTGTGGCCAACAGGAGTCATCGTTGCGCCCACGCTCATGGCCATGAGTATGCCGTCCCCGGTTTTGTTCATCTGCTTCTTCGTGAATTTAACGAGGTCGGGCGCATACTTCGACAGCATGCTGTCGTTGTTTTGGTAATCGCCCGTGGCCAAGATGACGGCTTTGGACGCGTTGAATTTGATGTAGCCTTCCCTTCCTTCGCCGATGGCGGCCGTCACGCGCTCTCCGTCCTTCACCAGTTGCACGCCCGGAGTGCTGTAGAAGAACTCGGCGCCCTTCGAGGCTGCGTACTCGGCAAGGGCTTTGACCAGATTGCCGTTGTTCTCCGGTTTCACGCCGAAAGCGTTGCGCATGGTGGTGACGTGGCTGCCGTCCGCCGTCTCGGTGCGCGTGAGCTTCGATTCGTACGGTGGATACCCTGCCTCCTTGCCCATGCGCGCCATCCACATGGCCGTTTCACCCGAGTGCTCGGCGAAGAACCGCACGAGGTCGAGGTTGACGCGGTAGCTGCATGCCTCGCGGTACCCCTGTATCCAGCGAAGCAGCCCCAGGTCGGTCGTCTCGTCGAGGATGACGCCCGACGAGCCGTTGCCCTGCGAGATGGGGGTCGACTCTTTCTGCAAGCATGCGACGGTGGCGCCCTCCTCAAGCGCCGTGAGAACCGCCGGAAGCCCCGCGGTTCCCGCGCCCACCACCACGATGTCGTACGTCTTCTCGTCTGCGAATTCAGTGATAGGTTCGGCGACAGCGCTGGATTGCTCGAAGTCGCTCGCCGTGGTGCCCGCAGGGTACGAGAAGTTTCCGTCTTTTCCCGACGTGCCGCTCGGCGCGGCCGCGCATCCCGTCAGGCTCGCTCCGAGCGCCGCGACGGTGCCGGCGGCTCCCAAGGCGAGGCCTCCCTTGATAAACCTCCGTCGATCCATGTTCGTACCCATTTCGCATCATGCCCCTTTCTTCTGATCGTCCTCGTGTCGCGTCACCTTGAAGGCGCGGGCATTCGACAAAGCGCTTGGTCGCGTTCGCGTGGTGGCGTCAGGACGGATGCCCCTTCGCCTGCATGCCTGCGCGATGTTGGCGGTGCTGGCTTAATGATCGTCGTTCGGACGGGTTCCGTCCTCGCATAAAAGGAGCGAATCGGATTGAGGGGCGGCCATAAAAGAGGGGATTTTCTTTCGAAGCGCCCGCGATCCGGGCTTCGCAGCGCCGTGCTGCATGCCGTGCGAAGCGGCTGCTGTATAATCGCGGCAGCATGCCGGGCTCTGAGAAAGGACGGGAAGGGGTGTGGCCAAAAGCGCGTTTCGCATGCCGAGTTTGAACGAATGGCTGTTCGTGATCGGGCTTGCCTGCTACTGGCCCACGTTTCGCAACAGCTTCTTCGGCTTGGTGTTCTCGGAGGGGGGCGAGGGTCTCGGGCACCTCGATGTGGAGTACCTGTTGTTTCTGGGCTTCGTCGCGCTGTGGTGCGGCGCGTGCTTGGCTCGACCACGCCTTGTGGAGGCGTTTTTGGCAGCGCGTCGTTTCGCGGTGTGCGGTCTTTGCGTGCTGGCTTCCGTCGGCATGTCGCTGGTCTACTGCGTCGATGCGTTCGATTTGCCTTGGGCGGCGTCGTTCGCGGGCGTGGCGTTTTCGTCTGCCGGCTTCGTCGTCCTCACGTTTGCATGGTCGAACGAGGTTGTTCGAGCGAGAAGCCGCAACCTCTTCTTCGACATCGCGCTCTCGTTTCTGTTGAGCTTCGTCCTCTCGCTCACGAGCCTTCTGCCCGGCCCGTTCTCCCTTGCGCTGCCGTTTTTCTCCTGGGCGATCTCGGGTTTGGCGTATGCGGCGTATCGTGCGCCGCGCATCGGTTCCAAAGCCGCATCGGCATCCGCGGCGTGTGGTCGAGACGGCTTGGCGGCGCGCATTGGCTCTGCTCGCGTTGCGCTTGACGGAATCGTCGTGCTGCTCATCGCGTTTCTGGTGATCGGGGCGTTCGTGAGGG
This sequence comes from Gordonibacter sp. An230, assembly GCF_002159915.1. Taxonomy (GTDB): domain Bacteria; phylum Actinomycetota; class Coriobacteriia; order Coriobacteriales; family Eggerthellaceae; genus Rubneribacter. The sequence goes on from NZ_NFJP01000006.1 coordinate 92,662, forward strand.
GCTTTCTCTACCTGGGTACCATCGCCTACTCGCCGGAGCAGACGACGCTGTCGAGGCGCGTCGTGTCGTTCGCGCTCTCGTTTTTGGTCGCCGTCGTCGCGTATCGGGCCGATTCGGGCAAGCCTCCCCTGTTCTGGCTCTGGACGCTCGTCTCCCTCGTCTTCTTCAGCGGTCTCTTCCTCATCGCGGCCCTCTACCCCCTCATGCCCGATCTGGCGGGCGGCGTCGCCATCACGGGGCGCACGTTCGTGTCGTTTTTCCTCTGGGTTGCGCTTGCCCTGACTGTTCGCGAGCGTGGCGGGCATCTGCTCGTGCCGGTCGTCGGCATACTGTTCATCATGGTCGAATGCGCCTCCGGTTTCTGCAGCTACTTCCTTGCGCCCGAGATCGCGCGGGCGATCGGTCTTCCGATGTCCGCGTATCTGCCGTTCTTCGCGCTGCTCATTGCGTTCATACTCATTTCCAGCACCATCGTGTTCCTTGCGTTGCTGGCCAACAGGAGGCTGGCCGAGCCGACAGATGCGCCCCGTCTCACGCGCGAGCGGGCGTGTGCCGCTTTGGGCGAGGAGCGGGGCCTGACCGCGCGTGAGGTGGAGGTGATGGAACGGTTTTCCCAGGGCAACAGTCTGAGGAAGGTCGCCGAGACGATGTTCATCTCTACGAGCACGGCGCAATCGCACGTCAAGAGCGTGTATCGTAAGTTGGGCATCCATTCCAAGCAAGAGTTGATAGACCTTGTGGGCGATCGCATGGGAAAGCGCATGTGATCGATTGCGAAAGGAATTGCGTTTCCGTGCCGGAGCTGTCGCGGTCGCGAGTCGAGGTGGGGCGTGCCTCGCGCGCGATGTCGTCGCGCTGCGGCCGCGCCGCAGCTGCATGCCGAGGGTTGACGTTGGCTGGCCGTGCGCCGCTGCCGCGTTGACGCCGCCGTGCTGCGTGCTGCCGTCACCGCGGCGCGCCGTCGGGATGCTGCTCGCGCGCTGCGTCGCACCGCCGCAGCGCGCCGGAGCTCGTCGCTCCCCGCTCGCGCATCGGACGAGAGCGGGGGAGAAGTGCCGCCCTTTTCCCATGCGCCCTTGCCGGCTCGTGCTACACTTTCCCCATGACTTCCTATACGACCATAGCGGGACGCGCCGTCGCGGAGATCGAGGAAAAGAAGAGCCGCTTCATCGCCAGCCTTGCGCACGTAGAGACGGAGGAGGAGGCGCTCGCGTTCTTGGAGGAGGTGCGCGCGGCCAATCGCATGGCGCGTCACAATGTGTACGCTTACGTGCTGCGCGAAGGCGGTGCGGGTGCGGCGGGACGCGTGCGGTACTCCGACGACGGCGAGCCGCAAAAGACCGCCGGACTGCCCACGTTGGAGGTGCTGCAGCACGCGAGCCTCACCGATGTGGCGGCGGTGGTCACGCGCTATTTCGGCGGTGTGCTCCTTGGCACGGGCGGGCTTGTGCGCGCCTACACCCAGGCGACCCAAGCGGGCGTTGAGGCGGCGGAGCTCGTGGTGGTGTCGCGCTGCGTCGATCTGGAGATTCGCACGTCTTATGCGCGCTATGAGCAGCTGGTGCGCATAGCCGCCGATTGCGGGGCGAAAGTGCTCGACACGGGGTTCGCCGACGAGGTGATGCTGCGGTTGCGCATGCTCGACGGCACGCAGGCGCCGCTGCTTGCGAAGCTCACCGAACTCGAGCGAGGCCAAGAGCGCGTGTGTGTGAGCGATCCTGTGGACGCGGCGTTCTGAACGGCGCGCTGGCCTCGGCGCGGCAGGGACGCGTCGCAACGTGCGGCAGAGAGCGGCGCGCCAGGGGCACATCGCGTGCGCCGAGGTCGGCGGGCTGGGCGATGATCGTTGGGCATAGTGCGGTGCGCGCGGCAGGGAGCGCGTCAGACGCGCTGCAGGAAGCGACGCGGCAGAGAAACATTGGGTATGCTGCGGCAGGTGGAGTCGGCGATCATTGGGCGCGGCATCGAATGGTCTTTTGGTTCGGTTGGATGGTGCGGAGGGAGGCCGCCCGCAGCTTGACGGGCGCAGATTGGCATGCAGCGCGCGACGGAGGGCGCGCCGTGTAACGACCTGCGGTGCGTCGACGGTCCTCTGCGAGGCGTCGTACGCAGCGACACGAGATGCGCCTGAAGGCAACCTGCGGGGTGCTGCCGCATGACGGCCTGAACCGCGCAGTGCCCACGGGGCCTCATCTCCCCTATAATAGGCGGCATGGCGCGCAACCAACAGCTCATACTGGATCGGTATCGACCCATCGCCGAGGCGGGGACGGGCGGCTTCGGCACAGTGCAGGTTGCATGGGACACGCGCATCCAGCGCAAGGTTGCCATCAAATGCATCGGCCTCGACGAGGTGGATACGATGCGTGTGGCATCGGGCGGTCCTAGCGGCCAAAACCACCCGGTCGGCTCAGGAGGTGCGACCGATGTCCTCGGCGGTTCCGGCCCCACCTGGGAGGCGGAGTCTGCAGATCTTGACGCCCCTGCGTTTTCCGATGACGAGGAAACGGCGTTGTTCGACATGATGGGTCGCTCTGTCAGCATGCTCGACAACGACTACCCGGCGCGCGTACTTGCGCGTACGCCGGGTCTCGACGAGGCTCGCACGGCGGCGTTGTTGTCCGATGCCAACATCGTGACCGTGTACGATTTCGAGGTGCAGGGCTCCACGGCCTACCTCATCATGGAGTACGTGGACGGCATCACGCTCAGCGAGCTTCTCGAGCGTTTCGGAGACAGGATATCGCTCAACGCGGTGGCCGCCGTGTTCGCAGCGGTGTCGCATGCGCTGGAGGTGGCGCACGACAATCAGGTCCTGCATTTGGATATCAAGCCCGACAACGTGCTCGTCAACCGTCAAGGCCAGGTGAAGGTGACCGACTTCGGCCTGGCCGTGCTTGCCGACGCCTCTGGCTTCGGCGTGGCGGGCGGCGGCACCGTCGGTTACATGCCGCTCGAGCAGATGCGCCAGGAGAGCCTCGACGCGCGCTGCGACGAGTGGGCTCTCGCCTCGGTGACCTACGAGATGCTGGCGGGCGAGAACCCCTTTCTCGCAGAAGACCTTCCGCGGGCCGAAGCTGCCATCGAAGATGCCGAGCTCGTGCTGCCGTCCTTGTGCTGGGACGAACTCGATCCGGCGATCGACGACGTGATCTTCCGTGCGCTTGACCCTGATCGCGAAGAGCGTTACGACAACGTGACTGAATTCGCCGATGAACTGGAGCCTTTCCTGGGCGATCCGAAACGGGGCACGCGCGAGCTGGCCGCCATCGTGGGCTACGCCGACGAGGAAGAGGTCGATGACGAGCCCGTTCCCGCTTCGCGCGCGCCGCGCGCACCGTTGCGCGAGCGCATCACGCCGGGGCATCGAAGGGCGGCCGCCCGGGCGCTCGGCGCGCTGGGCTCGGCGCTGGTCGCGTTCGTTGCACTGGGGAGCATTCCGGAGGCAAGCGGGTTGGGCAACCCACTGTTCTGGGGATTGTTGGCGATGGTCGCTTTTGCGGGGGCGCTCAAGCCGCATTTGGGGGCATTGCTATCGTACGGCACGCTGAGCGTGGCGCTTGTGGTGCAGGGGGCGCCGGCCGTTGGCTGTGCGCTGATGGCGGCTACGGGCGCCTGGTGGTACTTCGTCGGACGGGAGGGCGACGCCGAAGCGAACGTCGCTCTGGCAGCGCCGTTGGTCGGTGCGCTGGGAGGCGGCCAGCTCGCGCCGCTTGCAGCAGGCTTCTGCCTCTCGCCTGCCCGAGCGTTTGTGACCGCGGCATTCTCTTTGTCGACGGCCGCGGTTCTCGCGGCGCTCGGTTCCGGATCGCTTCTAGGATGGGACGCGCCTGCGCATATCGCGTCCGCGTTCGACGGCTCCAGCGTGCAGGCTCTGCTCGGCTCGATGCTTATGAGTCCTGCGTTTTGGTGCGTGGCGGCAAGCTGGCTTGTGGCGGCGTTCACGCTTGCGTTCGTCAGGCAGCGCCCTACGCGCGTGTTTGCGGTGCTTGGCACGGTATGCGCTGCATCGGTTCTGGTTGCGGGCATCTGCGCGGCGGCATGGGCGGCGTCAGGCGGACTTACCTGGATGCCGTCCGTCCGTAACCTCGCTGGCACTGTCGTTGCTGTTGTTGCCATGCTGCTCGCCTGCAGTTTGGTGCCCGATCCGGCGTTTTGCGAGGCGGATCCTGAAGAAGGGGCAGCGGCATAGCGCATGCGGAAGGCATCTGCTTGTGCAGGTCGGCTGAGCGCAGGAATGAGCAGGCGAATGCGGATGCGGGACGCGAACGGGTCGGGCGCTCGCGCGCATGCGCAGGCGTGGAGCGCGGGAGTGGCTGCATGGTCGCGCATGGGCGGGTGCGCTGATGGGCAGATGGGAATGCTGGGCGAGGATCCCTGCGAATGCGGGCGTTGTGGCGGATGCGGCGGGACCGCAGGCGAACTTGGGCGAACGCAGATGGGTGCTCCGTTCGAGAGCTCCGTCGCGCTCTGTGAAAGCACGGGGTGCGCTTAGCCAGATGCCGGCTTGGCGTCGCAATTCCTCCAAGTGATGCTTCGCGCGGGCACGCCACGCGTTCGATCATACCCAGCATCTGGGCTTTCGATCAACGGGTCTGTCTGTTTGTTGTTAGATCGGAATCAATTTGAATTCGCGTATGTCGTATTTCAGATTGGCCTTTTGCGAATAGGCGAAGCGGAATGCCTTCCTGTTAGGCAAAGGGGTCGGCCAAGGCATTGAGCGGGGTTTATAGCGGGGTGATCTGGTCTCTGCTAACTTTGGCTTGATTGCAGATGCCCTCGTTTATTGTCGAATCGCCGTTGATGCGAATCTGCGTTCGCTAGATCTCGAGCTGGGCCTCTCCGATTGGGCGCTTGGGAAGGCCTTCTCCAATGAACGGGGTCTTCCGAAGCGCTGGTAGGGCCTTGCGCAACGGGTCAATCTTGCCTGTGTCAATGGCGGTTTAACAAAAGTGGATGCGTCCTCTTTGACGCAAAATTTGCCAGACTGCTATGTGCCCTTCCCTTTTGGCTTCGCATTGCCGTTGATGCATCCCGACGATCTGGGGAAGCGAGAGATCTTCGGTGGTTGTTTCTATGAACGCTCCCAATTCGGTCAAATGTAAATGTGTAGCAATCTGGCGATCTTTGTTACGTATCTCCTTGCATTGACGGCAAAGACGAAATCGATGGAGAGCTCTAGTGGGTCCAAGGTTGCTCATCTGCATGTGGTTCGAGCTTGGAGTCCGGATCTAGCGCATGCCAAGCTGCATCAATCTTGAACCAGCGGCAGATGTGTCCTTTTCGCGATTGCTCGTGGATGTCAGCGAAAGAGGAAATTTGGAAAGAGGGATGTCCGACCGACGCCGAGTTTGCCGCTGCTTCGATTCTGCCGATGAAGCTATAATCCGACGAGTTCTTGCAACTCCTTTCTGCTGTGCACGCCGAGTTTGGCGTACAGGCGCCGCGCGTGGCCGCGCACCGTGTTCTCGGCGATGAACAGCGTTTCGGCGATGTAGGCCTTGCTGCGCCCCTTGCACAGCAGCTGCATGACCTCGATCTCCCGGACGGTGAGGTCGTGCTGCTTCCCGATGGCCGCGCAGCGCTCGTCGATGAGGGCGAAGTCGTGCGGCGCCGGGCTCGACTCGTCGAGGTCGGAGAAGATGCGCTGCATGGTGGGGTCGCGATAGTCCAGCAGCAGGCTGAGCGCGATCATGATGGCGAACAGCAGCACGAGGGCGAGCGTGGGGCTCATGGCCGGCGCGACGAGGCCGCTCGAGCCCAGCAGCCTCCCCAGGTAGTTCGGCAGCGTGTACGCGAGCCAGCCCAGGCCGAACACGACGTAGGGGTGCAGGTTGCTGTGGTGGGCGATGTCTGAGAGCAGCAGCCAGAGGAACACCACCACCAGGTAGGATATGCTCGTGGAGCACATGGCTTGCAGGCCGGCCGTGGGCTCGAACACGCTGAGCACGAGCATCGCCCCGATGAGCAGCATGATGCCCCGCCACAGCTGCGCGAAGCTGACCGAGCGACGTTTGACGATGACCCACCAGAGGATGAGCAGCGACACGGCCACTTCGATGACGTGGCCCAGCAGCGATGCGTTGGGCAGCGGGTTGTCGTACATGCTGGGCAGCCCGCCGATGAAGGCGTAGACGAACGCGTAGGCGGCCACGCATGCGAACACCTTCCAGAGCGACCCGAACGTTTCCGCGGTGTAGCGGATGTCAGTGGTGGGAAGAGGCTGCTGCCGCTTGAACGAGCGAGACAGAAACGTCGTTGACAGCAGCGGCAAGCAGCATGCGGCCGCGGTGCCGGCTTCGGCGGGCAGCGCCGTGATGATCGACTTCGCAATCGCTCCCAGGATGCAGGCGGCGAAAATGCAGCCGAGGGCGTTGCGCAGGGCCAGGCCGCTGTAGAACACGCCCCACCGTAGGTAGCCCCATCCCAGGCAAACGCCGCCGAGGGCCACGACGGCTCCGCTTAGGAGCGGAGGAAACGCCACCGCGCTCGACCCGGCGGCGTAAAGGGCCGTGGTGGCGCAGCCGATGGCGGTGAGCACGATGTCCGAGGCTTGTATGCGCGTGCGGTTCGGCTTCTCGGCCCGACGAAACGCGACGGCCATCACGACGAGGAACACGGACTGGGCCAGGTACAGGGAGAACCACGAGTTGCCGCTCCCCGACGGGTACGGCTTGTTCGAGTTGAGCCACAGTATCCACGTGTGCATGGTCCACAGCCCGAAGCACGGAAACGCCGCCGCGAGCAGCGACATTCGGGATCGACTCTGCGACCGTTCGAGCATCGACAGTTCAGCCATGATCGTCCCCTTACGCAACGCGTCGGATGCGCCCCTCTGCGCGATCCGCGAATCCCTCCCCTCGATTATAGGAGCGTTCTTCCGCCCGTTCGGCCCGTTCGGGCAAAACAACACCTTTCGTGCCTAGGGAAAAAACCAGCCTGCTCCCCTTCGTGCCCATCGGCGAGGAAAAGAGGACACGGTTCGTAGCTAGAACGCATGCGGCATCGCAGGCATAGTCGTCGTAGGCCGCAGGAGGCGGTCGGAGTAAGGAATGCGATGCGTAACGAGAGGAGGGACAAATGGGGATGAATCGCGGAACCGTGCAAGCGCGGAGCCGATGCGCCGCGATGGCGACGGCGATGGCCGTGGCGGCGGCGACCTTCGCCATCGCGGGGCTGTTGAGCGCATGCGCGCCGAAGCAGCAGCAGGCGGACGCTTCGTCCGACGAAGGCGCAGACGCGGCGATCACGGTGGCGTGGTCGGCGGACATGGCGTGCTCGTCGTGTCATACGCACGAAGCGCAGACGGAGTCCGACACGGCCTGCCTGGCAAGCAAGCACGAGGCAGATTCGTGCGAAAGTTGCCATGGGACAGCGGAGAGCCTTGCGGGCGCGCATGCGAACGCCTCGGCCGACGGATCCATGCCGACGAAACTGAGCAAGGAGCATGCGGTAAGCGAGGAAGCATGCCTCGCCTGCCATGGAAGCTGGGATGAACTGGCTGCGAAGAGCGTGGACGTGACGGTTCTCACCGATGCCGATGGCACGACGGTCAACCCGCACGCGATGGATCGAACGGGCGACCACGCCGCCATCACCTGCACGAGCTGCCATAGCGTGCACGAGGCCGAGACCGATCAGAAAGAGCTCTGCCTGAGCTGTCATCACGAGGACGTGTTCGAATGTCGAACGTGCCACGAATAGAAGGAGGGGGAACTACCATGGGGAAGAACAACGAGCATACGCTGGGACGCCGCGATTTTCTCAAGGGAGCCGCAGTTGCGGCAGCGGGCGCCGCGGTCATGGGCATGGCCGGGTGCTCGGAGGCGGGAAGCGCTTCCGCCGAGGCGGGCAAGCGGGCCGTGGAGCCCGAGGCGTGGGACGCGGAGACTGACGTCGTGGTGATGGGGTACGGATTCGCCGGCCAGGCTGCCGCCATCAGCGCCGCGGCGGCAGGGTCGCAGGTGGTCATCTTCGAGAAGGCGCCCGAGGAACATGCGGGCGGCAACAGCGCGGTGTGCTGCGGGTTCCTCAACATCTGCTCGGGTGACGGTGCTGCTGAGGCCTGGAAGGCCATCACCGACGGCGGCGTGACCGACGCCGAATGCGAGGCGGTGGCGAAGGCGTCCACTGACATGCCGCAGTGGTTCAGCGATAACATCGTGGAAAGCGAAGTGGTGGTGAAGTCGGGAGCCGACGCCGTGCGCAAGCTGTGGGGCAAGGAGTACCCCGACGCGAACGCCGTCAACCTGACCATCGAAGGCAAGGGCCAGACGGGTGGCGGCGCGTATCTGCACCAGCTGTGCGCCGACGTCATCAAGGACCGCTACGCCGATTCGATTTCCATTCGCTACGAATCGCCGGTGACCGAGCTGGTGTACGATGCCGACGCGCGCGAAGTGCTGGGTGTGCAGTACGACGAGGGCGGCCAAGCGAAGTACTGCAAGGCGAAGAAGGCTGTCATCATGGCGTGTGGCGGCTACGAAGGCAACCCCCAGATGATCGAGGACTTCGTGCTGACGCATTACAAGCAGTACCCCATCGGCAGTCCCTACAACACGGGCGACGGCATCCGCATGGTGGCGGGCATCGGGGCGAAGCTGCGCCATATGGCCGCCGTCGAGTACGGCTCGCCCGCGTGCCTCGAGCTGTCGGAGAAGTACAACCAGGCCATCGCGTGCTACAACGGCGGCGACACGACGTCGATGATTTACGTCAGCCAGCACGGCGAGCGCTTCATGGCCGAGGACGGGAAGTGGCCGGCGCACGACAAACGCTACCCGTACCCGTGCTTCGAGGAGAACAAGGACACGGCCGAAACGCCCAATTATCCCTGGTGGATGGTGTTCGACGAGACGCGCCGCACGAAGGGAACCCTGTTCGCGTGGTCGAATGCCGAGCGCAACGAGGGATGGGCCGCCGTCCACAACGTGTACCAGTGGTCCGACGACAACATGAAGGAAGTCGAGGACGGCGTGGTGTTGAAAGCCGACAGCATCGAGGAGCTGGGCAAGCTCATGGGCTACGACGATGTCGATCTGGCCACGTTCACGGCGACGGTGGAGAAGTTCAACGCTGACGTTGCCGACGGGGGTACCGACAGCGCGTTCGGCCGTGCTCCTGCCGTTTCGAGCAAAGGTGAAGTCACGCCGGTCAATCCGCTGAACAATCCACCGTACTACGCTGTGCAGTGCTGCATCTCGTATCTCAACACGAACGGTGGTCCGGCTCGCAATGGCAAGTGGCAGGTGCTCGACTGGAACGACGAACCCATCGGTCGTCTGTACTCGGCGGGCGAGTTCGGATCGGTTTTCTATCATTATTACTGGGGAGGCGGCAATGTGAACGAGTGCTTTGCAAGCGGCATGGTGGCTGGTCAGGAGGCGAACGCGCTTGCAGATTGGAGTGCGGCGTAGGCGCTTTGCTTTAACCGATACCCGGGCCGTCGCGGGAAGCAGCGTCCTTCCCTCTCGCATCCTGCGGCGTGCCCGATTCCGCCATGTTCGTGCATCGTCGGTCGTGCTGGGGTATGCTGGCAACGTAGCAACCGCACTCCGAGAGAGAGGAGCCTCCTATGCGTCAACTGAACGACGAGCGCGTGTTGTTCGCGTTTTCGCGCGAAGCGGAGCCGGCGCTGACGGTGAAGTCGGGCGAGACGGTGCGCATTCGCACGCAGGACTGTTTCGGCAACCAGGTGAGGTCGTCCGACGACGTGCTGGACGAGATCGACTGGGACCGCATCAACCCCGCTACCGGCCCCGTGTACGTTGAGGGGGCGATACCGGGCGGTGCGCTCAAAGTGACTATAGAGGGCATCGAGCTGGACGCGCAGACCGCGTCGTGCACCGGCAAAGACGAAGGCGTGTGCGGCGACCGCTTCGAAGCGTGGAGCACGCGCCTGTGCGCTGTCGATGCCGAGAAGGGCGTGCTTTCCTGGAGCGACGAGCTGTCCATCCCGCTCAAACCCATGATCGGCGTGATCGGTGTTGCGCCGGCTGGCGAGCCAGTGAACTGCGGCACGCCCGGCAGTCACGGCGGCAATATGGATGCCACCGTCGTCACCACGGGCGCCACGTTGTATTTTCCCGTGGCGACAGAGGGTGCGCTGTTCGGCTGCGGCGATATGCACGCGGCCATGGGCGACGGCGAAGTGAGCGTGTCGGGTGCGGAGGTTGCCGGTTGGGCCACGGTTACCCTGACTGCGTTGCCCGACCTGCATTTGGTCGACCCTGTCATCGAAAACGAAACCCATATGGGCGTCATCGCGTCGGCCGAGTCGCTCGATGCGGCGGCCGACCGCGCCGTGCACGAGATGGTGGACCTTCTGCACGACCGCACGGGTGTCGCGGTCGACGAGCTGGTCATGGTGCTGTCGCTCGTTGCCGATGTTCAGGTGTGCCAGATGGTGGATCCGCAGAAGACCGTGCGGTTCATGGTGCCGAAGTACGTGCTGGGGGCTCTCGGTTTCGCGCTGTAGGATCGCGCCTTCTTGACGTCCGTTTCGTCGGGTGCGGGGGCGTCGTTCGTGGTGGCGTGGCGAAGCGCGGCCTCCCTCCTGCGCGCCGTATGAAGGCTTGAGCCTTTGCATCGGCTCGCGCGAGGCGTCGCGGGCGGGGGAACCGTTCCCGTTGAAGCGCAGGCGGTCGCGGGCATCGTGGCTGCCGCGGCCCATACTCGTTCGTACGGCGCGGCTTTCGCCGCCTCGAACGATCTGCGCGGGCCCTTCGGTTCGCCACGCTCGCTTAAGGCGGCGGATTCGGGACTTGCCGGAAGGAGGGAGCGCGGTCGCTTTTCGCGGTGATGATCGGCAGAGACCTAGCGCTTTCCTGCCGCATCTTCGGAGTGACGGGGGTCTGGGCGACGGCGAGGAAGGTGCGCCGCCGCCCCTTCCTCGCCGTCTTTGCCCATTTCGAGAAGGGCAAAGACGGCGAATGCAAGGAGATGTTCGGGCATCGACCCTATCGCGTCCTTCGCGAAGCTTTTCGTCTGCAGGATGCCGTTCCCGCTCGTGCAGGCTCCATCTCGTCGCGCTTCGCGCGGGCCCTCCGAACGCTGCGCTTTTCGAGGCGGAGAGGCTCCCTCCTCTTATGGAGGCGATCCTGGCCCCCGCTCGCTTCCCTGTTTTACAGCAGCTCGCACACCTTGCCGAGCAGGGGCTCGAAGCTCACGCCGCGATCGCGGAACTCGGGCTGCTTGGCGCTCACGATCATGGCGTCGTGCACGAAGTCGCCGGCGAAGCGCACGGCCTCCTCCAGCGTCCGTCCCGCCATCACGGCTGCCATCAGGCACGACGCGTACAGGTCGCCCGTGCCGTGCAGCAGGTAGGGCAAGTACTCGTTGTGCACCTCCGCCGTCTCCATGTCAACGCCGCCCACGAAGTTGCGGATGCACGTCTCGCCCTCGCGCTGGATGCCCTTGAGCACCACGTGCTTCGCGCCCTTCGCCACCAGGGCGTCCACCAGACGGTGCGCCTCCTCGTCGGAGATGTCGGTGCCGGCCCACTCGTCGCCGATGGGCTCGCCCAGGATGATGGCGGCCTCCGTCAGGTTCGGCGTGAGGATGTCGGCCCCGCAGGCCAGCTCGGCCATCGCGTCGCACAGTTCCGGCGTGTAGGTGGGGTACACCGTGCCGTGGTCGGCCATCACCGGGTCAACCACGCGCAGCGCCGCGGGGTACATGGCGTACAGGTCGCGGATACGGTCCACCTGCTCGGGCGCGCCCAGGAAGCCGGAGTACACTGCGTCGATCTCCACCCCGATGTTCTTCCACGCCGCCAGGTAGTCGCCCAGCATGGCGGTGGTGTCGTGCATGTACCAGCCGGGGAACGCCGTATGCGACGAGAACAGCCCGGTGGGCACGGGGCACACGTCGCAGCCGGCGGCCGAGAGCACCGGGATGGCCACGCCCAGCGAGCACTTGCCGTAGCCGCACAGGTCGTGCACGGCGGCGACGCGCGGGATGTAGTCGCCTTCGCGGTGGTAAAGGTGCGTTGCGGTTGCATTTTCTGAGTTCATAGGGCCTGGCCTTTCTCGTTGGATTCTGGACGATATGCCGCCGCCCTGCCTGCATGCGACAGGAAGGGCGGCGATGGAAAGCTATGCTGCGACAGACACGTGCCGGCCATGTGGAGATGGCGTGCTTGGATCGGAGTGCCGAAGACGAACGAAAGGCTACTTGCCCTCGTCCTCCTCGTCGTCGAAAAACGACCAGTCGTCTTCGTCGCCTTGACGGTCGACGAAGGTCTTGCGTGTCCGACGCTCCATGATAACGCATGCGATCAGGCTGATGACGAGCCCTGCCCCCACCAGGCAGCCGATGCCCGCGTAGGTGTTGAAGAGAAAGTCGTACAGCGCTTCGAAATCCATGGCTACCTCGTTATCTCGTCTCGATCCGCCGTGATTCCCACAGGTCGGTTGGTTTCACGCGTTAGAGTATACTATGCCCGGTCAATTCCCTCGCGGGCAGGCTTTGATATTCCTTTATTCTCTACCCCTCGTTTCGCGCTCTCTCGACAAGCAACAAACGGGCGGGCTCGACGTGATCGCGGGAAGGGGGCCCGCATCTGCGAAAGGGCCTTGTGCCCCTTTCGCCGAGAGCTAATGTGTCGCCCGACGTTTTGCGTGGCGAGCCTCGTTGCGGCAAGGGCGCGCCGCTTTTCGCTTGTTCGGATGCCTCCCGACGTTTCGCGGGGAGAGTCTCATCGTGCCTTATGCCGCTTGAACGGCTGCGGCGGCGGTCCGATGGCGCAGCCTGCCTCGAGCGTCCGGAGGGCGGGGTGGGGCTGTCTGCTTCGGATCGGTCTTGGTGCAGGGTGTCCTCTGTTGGCGCCTGGTGCAGGCTGGCTGCGATCAAGGGCGCGTCTACCGCAGATGACGGCTATTCTGGCATTCGTCCGCCGCCCATAAGGTGCCGAAACGGTAACATTCTGTCGACAAAGCGCTTTTTTCTCGTCATAATGGCGCTGTTCGCACGGTTGCGATGCATTGCGAATCCCCTGGAAAGGAGACGAACGATGAGGAAGCCAGAGATGCTCCCGAAACGTACCGCGCTGATCGCCGCTTCGGCGGTTCTCGCTCTCTCGATGGGCGCGCTCGCGGGATGCGTGTCGTCGGGTGGTGCTGACGCCCAGCGCATAGCGGAGCTTGAGCGCCAGATCAACGAATTGAAGTCCCAGGATTCCAACAGCGGCTCTTCGTCCGCAGGCACGTCGACTGGAGGGACGGGTTCGTCTTCGTCGGATGGTACGGGCACTTCCGGCTCGACGGAAGGGGGTTCTGGCGCCTCCGGTTCGACGGACGGCGGCGCAGGCACCGCCGGGTCGACCGGTGGCGGCTCTGGCGCAGCTGGCTCTACGGGTTCGGGCATCCAGATCACCGATGCGACTGCTCAGGACTTCTCGTCGCGCGCCGACACGCTTATCGCGGAAGCCGATGCGGCTCAGCCCGGTGCCGATTTCGGAGCGCGCGTCACCACGTACATGGATTTCGAACAGCGGTTCGATGCGCTTGACCGCGAGATCGATCTATACGACGACCAAAAAGAGCTTGAGTACAAGAGCGGAGGTCTCGGTTGGGAGGACTATCGTTCCGTCAAGGTCCAGCTCGACTACATTGAAGACCGCTTGGATTACGCGATGGACTCTCTTGAACTGAGGTTTGGCATCGACGACTAAACCAGACCTGATCGGTTTTCCTCCGCTCGTTTCGCTGCTTGCGGCGGCGCGGAGCGCAAATGAAGGCGCTTCAGCGACTGTTCTCTCGCGGAATGGGCGCCGCATTCGGTTACGCATGGGGTGGACGAAGCCTTTCGCGGAATGCGAGACGAAGGCTGCTCGAAGCGGGTTTCGAGGTGAAGCCAGCGTGTCGCACGCAGTGCGGGGCCGGTTGACCGTTCGACGGGCTCAAGACCCATGGGCTGCGTTTGCTTCTGATTCGTCGCGTTCGTCGCAGCGCGAACGGGTGCGCGGCGAAGCGTGGGTTGCGGCGGTTTCGGCTGGTTGGATAGCATCGGCGTAGTGTGGAGAAGCGTGCAGCGGGGGCGTTTCGCGAGCATGGCCGGAAGCGTGCGGGCGGGGTGACACGGGCGCGTTGCCGCTCGCGGGCGGCAACGCTTCTTTGGCGCGCGGCGGTCGCTGCGCAGGAGCGCTGCTTCGGCGTGCGGTGTTTTGCGGCAGGAGGGGTGCACGCCCTGAGCGAATCGCATGCGACCTCTTGCGACAAGGGAGCCGGCGCCTTGCGGGCGAGCGAGATCGCTGTACTTGGGAAAGCGGGACAGCTCATGTTGAGAAAGCGCTTTCCGAAAGATCCCCGACGGCTTTCGCCTGCCGATAGTTCTCGTTTCGCCGATTCGCTCGTTCGCATGTGCGATTCCTTTCCTTTCGCCGTGCTTGCCGCTCTTGCGCGATGCGCTCGGGCATCCGAAACCAAACGGCAGGCTGGGCGTTGTCCTGCCATCCTCGCGCGCGGCACGTTCGAGGTCGGGGTTGCCGGGTGTTCGCGAAGCGCGGTCGTGCGCGCATGCGCGACAGGAGGGAGTTTCCGACATCGCTCGCTTTCGATGCGCGTTCGGTGAAGCGGTCAAAAAGAGGGGGTCGACGCGCTTCGCGTCATGGCGTCCGTGCGCTTGGCGGAGGCGCGCGGTAGGCTGCGGGCGGCAGCTGATCTCGGTTGTTCCCCCGCAGTCGCGCGCTTGGCGGAGGCTTGCAGAAGGGGCTGTTCGAAGAAGGTGAATTGGACGCCGCAAGGCGCTGCGAGGGCGATGCGGTGGGCGCTGCGCTGCAAGTCGCAAGGGCGCGCAGCGTCGATAGAGGGGAGAATGTGCGGAGAGGGATCGGGCAAGGGGGCAAAGCGGCGCTCGAGGGAGACGACGTGAAGCTGGCGGCCTTGCGGCTTTGGTGCGCTATACTGGGCAGACCAATGAATCCGATCGGAGAAGGAGCGCGATCATGCTCGACATCAAGTTCGTCCGCGATAACCAGGCAGCCGTCGCCGAGGCGATGGAAAACCGCCATGCTTCGTGGGATGCCGCTCGCTTCTCCGAACTGGACGAGACCCGCCGTGCCGCCATCGCGAAGGAGGAGGCGCTGCAGGCCGAGCGCAACGACACGTCGAAGTCGATCGGTCAGATGATGGCCGCCGGCCAGAAGGACGAGGCCGAAACCGCCAAGGAGCGTGTGCGCGTCATCAACGACGAGATCGCCGCCATTGGCAAGGAGCGCGAAGCCGCCGACGAGGCCCTGCGCGACCTGCTGTTGGCCACGCCCAACATGCCGGCTGACACCACGCCGGTGGGCGCGAGCGAAGACGACAACCCCGAGGTGCGCCGTTGGGGTACGCCGCGCGATTTCGCCGCCGAGGGCTTCGAGATGAAGCCGCACTGGGACCTGGGCCCGGAGCTCGGCATCATCGACTTCGAGCGCGCGGTGAAGCTCGCGCGCAGCCGCTTCATCCTGCTGGGCGGCCTCGGCGCCCGCCTCGAGCGCGCGCTCATCAACTTCATGGCCGACACGCATGCATCGCGCGGCTACAAGGAGTGGTGGTGCCCGGCCATGGCCAACGCCGAGACGCTCACCGGCACGGGCCAGCTGCCGAAGTTCGAGGAGGACCTGTTCCACACCACGGAGGGCCTCTACCTCATCCCCACGGCCGAGGTGCAGCTCACCAACATCCACGCCGGCGAGGTGCTCGACGCCGGCCAGCTGCCGCTCAAGTACTGCGCGTTCACGCCGTGCTTCCGCGAGGAGGCGGGCAGCGCCGGCCGCGACACGCGCGGGCTCATCCGCGTGCACCAGTTCGACAAGGTGGAGATGGTGAAGTACGCCAAGCCCGAGGAGAGCTTCGACGACCTGGAGGCCATGGTGGCCGACGCCGAGAACATCCTGCAGCTACTGGGCCTGCCGTACCGCGTGATCAGCCTGTGCACGGGCGACATCGGGTTCTCGGCCGCCAAGACCTACGACCTCGAGGTGTGGCTGCCCAGCTACAACGGCTACAAGGAGATCTCGTCCTGCTCCAACTGCACCGACTTCCAGGCGCGCCGCGCGAACATCAAGTACCGCGATCCCGAGCATTTCAAGGGCTCGCGCTTCGTGCACACGCTGAACGGCTCCGGCCTGGCGGTGGGCCGCACGATGGCCGCCGTCATCGAGAACTACCAGCAGCCCGACGGCACCGTGCGCGTGCCCGACGTGCTGGTGCCCTACATGGGCGGCGTCGAGGTCATCGCGCCGGAATAGGCGCGGCGGGCTCGTAGGAGAAGGTGGAGGCATTTCGTGGTTGCGAGGCGCGCACGTGCGACCAAGGCGAAGGGGAGGCGAGGAGGGTCTGGGCGCGTCGTGTCGCCCACCGCTCCCTCCTCGCCTTTCCGACCCGTGTCGGGCGTGCGCCGTGTTGGCTCCTCTTCGTCCGATCGCCCTGCCGGACCTTCGGCGTTTCGTCCTGCAGGTGGGTCCTCGGCCGGTCGTATTCCGGCTGCATCCGCGGGCAGGCGCCCCGCAGGTGCGCCGACGGCCGGTCGTCTTGCGGGTGCGCCCGTAGGCGGGCGTCTTTCTAGTGCGGCTGGGGCGCCCGACTCCGATCGCTCCGCTCGTGCAGGCCGGCGATCGCCACGAACGGCCAAACGGCGGCGTTGGCCGTTCGTGGCGGTGCCTGTGCTGCTGGTTGCGGTGACGATCGGCCTGTTCTCGTGGGATCGCTGGTTGCGCTACGACGACGCCGCCGAGTTTCAAGGCTCGTGGCAGGCTCATGGCACCGACGGCGTGGTGGTCATCGACGGAGAGCGCATTAATCTCACCGATGACGTGGCGTACTCTTACCGGATCGATCCGATGGCAAAGACCATCTCGTTCACGTTCGGAACTTTGGAGGGGCAAGGTCGCTACCGATTCTCGCTCGATCGGTCGCAGCTGGTCATCACCGAGGGTGCAGGGTACTCGTGGATTTCCACGCTCGTTGACGACGTCGGATGGATGGCCGATCAGCTGGTGCGCTTCGTGCAGGGGCGACCGCAAGCGGAGGTTCTTCCCGGTGATGGCGTGACCGTGTTCGACCGTCTGCCCTCCGACGGGGCTGTTGCCGCGCAGGGCGGCAAGACGCTTTCGCAGGAGGGGCGCGCCGCCGATGGGGATGCGGGCCGATCAGCAGTCGATGCCGACAGCGCCTTTGACGGGAGCGTTGACGAAAGAGCAGACGATCCGGCTGGCGACGGCGCGCAAGGTCCTGCGGAAACGGGCGCCGCCAACAGCGCTCAAGGCGCGTCCGGCATCGTTGGAGCCTCGTCGCAGGCTGCGTTTGGCGAGGCTGATCTTCCCGTATGAGCTCTCGCCGCCATCTCTCCATCCACCGTCGCTCTCTTCGTTGCACGCTTGGTTCGGCGAAAGACCCTCTCGCTCGTTCCGGTCGATTTTCATCGTCCGGCCCCTCAAAGCCTTCCGCGCGGATCGCGGCATCTCCTCGAGACGGCGAATCGCGATCCTCCGGGCGGCTTCGCGCGCCGTCTTCTCTGCCGGATCAGGCACGTTCCTCTGTTGGTTCGCCGGTTCGTCCCGCGCTCGCGATCGAACGGCTGACGGTGCGTACGGGTCGCCTCGTCTGCCACGTGGCGCTTGCTCCAGACGCTCCGCGCCTCACCTCGCCTGCGCTCGCCGCGCGCGTTTGCGCGGCGTTTCCCAACCTGCCGCACCATGCATGCGTGAACAACGTGGGGGACACGTTTGCTGCCGTTATGGATTGCACGCCGCTGCCGCATCTTCTCGAGCATCTCGTGGTGGACCTCCAGGCTCAGGCAGCTTCTCCGAGCAGCGACGACGTGTTCGTCGGCGTGACCGAATGGACCGACGAGGAGGCTGGTCGCGCTCGCGTAGAAGTAAGTTTTACTGACGATCTGATCGCTTTGCGGGCTTTTCGCGACGCCGTCGACTTTCTGAATGCCGTGGTGGTACTCTAAGCGAATGACTACGGCACACCTCACATTCGACCAGACGGGCGACAAGGTAGCCGATCGCGTCACGAAGATGCGCTCTTCCGCCGTGCGCGACCTGTTCGCCGCCGCGTCGAACCCCAACATCATCTCGCTGTCGGGCGGCATGCCCGACGTGTCGCTCTTGCCCCACTCCGCCATCCGCACGGCCGCCCGCGCCGCCTGCGACGACGAGCGCGCCGTGGCGCTGCAGTACGGCTCGACCGACGGCCGCGTGGAGACGAAGCAGGTGTTCTGCGACCTCATGCGCGACATCGGCGTGCGCGCCAAGCCCGAGAACGTCATGATCACCACGGGCGCGCAGGAAGCGCTCGACCTCATCGCCAAGACGTTTTTGAATTCCGGCGACATCGTGCTGGCGGAAGGCCCCACCTACCTGGGCGCGCTCCAGGCGTTCAGCGCCTACGAGCCCGACATCCGCTGCATCCCGTTCGACGACGAGGGCATGCGCATGGACCTCCTGGAAGAGGAGCTCGCGCGCATCGGCAAGGGCAACCCGCGCCTCAAG
The DNA here is from genome assembly GCF_002159915.1 of Gordonibacter sp. An230. Lineage (GTDB taxonomy): Bacteria > Actinomycetota > Coriobacteriia > Coriobacteriales > Eggerthellaceae > Rubneribacter. The sequence goes on from NZ_NFJP01000006.1 coordinate 111,146, forward strand.
TTCCTCTACACCATCCCGAACTTCCAGAACCCCGGCGGCGTGACCATGGTGCCTGCTCGCCGCAAGCGCCTGCTGGAGCTGTCGGAGGAGTACGGCTTCATGGTGGTGGAGGACGACCCTTACGGCCGCCTGCGCTACGACGGCGGCCACGTGCTGCCGCTCAAGGCGCTCTCGGACGACGTCGTGTACCTGGGCACCGTGTCGAAGGTGTTCGCGCCCGGCCTGCGCACCGGCTGGATCGTGGCGCCGAAGAGCGTGCTGGCGAAGATAAACCTGGTGAAGCAGGGCACCGACCTCTGCGGCAGCGCCTTCAACCAGGTGGTGGTGGAGCACTACTTCACCGACACGCCGTGGCAGAAGACGCTGCAGAAGTTCGTGAAGACCTACCGCACGCGCCGCGACGCCATGCTGGCCGCACTGGACGAGCACTTCCCGGCCGAGGCCACGTGGACGCGCCCCGAGGGCGGGTTCTTCGTATGGGTGACGCTGCCGAGCTACATGGATACCGGCTCCATGCTGGGCGTTGCGTTGGAGAACGGCGTGACATACACCCCGGGCGACGGGTTCTTCCCCGACGGGAAGACCGGCAAGAACTGCATGCGCATCGCGTTTTGCTACGAGAGCCCGGAGAACCTCGCAGAGGCGGTCAGGCGCCTTGCAGGCGTCATCGACGGGCGGCTGGGACTGTACCGTTCGTTTATTGATGCTGGCGTTCTGCCGAATGCCGGACAAGTCGAAGCAGCGAGCCCTTCCGGCGCCCAATCTTGACCTTTGCGCGCTTGCCATCGCGTGCGAAAGGGCACTCGGTTGCGTGGCGGGCCAACCTTGGATGCCGAAAGGACCCTCGCTGACTGAAGTTGACTGGTGGTTTGCCCGCTGTTGAAAGGAAACGACATGGGCCTCAAAGTTGCAGTGTTGATGGGCGGCGCTTCGTTCGAGCGCGAGTTTTCCCTGGCCAGTGGCAGATGCGTGTGCGCGGCGCTCGAGGAGGCCGGCCACAAGGCGGTGCCGCTCGACACCACGAGCGATCTCGTACCCACGCTGCGCAGCGAGCGTCCCGACGTGTGCTACAGCGCCCTGCACGGCAAGCACGGCGAGGACGGCACCATCCAGAGCCTGCTGGAGTTTTTGGACATCCCGTTCGTCGGCTCGCCGTCGCACGTGTGCCACCGCACGTGGAACAAGGACTCCATGCACTACGAGCTGGCCACGTACCGCGCCATCACCGGCGACGCCCCCATCGCCTCGTGGCCGCAGGGCATTTACCTGGCGCGCGACGCCTTCAAGGACATGGGCGCCGCCACGGCGCTCGACCTGGTGCAGGAACGCGTGTTCGGCGGCTACCCCGTGGCGGTGAAGCCCGCGCACGGCGGAAGCGCCATGGGCGTGCATCGCGTGGATTCCGTCGACGATCTGGGCGAGGCCATCCTCGATGCGCTCTCGTTCGACGAGGCCGTGGTCATCGAGCAGTGGGTGGAAGGCGTGGAGATGGCCGTGTCGGTGCTCGGCACCGGCTGGGACGCCTACGCGCTGCCGCCGGTGGAGATCGTCCCGAAAAGCGGCATGTACGACACCGAGGCTCGTATGACCCCCGGCGCCGTGGAATATTTCGCTCCCGTGCGCAACGCCTCGCTCGCGCCCGACGAGGCCGACGCCCAGGCTATCCGTGCCGAGATCGAGCGCGCCGCGCTCGAGGTGTACCGCGCTTACCAGGTGCGCGATCTCGCCCGCATCGATCTCATCTGGGATGGTGCCCAAGCTCGCGTCTTCGAAGTGAACGTATCGCCGGGCATGGCCGAGCACTCCCTGTTTCCCGTTGCCTGTGCCGCCGCCGGTTTGTCGATGCCGAAGGTTTTCGACGAGCTGGTGTCCCAGTACGAACGATAGGGAAAAGAGCGGGCAGGGAGGCCAAGGTCCATCGAGCGGCAAGAGCGGCTGGGCGCTTCTCGAACGTTAGCGCTTTTTGTAGGGGTGGGGTGGCGGTCTTGGCAAGAGGGTCCGGCGGTTTTCCCATCGGCCGTCGGAAGCGGTGGCGACTATGTCGGCAACGCCGTCCAGGCTCTTTCGGGACGGGGGCGATAACCATTTACGGACACCTGGTCGGCAGTCCCTCTCGAGCGCGCGCCAATTGAGACCCCGATGGCTGAACGGATGCTCAGGCCACCGGAGCGGCTATGCTCCGACTGCAATGGGGTGCGCCGTTTCGGCTCGGCGGCGGGGCGCGTTTCCGAATGGAGCTGCCATGCCGACCCCAGCTTGGCGGTAAGCCCTTTCAGCGCAAAATTCGCCAGATTGCTACTGCAGCGCGATCTTGCGCGAGAAGACGAGCGCGGCGTTTCTCCAGGTTGCAGGAGTGCTCGCTAGGGTGCGGCGGACCGGATGGAGGAGCGCGGCGAGAGACGCCGTTTCCGGCGGAATCCGGTAGCAATCTCGGATTGCGGCAGAATCTCGGATCGCCGCAAGGGCATGCCCCCTGGGGCGCGGCGTGGCGACCGGCCCTTGGAAGGGGGCCGTGCGCGCATGGCAAATGAAGGTAAGGAGGGGGTGCCGACAGGCTTCAACACGAGGGGCGCTGCGGCGTTCGGGAAGATCCCCGGCGGCCCGTGCGCGACGAGCCTGCGCAACGGACCCTCGGGGCCGGGCGGGGGCCCTCGACGTGCCCGAGGGGAGGTGCGCGGGCGCTGCGGGCATCCAGGGCGCGCCCACCGCCCGGAGGCTGCCAAGAAGGGGCCCTGCCGCCGCCGCGCAAAGGGACGGGACCCGCCGACGCCTGCGGGCCGCGCGCTTTGCCGGGGCCGCCATCTCGTTCTGGACGCGAGGCCGCAGGAGGCGCGACCGCCCTCGCGACCGCCCTCAACGGTGCCGGGAGGAAAGGCTCGAGGCCTTCCGGGAGAACGACGGCGAGGCGCGCGATGCGATCGCGGGCCGCAGGAGGCGGCTCGGCTGCGCCGCGCAGGCAGTCCGGGCTGGCTGCGCGGCTCCAAATGCAACCTACGTGCAGCGCGGGGGGGGGCGAGGGTATTGTGGCGCATGGCGTTACAGACGAGCCGTCGCTCGATCTTCCTCGCGGGCACTTCGCGTGCGAAAGGGATAGAATACGGCCATGGGTTCGCTCGATCTGCTCAACATAGGGCTCGATGGATACAGCGCGCTTTTGTGCGCGGTGATGGGCGTCCATGCGCTCATCGGCGAACGCGGGCGCCGTGACGGGGTGAGCCGCTGCTTCGCGGGCATCTGCTTCGCGAATGCCGTCATGGCCTTGGGGGACATGACGTCGTGGGCGCCTGCGCCGCCCCTTGACAAGGCGGGATACGCGCTGGTGGTTGCAGGGTCGTTCGCCTATTATGCGGCTGTGATGCCCCTCTACCTATTCTTCACAGGCTATATCGTGTCGTATTTGAAGCGCCGCACGCAGCTTGCGCCGGCGGTGCGCCGTGTGGCGCCGCCGCTTCTGGGGGCGCTGTTCGCGGCGTACCTGGCGTGCTGCGTCGCCTCGCTGTGGAACGGGATGCTGTTCTCGGTGACGCCGGAGAAGGGCTATGCGCGCGGCGACTTGTTTTGGGTGTCGCAGGCATCCGTCATCGCGCTGCATCTGTTCAACGCCGTCCTTGTGCTGCGCCATTTCGGATGCCTGACCGCGGCGGAACGCTTGGGGTTCGCAAGCTACCTCGTGCTGCCGATGGCGGCCAACGCCGTGCAGGTGGCGTCGTTCGGCATCGCGCTTCTGAACGCGTCCATCACGTTGGCGCTGCTCATCATCTTCATCAGTATCCAATCCGAGCGCAAGGCGCTTTTGGCACGGCGCGATCAGGAGCTTGCCGAGGCGCGCGCGAACATCATGCTGAGCCAGATCCAGCCGCATTTCCTGTACAACACGCTGACGGCCATTCGCGAGCTGTGCCTGATCGACCCCGGCGAGGCCGCCCGCACGGTGACGGACTTCTCCTCCTATCTGCGAGAGAACATGGCATCGCTCACCAGCAGCCGTCCCATCCCCTTCGAGCGCGAGCTGCGCCATGCGCGCACGTACCTGTCCTTGGAGCGACAACGGTTCGGGGAGCGGCTTCGCGTGGAGTTCGATGTGGCGACGATGGCGTTCTGCCTGCCGCCCCTGTCACTGCAAGCGCTCGTCGAGAACGCGGTGCGCCACGGCGTCACCAAGCGCGAGGAGGGGGGGATGCGTGCGCATCGTCGTGCGGGAGGAGCCGGATGCGTTCGCGGTGGCGGTGGAGGACGACGGCGTGGGGTTCGACACGGCGCGGATGGCGGATGACGGGCGGTTGCATGTGGGCATCGCCAACGTGCGGGCGCGTATGGGGATGCTGGTGGGTGGCACGCTTTCGGTGGAGAGCGCGCCGGGTGCGGGTACGCGCGCGACGCTGCGGGTGCCGAAGGCCGAGGAGGGGTGCGGGGGGTCGGAGTCCTCGGCGAGAGGGACGGTTTCTGCGGAAGCTGCGCGCCTGACGGGGCGCCGCGCGAAAGGAGGGCGGGTGAGGTGAACGTCATCGTGGTGGACGACGAGCCGTTGGCGCTGCGCGGCATCGGGCGCTTGGTGCGCGAGGCGCTGGAGGGCGATGGGGGTGCGGCGGGCGCCGGAGCGAATGCCGTAGCGGATGCGTTGCCTGCAGCGAGCGCGGCGGACGCCGGGATGGCCGACGCCGGGGCGGCGGTGGATATCCGGCTGTTCTCGCTTTCGCGCGAGGCGTTGGCCTTTGCGCGCGAGCGTCGCGTGGACGTGGCGTTTCTGGATATCGAGATGCCGGGGATGGGCGGCTTGGCGTTGGCGAAGGCTCTCAAGGACATCGACCCGGATGCGCATATCGTGTTCGTAACCAGTTACGAGCGGTACGCGGTTGATGCGTTCTCGGTGCACGCGACAGGGTATTTGCTGAAGCCGGCGCGTTTGGAAGACGTGCGGCGCGAGCTGGCATTCATCGGGGATGATTTGCGGCGACGCGATGCGCACGTCGGGGCCGAGGGCGCCTCGGCGGCAGGCTCGCGAGGGTCTTGGTATGCGGAGGGTGCTGACGGCCGCCGGGTTGGCGGCGAACCCTGCGACCGGTCGCGCAAGCTGCGAAAGGTTCGTGTGCGGACGTTCGGAGGGTTCGAGGCCGAGGTGGGCGGTGTGCCGCTTTCGTTCAAGCGCTCGAAGTCCAAAGAGCTGCTCGCGCTGCTGATCGACCGACGCGGGTGCGGCGTGACCACGCGCGAGGCGTGCGCGGTCTTGTGGGAGGATGCGCCCTATAGCGCCTCGCAGCGCAGCTACTTCCAAAACGTCGTGGCCGATCTGCGCGCCGCGCTCACCGCTGCGGGCGCGGAGGCGGCGCTCGTGCGCTCGCGTAACAGCCTGGCTATCGACCCTGCGCTCATCGACAGCGACAGCTACCGCTTCCTCGAGGGCGACCCCGTTGCGGTGAACGCGTATCGCGGCGACTACCTGCCCGCCTATTCTTGGGCCGAGTACTCCGTTGGCTCGTTCTCGCGGGTGCGCTAAGACAGAGGCGGCGAGCGCGGCGGGCGAAAGTGGCACAGATCGCGCTTCGTGCATAGGTCGGTAGCTCCCTATCGAGGTGATGGCGAATCTCGAGACAACGCGACCTGGGCTTTCTGTGCCAACGGGCCGAAGAAGGAAGGGTCACGGAGCCAATGCGGGCGGAAAATCTATGCACGAAACGCGATCTGCGCCACTTCGGTCGGTTCTCTCTGCCAGTTTTGGCCAACCGGCAGGTCGTGTGCTTGGTTCATCGGGAATGAAAAGCGCGGGCACTTGTCTCGTTGCAGAGTCAGACGCCCCCCTGGCTCGTGCCGTTCGAAGGCGTTGTCGGGGTTTCGGGTATCATGCGTCGAACCGATGAGGCCGATGCTCGGTCGGCATCGTCACCCGCGGCGGGAGAAGAGTGGCGTCGCAGGCAAAGGCATTGCCCGAAGCTTTGCGCTCTGTTTGCCGAAGGATTGGTCGAGGTCTGCGCGAGCATGTCCTAAAGCGCCTCATTATCCTGCGTTTCGCCCGCCACAATTGCTCCTGAAGGGCGGTCCGGTAAACCCGAAAGCCCCTAAAGTGGTGCTGTCTCTGTCGGCTTTCTCCATAGGAAAGCGCAAAGAGGCGTGTCGCCTTTTCCGGGCGGATCTCTTTGCGACCTCGGTGGCCGAGCACGTAAGTGCGAATGCGTTTATGGGAGGGGCAAGGGAAGGCGGGTTGGCGAGTTGGAAGGCGGAATCGACTCGCTTGTTGTCGTTTTGTTGCTCATGATTTTCTACTATAAACAACATATCGTCGGGTCGGTTGCGAAAGGCGTTTTTGATCCGATTTTGAGAAGGATGGAGGAAAGAGAGCCTATGAGCAAAGCGATTTGTACTGATCGATGCAGGAAGCTGCCGGGGTGCGCTCGCGGAGTCCGCGCGGCGTTGGCGTTCGTCCTGGCGACGACCCTTCTGCCGACGGCTTTGTTCCAAACCGCTTGGGGCGATGAGGCCGTTGGGGACAAATCCCCGGGCCTTGCCAAGATGCTTGATCGCGAAAGCCAGGCGATCCTCAAGGCGTACCAAGCCGCCATCGACGCAGGGGAGGACCCGTCGTATGCGCTGGCCTATCTGGCGCAGGAATCGTACAACTCCAGTGAAAGCGACATCGCGCCTTTGTTGGGCGAAACTGCCCCTTCGGAGTTCTATCTGACGAACCAAGGGGCCGTCACTGATGTGAAGTTCCAGAACCCGTGGGGCTCCTGCTGGGCTTTCGCGGCCATTGCGGGCGTGGAGAGTTCCATCTTGAAGGCAAGCGGTGCCGCAACCGGTTCGGGCGAGGTCGACGAGCCGCAGCTTTCTAATCTGCCCAGTTCGGCCACGGGCAACGGTCTTGATTTCTCGGAGCACGCTCTGGCATGGTTCGTCCATGAGCCGCAAACCGAGGAGAGCGGCGGTTCGCAGGTGGGCGAGGGGTTGTTCCGCAACGATCCGGATTCGAATGCCACTCAGATGGTGGGCGGCATGCCTTACCAGGCCGAGTCGGCCTTGACCTCGTGGCAGTCCTTTGCGACCGAGGAGTCGGTTCCCTACACGTATCGGGATGCCGACGGGACCTTTCATACGGACGACTCCTCGTGGTACCACATGAGCAGCGCGGTGCTCGACCCTTCCGACGAAACCGATGCGCGCAACAAGGACTGGTCTGTCGATCCCGAGCTGCGCACCGAGGAGGGCACCGGCTGGCGCGTGTCAGGGACGATCGATCTGCCGAGCCCCGCCGTTGTCAGCGTGGATGCGACCACGGGCCAAAAGACGTACACAGGTTACGATGCAGAGGCCACCGAGGCCATCCAGCAGACGCTCATGGAAGTGGGGGCGGTCACCATCGCTTACAAAGGGGACCAATCTGAGCCTTCCGAGACGACGGGGGACGGCAAGTATGCCGGCAGCGGCGAACATATCTCCTACGACAACTGGTGCCAATACGATGCAAACGAGCACCCGGGTGTTGACCATGCGGTGACCATCGTTGGCTGGGACGACAACTATCCAGCTTCGAACTTCACGGGCACGGTTAGCGGCAGTCCCGAGGGCAACGGCGCATGGCTGGTCAAAAACAGCTGGGGTGCCGATGCGTTCTTCTCTGATCGTGGCTATTCGGTGGAGGATTCCATAGGATGGGGGCTGCCAGACGAGGAGGGCGGTGCAAGCGGCTTTTTCTGGCTTTCGTATTACGACCATACTATCTCAAACCCCGTCGCCTACCAGGTGACCCCCGCCTCCGAGAGCTACGATAACAACTACCAGTACGACTACCTGGCCACCTCGCAGCAACCTTCCTGCGGAACCACTCCCGGCGATGTGCGGGTTGCCAATGTGTTCACTGCTGACAGCCCGGAGATACTGCAGGCGGTTTCCGCATGGACGTTTTCCCAAGATGCAACAGTCGAGATCGAGGTGTACCTGCTGGATGACGAGGCCGATTCTCCTGTTGAGGGGGTGTTGGCGGCAAAACAAAATGCGGTATTCGAGTATGGCGGGTTCCACACCGTTGCGCTTGACAACCCGGTGCGCTTAGCCGAAGGGCAGCGTTACGCGGTGGTGGAGCGCGTGCCGACGACGTACACCGATCCCGCTACCGGCGAACAGGTTCCCGGTGGTTATTTCAATCTGGAATCGGGCATAGACCCTGAGGTCACCGCGACGATGAACATTCCTTTGAGCGCAAGCACGGTGTCCAACGACGGGGAAACGTATTACACCGAAGACGGCAAGACGTGGAAAACTCCCGCTCAGCTTAATGAGGAGATGGACCAGCTGGGTTCGCCCATGTCGTACGGAAGCGCGCTCATCAAGGCGTTTACGGACGAGGATCCGAACCCGCCTGTTCGAGAAGATGCTGTGCTCGAGGCGGTGCAGGGCGAAGGCGCTCACGGCGAGATTGTTGAGACCTATGATGCGCAGGCGTTGTCTGCGGATGACCTGGTGGCGAAGGCCTACTACGGCGAGGAATCTGCTGAGGCCGACGACTTGTCGTTCTCGTATCGGCTGGAGGGTGCAGACGACGCGTTCGTCGAGGGTCTGCCTTCCGATGCCGGCATCTACGAGGTTTCTATCACATTGTCTGGGAAGGCGGTCGGGAGCGTCGAGTATCGCGAGGTGACTGCGACGGTGCTCGTGCGAATCGATCCGGCGACGTTCTCGTATGCGGTTCCCGATCAGAAGGTGAAGATCGGCACGGGGTTGGATACTATCGAGGCGCCTTCCGTTGCCCAGGGGGTCGCGGGGCAGGAGGTGAGAGGCGCTCTTTCATGGTATCTCGATGAAGCGCGCGCTCAGCCGGTTCCGGCGGACTACGTCTTTGCCGGCAAGGAAGGCGACGCAGTGGAACTTCATTGGTCGTTCGCTCCTGCCGAAACGGAATCGAATTACGTGTCCGAGCCAGTCAACGGCGTCGCGCGGCTCACATTGTCGGGCGGTGGCAACCCCGAGGCATCGTCTTCCGGAGACGACGGTTCGACGCTGCGGAATCTTGCGAGCACTGGCGATGTGCTTGCGTCGGTGCCGATCGTGCTTGGCACGCTCGTTTCGGTGGCGGGGGTGACGCTTGTCGTGGCGGCGGCTCGCCGCCGATTCGCAGACAAAAGGTGATGTGCGCAAAGCTTCGGATGAACGCTGCGTGATCGTATGCCGTCGAGGGCTGCGCCCCTCCCGACGGCATGGCGAGCGCGTCTGCCCCTTTTGACGGCCGCAGAGAGGAAGGAATGCCGATGGGCTTGTTCGGCTCGGGAAAGTTCGACGAGGAGAAGCTGCAGGAGCGCGTGGCAAAAGCTCTTGATGAGATGGGCCTTACCGTGGAGTCGGTATCCGAGAATGATGGGGCGTTGCATGTGGGCTGCTTTCAGGGCGGGTCGGGGCTGAGCTCGTTCAAAAACCTGTCGCTCACCATCGAGGGTGTCATCGGTTTTCTCCAGGCGAACGATCGCGAGATCGTTGATGTGAAAGCAAGCCCGTGCGGCTCGGGCGACTCGATCATGAGCCAGCTGGTGACGGTTCTGTATCGGTAGAGAGGTTGTCGGTGGAAGATCGTCGACATCGAAGGGTAAGGGCCGACGTGGGAAAGCGGCTCAGCATGGATGGACGGCTTGGTGCGGGCCGACGATTTGTCGCGTTCGCACTGGGTGCGGCGTTGGCGTGCGGGCTTGCGCCTGCGGCGGCGCTCGGAGAGCCGTCGGTTTTGGAACGCACGGGCGATGCGGTTGACGTGCAAAACGCGGACGATGCGGAAAGGACGGCTGGCGCGCCGGGCGAGAGTTCGCAGGGTGAGGGCGCGGACGGTGCGCAGGGCACTCGAGACGGAGCCGAGGAATTCGAACCGGCATCCGAACCGGAGCTGCCGTGCGAGTCGGAGTCCGGGTTCAATCCGGATCTGTCATCCGAATCGGAACCTGGGCTCGGTTCTGAGCCGTCGCCCGCCCCTGCCGACTTTGTCGATCCCGCCGATGCGGCATCGTTCGACCCGCGTGAGAAGGGCCTCGTCACGCCGGTGCGCAACCAAGGCTCCGACGATTTGTGCGGCCCGTTCGCCTCGATGGCTTCGCTGGAGACCTCGCTCGTCTACGACGGCGTGGCCACCGACGAGCTGGTCGAGAAGGGCCTGTCCCCTTATCAGGCGGTGTATTTCGCCCGAATGGGAGACGAGGAGCGCGAGGCGGGAGGCTTGAACGCCTTCATGCCGGATGTCCCCTATGCCGGAGGCGTCGCGCCGTTTGCGGTGGCGGGAAGTCTGGCTGCGGGCAAGGGCGCGTCCATTGCGCAAGAGGGCGTGACGGATTGGGCGAACCCGCAGCTTGACGAGGCGTTGCGGTTCCAAAGCGACGTGCGTCTCACAGGAACCGCTCACTTCAACTTCAACGCAGCTGCCTATTGGGAGACGCCGGGGGGTGGCGAGGAGGGGCTCGCCGCCGTGAAGCGCGTCGTGGCGCACGAAGGACCGGTGGTGGCGGAGTTCTGCTCCGATCAGAGGTTCGGTAACTTCAACGACCGGGAGTCGTGCTACTACACGGCTCCCGGCACGACGGGCGCGGTGCCCGACCACTACGTGGCCATCGTGGGCTGGGACGACGGCTTTTCGCGTGAGAGCTTCAACGAGTGGATGCGGCCCGAATCCGATGGTGCATGGCTGGCGAAGAACTCATGGGGCGGCGATTGGGGAGAATCGGGCTATTTTTGGATCTCGTACGAAGATGCCACGCTGTCTGCCCAGGCGGCGCTGTTCGGCGAGGTCAAGCGCGAAGGCGAGGCTATCTACCAGTACGATGCGAGCGGGTGGACCGACTCGCTGTCGATGGGCGGCTCCGTCGGCTGGGCGGCCAACGTGTTCACGAGCGGGCGGGACGAGACGCTTGAACGCGTGCAGTTCTGCACGACGGGCATCGGCACCTCCTATGCGGTGGAGGTGCATCGCGGGGCGACCGATGCAGATCCGCGCGGCGGCGAGGTGGCGGCGACGTGCACGGGCGTGCGGGGGATGCCAGGTTATGTGACGGTGGCGCTCGACGAGCCGGTGGCGCTTTCTGCGGGCGAGACGTTTTCCGTGGTGGTGAGGCTCGAGAACGAAAGCTACGCATATCCGCTTGCCGTGGAAACGTTCACGCCCGATCCGGAGTTTCCCGATGCTGAGCCTACGTACATGGGATACGACGCGCAGGGCTCGCGCGAGGTAAGCTGGGTGTCGGTTGACGGCGTGATCTGGGAAGACCCCGCAGGCTACGGGCGCGATCTCGCACAGGGAGGGACATGGGGCGACGAGGGCGCCGGAGCAGGTTCTGCAAACGCGCAGACCGTGTCCAAGGTCAGTTCGGCGCACTCGTACGTGACGAATGTGTGCGTGAAGGCGCTCACGATGCCGTGCGAGGCGGGCGGTGGCGAAGGCGAGGATGGCGATGCGGGGGGCGAATGCGATGTGGACGGCGATGACGGTAACGCGGCGCAAACCGGCGGCTCGTCGGACGGCCCAGCTGCGCTTGCCGACACCGGCGATGTGGCGGCTCCCGTTGCAACGTCGCTTGCGGTCTTCGCCGTCGTCCTTGCCGTTTTCGTCGTGGCAATGACTCGTCGGGTGGCTACCGACGGCCGATGCGGGAACGGTCGGAAACGGCGTGCGCTGCCATGAATCTGGCGTCGTTTCGTTGCTCTCGATGCATTATGGTCGCTTCTGCTTTCCCGCGGTCGATGGAGAGGAGGTCCGTCATGGGTTTTGGGCGGTTTCAATGACGAAAAAGGCAAAGTCGGCTATAGCAACGGTCCGTATCGTGTGATGCAGGTGGTGCTGCGCGAGAAATTCGCAGGCAAGGGTTCGAAGCATTTCCGCGAGATCGAGGAATTGTGCAACGAACAGTACCCCGAAGGCTATCGGTTGCACATGTTTGCTCAGTCGATTGCGAATTCTTCAGGCTTCGGCGGCGGGAATCGCGCCGTGTGCAATCTTGTGTTTGAGCGGATGGTCTAATCAGGCATTACAGGCATCTGCGTAAAGCCGCATGGCGCGCTGTGCTGCATGCGGCCTTGCGCGTTCCGTCCCTCCGGCTTACGGGTAGGGCTTCGCTATGAAAAGAGAGGTTGTTCGAAGATGGTTCGTGATTTCTCCAATCCCAAGAAGCTCGGCTTCATGCGCTTTCTACAGGCAGTGTTCTTCCTCAACATCCTGCTTACACTGGTCTTGTCGGCGTTTCTCATCAAAGAGCAGTACGCTCTTGATTTCGCGGACGTGCTCGATTACCTCAATCTTATCTTCGAAGCCATGAGCTTCTGGCTTATCTGGCAGCGCAAAGCTGCGGCCCGCTTGCTCATCATGGCATTCGCGCTGTTCAACATCGTCATCGGGACGGGCTACAACCTCGGTCAGGGCGACTTCAACCTTCTCGACCAGCTGCTTTCCTCCCTTTTTGATGTTGTCCTGTTCCTGTACTTCCTCACGTCGCGGCGCGTGAAGGCCGTGCTCATCGAGCCGTTCACGGCTGAGGTGAAGCGCGAGGAGCTTGCGCGCGAGATCAGCTACTTCAAACCGCGTACTTGGGCGTTCTGGCGCAACCTCATCATGTACTTCTGCGTGTTCAGCGTGGTGGGGCATTGGATGGAAGCCGCGTACTGCACGCTCATCCGTTTCGGCATCCTGCCTGGCATCTACGATCCGAACTCGCAGATATGGTCGGACTGGTTCTACCCCTTCCCCGTCTACGGCGTGGGGGCGGTGGCGTGCGTGCTTCTGTTCTACCCCATCAAGAACTCCCTAGAGAGACGCATCGGCAGTCGTGTGGTGCCGCTGCTCATCAGTTTCGTCATCAACGCGTTTGTCTGCACGCTCATCGAGTTGGCGATGGGGCTTGCGCTCAACATGGATTACGCGTTGTGGGACTATCGCGATATGTTCTGCAACTTCATGGGGCAGGTGTGCTTGCAGAACGCCGTGGCCTTCGGCATTGTGGCGACGCTCATGACCTGGGTCGTCTATCCGGCACTGGAGGCGGGGCTACGCAAGCTGCCCAAGGACGGCGTGAACACGGCGTTCGTCGGCGTGTGCGTGGGGTTCGCCATACTCGTCTTCCTGTATTACGTCAATGTGGTTCTGCCTGGCGTGTCAATCACCTCCAACGAGGCGGGGTCTGTGGTGGAGATCGATTTTGGGAAAGAGGGCAAAGTTCAGTGATGCGTGCGAAGGCCATGCCGGGTGGTGTGGGCGGGGTGGATTCTCCGTATTCCGCGACAACCGTCGCATAGGCTGCGAGGCGATGTGCGATGCCTTTGCTCGTTCGGGAGGACGAACTTTACGGTTACGCGCCCGACACTTTCGCGTTCTGGCGCAACCTCGCCGTGTACTTCTGCGTGTTCAGCGTGCTAGGACATTGGATGGAGATCGCGTATTGCTTGTTCATGGACGTGTGTTTCGGTATCGTGGAAGATGACTCGCTCGTGTGGGACGACCCTATGTATCCCTTTCTCGTGTACGGGGTTGGCGTGGCGGTGTGCGCCGTGGTGCTTGTGCCGCTGCGGGGGCGTCTTGTGGCCGTGCGCCGCACGCTTGTGGGGGCGGGCGTCCAGTTCTACCTGATTTCAGTTTTGGTATGCCTCGCTATGGAGCTGGCGATGGGGCTTATGCTCAACCTCCCGGATGCCGCTGGCGAGTATCCACTATGGGACAATTCCGAGCTTCCGTTCAACGTGTTCGGCCAAGCGTGGCTTGTGAACGATGCGGCGCTGGCTTCCGTGGCCACCCTCTACACCTGGGTGGTTTATCCGCTGTGCCAGAAGCTCTTGGCAAAGGTGCCGCTGCGCTTGATGAACGTGCTTGCCGCAGCCGTCGTCGCGTGCTTCGCTGCGCTGTGTGCGGTGAAGTTCTCGTAGAGTGTCTTGGGTTCGCTGGGCGAGCGCGCCTCTTCAGGGGCGGGCAACTCTGGTTCTTCGCCGGCAAGCGCGTGATCGACCTCAACGGACGCCTGCGCACCGCAGTCTGCTGTGCCGTCAACGGAAAGCGAGGAGGCCGACGAATCATCTTCGACCATGATCTCCTGCGAGATAGACGAAACGACGATGACGGTCGCCACGCAAATGGACTCGGCTGACACGACGATTACGATGGGCGCCGACGATGCGACCATCGCCGGCGCGAGCATCGGCAAGATAGCGCCGGCGACAGGCGTGACTCCGCTGACGAAACTGACAGCCCACAATGCCTACACCTCAACCATCTCGTGGAACTGCACGGGCGCCTTTCAGGCGGGCACGCACCATATCGCCACCATCGCGCTCACCGCAACGGAGGGGCTAAGCTTGAGCAAAAGACAACGCTTCGGTCGCCGTCGAAGGTGCAACAGCGCAGTGGAGCGTGACGCACGATGGTGCGGCTGGACGGACAACGTGCCGAGCATCCACGCGGCGTTCTCCAAGACGTCGGGAACGCGAAGGCTTCGCTGTCCTTTCTTTTCTTTCCTGATATCCGTGGTTACCTGTGTCCGTCTTATCCGGCCGTGTTCATCCGCATCTGACGTGCCCGGTCATCGCATCGCTTCTTTCGTGCCTGCCTATCTCGACCATTCCGACTGCTTGCATCCACTCCCTGCGTTTGCGCCCCTCCTGTTTTCTCCATCTGCCGCGTTCGGTTGCTGCCTCGATTGCTGCAGCGCCGTCGCTCTCTCGCGCTCGTCGCGTCTGCCCGATGCCCTCTCTTGCCACCTCTTCACCCCGCTCTGCCCAGTCGCAACCTCTCTTGCGCTTGCCGTCCCGATCATCCCGTCCGTCTCGCCTTGTCTGCGCCGTCGCGTCTCATCGTCTCGCCTCGCGGTCTCGCTCGCGTTGCTCTGCGGTTCCACCTGATGCCGCCCCTGCGAGCGCCTCCGTCCTCAGATCCGTTTCTCTTTCGCATTTGCCGCCTCTTGGGGTGTGGTGACGCAAGCTGCTTCAACGAAACGGCAACCAAATTCTATTGCGCCTGTGTTTTCGCTCCGGGCGCGCATGGATGCCCCTATAATAAGCGGACGGACGAACATCCCAGAAGGAGGCTGTCATGGGCAACAAACTAGGTGCTTTCCTGGCCGGCGGGCTTGCAGGCGCGGCCATCGCGCTTTTGTGCGCGCCCCGTTCGGGTCGCGAGACGCGGGCTCTGGTCACAGACAAGGTGAATGCTGTTTGGGGCGAGGCTCAGGAGCTTGGCGCGCAAGCTGGCAGCAACATGCAACAGGCCTATCGCGAGGCTACTGCCAAAGGCCAGGAGGTCGTTCAGGACGTGGCGGCTAAGGGCCAGGAGCTCTACGGCCAGGCTGCTCAGCGCGTGCACGACGCAGCTGGCACCATCAAGCCGGCGTTCTCTCAGAAGAACGACGAGTTGCGCGATAAGATCGAGGCGGCGCGCCAGCGCATCGCCTCGCAGGTGGCTAGGAACGCCGACCAAGCGCACGATTCGGCGAGCAAGGCCATTCCCGTGGCTGCTGGCACGGCGCACGAAGTCGTTGACGCCGCACAGGACAAGGCGCAGGATGCAGCTGATTCGGTGAAGAGCGTCGCGGATGATGCCGCCGACAAGATCGACGACAAGGACCTGTGGTAACACCGAGGCTCTGAAAGGGAAGCGGCGCGCGAAACGAGAGGTCCGACGCCGAACGCGTCGGGGCTCCCTCGCGCGCCGCTTCTCCGCATTTGAACGCACGCATGGCGCTGGGGGGCTCGGCATCGGCCAGCGAAGCGCGTCGTGCTGTACGGGAGAAGGACATGGCAAGCACACTCATCACTACGGACGAGCTCGTCGGCGTGCGCGTCGTGGGCGGAAAAAGCGGACAGAAGCGCATCGGCAAGGTGCGCCATTTCGTGTTCCATCCGAAGGAAAAGCGCTGCATCGGTTTCATTGTGAAGCGTCCTGACTTTTTGTGGATGTTCCGTCGCAAGGACAAGTTCGTGTCGATAAAGGGATACGACTTGGTGGACGGTCGCGTCGCGGTTCGGGATGTCCCCGAGGCCACTGATCGCGCCGCATGTAAGGCGCTCGGAGTTAATTGGGATGACTGCGTGCTGTGGGTGGGGCTTCCCGTCATGACCGAGGACGGCCAATCCTTCGGTACAGTGGGCAACGTCGTTTTCGATCGGCGCACGGGTGCGGTGGAGTCCTTCAGCACCGACGGGGGCGCCACAGCGAACGCGCTTCTGGGCACGCGTACGGTTCCGGCCGACCTCGTGAAAGGGTTTCGTCGTGGCATGGGCGCGGCAGTGGCCCCGACAGGACAGGAGGGCGTTCGGACCGACGACGTGACGCTGGGGGCCATCTTCGTGTCCGACGAGGTCAAGGCGCTTGCCAGCGAAGGCGGCATGGCGGAGAAGGCCGGAGCGGCCACGGCGGTGGCCGTTGACAAGGTTCGCACGACCGTGGATAAGGCCAGGCCCGTCGCCAGCGAGGTGGCTCGGAAAACCGGCGAGGTGGTGAACAAGGGCGCCTATGCCACCGGGAAGCAGATCGCGGCGACGAAGGGCATGTTCTCCAGCTTCAAAGAGGAGTATGACAAGGCGCGCGGTCCTAAGCCCGCGAAGGAGGGCCAGGCTCTCGAGAAGGCGGGCGGCGCTTCGAAGGGCGCCGCGAACCCCGCATCGAAGGGCGACGGAAAGCAGACGACTGCCAAAAAATCCGCCGCCAAGAAACCCGCACCGAAGAAGAACATGTTTGCCGCGTTCAAAGAAGAGTACGACAAGGCCCGTCACGATGACTGACAAATTCAACACCGGGAAATTCAAAGCGCGCGCCGAGGAGCGTCGGGAGGCGCTGCATGAAAAGGCGGAGCAGGAAGTGACCGTGCGCGGTCGCAAAATGGAGAAGGGCGATATCTTCAAGTTCGTCGGCCTCATCGCGTTCTTCGCGATTATGGTGCTCATCTGCGCTCTGCTCTGGCCGTACTTCCATGATTTGTTCGAACCCGGCGGTATCGATCGCATCATCTCCGACGTTCGCGGTGCGGGTCCGGTTGGATTCCTCATTCTTTTGGGGTTGCAGTTTTTGCAGATCGTGGTTGCGTTCATCCCCGGCGAGGTCGTGCAGGTGGCGGCGGGCATGCTGTACGGGCCGTGGATCGGCGCGCTCGTCATCTTCGTCGGGTGCGTGCTTTCGAGCGCGTTCATCTTCGCGCTCGTGCACAGGCTCGGAGCGCCGTTCGTGCAGAGCATGGTGCCCACGCAACACTTGGAGAAGTTCAGGCGCTTCGAGGCGTCGGGCAAGCTCAACATCACAGTGTTCATCTTGTTCTTGATACCCGGTTTGCCAAAAGACGTGTTCACTTACCTAGTGCCTCTCACCGATATGCGCATGCGCACGTTTTTGGCGCTGTCCAACGTGGGGCGCATCCCGGGCATCATCGTTTCCACGTACGCTGCGGACGGGTTGGTGGAGGGGCGCATCATGGAAAGCGTCGGCATATTCGCCGCAGCGGCGGTGATCGCCATCCTCGGTGTCGTGTTCCGCGAGCGCATCATGAAGATGCTCGATCGCTCGTCGCATCGCGACGACAAGTAGGGGCTCGCGCGCGACGGAACATCCTCTGCGAGCATTCGACAGGCCGCCGCATCGGAGCGGTGCGGGCTCGCGCAGGCGCGCCAAGCGGACGCAGAGGGGGCTGCACCCATCTGCAGCGCGGGCTCGCGCAGCTGGTCGCGGTTGAGGGAGCGCGCACCGTGGCGAACGTGCGTGGGCGGCCGAGGCGTTCGTCCGGCACGGTGGCGGAGTCGCGTGGCCGACGCAGGTGGGGGACATGCACGGTGCGCCGAATACGGCGGGCGCATGCCGGGCGACGAGCGCATTGGATAGCGAGCGACCAGATCTGCATTCGCGTTGGCGGGCGAATGCGATTGACGTGTCGGCTGGATGCGACGCGACGCGAACCTCGTTCGCACCTGGATTCGGCGTTCATTGCGACGAGCGTGTCCGGCGTTCGGTCGGGCGGTGGGGAGAGGCCGTCAGACGTGGAGCCAAAAAGCGCATGGCTGTTGCAGGTGGGGCATGCGCAAAGTGGGATTGGCCCATGCCGACCGATGGCACGACCTCGATGGGTTCGAGAACCGCATTGGCGCAGAAGGATGCGACATGCTGCGCGCCACGGGCATATGCGGTATGCGATAGCCTGGCACAAGCTGTGTCCCATGAAGGATTCACTCTTAAGAATGGGTGACGTCCTTAACGGTATTGTGACGGAATCAACAAATTGGTCTCGTTGGGCACTACTATGGCGCTCAAGGAACACCGAAAGCAAATGAAGATAGAGAGAGGTCCCTTATGGCAACGAATGAACCCCTGAGCAATGCGACGGACGAAGTTGCCGCTGCTGAAGCTGAATTGAGGGCCGCCCAGGAACGATTGGCGGCCGCCAAGGCGAGGATGGCGGAAGAGTCTGGCGAAAGCGCGTCGGGAGGCGGGAGCGATGACGTTGCCGCCGAAGAGCGTTTGGACGACGAGCGTGCTGATGACAAGAGCGTTAAGGATGCTGTCATCGCCGAGGATGCGGAGGCTGCTGAAGCTGTCGAGGTTGTCGAGGTTGTCGAGATGAACGGAGCTTCTGCGGCGTCTTCCAATGCCGATGAGGAGTCTAGTGCTTACGGCGCGCAGGCGTCCGACGCTTCGGTCGCCGGTGGCGTTGTCGATGCTGCGGGGACTTCCGACGCGGTCGGTGTTCCGACGGCCGTCGGCTTCGACGAAGCGTCCAACGCCGCGGCGCCGCAGCCCCCTGTCGCCGCATCGTCTTCCGAATACGCTCCGCCGCCATCTGGCGCTCCTGTGAGCTCGGTTGCTCCCGGGCAGCAGGCGGGCTCGCAGACGGGCGAGCCGGATTGGGTGCCGTACTCCACGTCGCAGATACCCACGCCTCCTTCGTACGGTTCGCCTGTGAGGAATCCTGCGGACGCCTCTTTTTACCAGCCGCCCGCGCCGGTGGGGTATGGGCACGGGTACGCGGCGCCCCAGCCGCAGTACCGGGTTCAACCCCAGCCTCAATCTCCCACTCCCCAGCCGCCGCACGCTGGTCCTGGCGCTGTCCCCCCGCAGCAACCCTACTATGGTTACGTCCAGCAACCGTATTATCAGCAGCCTTACACGCAGCCGATGGTCAACGTCAAAGATCATGTTGCCGCAGGTCTTCTGGCCATTTTCTTGGGTCCTTTGGGCGTTCACAAGTTCTACTTGGGTTACAACACGGCCGGTTTCATCATGCTTGCTGTGTCCATTTTGGGCGGGATTTTCACGCTCTCGTTGGCGACATGGGTGATTTGGATTATCGCCATCATCGAGGGCATTTTGTACTTTATGAAGCCGCAAGCTGAGTTCGAGCAGATGTACGTGCTGAACAAGCGGGAGTGGTTTTAAGAGGCGAGATCGTATCCCGTTGATTGTTAAAAGGCCTCGTCGGGCTTGAGCATTTCCGGCGTATGCGGGCGGCTCTACCGAGTGCAAGTGGTTCGATATGGCGCGACGACTGCTGTCGTTGTGCTTGGTTAACGGTTTTGCCGCTGCGCCCTGTTTTCAAAAGGGAGGGATCACCCCTCCCTTTTTCTTCGTTCCTTTTGAGGGAAGACGCCGTTTGGATTTCGCACGCGAGGTTTTGCGCACGTGCCGCCCCTGCGCGTGCCCTTCTTTCCCGCTAAGGCGGATGGCGCAGAGGCCAAGGGACGCCGCTTCGTCTTTCAAGTGGCGAGATGCCGTGGCAAATTGCGAGATGCCATGGGCTTTCTGGCGACAGCGCATCGTTTTGTCTATTGCTGCATTTCGGTCCCGTCCTGCACTGCTTCTCATCTCCCTCGATCCGCCGCCCTTCCTCTTCCTGTCTTGATGCCGCGCTCCCTTTCCGTTGCAGGGGAGGGGTAGAAAAAGAAGGGGTGGGCGTTGGAGAGGCGGGCGTCTCATGTGGAGCATTCGCCTCTATAATGCGCTATCGCGATGATTGCTTCGCATGAAGCGCCCATGTTGGCGACTGCGATGCACCGTTTGATCGTTCCTGCTCGACTAGCCGCTTTGACCGGCCCAACCGCTCCTCCTCCTGCTTGTTTCAGCCGTCTCGTTCGGGCGCGCGCTTTACCTCGCCTTGGCTGGTCTACGTCGCTCCAGCTTGCCCAATTTCGTCTTGCCCCCAATTCGCTGTATGCCTATTCGCTTCGGCTTCTCTGTATTCCTCGCGGCTTCGCTTGCCTCCTTTCCCTCTCCTCCTTCCTTTTTGGCTCGCCTTGCTGCGCATCATCCTGCGCCGCCGCCGTGTGCTTATCCTCTGATCGCTCATCCCGTTTGCCTTTCTCGCCTCATCCCGGTTCATCTGGAGTTCCGTTCGCGGGGTTTTTCGATGGAACAGGGCGTTTCCCCGTCCTTTTTCGTTAGAATGGCCGTATCGCTCAGGCGCTGATCCCATAAGGAGGAAATCATGCCCAAGATCACTCGTGACCAGGTGAGGGTCCCGGTCGACGTCATGCCGGAATCTCGTGACGAGTACATCGAGAACTACCTGAAGGCCACTCGCGGCACCGGTCGTCTCATGCTGTTCGCATGCGACCAGAAGATCGAGCACCTCAACAAGGATTTTTACGGAGAGGGCATCGACATCGCCGATGTCGAGCCGGAGCATCTGTTCAAGATCGGAAGCCAGGGCGTGTGCGGCGTTTTGGCCGGGCAGCGCGGCCTCATCGCGCAGTATGCCGCCGACTATCCCGAGATCAACTATCTCGTGAAGATGAACTCCAAGACGAATCTCGTCAAAACGAGCCAGGACGATCCCTACTCGCCGCAGCTGCACGACCTCGATGCCGTGCTGGCCATGCGCGAAGCGGGCGTCAACATCGTGGGCCTGGGCTACACCATCTACCTGGGCAGTGAGTACGAGTCCACCATGATGGCCGAGGCGGGCCAGCTCATCGCGCAGGCGCACGCGAACGGTCTGCTGGTGGTGCTGTGGATCTATCCGCGCGGCAAGGCCGTCACGGCCGAGAAGGATCCTGACCTCATCGCAGGAGCGGCGGGTGTGGCGCTGTGCCTCGGCGCCGATTTCGTGAAGGTGAATCCGCCGAAGCCCGAGGGCGACGACACCCGCACCCCTGCCGAGGCCCTGAGCATCGCTGCCAAAGCAGCGGGCCGCACGGGCCTTGTGTGCGCCGGTGGCTCCACGGTGGACGCCGAGACGTTCCTCACGCAGTTGCATGATCAGATTCACATCGGCGGCGCATGCGGCAACGCCACCGGCCGCAACATCCACCAGCGCTCGCTCGACGAGGCCGTGCGCCTCACGAAGGCCATCAGCGCCATCACGCTGGCCGACTACTCCGTGGCCGATGCGCTGGCCGTGTTCAACGGCGAGAAGGACTTCGCGCTGTAGGCGTCTTGCGGCATCGTGCGCAAAAAAAAGCGCTCCTCTTTGCGAGGGGCGCTTTTTTTGTGCAACGACCCAGTGCGACTGTTCCCAGTTGGTCTCGAACAACAATCAGGATCTTCAGGCAAAAGTCGGCGATAGGCGACTCGGCAGAGGGATGGGCAATGTGTCGATCTGGGTTTGCGTCGTTAAGAGAGCGCGAAAACGGATGCTCGAGATGTGGTGTTTCGAGACGCGAAACCATTCGTTGCCAGAGTCGTTGCATCGCGTTTGTCGATCTCGATTTCAACATGAATGCCCTATGTCAAGAATCAGGAATGAGATTGGCCGTCGAGGGCGCGAGCCGTCAAGCTCGCGCCCTCGCTTGTCAGTTGACGGCTGGCTGCTGTTGGGTGGCGCAGTGGACATTGCCGCCGCCCAGGAACATCTCGTGACACGACACGCCAACCACCTCGCGGTCGGGATAGGCCTCGCGCAACACCTCGGCGGCCATCGCGTCGTGCACCGGATCGTCGAACAGGGGAAACACGATGCCGCCGTTTGCCGTATAATAGTTCGCGTACGATGCGGGAAGACGTGAGCCGGCCTCGGGCGGCCATCCTTCGCACACCTGGTCCATGCCGTCGCGCTCCTCCTCAGTGAGCAGGACGGGATCGGGGATGTGCAGCTTGCGCACCTTGAGCTTGCGCCCTTTTGCGTCGGTCTCCCGCGACAGCGTGTCAAGGCATGCGCGCGAGAGTTCGTACTGCGGATCGGCGGGGTCATCGGTCCAAGCCAGCAGGCACTCACCTGGTGCGGTGAAGTTGAACACGTTGTCCACATGCCCGTTCGTCTCGTCCAGGAAGATGCCTTGCGGAAGCCAGATGACCTTTTCCACGCCGAGGTAGTCCCTGAGCGTGTCTTCGATCTCGTGTTTGCGCATTTCGGGGTTGCGTCCGGGCGAGAGGAGACACGACTCGGTGACCACGAGCGTCCCCTCGCCATCTACGTGGATGGAGCCGCCCTCCAATACGAAATCGTCCAGTCGGTAACGATCGACGCCGACCAGGGCGCACACTTTGGACGCAACGCGATCATCCTTGTCCCAGGGGAAGTACAATCCGTCGAACAGGCCGCCCCAGGCGTTGAACGTCCAGTCAACGCCGCGCAGCTCGCGTCCGTTCGTCACGAACGTGGGGCCGGTGTCGCGCATCCAGAAGTCGTTGTTCGACACTTCCACAACCTGGGCGAAATCGCCTACGGCTCGCAGAGCAACCTCGTACTGATCGTCGTTGGCGCATACGGTGACCGGTTCGAATCGCGCAATGGCTCGGGCAAACTCGATAAACGTTTTCTGTGCGAGCTTAGCCCCGTAACGGAAGGTGTCTCGGCGCTGGGGCCAGATCATCCAACAGCGCTCGTGCGGCTCGAATTCGGCGGGCATGTGGAACCCGTCTTGCCTGGGAGTGGTTGCGAAGGTCTTCATGCGACGCGTCCTTTCTGGGAGTCGGTGTCGGCGGGTGCTTCGGCGTCCGTCGACGTGGCGCTCTTCTTGGCGGCGTGAGCGATAAGCGCCTCGCCGATGATTTGCGACACGATGATGCCGCCCAGCATGAATGCCACGTAGCCTAGGGGGTCTTCGCCCTCGGGCGGCACGAGGAACCCAATCACGGCCACGGTTAAGAATATGAAGTTCAGTGCGGCCACTGCTAGCGGCAAGCGCTTGCCCGGGATAGCGAAGGGGCGCTCGGCGTTCGGGTCGGCCTTGCGCAGTTTCATGAGGCTGAACGACATCACGATGTAGGGGAGGAAGAAGATAATGGATGTGAAAGCCAAAAGCGTCCAGAACAACTCGCTGCCGGAGCTAGCGGTGAGGCCGTACACCAACATGAGCGCGGTAGAGGCGATGCCAAGCAGCACGGCGGGGCCTACGGGCGCGTGCGCTTTGGTGCTCTTGGCGAACCAGCCGGGCAACTCGCCAGCCTCGCCCGCTTCCAGTGCGGTGGCGTTGCCGCCCACCATCCATCCGAAGATGTAGCTGATGTACACCAGCACGAGCGCGACGGCGATGAGTCCCACGATCATCTTGCTGCCACCGTATGCCACGATGATGGCGTCGATCATGCCCGCAGCCGGATCGATCTCGCTCTGCGGCAGTACGAGCAGCACGGCGAGCGCGGAGAGCAGGTACACCACAATGGACACGATCTCGGCTATGAGCAGCGCGCGCGGCACGTCGCGCTTCGGGTTTTCCATCTCGCCAGCATTGCAGCTGATGAGATCCATGCCGGTAAGACCGTAGATATACACCGGCACGAGCGCCAACAGGCCCATGTCGAACGTGGGGAAGATGGTCTCCGGGGTGAATTCGTTCGCACTGCCGTTGACCGTCGCGAAGACGAAAGCTCCGACGATGAGCAGGGCGCACACCACTAGTTTGAGCACTGAGCCCGCATTGGAGACGACTTTGGTGTGGCGCAGGGAGATACAGTTGAGCCCTACGGCCAACCAAGTGCCTGCGATCACGATGACGGTGATGGCGAGAGTGGGAATCTCGATCCCTAGCACTTGCTGCAGCACGATGATGAGCGTGACCAGCGTGCACGGCACGAACGACACGACGTTCAGCCAGTACCACCACGTGGTGCGCGCGGCCCAGCGACTGCCGAACGCCTTTTGCGTCCAGACGTAGATGCCTCCCTGATCAGGGTAGGTTGACCCCAGTTCGGCGCAGATCAGTCCGTGACAGATGAGGTACAGCACCCCGAACACGAGGATGCAGAAGATCATCGAGGAACCGATGGACGCTTGCGAGCCCACTAGCTCGATGGAAAAGAACGATGCGAACGACAAGCAGAGAATGTCGAACAGGCGAAGTTTCTTGGTTTTGGCCATTGTAAGCCCCGTTCCTTGAGGCCCGTCTCGCGGGCATTCCGGTTTGCCGCAGCAGCAGAGGGAAACCGCGTTTCGAGACGCCTCGATTATCGTTTGGCACTGAGGACGGTGCAACTCGCAACGGCGAACGCGGCACGGGATGGAACAAGTTCAGCAAGTGTTCCTTTTGTGTAAACAAGGTTACTTACTAGGCTTCATCAGGCTGTATGTCAGAAGCTCTACAAGGGCCATCATCGACACGCGCGGGGAAAGGTCCTCGCCTCCGTACACGATGTGCTCGGCGAACACATAGAAATCTATGGAACTGAGGCTTTGCAGCGTGTTGTTGGCCGAATGCGTGATGGTGGCGATGATGGCGTTGCGGTGTAGCGCTTGCATGCGCTCGGCCAGTTCGATCATCACTGCATCCTCGCCGCTCATTGAGATGAGCAGGGCCACGTCGCCCTCGCGAAAGCGCTCGACGGCAGCCTTTGCCTCGAACCGCTCGAGAGGACAGCTTGCCCGGTAGCCCAAGCTGGTGAACAGGTGGTATGCAAAGTGCGCGAGCTCCTGATCGAGCCCCGTGCCGAAGCAGTAGATGCTCGCATCGGGCGAGAGTGCCTGCTTGAAGCGCTCTATCTTTGTGGGGGTGAGCACGCGCACGCTCTCGATGATGTTCTTGAGGTACTCCTCGCTGTACGACTGCTTCCACAGTACCGATGGCAATTCAGCTTGTTGGGAGGTGTGGTACGACAGGCGCAGCGCTTCAGAGAACTCTCGGTACCCGGAAAAACCCAGCTTGCGCGTGAAGCGCATGACAGTGGTGGTGGACACGAAGCAACGCGCTGCCAGGGTACGGATCTGCATGCCCTTGACTTCATCGATGTTGCGCACCACGTACTCGAAGATCTTGCGCTCGCTGGCGTTGAGTTCGCGTACATGCTTGTTCACTTGCTCGAAGAAGTCCACGGATCCTCCTCGCGTAACGGCGTTACCTAAAAAGTAACACATGACCAACCCTGTTGCAAGCGTTACGAAAGCGATCGGGGCTCTCGCAGGCGGGGCCTGCAGTGACGTACCATAGGGCACGTAGCAGCGCAGAGGAATCGCGTTCGCCTGCAAACGACGATCGGCAACCCGCAGATCGCCAACCGACGCGAAGGACGTGATCCGTAATGACCGCAACAGCCCGCACCAAAGGCGCCGTCGCCCATTTCCTCGATACCATTGATCTGTCCAAGCAGGAGATGCTCGACCTGTTCGCCACCATCCGCATGCTGAAAGAGGCCGATATGCAAGGCGCGGTGCCAAAGATCCTCGAGGGCGCTTCGCTTGCGATGATCTTCGAGGAACCCTCTACCCGTACTCGCGTATCGTTCGAGACGGCGATGACCGATCTCGGCGGCCACGCGCTCTACCTCAAGCCTGGCGAGATCCATTTCGGATCGCACGAGGCTATCAAGGACACGGCGCGTGTCATTTCCAGCATGTGCCACGGCATCATGTTGCGCGCCAAAGAGCATGAGAGCGTGCTGGCGCTGGCCGAGCACGCTACAGTGCCGGTGTTCAATGCGATGACTTACTACAACCATCCCACGCAGGGCGTATGCGACTTCTTTACCATGAGCGAGCATCTTCCCGAGGGTAAGGCGCTCGACGATATCCACGTGGTGTTCGTGGGCGACTCGCGCGAGGATACCGGCATCATGAGTAAGGAGACGGGCCATATGTGCGCCACGTTGGGCTTGCGCTACACGGTGTGCTCGCCAGAGCGTTACAGCATGTCCGAAGGCGAACAGGCGAAGATCCGCGCGAAAATGGCCGAGACCGGCGGTAGCCTTACGGTCACCGACGATGTGGACGCAGCCGTGGGCGACGCCGATTTCATTGTGCCGGATGTGTGGACTTACTACGGCTACGAGGATGAGGAGGCCGATCGCATGGCTTCGTTCATGCCGGAGTTCCAGCTGAACATGAGCATGCTGGAGAAGGCGCCCGCGCATTGCAAAGCGCTGCACTGCTTGCCGGCCAATCGCGAGGTGGAGATCACGAGCGAGGTGATGGATCATCCTACGCGCTCGCTCGTGTTCCAGGAGGCCGAGAATCGTCTGCACACCCAACGCGGGCTTCTTGCATGGTACCTCTATCCCCGCATGCGCGAGGCCGACGCCAGGCTGAAGGCGTACAATGAAGGTCGTGTGCGCAGCTTCTTGGACTCGCATCTGAAATAGCGGGGGCGCGCCGACCAACCCGACGTCGCTCATATCCCTGCGCCCATGGGCAATGCTCTATATGAGAGCATCGGTTTCTTGTGCGATTTCGGTCTATGGCGCGCAAAGCGTCGATGCGAAGAGAGGAGACGGGGTGCAGCAAGTGGATCTGCGCGCATCCCGTCGTGGCTGCCTCTCGTCGGGGACTATGGGGCTGTACGTGGGCGGCGTCTTCAATGCGACGAGTCTGATTCACTGTTTTGTGCAGGTCATAACGGGAGCTCGCGCAGATGCCGTTTGATCGCGATCTCGATGGAGGCTGGTCTTGGCAGCGATGTGGGGCTCTTTCCTTAGTGGGCCATCTCGAAGAAAGGATCGGTATGATTTTGCGAGATATGCGGGAGAGGCGATATATTGCTCCCGTCAACGCTGCGAAGCTCTGCAACAGGAGCGTAGTGCTCGCCGTCGACGATGGCGCATGCTCACGGCGAGCGTGCGCCATCCGATGATGCCGAAGGACGACTTGATGGCAAGGGGCCTTGATCGCTGCGGTCCTGCGATGCGTGCGACGTGCCCGGAGGGATTCGATGCGCTCGGTGCTTTAGAAGCGATGGGCGTCATCGCACAGTGCGTATAAGCAAGGCGTCCCGATTTGCCGTTCGTTTCACTGCTGTGGTTGACGAGTACTGCGAGGTTGATGTCGAGCACAACGTCTGCGACTCCCCCTCCAATCTCATGCCGCTTTCCGTGCCTCCCATGGCGACGGCATCTTGCGGGAATGGCGCATCGACATGCATTCTGTCGATCTGTGGAAGCTCATCGATCTAGACCGTGCAGTGAAGTGCGGGTAGGGCCTTTTTAACGAGTGCAAAATTCAGGCAGGGCTTGAGGTGGGTTCGCCTCGCCCGAGACGCTCACTCGCCTCGCATCTCGTTGGACAGCTCGATGATCTCCTGCTTGCTGTGGACGTTGAGCGTGGTGTAGATCTTCTTAGCGTGAGTGCGCACGGTGTTCTCGGATACGTACAACTTTCTCGCAACGGTGCGGATATCGTAGCCATGCGCCAGCAGCGTGAGCACTTCGGTCTGCCGCCGAGACAGCCGATGCTCTGCGGCCAGGCGCTGGCAGTTCTTCTCGATGGGGTCGATCAGCTTGGATGCGCTTGCCTTTTCGCTTTCGTCCTTCCCATCGTCCGCCGTCCCTGTCGTGGTTGTCGTGCTTCCGCTCGTCAGGGCCGCCTCGTTCGCTGCAGTCGACTCGTCTCTGTCCGTCATGCTCATTCTGCCCGCTGTTCCCGGCGCGCGCGAGACGAAGAACATGACGATGGAGCAGCCGTACAGCAGGGTCGCCACTGTCACCGCAGTGGATGCTTCCTGCACGAGCAGCTGTTCGCGTGCCGACTCCATTGCGAAGTTGCTCAGCCGGTTGGCACCGTAGAACACTCCTGCGAACAGGCCATACACCGCAGTCAATCCCAGATTTCTTTCCGAGCTCACCTCGATGCTCTCGATCATCACGATCATGGAGAACGCCACGAACGCGATGCCGCTCACATAGGGGACGACGATGCGCAGCGGCGGGTCGAGGACGAAAAACAGCAGCAAGGCCGTCGCAATGATGGGAAACAGCACGGTGAACGCACCGATGAGCGTCGTCTTTCGCCTCAGCCCGAGCCATACGATGCCCAGAACGAGGGCCGCGATGATGTTCTCGGAATGCACCATGAGCGACTGCTCGACGAAGGACATGCCGGCCATCGACCCCTGCGACACCGTGGCGATGATCGGCGTGGCGAATCCGATCATGGCGCAGCAGAGCAAGGGTCTCCAAAATGAAAACGCCAGCATGGCCGGCGAAACGGTGCGAGTCGGCACCTTTTCGCGACCTTCGCGACGGGCGATTGCCTCGTGGCTGAACAGGATGGCCACGTTGATCGTGGCAAGCACGGCGATGGTCAGCGCGATGGTGGAGCCATCCAACGTGGAGAACGCTAGGTATGGAACGGCCGACAGCACCGATCCCAAGACGATCTCCACCTTGGCCATGTCCGATCCGTCGGTGAACAGCGCTCGTGCCCAGCAGAAGAAGCAGCAGGTGGTTCCAACTCCCATGCAAGTGCCGGCAGCGACGAGCACGGCAGGGTTTTGCAGAAGCGTTGAAAGGCCCATCAGCACCACGGCGATGCCCAGAAGCGCGATCGCCGCGCCAAGGGGGCTTCGGTCGAACAGGCGCGGCGCCCGGTACGCTCCTGCGAAAAACACGGCGAACGCCAGCACGTTGCTCAGCGACAGCGGCGCGTTCCATAGCAGCCGGGCGTTTTCTCCGAGCGTCGTTTCGGGCAAGAGAGCGAACCCCCACAGTGAGAACGAATTGAGCGCGAGGAAGCACGCGAAGCCCGTGGCCGAGAGCAAGATGTGAGCGATGGTTTTCTGCATGGAACCCTCCTTGCAGCATTGTACCCGATGCGCGCGCCCGAAGCGCCGACCGGCAAGCAGAAAAAACAGCCCGATCTGCGATTTTCTCTCGAATTCACCCGACATATGTGAAGGCGCGGGGGCAAAAACGCTCGTCGTGGGTGAGCGTGCGGAGCCTCGGGGCGTGTTAGATTCGGGTAGTAGCTGCATTTGAAGCAAAGGAGGGCACGCATGGAATTGAACAGACGCGACTTTCTGAAGGGCGCAGGCGCGCTCGGAGCGCTCGGAGCTATGGGAACATTGGCCTCGTGCGCTCCTGCCTCGTCGAAAACCGCGGCTGGCGGCGCAGGCGAAGGGTCGGCCGCCGATGGTGCGCTGACCGCGCAATCGGCCACGCAGAAGTGGAGCTTCGAGATACCGCCCGAGCCCATCGCCGACGCAGACATCGCCGAGACGTTCAGCGCCGACGTGATCGTGGTGGGCGCTGGCATGGCGGGCACGTGCTGCGCCGTCTCGGCGGCCGAGGGCGGCCTGAGCGTCATCCTCATCGATGCGGGCACCAAGGCGATCTCGCGCGGCGGGTCGAACCAGGCCATCGGCACGAAGTACCAAAAGGAGATGGGCATCGACTACACGCCGAAAGACGCATGGGAGCATGTGCAGATCGAGCAGTTGGCGGGCTTTTACAGCATGGACAAGATGAAGTGGTCGCGGTGGCTTCGGCACAGCGGCGAGTCCATGGACTGGATGATCGACAAGATGACCGCTAAAGGACTCAAGGTGAACCTCGAACCTCCCTACACCGATCCCGACGGCACGCTGGCCGCGCCGGCGTCGGTTCACAACTTCTGGAACGACGAGAACCCACTCGGCGTTTTCCAGGGCGCGCCCTTGTGCGCCCAAGCGTACGCCGACACGCTCACCCAAGATCTGGGCCAGGAGATACACTTCCAAACCCGCGGCGTGCAGCTTGTTCGCGAAAACGACAACACCGGGCGCGTGAGCGCGGTCATCGCGAAGCGAGCCGATGGCACCTACGCCAAGTACGAGGCCGCCAAAGCCGTGGTGCTGGCTACGGGCGACTTCTCCAAAGACGAGGATATGATGGCCAAGTACGCGCCGGACATCTACCATGCGCTGAAAGACCAGCTCACCTTCGGCGAGGACGCGGTCGATTTCGATGCCGGCATGAACTACTCCGGCCTCATGCCCGGTGACGGCCACAAGATGGGGCTGTGGGTGGGTGCGGCCTGGCAGCGGGTGTTTCCGAACCCCTGCGCCGTGAACGGCGGCGTTTCGGGCCCAAGCCACTGCGTTATCGACAACTTCTGGGGCATCAACCTCAACATCAACGGAAAGCGTTTCCAGAACGAGAACACGAACTTCGCGTTCGGCGCCCGCTCGCTGCTCACGCAGCCGCAGGCGACCGCTTTCGGCATCTGGGACTCCGCATATGCGTACACCCAGGACGAATGGGAGACGCTCGGTTGTTCGGTGAACAACGTCACGCCGCAAAAGCCGCTGACCCCCGAGCAGATGATCGCCTCGTGGGACGCCAATGTGGAGAAGGGGACGTACTTCAAGGCCGACACGCTCGAAGAGCTGCTCGACCAGCTCGAAGGCATCGACAAGGAGGAGGCGCTGGCCTCCATCGAGCGCTACAACTCCTACGCCGAGCAGGGCTACGATGAGGAATACCAGGTGAACCCCAACATCTTGTTCCCCATCAGCACGCCGCCGTTCTACGGGGCGAAAACCACGGGCGTGACGTTCCTCACGGTCATGGGCGGCTTGCGCACGAACGAAAACCTCCAGATCTGCGAGGAGGATGACACTCCCATCGAGGGTCTGTACTGCGTGGGCACGATGATCGGCGACTTCTTCGCGGGCACGTACAACTTCGGCCTGCCCGGTCAGAACCTGGGAGCCTGCTGCTGCACGCTGCCGTATGTGCTCGGCCGCGATTTGGCCAAGCTCTAGCGCGCCGCACCCCCCGCTTTAGTGCTTTCGTGCGCTCTCCTTTCCCCGCGCCTCCCCTGAAAAAGCCGTGCGTGTTCCGCGCATGTCTCCATGGGTGCGCGGGGAGGATGCGGGGCCGTGGATCGATGTGAAAAACGCGACAATCTCGACGCATCTCTCCTCGGGCGTGGAGCTCCCCGCTTTTCAGCCTTCCGGCGCTATTGCCCGTATCGCTCTGGGAAAGTGGGGGCGCTTCCGAAGCTTTCTGCGCGCCCCCTCGGCGTTCCTTTCCATGCGAGGGAAAGATGCGCGAACGCTTCCCCGTCTTTGCAGTTCGCGATGGGGCGCGCGAAAGGCCGCTTGCCGTTTTGCGAGACCCGCATCGCGTTCGCTGTCTCAGCTCGCTCGCCGCTCGTGGGGCTTTGCCGCTTTTGCTATCCCAACTTGCCCGCCGCCAGGTCTTTGCCGAGGACGTACGGCAAGGTGATGCAGGTGGCTCCGTAGTTCATGCCTTCCATGGCGAACGTGTAGGTGCCCGAGTAGAAGTTGCCGATCATGCACCCGGCATTGAACAGTCCCTCGATCGGCTGGTCGTCCTTGTCGAGCACGCGAAGGTCGGGGTCGGTGCGGAGGCCGCCCAGAGAGGTGAGGAAGCCGGGGGAGAAGGACGCGCCGTAGAAGGGACCGTCCCCCTCGCCGATGGGGATGAGCTTGTCGGCGGTCTTGTAGAAATCGGTGTCCACGCCCGCTTCGCACATCTTGTTGTAGCGCTCGACGGTTTCAATGGTGGACGCGGGCAGGCCGAGCTTCGAGATGACCTCCTCGCGCGTGTCCGCTTTGACGATGCCGAAGCCGTCGGCATCCGTGTCCCAGCGTTCGATAACCTCCTCGGTGGTGAAGTATTCGCCGTGAGGATAGTTGATGGCGCCCCAGGGGCCGCCCGCCTCGGCGCGGTTGGCTCCCCAGATGCAATAGGCAGTCTTCTCGGGCAGATGCATGATGGTCGCGCAGGCAAGGCCTCCCAACGCGTCCTCGTTCATGAAGCGCCGTCCGGCGTTGTCAACCATGAGGCCGGTGTGACTCGTATACGGCTGGTCGCCAGGAAGATTGGGACGGCCGAGCATGATGTTGTTGGGCTCCTTTTGCCAGGCGCCGCCTACCCACAACTCCATTTTGTGACCGTCTCCGGGCATGAGACCGCCCATCCATATGCCCTGGTCGTAATTGACGTCGGTCGTGAAGTCGCACAACTCGACGGCTTGGGGGCAGTAGCGTTCCATCATGTCCTTGTCATGGGAGAAGTCGCCGGTTGCCATGATGATCGCCTTGGAGCCGACGTACTTGGTGTACGTGCCGTCGGCATCTGAAGCGATGATAGCGTCCACGCGTCCCTGGGTGCCGTTGGCCACCCCGCCGCGCACCAGCTGCTCGCCCTTGACGTTCCAGCGCACGTCCACTCCCAAATCTTCGGTGACGTAGCGTCCCATCTCGGCCGCGATGTGCCCTTCGCCGTTACCGATGGAGCCCTTCAGCTCGCTGTCGTCAACGTAGAACGCGTGGGCCGCCGGCGGGGTGAACATCGGGTCTCCCTCTTTGTATTCAGGGCCCGACTCGATGGTGGTCTTGATGCCGGCTTTGGCCGCGATGTCGATGATCCAGTTGATGGCCTCCTCGGAGTTGTTGTAGAACTTGTA
The DNA here is from genome assembly GCF_002159915.1 of Gordonibacter sp. An230. Classification (GTDB taxonomy): domain Bacteria; phylum Actinomycetota; class Coriobacteriia; order Coriobacteriales; family Eggerthellaceae; genus Rubneribacter. The sequence continues at coordinate 143,608 of NZ_NFJP01000006.1, forward strand.
CCAGAGGGCCGGTTTGAAGTTGCCGCCGTTGGCCAGGTACTCTTTGCGGTAGAACCACGTGGGATCCATGCGCGGAATGCCCATCTCCTCCATGACCTTCGAGTACACGCCGTTGTTGGAGCCTCCGCGGCTCACCGGGCCTTTCGACGCGCTGATAAGCGTCACCTTCAGGCCGTTTTCGGCGCAGGATGCGGCGGCCACCAGTCCGCTCATCCCGCCGCCCACCACCACGACGTCGGTTTCAACCGTCTCTGCGATCGCGTCATCGCCGATGGGGTCGGGTGCGATCTCGAAGCTCCACTGTTGCCCGGCGCTGTTCGCGTTCGCTGTCGGGGCGGCGTCCGTTTTGCTTTCCGACGGTTCGGTTGCGGGCGAGCATGCGGCCAGCGCGCTTCCGGCGATGAGACCCGCGGCGCTCAACGCCGCCCCTTTGACGAAGCTGCGACGATTCAGATTACCCTCCATGATGAACTCCCTTCCTTGGCTTGCGTTCCCTCGACGCCGATCCGCCGTTGTTCGGCATTTTCCGCCTCGGGTTGACCGCAGCCTACTCGATCAGGCGAAACAAGACCTCACCCAGCCTAGGTGGTTTTTCATCCAGGAGATCGCACGTCGCGAGCGCCCGGTAAGGCGGCCGAACGGTGCGGTACAATGAGCGCGCGGGGGAGCCCGGGTGCATGCTCGGGAGCTTGCTGTCCGTGCGCGGAGGGAGGTACGGATCGGTGGGATTCGACCTGAAACATTTGAAACGCGAGCACGTGCTGGTGGCGCTTGCCTACGGTTTCTTTTTGGCGTGCACTTCGGTAACGCTGTGGGGAGGCTATCTGCGGTTCTTGCCAGGGCTGGAAGGCCCGGATTCCCGTATGCTCGAGTACTTCGTGCGAGGCGCGGCGCTGCCGCTTTCGCTCGCTGTTTCCGGTTTGGTCGCTTTCCATCGCCCGAAGGTGCGGCTGTGGCGCTCCCCGGTTTTGGCGCTGGCGCTCTTTCTCGCAGGGTCGCTGATACTTGCTTTGCAGCGCGGTGGGTCGGTTTCGTCCGAATGGTCGCTCGTCGTGGTCGGGGCATGCTTCGGCTGGGGAAGCGGGCTCATGTTCGGCGCCTTGCAGGAGATAGTGGCGGCCCAAAAGGTGTTCACTGCGGGCATCGTCGTGTTTGCGGCTGCTGGGATATCAGCGTTGCTGTTCTTCGCCTTCGAGGTGTTGCCGGCGAACGTGGCTCCGTGGGCGTCGCTGTGCGCATTGGCGCCCGCGGCGGTGCTGCTCACCTGCGCCGCTTGGAAGTGCGCGCCGAAAGTGCATCCCATGTTCGGTACCGTGCCCGAGCAGAGGCGCGATCGCTGTCGCGAAGCGGCTTCCGAATTGTGGCGACCGCTGCTTTGCGTCGCGTTCTCGGCGTTAATCGTGGGCATCGTTCGGGTCGGTTCGCTTTCGGACGGCGGGTCGATCGGCGAAACGAACGAGAGCAACATGATCGGGCTGCTTGCCGCGTCCGTCGCCCTGTTGGCCACGTGGAAGGTGCTGTACGAACGCGTGACGCTCATGCGCCTGTATCAGATCCTCTTCCCGCTCACGGCGACGGCGTTTTTGCTGCTGCCGCTTCTCGACGGAACGTTTCACCAGGTGGTGCGCTCGCTGGTGTTTCTGGTGTTCTCGGTCACGTCTTCGCTCATGGTGGTGTCGTGCGCTCGGACGGCGCGCAACCAGTCGCTCACGCCCGTGCTCGTGTACGGCTTTTTCGCTGGCATCGTGTACGCAAGCTCGCTCGTAGGCTCCGTCGTGGGCCTGTTCGTGGGCGCGGGGCGAGGCGTGGGGTTGGCGGAGCTTTCCGTGGTCGCGCTGGTGGCGGTGTATGCGCTGTCGGTTGCGATGGTGGCGCCGCATAGGGGGAAGGCGGGTCGCGGCAGGGCCGGCTCGGGCGAAGAGCGGTCGGCGTCTTCCGGGGGAGATGCGGGCGATGCGGTGTCGGCTGGTTGCGCAGTCGCGGTCGAACGCTATGCGCTGTCGCGTCGAGAAGCCGAGGTGCTCGACCTTTTAGCTCGCGGCCGCGACGTGCCGTATGTGGCGGAAGAGTTGATCATATCGAAGAACACGGTGCGCACCCACACGAAGAGCATCTTCGCGAAAACGGGGGTTCACTCGCGCCAAGAGCTGATCGACCTGGTGGAATCCATCGAGGCGTGAGCGCTCCTTCTTGTGCCCGTGGGCGCGACTTCCTCCGATCGGGCTTCCAAGTCACAAAAATCACCGCTGTGAAGCGCGAGGAGGCGTTTACGGGTTGTCATGCGGTTCGATTGAGACTCGTCGAATTTGGCGACCTGGGCTTTTGCGGGCGGTGGCTCTGTTTGGGCTGCCGCAGTACTCCGCAGGAGCTTCATAGCGGTGTTTTTTGTGACTTGGAGGCGAAATTGCGTGCTGTCACTGCAAAAAAGCGCATCGGCCCGGTCCTGGGGGACCCGGTCGATGCGCTTCGGGAGGGGATGAGCCGAGCGGTGCGGCTCGACGTGCCCAGCGGGGGCGGCCCAGGGTGCCCGTCGGGAGTGCGCCGCGCGGTGCAGCTGGAGTGCCCGTTGGGAGGGCGCCGTGGTGCGCCAGCGTGTCCAGCGGAGATACTCCGTACGGTGTGACTCGACGTGTCCAGAGGGGGTGCCGTACTAGGCGGCCCAGCGTGCCCGGCGGGGATGTGCCGTGGTGCTCCTGGTGGTTGCCCTGCTGGCGCTGCCGCTGCTGTCGTTCGCGTGCCTGAAGGTGGGCTTCTCGAAGATCCCCCTCGTGGACCTGCCGAAACGCACGTGGGGCAAGCTGCGCTTCCCGTGGAAGCTCGTCATCGTGCTGGGTGTGTACGAGTTCGTCCTGGGCGTGAAGCAGGGCGACGCGACGTTCCAGAACGACCTGTTCATCTTCGGTGTGATGCTGGCCTCGGCCATCCTGTTCGTCGTGTCGTACTTCTTCTCGCACAAGTTCGACTTCACGCGGGTGTACCGCACGCCGTTCGTGCTGATGGTGTGCGGCCTTTTGGCAACGCTGCTGTCGTTCTCGTCGAACAACGCGGTGTCCGACGTGCTGGTTTCGGCGGGCTATACGCTCATGTTCCTCATGCTGACGGTGCTCTTGTGCGACCTGTCGCACCGCTACGGCGTGTCGGCCATGCTGCTGTGCGGCATCGAGGAGCTGGTGATGTTCGCCAGCGTGGGCGGTCATGTGGCTGCTGCTGGCATGGCGGACGGGGTCGTGCCGCTTGCGGCCGACGACCCGGCCGTGTCCGTCACGCTCGTCATCTTGGTGGTGGCCAGCATGGTGCTGCTGTCCGAGCGCGAGTATTCGCGGTGGGGCGCGTCGCTCTTCGGCGTGGGGAAGCTGGCACAAGACGGCGACGAGCAGGGCCGGTTCGCCGCGCGCTGCACCGAGCTAGGCGAGCGCTACCGCCTGAGCCCCCGCGAGAAGGAAGTGTTCCAGCTCATGGCGCTCGGCAAAAGCGCCGCCGACATCGAGCGCGAGCTGTACATCGCGAACGGCACCTACAAGTCCCACACGCGCAGGATATACCAGAAGCTCGGCATCCACAGCCGTGCCGAGCTGGACGCGATGCTGCGCGGGAAGTAGGGCGGAGGGCGCCATGCGTTAGCGTGCCTCTGCCGATCCCCCATTGCGGTGCGCCTGCAGGTTGCGCTTCTGGTTCCGTGTGAAGCCTTTCTTCGTTGTTGGGACTCGGTTTCAATCAAGCTGTTCTGCGCACGGCCGCTTCCGTTCGCTCTTCCTGCGGAGGCGGTTTGTTTCATTTCGTCTAGGAATCAATTTGCAATCGGCGGTGTCGCATGTGGCAATCCTTCCATCTTTCCGTGCGTGCCAGACGTATGCTCGTGCTTTCGAATGGAAGGAGCTGCCATGCGCGAGATTTCGGGATTGGCCAAGTTTGGATATTTCTGCGTGGGGCTGTTCGGCGGTCTGTTCGGCGTGCTAGCTGCGTGGTTCATGGGCAAAAGCGGTTGGGGTTGGAGCGAGGGCGGCAAGCTGTTCGCTTGGTTCGGCTGCCTGTTCTGGCTCATCGTGTGGGCGATCATGGTGGTCACCGGTGGTATTGCAGCGTTTTTGGGCTTCTTGTTCTAGCGGTTTGCGCGGTGTGAGTATGGAGTGAGGTAGGGCGAGGCTCCCATACGCCAAAAACGCCCAGCTCGTCGAGCTGGGCGTTTGTGTGCGGATGGTGCCCGAGGCGAGAGTCGAACTCGCACGTCAAAGACAACGGTTTTTGAGACCGCCGCGTCTGCCATTCCGCCACTCGGGCGCACCGTGAAAGTATACCGGATGCATGGAGGCGCGTCGAGGGCAAAATGCATTATGTCTCAGGGGTTCTGCGCGATTTGCTGTTGGTCGCGCAGCCAGCAGGCCCACGCCCCGTAGCCCCCGTACAGCAGCGCCGCGGCCAGCGACAGGGCGAGCGCGGCC
>NZ_NFJP01000060.1 GCF_002159915.1 Gordonibacter sp. An230
TACTTCTGCCCGGAGGACCCCACCCGCTCCCTCATGCCGAGCAGCGACTGGAAGTTCCGGTCAATAATGGGGGCCTCGTTGAGGGTGGGAGGGGTTTGCGTTGCCGCGGTGCTCCTAAGCATTCCCTCCATGCTTTCCCGGTAGGTTTCGCCGCTTCGATTGTAGAGGAGTTTTTTTGTGTCGCGTATATTGGATCTTCCGCAGTTCGCGGTTGCGTTCTGCGCGGTGTCCGTCGTTTGCCTTGTTGTGGTGAGGTGGATTGCTCCGAAAGTCGCTCGTGCGTGCCAAACGCGGGGACGCGTGGCCGTCGATGCGAAGTGCGTGTCTTTGCGGCGGGGGGAGCCCGCATCGGGTATCCTCTCGCTTTTCGCACCTGTTAACGGATTTGCGGGCACATGGAAGTTTTCCTACGGAGGACGTGAATATACCGCTGAAGATCCTGGTGAGAACGGATGGATAAGAACCAATATGCCGGGCGTCTTTTCCCGCGACACCGTTTTTGTCGATCCGAAGGGCGAATTGCCCGCGGTTCTCCCCGGAACCCTTTGCGCGGCGAACGAGATTATCAAGTCGATCTTCTGGTTTTTGGTCGTAGGGATGGGCTTTTCGATACTCCTGACTCTCGGAGGGCTGTTCGCATGGACGGTCGTTGTGGCTTCGGTGGGCAAAGCGGTGGGGGAGGCCGAAGCGGTTGCGCTTTTCACCGAGTGTTCTTTCTATCTGGTGTTTGCCGCAGCGGTCGCCTTGATGGGCCTGTGGCATTTCGGTCGAGCGTTCGCGACTCGTTCGCGTATGCGCCGATGGAAGCCGGTGCAAGCAGAGTGCGTGGCCACCCGTGCAGGCGTGGTTGGGTTCAAGTCGATGTTTGTGGGCGCGGACAATTTAGGCAGGGCAAGCTCTTGGAAGCTCCCGAATGGGCGCGTGGTCGAGGACAAGAAGTTTCGCTATTGGGATGTATTCACCCGGGTGGTTGGCGAGAAAGCGACGGTTTACCTGGATCCTTCCGGTCGCAAGTGTCCTGTTCTTCCGTGTCACCGGTATCGATCCGATCAGTATCTCCTGACGTCCTTCAACCTTTTCTTCATCTGCCTTTTGATTCTTTTATGGGGGTTTGCGATGGGTTGGTAGACGGTTGCGGAAGCGCCTCGCGGCCCTTTTGGGCGCGGGGCGGCATGCCGCGTCCGAGAAAGCGCGCTTTGGGACGGCGGCACGTGTCCGCTGCTGTCGGAAGTTGTTGCGTGACGGTGTCGCTGCGGCATGACGCGTCGAGTGAAGTCGACAGGGGGATCTGCGAAAGCGTTGCCCACCGTTTTTCTATCGCGATTCTTCGGCCGACTCGACCATGCGCATGAGTTCCTGTTGGGTGTGGATGTCCAGCTTGCGGTAAATGTGGCGGATGTGGGTTTTGGCCGTGCCTTCGGAAATATAGAGCTTCTCTTGGATGTAGGCCGCATTGTGCCCTTTCGCCAAAAAGAACATGACCTCCGTCTTGCGTGCGGACAGCAGGTAGGTGTTTGCAACGGTCTCGCATTTGGCGCGGAATCGGCCGCCGCGCGCACGCCGATCTTTTTGCTCGGGTGCCGATTGCATCGACATTGATGCGAGGCGCGACGCTGCGGACGTGTTGAGCATGGCTCGACGTGCTTCTGACGGCCCTTGGCTTTTTTGGGTGCGGTCGTCGGCGCGTTCGCAGGCGCGAGGGCATTCGAACCGTTCGCACGACTTCGAAGCTTCCGTTCGACCCTGTTCCCCTTCTTGCCGGCGTGTTGCTGCTTTAGGGTCCGCTGGCACGAGTGGAGCCACCAGATCGTTCTCCAGGCTGGCAGAAACCGCACGCACCGCCGGACACGGCACCACGATGGCCTCCACCTCGCGCTCGCGCGGCAGCAGCGCGTAGGCCACCGCGATGGCGGCGAACATCGACATGACGAGGAGCTGCTGGCCCGCGAACATGTCTCCCGACCAATCGACGAGGACGATGGGGGCAAGCGAACCTGCCATGATGCCCGCGGCCAGCGTTCCTCGCCCGAGTCCGAACACCAAAACGGGCGATATGCGGAACCGCTGCGCCATCATTCCGAAGAACATCCACATCATGGCCTCGAAGCACAGATAGCCGATGAGCAGGGCCACGTTCGCCATCAGGTTCGACTGGTTGCGCCCAAACGACAAGAACAGCAGAGCGACCACGACGAGAGGGACGAGGGGACGGAAGTAACGGCTCCATTGGTCGTTTCTGCCGCGCGCCAAGATGCTCACCAACACGGTGACGGCAGCGCAGCTGCTGGCCAACAGCAGCACAAGCTGATCGTTTATCGTGGCTGCGGCCAGAACCGACTGAAGCGTCGTTTGTCGAAGCGATCCGAGGACGAGCCCCATGATGGCGGTGGGCGCGCCGAAGCGCACGAGGAACTTCGCCCGGTTGATGGGCAGAGGTTTGAAGATGGGCATCTCTTTGCGCTTCGTGTAGTGCGGTGGGATTTTGGCCCACAAGATGGCGCATTCGAGCAGCGGGAGGACGGCGGTGATCATTCCCGAGAACGGTACGGGAGCGGCGTGCAGGAGCACCGCGTACACGCCCATGGCGATGGGGACGGACAGTGCGGTGTTCAAAGCGATGGTGGAGGTGTCGTTCTTCGCGAATGTCGTTCCCCAGAACAAGATGAGCATCGACGACCCCAATCCGGTGAGCACGCCCGATGCGAAGCTGGCCGGCGTGCTGTCGACGGGTCCGGAAAGAGCCAGGACGACAGTGCCTGCGCAACCGAGGATGCTTGCCCCCAGAAGCGTTTTTCGGGAGATGTAGAAATCGAGGAAGCGCTGGTCGGTTGCGGCAGCGAACAGCAAGCAAGCGCTGTAGACGATGATGGAAACCAGATAGGAGAGGGTAATGTGGACGTCGCTCGGGCTTGCGAGGTATGCGGTTGTTCCGAACACCGAGGCGCTTCCGAACATGGAAGAGAACACCCATGCTTGGTGGAGTCCGTATCCGACGCACAGCAGGGACATATCTCCGAGAGCGCTGCCTTCGTCGACGTGCGCGCTCAACGTGATGCGTGGAATGCGTAGGCTCACTGAACTGCCCCCC
>NZ_NFJP01000061.1 GCF_002159915.1 Gordonibacter sp. An230
GCCCCCTCCGAGTTCGCCTCGGCGCGCGCCGCGCGCTGCGAAGGGGGCAGCAGGTCGGGGAACGGCTCCGACCAGTCTGAGGCCGCCAAAGAGGAGACGGCCGAGCAGTACGCATCGAACATATCGGCGATCATTCCGTCGGGGAACAGCTCGGACACGTAGTCCCACGAGAGCATGACGCCGCCGCCTCTCTCCATGGCTTGGTGGTCGAGCCACACCTGTGGAGTCTGGGACAGGCCGCCCAGATAATCCATGAAGCCGCCGTCGAGATCGAACCTACTCAGGCCGAGGGCGCTTGTGAACACCACGGGCAGAACCACTCCGGAGGTCCCTGCGGAGCGCGCCAGCTCGCGCTGGACCCACACGGCCGAGACCGCCCTATGCTCCAATCCTCCGGCAAGCTCGTTCTGGACGCCCCTCATCTGGGCCTCGACGGACGCGTCGGCCGAGGGGCGGCATGCCACCGGGAGAAGGGTGGTGAAGTCGCCCACCACCTTGTCTATGTCGGGATGGACCTCGGGGCGGTCGAAGATGGTCAGGTTCAGCGTCACGCCGCCCCCTCCGCTCCAGGCTGACAGCACCCTCGCGTAGCAAGCAAGCAGGACTGCCGAGGGTGTGATGCCGTGCAGCCGGGCCTTTTCCTTGACCGCCGACCATTCGGGCTCGGCAACCGTCCGCCACAGGCGCTCGAACCTCCCTTCCCCGACCGTCGAGGGGTCGGCGGCGAGGGGGAGCTGCGGCGCGGGCGGCAGCTCGGGCAAGCGCGAGCGCCAGTAGCCCTCCGCCTCTTCAACCTCGCGACCGTCTCTCCGGTGCCCGACGACGAAATCCCTGAACGTCAGGCCGATGCCGGGGAGGTCGGCCCCGGGGTTCTCGTAGAGTTCGGCCAGTTCGGCGAGAACGGTGCTCATGCTCACGCCGTCTACCATAGTGTTGTCGAAGCCAATACCGACAACAGCACCGCTGCTATAAACTGCCGAGAGAGCTTCAAAGCCGGGAGATTTCGTTAGATCTATCGATCTATGCGACATTGCTTGTTCGACTATTTTACGAGCATCTTTTGAATCCATTGCATTTTGGACAGCCAGAGGTAGATTCAGATCAGATGATCGATACACCTGCTGCTTCTCGCCATTCTTGACTAGAAGAGTGCGCAAGGCTCCGTGACGCTCGAGCAGAATCCTCCATGCTGATGCAAATCTGTCGTGACTGTATTCGCTAGTTTCAAACATGAAGAAGCAATAGGATCCTACCTTGCCCAAGTCGAGACCGCTGGTCCTTCCTATGGTGTATGCCCTCTGTACCTCGGTGAGGTCGAACGGCTCAAATCTCAACTCTTCATTGATAGTGATTGCCTTGGAGTTATTAGGAGACGAAATGGAAAGCCCTTTGCAGAAGTCTGCAAGATTTCCTGAGGCGAAAAGCTCCTTTAGACTTGCTTTGATGCCAATTTTTGAAAGAGCGGAAATCATCCGCGTAGCACTTAGGCTGTCTCCTCCGTATTCAAAAAATCCATCGTAGCGGCCGACACGCCTTCCTCCAAGGAATTTTGACCATATAGACGAAACCTTTTTCTCGATTTCTCCATTTGGCTCAATATAATTGTCAGATGCATCACAGAAAGAGCAATACAATTCAGCCCAGTCTTTAACGCTTCCTTTATCCACTTTTCCGTTTCTGGATAGCGGCTGAGAAGGTAGGATTCCAAGATGCTCGGGAACCATATATGCGGGAACTTCTTTTTCTAGAGTAGAGCGGAGAAGTGTGAGGTCGATAGGTGGAGAAGTTCGGCTGGACAGAGAGATGAACAGGCCATCGTCGATTTTTACCCAGTCGGCACGCAATCCTTTCTCCGAAAGAGAGTCGATCCATTTCTCGGGAGAAAGCAGACCGCTCGGTTCCCCATCGCCAAATGCGCACTGGGCAATTGCAGCTGTTACCATTGCGGAAGGGGCAAACTCGGTGGGATCCACAATGAAAGCCCTGCCGTCTGCTGCTAGGGTTTCTCCAAGAGCACTTATTGCCTCAGAAGGTTCTTCCATGGTGTGAATTGCGTTTATCGACACCACAACATCGAAACGTGCATGAATATCTTGATCGACAACTTTTGTAAGCTTTGCTGTTCTCACTTTTTCTGAAAAGTCGTCTAGCCTTGTTTTGGCCATATCTAGCATAGATTGAGAAGTGTCGAGCAGATGGTATTCCGAGATAGTATCTGCGACCTCGGGGAGCAACAGGGCTGATATGCGTCCACTTCGGCATCCGAAATCAGCGACTTTAAGTTTGCGGCCAAGCGTTTCAGCCATTGCCTTGATTGTGGCGATTGCGTCCTTGATGATTCTTTGGGACGAGTTGCGAGAGAGAAAGAGGGCTTCAGGAGAGAACCTGTCGCTTTCGTACAACGTGGAAGGGTCTGCGGCTTCTGTCAGTATCTTTTCATAGAAATCAGCGGCTTCTTCCAATGTGTTGTCTCGGCATACTGTTGAGCAATTTGAAGTGTTGCGAGAGAGCATTTCCATAACCGCGTGATATCGTGAAGAAGATTCGTCACTCTGCTCGTTCGTAAAAAGCCTGTCATTCGACAAGCCTCGCTCTTTGATAAGAATATTAGAAAGCGCAGTGAGCCGCGTGTGTTCAGCTTCCCTGTTCTCGACTGGCGATCTCTCGCTAATTGAGGCGATGGGGGCTTCGCTGATGGCAGGGATTGCGACAGCAAAAAGATGCTCGCGCTCGCCGGCCACGACGGCCACGGCCCCCTTCACCCCGGGGCATCCGGCCACGGCGGCCTCGACCTCGCCC
>NZ_NFJP01000062.1 GCF_002159915.1 Gordonibacter sp. An230
GGGCGGGGGAGTTGTGGTTCGAGGCGGCGGGGATCGCAGGGCGCTTTGGGCGCCGGGGATCGCTTCAGGATGCCGGGAAATGTCGGGCAGGAGGGTTCGCAGGTCGTTTTGGCTACGCTTTCGGGGAGTTCGGCCTTGCGCGAGTGGCGCAAGGCGCGGGAGACGGACAATCCGAAGTAGAGAGGGGCCGACGTGGCAGACCAAAAGACGGAACGTTCGCAGAGCGTGGTGTACGGATACGCGCGCGTGTCGGCGCGCGACCAAAGCCTTGCCCGACAACTCGATGCGCTCGATGCGTTTCCGGTGGCGCGCGCGAACGTCTACGTGGACAAGGCGAGTGGGAAGGACTTCGACCGCCCAGGGTATCGGGCGCTGTTCAGGCGGCTTGGGCCGGGGGATGTGCTCGTGGTGAAGAGCATCGATCGGTTGGGACGAAGCTACGACGAGACGCTTGAGGAATGGCGGCGCATCACGAAGGAGCGGAGGGCGGCCGTGGTGGTGCTCGACATGCCGCTGCTGGACACGCGCGAGCGCCGCGGCGACGTCACCGGGGCGTTTCTGGCCGACGTGGTGCTGCAGGTGCTCAGCTACGTCGCACAGGTGGAGCGCGAGAACACCCGGCAGCGCCAAGCCGAGGGGATAGCTTCGGCGAAAGCGCGGGGCGTGCAGTTCGGTCGACCGGCCATTCCGCGTCCGGCGGCGTACCAGGCCGTCAAGAGGGAGCGTTTGGCGGGCATGCTCACGGGCAAGGAGGCAGCCGCGCGTCTGGGCGTGAGTGTGAGGACGTTCGAGCGGTGGCTCAGATGCGATCGGGAAGGCTCTTGAAAGGCCCCGAGGCGCCTTCAAAGCGCTTCCGAGGCGTTTCGCGCTTGATGATCCCCGTTTCCGTCGCGGGCCGATTCCGCTACGGTCGGCTCCTGTCGCCGCCCGCATGCGGCGCAGAGGCGCTTCGCTGGCCATGCGGCATGCGCCGATGCGGCACGATGGTGGCGACGATCTCGATAACGATGGCTGCGAAGGTGACGAATTCCAGGCGTCCGGCCAGCATTTGGACGAGGTAGACGAACTCCAGGGAAGCGGGCATGTCGCAGGACACGATGCCGGAGAACACCCCGCCGTTGCTGGTCATCGCCACGGAGTCCACGATGGCTGTCAGTCCGTCTTGTCCGTGGGCGACACCGGCGAGCGCACCAAGAGCACATGTGGCCGTGAATAGGACGAACACGGTCATGGCCTCTTTCGACACGTTGTCATCGAGCGTGCGTCGGCCAAAATGATGGTATTCGGCCGCCATCCGGGCCGATTCGGGCACGAGGGCTTTTCGACAGGTGACGGAGATCGATTTGGCCACGATGCTCAGCCGGTGGAGCTTGAGGCCTCCCGCCGTGCTGCCCGCGCAGCCGCCCACGGCCATGAGCAGCACGAGCACGAGCAGCGCGCCGGAAGGGAGCACCTGCATCAGCTGATTCGTCGAAAGCGTTTGAAAGCCGGTGGTGGTGAGCGTCGAGATGATGGTGAACGTTCCTTGGCGCAGCAGCGTGGATGTGTCGGAGAACGTTGCGCTGCCGCATGCCGCCACCGTGAACAGCGCGGTCATTGCCGCGATCCATATTGCTCCGGTGCGCACTTCGCTGTCGCGGCCAATCTCGTCGATCCGTCCGCGCCGCGCGCCGAGGAGCAGCGCGAAGTTGAGGGCGCCGAGCAGCATGGTCACCATGAGCACGATCTCGATGGCGAACGAATGGTAGTACGTCACGCTCGAAGGCATGGGCGCGAACCCTCCGGTGGCGAACGCGGCAATGCTCAGCCAGACGCCGTGCAGGGCCGCGCGCCCGGTCTCCATTCCCGCAGCGAGGCAGAGAAAGCCGAGGGCGACTGCTGCGCCGACGACGATGGCGAGTGTTGTCCGGGCGATGAAGCGCGCCGTTTCGGCAACCTGGGGGATGAACCGCTCGCTGCGGCCTTCAGAGGTGTACAGGCTGGCGTCGATGCGCCGTCCGAACAAACCAAGGGACAGAGCGACCACGATGAATCCCAGCCCGCCGACAAGTTGCAGTGCGAAACGCCAGGTGTTGTCGGCGTTCGAGAGGTGCGGGAGGTCTTGTGCGAGGGAGACGCCGGTGGTGGTGAGCGCCGAGACGCATTCGAACAGCGCGTCGAAGTACCCGCCGAAATGCCCCGACAGCCATAACGGCACGGCGGCGAGGAGCGAGAGGAACACCCAGGCGATTCCGGTCACCGCGATAGCTTGGGTTCGGTCGAGGCGGGGTTTTTCCAATGCAGCGAACCGCAGCGCTGCGCCTACGACGAGGCAGAGTCCGCTTGAAAGGAGGTAGCGCGCCGCCGGCTCCCATTCGGACGATGCGACTGCGACGAGCGTTGGGGCCGCCATGCATGCGGCAAGCAGCTGCGCGAGCGCTCCGAGGTGGTGCGCTACGGCCCTCACGCCGGCGCGCGTCAACCGTGGGATCATAAAGCGGCGACGACCTCCTTCCATGCTTCCGAAGCGAAGATAGCCCACGAGGCGTCAACGGCGCGTAAATATCGGCGCGTCCGCGTTAAGATCGCGCAAAAGTGTGCAAAGCCGTTCGAGAATTGCCCCCGATCGCGCTTGCCCGTGACGGCAAAAAGCCTGGCGACGAGCACGCGAGTGCGCGCTTCGACAAAAGCAACAGGTTCCCGCTTTCAGCCTGCTC
>NZ_NFJP01000063.1 GCF_002159915.1 Gordonibacter sp. An230
GTTCGCAACGTCAAAATTCGCCCCCCCCCCTTTTTTTTTGCCCATCGCCCTCCCGATGATGGACGGCATCGTGAACTATTGTAATCAATCTACTTGTCAAATGATATGCGTTCGGTGCATATCTTCGGGAGGTGGCATTTGGATGCCGCTCGCTCGTCTTGGACTCCCTCTCAGGTTCTTTGGCGCTCTGCACATCGGAAATTTCCCTTTTATCCTCAAAGAGGGGATGAAGAGCGCGCCCGTTTGGGCACTATGGGATCGTGCGAGAGAATCGGTCGGCCTACGGCGCAGGGGAGTCGAGAGCGGTTGGTTCCGAGCGTCTATCGGATGCGGGTGCGCGTGCTCGTGGAAAGTGGCGGGCGCTCCTGCGGAAATTGGCGTTTGCGCGCCTGCGGAAAGCAAGGGGCGCGCTCGCGAAAGGCGTCGGGCGCGGTCGTCGAGCGGTAAGGAGTAGGTATATGGGAGAGTCGAGGAACGTCTACATCGAGCCAGACGAGCGTGCGGTCATCCGCACCGCCGATGTGTACCAGACCGAGGTGGAGGCAGGCACGGCAGGGTATTCCGACACGCTGCTGGCGGTTGTCGCAAACTTCAAGAACAGCGGCGCGCCGGAGGGGTTCAACGCTCAATGCATGGTGGGGAAGTCTAAGCGCGGTGAGGTGGCGCTGCGCCTGTTCGCCGTTGTCGATCCCGAGACGGAGATGTTTGTTCGCGCGGGCTTCAAAGCGCGCGGCTGCTTGGCCATGACGGCCTGTGCGAGCGTCGTGTGCTCGATGATCGAGGGGAAAACGTTTGCCGAAGCGCTGGCCATCAAGCCCGACGACGTGAAGGAATCGCTTGACGGCGTGCCGTGGGACAAGGTGCACACCGCGTATTTCGCCGCAGAGGGCGTGCGGGCCCTCGTCGGCGACTACATCATCAACCGTGGCGGCACTATCGCCGATCTCGATGCCGTGGTGCCATGCGACGAGCTCTCCCTTTCCTGCGCCGTGTGCGAGCACTGCTCGCTGCGCGATGCGCGCATCGAATTGCAGTTCGGACCGGCGGTCGGCGAGGGGGCGTAGGACATGGACGCAGCTGTGGAGGCGGAAGGCGCATGCGGCAACGAACCAAGATGCGAGGGCGCGTGCGCCGAGGTGCGGGCAGGGGCGAAGGGCGAAGGCGTTTTCGGGATGGCGGGGGCGCCTTCGGCCGCATCGCCCGTTTCGGAGGCGAATGCAGCTGGCGCAGACGCCGAAGACGAGGTGCTTGCCGCGGATGCTTCGTCTGCCGCGGGCGTTAACGACGAAGCCGAGGCGCGTGCCCGTGCGCTTGCCGAGCACAATGCCCTTGCGCGCGTGTTCGAAGACGTGCGCGCCCAATCTGCGGACAGCCGCCTCGTTGAACCCTCTCGCTGGGCCGAGATCGGTCTCGTGCCCGCGCACCTCACGCCCGACGAGTTCGAGATGTTCGTATACGAGTACATCGAGGATGATCGGGCCGCGCGCGTGGAGGCCGCCGCTTCTTCCGAGCCCGATCCTTCACCTGTGTTCCGCACGGCAACGCGTGCGGTGGGCATCCCCGCGTTTTTGCGCTCTGATGACGAAGAGCCGCAGGAGGATACGGCCGAGGGAGCGGGTGCTGCGAGCGCGGGGCAGGATGCCGAGCCGCGCGAGGCGTGCGGCGACGAATCGGCTGTTCAAGGCGACGCTGAAGAAGCGACCGGGGAAACTTCGACCGAAGGCGTCGGTGGGTGCGACTCGCCTGGCTCGGATGGCCCCAGCGGTTCGGACGATGGCGGCGTCGCCGTCGCCGGCAGTTCCGACGTCGACGGGCCCGATGACCCTTTTGCCGGCTTGAACATCCCGGCGGGGTATCGCTTGGAGGAGATCGAAGGCGAGTTCGTCTTGGTGGAAACCGGCGAAAGCGAGGACGCGGTCGAGCTGCCTATTGATTGCGAGCACATCGTCACGCTCGTGGGCGCTCACAGCTACTACGTGTACGACCGCAGCGTCATGACCGACGCGTACGCGCACTGGGCGTTTCTCGCCGCCGAGGACGACCGCGTGGTCACGTTCGTCGACTGCGTGCGCGAGGACTCGCGCGTCTACCCGCGGCCCTTGGCCGCATCGAGTTTGAAGAACCCGCCGTTCAGAATGACCGACGAGGATATCGCCGCAACGTGGGAAGCCGTGCGGGCCTCCGGCGAATATCCCGACATCGAGCGCGCTGTCGCTTCCAACGGTGCCGAGTACTTCTTCTCCACCGACCATCTTTCGCCCGCCTACGCCGCTTCGCTTGCCGAATGGGATGCCGTGGAGCGTCGGCTCCATATGTAGCGCATCCCGAGGGCGTGCTGGCGGGGAAGGGGCGGTTTGACGACGCGGCTTGGGGCGTGGCGCGTGTGCAGATCGCGCGCCGCTCGCCCGCTTTTGCGTGCTGTCGGGACGTGACGGGGCATCTTCTTGCACATGGCTTCGGCTCGTGCAGCAAAATGGGAATTCCGCAGCATGACGGCTGTCTGCGGTGCGAAGGTTGTATCAAACGCTTTCCCCGTTGTGCGCTCGCGCGAGCCGGGGTGGGCGCACGGGGCGGGGGCCTCGGCTCGGCGGCCCCCCCCCC
>NZ_NFJP01000064.1 GCF_002159915.1 Gordonibacter sp. An230
GAGGAACAGCGGCCCCTCGAGGGGCTCGCCGCCCTCGTAGTAGTACCGCAGCCCGTCGACCTCCACCCAGCCGTCCCTAGGGGGCGAGGGCGGATCCGCCGGAGGGGCCGTCCCCCCCTCCTCGTCAGCGGTCGGGACGTCCGGAGGATCGGACGGGGACCCCGCCGCCTCCCCATCCCCGCCGACGGGCGGCTCGCCCTGCCCGCCAGCGGGCGCCTCCCCCTCCCCGCCGGAACCGAGATCCCCGGACGGGGAGCCAGCCGACGAGTCCGAAGGGGATGGAAATGCATCTTCCGTGCCTTCAGCGAACGCCTTTGAAGGGAAAACGCCCGTCGCAAAAGCAACAGCGGCGAGGAAAACGGATGCCTTCCCCAAGATGGCCGTAAAAGTTTTCTTCCCCATGAGAAACCTCCACTATATCTTCCTTCTATAACCGCATTGTATCTTACTCCAGCTTTTTCTTTGGTATGATTGCATGATAGCGAAAAGGCTATTTTCATAGATAAGGAGCCGTCATGTCCGTCAAACTCTCCGTCGTCATTCCCTGCTATCAATCCGCATCTATGATCGACGACGTTGTTCGACGGGTTCGCGCAACGGTTCAGCAGCGCTACCATGACCAAGAGTATGAAATCATCCTTGTAAACGACGCATCGCCCGACAATACCTTTGACGTACTGCGGCACCTCGCGGAAGCGTCTCCCAACGTGAAGGTGCTGAATTTCTCAAAGAATTTCGGACAGCACGCTGCCCTCATGGCAGGTTTTTCCGTATCGGAAGGCGCCGTTGTCCTTTGCATGGACGATGACGGGCAAACGCCTCCGGAGGAGCTTTTCAAGCTGGTGGATAGGCTCAACGATAGCTGCGATCTAGTATACGCACGCTACGAGACAAAGCAGCATAGCTGGTTTCGAAACGTAGGTTCGAAGCTAAACGACAAGATGGCGTGCTCGCTCATTGGCAAACCGAAAGACCTGTACCTTTCGAGCTATTTTGCGGCGAAACGATATCTGGTAGACGAAGTGCTTCATTACACCAACCCCTATCCCTATATGCAGGGGCTTATGCTGCGGGCAACAAGCAGAGCAGCCAACGTCCCCATCTCCCATCGAGAAAGGAAACAGGGGCAGTCGGGTTATACGCTTAAAAAGCTTTTTTCCCTCTGGCTCAACGGCTTCACCGCCTTCTCGGTCAAGCCGCTACGAGTCGCCTCGCTCCTCGGTCTAGCATTCGCCCTCCTTGGATTTCTATCGGCGATAGTCGTTGTGATCCGGCGCCTCCTCGACCCCTCCATGGCACTCGGATGGAGTTCGACATTCACCTTGATACTGGTTATGGGAGGACTCATCCTCTTTGTCCTCGGACTCATCGGGGAATACGTTGGCCGAAGCTACATATGCCTCAGCACACCGCCGCAGTATGTCATCCGAGACTCCCTCAACTGCGAAGCGTCCTTCTCCGGCTCGGCAGCAACCAAGCGGGGCGCTTGAAAAACCCAAGCGCCCCTTCTTGCTAGCCACGCACGATTCTGCGTATCTCCATCTTGGTCGCGCCTTTCGAGAACAGAGAAACGTATTGGCAGTGGCCGCCAAAGTCGGGCTCCTCATAGATCATACCGTTTCCGGCGTAAAGAACAACATGTTCGGGAAGACTCGGGTTGTAATTCGGCCATGAACCGTAATACATCAAGATGATATCGCCCGGACGCGCGTCGGCCAACGAATCGATCCGATAGCCGTCGTACATTTGATCATATGTTTCGAACCCTATGTCAACTCCAAGGCAACGGTAAACATACCAGACGAATGAAGCGCAATCCATACCGCCATCTTGCGGATAAACACCCAGCCAAACATAGGGAACGCCCAACAGCGAATGCGCGGTGGCCATCACTTGCTCCATGGCTCCCTCGTAATCAAGATAGCCAGCCATCTTGTGAAAATAGTACCAATAGCCATCGATATAATGCGCACCGGTGTACATCTTCCCATCTACGGTATCGTAGTAATAGTCAGAGCCTTCGATGCTCTGCCACCCGTGCTTCATCCTCCCGTCCACGGGGTCGTAGCGGTACCAGGCGCCGTCGATGCAGGC
>NZ_NFJP01000065.1 GCF_002159915.1 Gordonibacter sp. An230
GCCCGGCACGCGCGACAGCGGCGGCCTCACCGACACGCCGGGGTGAAGGCGCTCGGCCATGGCGGCCCAGCCGTCCGCATCGGACTCGACCGCCTCTCTGTGGCGGGTCGGAGCACCCGCTCCAACCTCTTCGCACATGCCTTCTTCCATTGTGGCTTCGACGCTGTTCAACTCGCCCACCCTGCGAGGCTTCTCTCCTCGCTACCTCTTCTTCCTCACCAGGCTCAACCCCACCTTGGTCTCCACCTCGCGACCGCAGATGCGCAAGCGCAGATACGCGACGCGCTTTCGGCGATCGACCTTCCGGATCAAACCCTCGCGGCCTACAAGCGGGCCGCTCGTCACCACGACGCGACCACCCTCCACATGCCCCTCGCTCATATCGACAACTCGCCGCAATCCTTCCTTGCGAGCGAAAGCGCAGATCCAAGCCACCTCGTCGGCGGCAAGGGGCGTGAACACCCCGTCATATGCCAGAAGCTTTGCGAAACGCGGCGCGCGTTTGAGCGCCGCAGCCACAGCCTCCGTGTCGCGCGGTTTGGCGACGGCGATAAGGTAGCCGGGGAACAGAGGCTCCTCGCCCTCGACAAGCTCGCCGGAGCGCTTGGAAAGAGTGCGTCGCTTCGGTACGAACAGCTCCTCGAAAACGCCCTCGAGGCCGGCAGCGCGCGCGGCCTGCTTGACAAGGTCGCACGATACGTCCTCGCGACCCGTCTCCACCTGCACGGCGTACCACATGGGCACCCCCTTCCAATGCGGCCCCACCCGAAAAGCAGGCAGGGCAAAGCTTCGCCACGATCCTCCAAAAAAGGACGCTTGACGGAGTATTCACTCCCCGCCGCTTGTACGACTCCCGAACGCGGGCTCGCTTTACACGGCGGGGTCGATGTCGGCGGCCCCGCGCCCAACGAAACGTCGTTCCTTGCGTTTCGCAGGGCGCGAGACCGCCGACATGCGGTTCCAAACCTCAGTTTTTCCGGGGCACCGAAAGCGCGGCCTGCAGAAGGAACCCTGCGCCCGGCTGTCCCAATTCGACGAAAGCCAAAGACTTGTGACGGTTGATCTTGCGGATGCGGGACTCCCTGCCAACGAGCGGACCGCGCTCGACGACCAGCTTCCCGCCTTCGATGAACCCCTCGCTCGCCCGCAGCACGCGCGACGGCCCGAGCGTCTCCTCCAGCCACCTTTGAACCTCGGCCTCCACCGGCAAAAGCGCACGGCCCCTTCTTCCTGCAAGCGACACGGGAAACGACAGCCGTTCGACCGCGCGGGCAAGCCCGCGTCCGTCACACGAGGCAAGCAGCACATAGCCCCTGAACATAGGCCGCTCCACTTTGAACCAGGTGCCGCGGCGCTTCATCACGGCCTCCCACTTGGGGCAGAACGCCTCGGAAAGCACCTCGGCCGGAAGAGCGGCGCCGACTTTGGCGGCAAGCGCGTCCTCCCGTCCCTCGCCCGCATAGGCGGCATACCAGCGCGCCGTCCGAGCCTCGCCGGCAGCGCGAAACCTAGACGACAAAAGCCCCGTGGGAGCGCACGGCATCGCTTCGGCCCCCTCGGCCACAGCCTCCCGCCTTTCTCTCTCGCATCGCAGAAACGGAGCCGGTCGCGCGAATGCCAAAACGTAGACTTTACGCCGTCCGCGTATAAGGCGCTCCGCTCGCCGGTTCGAAAAACCCGATCTGCTGTTTTACAGATCGAAGAAATTCTCCCACACCGGGTTCAAAAAGTCTACGTTTTGACGCACTCCGCACACGATCTTCGCGTGTTTTGCACGTGAAAATACAGCCCCCCCC
>NZ_NFJP01000066.1 GCF_002159915.1 Gordonibacter sp. An230
TCCCCGCTAAACGCGGGTTTGCTGTTTTGGTCGGGCTTATTCATTCCGATCGCCCTTCAGCATGAGTTCCAGCTCTCGTAGGCCTTCTGACATCTCCCTGTTGAGCTTGGCGAGATCTGCAAGGATTTCGCTGGTCGGCGGGTACTCGATGCGCTCGTATTCGGTGGCGGTGTACTTGTTGAAGCTGAAATCGTAGCCGTTATCAGCGATTTCCTGCTTGGGAACCAAGAAGCTTTTTTGGTTGCGCTCGCGATCTCGTTCTGCATCGAGATGGTTCCAGCGTTGAAGAAGATCGGGGATGTCGTTGTGCGTTTCGTCGGGGTCGCGCTTGTCGTCGAGCGTGAAGCCGTCGTGTTCCATGTTGTACAGCCATACGTTGTCGGTTCCACCTGCGTTGGTTTTGGTGAACACCAAAATGGCGGTGCTCACGCCCGAATAGGGCTTGAACACGCCGCTCGGCATGTAGATGACGGCTTCGAGCTTTTGGTTCTCAATCAGTTCGCGCCGAAGCTGCGTGTAGGCTTTGGAATTGCTTCGGAACAGCACGCCGTTTGGTACGATGCAGGCGCAGCGTCCTCCGATTTTCAACATGCGCAAGAAGAGGGCGACGAACAGCAATTCAGTTTGTTTGGAATCGCAAATGGCCTTCAGGCTGGGGTCGATGTCCTCGGCATCCACACTGCCGGTGAACGGGGGGTTCGCTAAAATAAGATCGTACTTGTTTCGGATGGTGTTGTGCTTGCTGATGGAGTCCAGATAGCGGATGTCAGGCATGTCCACCGAGTGCAGCATCATGTTCATGGCGCTGATGCGCAGCATAGTTTGATCCATTTCGAAGCCGCTGAACTGCTGCCTGCCGTCTCGCTCTCCCGAGAACGCGGCCCAATCCGATTCCGACATGGTTTCCTCGTACTCGCCGCGCAAAAACTCGGCGGCACTGATGAGGAAGCCCGCCGTGCCCATAGCCGGATCGCAGATAAGCTCGCTCGGTTGCGGCTTCACCAAGCGCACCATCATGTCGCGTATATGCTTGGGCGTGCGGAACTGGCCGTTGGTGCCGGCGGTGGATAGCTTGCTGAGCATGTATTCGTACAAGTCGCCCAAATCGCCGATATGCTCATCGAAGTCGTGCATGAGGTTCTCGATGCCGCTGACGGCTTTTTGCAGCGTGCGCGGGTTCTGAATGCCAAACGTGGCGCTTTCCATGCAGGTGGAGAAGGGCGTCCCGTCGTTGAGCGATTTGATGTAGGGAAACGCTTCGTTTTGGACGATGTTCAGCATGGTTTCGGGCTCGAGGTCTTTGAACCTGTTCCAGCGCATTTGCTGTCCCTCGGGCGTTTGCGGAAAGATATGGTTCTGCGGCTCTTCGGCGAGCATTTCGATGCGCTCGATTTCGAATTCCTTCTCATCGAGCGAGCGCATGAACATGAGGTATGTGAGCTGGCTTATCACCTCGATGGGGTTGGTTATGCCGCCTTCCCACATCTTTTGCCAGACATCATCGACTTTGCTTTTTGCCGCGCCGGTTATCATGCGAATGCCCTTCGTTAAATTGGAATCTGCATTGATTATTGTACTGAACCGGAGCGACAAATTCCAATTTGGCGGCCTGGCGGGCGAAGGCCGCGAACTC
>NZ_NFJP01000067.1 GCF_002159915.1 Gordonibacter sp. An230
CGCCATGGCTCCAAGCCCGCCCCCCCCCCCCTTTTTTTTTGGCTCCTTTGCCGCTTTTGCCATTTTACGCTTATAGGCATATGCCGCTTCTTTTGCGGTCTCGCCAGGTCTTTTTAATCTGAGTGTGTATCATTTTGCGTTTTTGCCTTGCCATCGCGTTCTTTCGTTTTCGCTCCGTTTTGGCTCGGGTGGCATCTCGGCCACCGCTGCGATGCGCTGCTTTGGTGCTTCGCTCCGGTTGCGGTCCTGTGTATCGGTTCCGTTTCCATCGGCCTCGGCTTTCGACTTCCGCCGATCATGGCTCCATCCTGTCGCCCGGTTCTTCAAGAGCGCTCCGAGGCCTCTCATCGCGGTATCGCTGCGTGCTTCGTCTCTGACCTTGCGACTACGTTTCGCGTGCTGGGCGCTTGCGACCACGGCTTCGCGCTCCATGTCCCTTTTTTGATCGCGGCGCTTGCGACCGCGGCTTTCCGCGCCTTCGTGCCAGCCGCACCCCCCCCCTCCCGTCATTCTCTTCTCCTCGCGCGCTCCTCGACTTGCTTCCTGTGCATGTTTTTTCGCTTTTGGGAGCCAGCATGGGCCGTCTTTTGCATCGTGCCGGCATCGAAGAAAAGAAGCCCCAGGTAGCACGTAACCTCGCTTTCTCATGTTTTCGCAAAAACGAAGAATCTTGCAAAAATCCCTCCGTTTCGTGCTCGCAAGAGGGCATCTGGAGATGCATGGTGCGCCAAAGAGGCCGGTCTGAGCATTCGTCGCGCTTGACGGGCAAAGTTGACGCGTCCTTTCCGTGGGTTGGGAGAGCGGAATCCTGGAGACGCGGTTTCTATGCGGCCCGATCGCGAAAGCTATCCCTGCGCCTGCGGCAGTGTCTGCACGCGCTCTTTTTTCTGCCTGCCCCCCTCCCATGGTCGTTGCCCCTTGGTTGTTCGTTCTCTCCGATGCATGGTTCGCCCCCCGTCAAGCCTCCTCGTGCTAGTTGATCGCTGCGGGCGAGTCGGCCTCTCGGGGGGGGGGGCTTTGCTCCCTTCTTCTCGCGCCTCCTCGTGTTGGGTCGTCTCGGGCGAGAAGGTTTCTCGTGGATACCCCTTTGGTTGCGGTGCTCGGCCGACAATAAGCGCGATTCGGGGCCGGACGGCGAAAATATTAGTTGCAAGAAGCGGGTTGAGTTCGTTGTGCATCTCGCATGTCCGGCGGCACACCACTGCGCGACATTCGGCGTGCATGAGTTCTCGCTTTGTTTCACAGCTATGCAAAGGAACAGAATCAATTACAGAGATTATCCAATATCGGGCTTGCAGCCTCACAATAAAATGAATAAGTGCGTGTGCAAATTTTTGAGCATTTGAACAATTAACTTGTTCATTACGATTGGTTACCTCTGTGATTTCGTATTGCAGATGATCAAAAAAGATGATATAACTAGCCCATCGGCAAGTCTGGAAGGATTTGCCACAGCGGGCTTCGGGCTGCGGCACGTTCTCCCAGAAAAGCTGCATCATGTAGTGTGCCACCAAGAGGCGGCGCCGGAAGCGCTGCCGGAGAAAGGAGACTGTCATGGCGAAGATAGTCAACTCGTGGAACGACTGGGATCCGCTGAAGCGCGTGATCGTCGGCCGC
>NZ_NFJP01000068.1 GCF_002159915.1 Gordonibacter sp. An230
GGGGGTGCGGACAAAAAGTTGGACACTCCGGTGTCCGGATTGGAGTCCGCATGTACCCGTTGGAGACCAGGGAGCTCGCCGTGGAGGCCGTCGCGGCGGGGTTCAGCCTGACCGAGGCGGCCGAGCTGGCCGGCTGCAGCCGCACGGCCGTTGTAAATTGGGCGAAGGCGGCGGGCGTCGCCCCGCCGCCCCGCAAGAAGGCCGTATACTTGCCCTTCGACAGGAAGATGGAGCTCGTCGCGCGGCTGGAGGCCGGGGAGCGGGCCGCCGACCTCGCCGCCGAGGCCGGCGTCACCGCCGCTGCCGTCTCCGGCTGGCGCCGGCGGCTCCGCGAGGAAGGGGCGCTCTCCCTCATGACCGACTCGGACATCGCCGCCCGCGCGCCGGAGCCCCGCGAGGCGCCCTCGGAGCTCGAGGAGCTCAGGGCCCGCTGCGAGGAGCTGGAGCTGCGCAACGCCGTCCTCGAGGGGACGATCGACATACTAAAAAAAGACCCAGGCGCCGACCTGTCCGCCCTGACGGCGGCGGAGAGGGCGGCGCTGGCTGACCGGCTCAGGGGGCGCTTCGGGCTGCGGGCGGCGCTGGCGGCGCTGTCCCTGCCGCGCAGCACGTTCTACGACCGCCTGGCGGCGGCCTCCGCGCCCGACCCGTACGCCGCCCTGCGGCCCCTGGTCCGGGCCGCCTTCGAGGCGTCCGGGGGCGCCTACGGCTACCGCCGCGTCCGCGCCGAGCTCGCGCGGGGCGCCGGCGCGCCGCAGCGGGCCCGCGGCGCGGCGGGGCTCGACCCGGCGCGGCCGGTGGCGGTCTCCGAGAAGGTGGTGCGCCGGATCATGGCCGAGGAGGGGCTGCGCGCCCGCGCCCCGCGGGCGGCCCGCTACAGCTCCTACGCCGGCGAGGAGGGCCGCGCGGCGGCGCCCAACCTGCTGCTGGTCGACGCCGGCCGCGACCTGCACGACTTCTCGGCCGCCGCCCCCGGCGAGGTCCTGGTCACCGACATCACCGAGTTCAGGCTGCCCGACGACCAGCGGAAGGTGTACCTCTCGCCGGCCGTCGACCTGTTCGACGGCGACGTCGCCGCCTTCTCGGTGGGCACCTCGCCGTCCAAGGCGCTCGTGGCCGAGATGCTCGCCGGCGCCGTGGCCGCCGCCGGGGGCGGCTTCACGCTCCACAGCGACCGCGGCTGGCACTACCGCACCCCCGACTGGGTCCGCGCCTGCGGGGAGGCCGGGGTGGAGAGGTCGATGTCGCGCAAGGGGCACTCGCCGGACAACGCCGCCTGCGAGGGGTTCTTCGGCAGGCTCAAGGTCGAGTTCTTCCACGGGAGGGACTGGCGCGGGGTCTCCGCCGAGCGGTTCGCCGCCGAGCTCGCCGAGTGGATCCGCTGGTACCGGGAGGGGAGGCTGAAGGCGTTCGACGAGGGAGGGCGCAAGGTGTACGATACGATAGCCGGCCGCAGGAGGCGGCTGGGGCTGGCCGCCTAGGCCGTCCGGAAAAACGTCCGCACCCCC
>NZ_NFJP01000069.1 GCF_002159915.1 Gordonibacter sp. An230
CTCCACGGCCCGCACCTGGCCGGCCCAGGGCGTGCCTAAGATCTCGGCCGCGCCCACCTGGGCGTCGGGCATGGCGCTCACCCCCTCTCCCCGGGGCCGTCCTCGCGACGCTCCTGCACCCGTTCCCACTCGAAATACGCGTTCAGAAACTCATCGTCGTTGACGAGCTCGTAGTAGGGGCCGGGCGGGTCGACGTGCGGGGAGGGCACGACCGCGGGGGAGATGCGCACGTCCGGGAGCCACCTGAAGCCGTAGCGCAGCTCCTGGACGATCGCCGGATCAGTGTCGGAGACGAGGCGGTAGACCGTGCGACCCTCGGCATCGAAATACTCACACTCAAGGGAGTACACCGCCTTGTTGTTGTGCGCTGCGGAATCGTTCGCATCCGCGATGGCCTCCTCGGCCGAGGGGCCCTCGGCGTACTGGAGCGCGAGCGGGGCGAGGTAGGCCGCGGGGGCGCCGAGGGCCACTGCGGCGCAGAGCGCGGCGGCGATCTTGCGGTGGCGCATGCGGGCGCGGGCAGGGGCGCCGGGGCGGGCATCGGGCACGGCGCTCACCCCCGCCCCTCGGAATCGGAGGCCCCTCCTCGGGCGCCGGGCTGGTGGGGGAGCTCCCACACCCGGCGCCATTCGGCGTACTCCTCGCGCCACTCCTTGTCGTTCACCGTCTCGTAGTAGGGGCCGGGCGAGAGGAAGTAGGGAAGCGGTATGCCCGGCGCGGCGCGCATCTCCGGAAACCACCGGAAGCCGTAGCGCAGCTCGCGGTGTATGGCGGGGTCGGAGTCCGTGACGAGGCGGTAGACCGTGCGGCCCTCGGCGTCCGAGTACTCGCGCTCGAGGGAGTAAGTGTAATCGCCACCGGCCCCCCTGTTCGCATCCGCGATGGCCGCCTCGGCCGAGGGGCCCATGGCGCGCTGGACGGCGAGCGGGAGGAGCCAGCCGGGCAGGCAGAGGGGGAGCGCGAGGACGGCGCCCGCCGCGAGGGCGGCGTGGCGGC
>NZ_NFJP01000007.1 GCF_002159915.1 Gordonibacter sp. An230
TCTATCTCCTTGGAGATGATGGCGTCCAAGATGGCGTCCGATATCTGGTCGCACATCTTGTCGGGATGCCCCTCGGTAACCGATTCGGACGTGAACAGGTACGACGATGCTTCGGCCATGAGTTCCTCCTTCATCGCTGTAGGCCGGACCACCTTGGCGTATCCGCCAGGTTGGTGTCGGGATCCCAGAGCCAACTCTCTCCCCCGACTCTCGATAAAACAGAGGATGCCGCGAAGCGGCCGAAACCCCTGCGAAACCTTGCCGATGGTACCTTGAAACCTTTCCCCGCGCAATACCGGGCGCGCCGCGCGCACAACCCCCACGAGCTGCCGCGTGAACGCGCGGAACGGTCCGACAGCGCGAGCTCCCGCCTGCTCCCAGCCGCGGGCCGACGCCGACCCGCACGGCCCCGCACCAGCAGCATCCGCGCATACACCCGCATGCGGAAGCGCCGCGCGCCTCCCGCCGCCCGAAACGCCGCCGCGCATGTCGTCCAAAACGCGCGCCGACCGCCGCGCCCGAAGCCAAGCAGCGCGGGGGAGGGCGACCCTATCCGACCCGCTCTACCTCGTCCCTAATGTCCGCGAAATCCACGTAATGCATGCCGCAGACGGAGCGGATCTCCTTCGCCACGAGTCCCGCCGTGGCGATGACCTTGAACTTCTTCCCGCGCGCCCGCAAAAGCTCCAGCGCCCGCTCGAAGTCGCCGTCCCCGCTCACCAGAACCGCCATGTCGTAGGTGTCGATGGTGTTGAACAGATCGAGCACGATCTCTACGTCGAGGTTGGCCTTCTGCTTGGAATCGCCGGTGTGGGGGTCGAAGATCGTCTTGATCTGCTTGGTCACGAGCGAGTAGCCGATGTGCGAGAGGGCGCTCAGATACGCCTGCTGCTGAGCCTCGGGAGGCGCGCCCGTCCCGATGTAGTAGTAGGCGTCCTGCACGTCCCCGAAGCTCCGGCAATAATCCAGAAGCTTGCAAGCGTCGATATGCCAGCCAAGCTTCTTCTGCATGTAAAAGTAGTTCGCCCCGTCGACGAAAACGGCCACCCTCATCGTCGTCCTCCGCCCCTGCTCGCATGCTCGATCTTGGACAGGATACCACAAGCAACCGGCCAGATGCGGCGCGGAGACGCGCCTGCGCGGCCGAAGGCAGGTTCCGGGGCTTCGCCGTTCATGTGGCGATACCGCAACCGAACCCGCGGCGAGAGTTCGGCCATGATACACTTTTCGAAAAACTCCCTTCGTCCGACACCGCCGCACAAGGGCGCGGACCACCCGAAAGGACCGTACCATGACCTCAAACGCCGACTACACCAGCGAGTACTTCGCCATCATGGACTCCCTCGACGGCGACGTCGCCGGACGGCGCGCCGCTTGCGACTACATGCAAGGGTCGACCGCCATCGTGCATCACCAGGTGGTGGCCAGCACGTTCGTTCCCCGCCTATTCGACCGCGAAACGCGCAAGGCCATGAAGGAGACGGCGGAGACGGCGCACCGCATCCTCGTCAAGGTCATCGAGCATTACCTGGCCGATCCCGAGTACCGTCGCGCCTTCGACTTCGACCCGCGCCTCGAGGAGCTCATCCTGCTGCCGCGCGGATACGACTCGGTGCTGCCGTTCGCGCGCGTTGACACGTTCTTCGACGAGGACGACCTGCGCGTGAGGTTCTGCGAGTTCAACGCCGACGGCTCGTCGGGCATGAACGAGAACCGCGAGATCACCGCGTCGATTGCGCAGTCCGAGACGTACAAAGAGTTCGCGCGCCGCCACCGCGTGGAGGGCTGCGAGCTGTTCGAGCCGTGGGTCGACGCCTTCCTCGACATCTACGCCACCTACGACCGCCGCGTGGAGAACCCGCGCATCGCCATCTGCGACTACCTGGAGAACGGCGTGGTGGACGAGTTTCACGTGTTCGCAGAGCTGTTCCGCAAGCGCGGCGTGGAGTGCGTCGTCGCCGACGTGCGCGAGCTCTCGTTCGACGGCGAGGCGCTGCGCGACAAAGAGGGCGGGCGCATCGACGCCATCTGGCGGCGCTGCGTCACCAACGACGTCATTGACCATTGGGACGAATCCCAGCAGCTCATCGAAGCCGTGCGCGCCGAGAAGGTGGCGCTCATCGGCAGTTTTGCCGGCCATATCGTGCACGACAAGCAGATATTCAAGGCGCTGTTCGACGAGCGCACGACCGCCTTCCTCGACGCCGACGAGGTGTCGTTCATCGAGCAGACCGTGCCCCTGACCGCGTTTCTGGACGAGAGCCACGTCAACCTGCCGCAGATCCGCGAGAACCGCTGCGAGTGGATCATCAAGCCGACGGACCATTACGGCGCCGACGACGTTTACGCCGGCGAGTCGGTGACGCAGGAGATGTGGGAGCGGCTCATCGACCGGTTCGCCAACGGACGCGCAGGCCACCCCTTCATCGTGCAGCGCTACATCCGCCCCTACAAGACCGAGACGCTACCGCCCGATACGGGAATCGACGGACTGGCTGACAGCGAGGTGCGCCGCGAACCGGCGCTCTACAACAACCTGAACGGGCTTTACCTGTACGACGGCGAATTCGCGGGCGTGTTCAGTCGTCTGGGGCCGCTGCCGACGATCTCGAAGGACATGCAGGGCATGACGGCCGCCACTATCTGGGTGGATTAGGAGCCGACAGGCCGCACCGCTTGCAGCGCGGTCTTTTTCTTTCGCACGCTCGGTCGGCGTCGCTCCACGCGCCGACCTCGAGGATTCGGGGGATTGCTTTGCCGACGTGCGGAGTGCCGTCGGCCTGCGTGCCGACTAGGCGCGCCATGAGAGCTCGGGAGAGGAACGTTATGCCCAACTTGATCAACAAGGCGGCAGCTGCCGTGGCCGTCGTATCGCTTGCGGTCACGCTCGTGGCGGCAGGGTTCGCAGCGTGCGCAGCCTTCCCGCAGACCACGGAGATGCTTGCGGAAGCGTTCTCCGGCGATGGCAACCCGGACACGCCGTTCTCGCATGACGAGCTCGTGCACGCGGCCGTGGCAGCTCGCGAATACACGGTGGGTTCGAACGACCGCGAGGCCGTGCTCGCCGCGATCCGCTCCATCAACGAAAGCGCGGACACGCC
The DNA here is from genome assembly GCF_002159915.1 of Gordonibacter sp. An230. Lineage (GTDB taxonomy): Bacteria > Actinomycetota > Coriobacteriia > Coriobacteriales > Eggerthellaceae > Rubneribacter. The sequence continues at coordinate 3,102 of NZ_NFJP01000007.1, forward strand.
CTACGCGGACGCCGACGACGACGAGCTCGCCGCCGCCCCCGAGGAGTACACGCTCACCTCCGATGCGCTGTCGCACCTTGACGACGTCTACCGCGTCGTGGCGGGCGCGCGCATCGTGCTCGCCGCCATCGCGATTCTGGCCGTTGCGGCCTGCGCCCACGTTGCCATCCGCGTCGGACGGCGCGCCCTCGGCGGCGTGCTGCTGGCGGCTGGCATCGCGGTGGTCGCCGTGTTCGCGCTCTTGGCCGCCTGGGTGGTCGTGGACTTTAACGGCTTCTTCGCCGCCTTCCACTCGCTGTTCTTCGCGAACGGCACCTGGACCTTCTCCTACGACTCGCTGCTCATCACCATGTACCCGCCCGCTTTCTGGATGGGGATGGGAGCGGTGTGGCTCGCGGCCACGGGCTTGCTGTCGATCGCGACCGTCGTCGTCGGCATGTTCTTGCGTCGCAAAGGCGCGTAGAGCGCATCTCCCACCTGCGAAGCCGCGCGGAACCGACGCGGACCGGGCGGAAAATCTACGCGGATCTAGCCAAAACCCAGCGCGCTTCCAGCGCTCAAATTGGTGTACTTTTAGCGTTTGAACTGGTAAGATGTCATTTGTTTCCCCAGTCGGCCCTACCGGGAGGGAGCGACATGACTTTGTACCTTACCAATGCGTCGGCCGTCGAATACTGGAGAAAGACCGCCCCGAGCGCGAAGGCGTTCACGAGAGCGGCCACGCCGTTCGGACGGGATTTCGCGACATCGCCGTTCAGCGCTTCGGATCTCGCAGCCCTCGAGGAGGCGGGGGCCGGATGGCTCTCCGAGCCAATCCACCTCCTCGTACCCGATGCGTCTTCGCGCAGGCGATGCAAGAGGGCGAGGCTCCACGTGTGCTCACACCGATTGCCGGAGCGATCCTTCGTCAAGCTGTCGCGTCGCGTGATGGTCGCCTCGCCCGAGCTCACCTGTCTGTCGATCGCGCCGTCGACGTCGTTCCCCCTGCTCGTCGAATTCCTGTACGAGCTCTGCGGCCGCTACCGTCTGCCCAACGGCCGAGGAGGCGACGCCGTCGAGTTTCCGCCCGCGACGACCGTGGTCGGCATCGAGCGTTTCGTCGACAAGGCCCGGGGAGTGCGCGGAGCCGCCGAGGTGAAGCGGGCCTTGCGCTACGCGTGCGACAACTCATTGTCGCCGATGGAGACCGATATCGCGGAAACCATGGTATTCGATCCGCGCATGGGAGGCTTCGGTCTGGAGAAGCCTCAGTTGAACCCTCGTTTCGTGGTGGCACGGAAAAATCGCCGCGCACTGCCGCAGTCGGCATACCTCCCCGATCTGTACTGGCCCCGCGCGAACATCTCCGTGGAATACGACAGCGACAAGCACCACCGCAGCAACCGAAAGGCATCCGAGGATGCCATTCGTCGTAACGGCATCGAGCATCTGGGCACCCGGGTTGTGACCCTCACTTGGGGACAAGCTCGAAATTACTACGAATTCGAGCGCGTCGCACTGCTTGTGGCCAGCGCCCTGGGCAAGAAGTTCGGACCGGGCTGGAACGCATGGGCGCCTCGGCGCATCGCGCTCCACCGCTTGCTGGTTCAGCGATAGGCGAAACGAGCGCTCAGACGGAATCAGCCATCCTCACGGTGTTCCTTGCGCGACGCGCGGAAACCGAAGCGGGGGAAAGTCTTTGAGTTATGCGCGCTCGCGTTATCGAAAAGGACAGGAAAGCACCATGTGCCCGACTTATGCGCACCTCACAAGGAACCGAAAAGGAAAAAGTGTGTTTTGGTTAATTTCTGACCTGCGGTTTTCTTTAACGAAGGATCGCATCGCCTTCCACAAAAGGCGTTTTCCCACGACGAAGGTGCGCATAAGTCCGGCACACGGGAGAAAGCGCGGCTTTTCGCGGCAGGGGCCAATCGAGCGACTCCCCTGCCACCCGGAAGACGGGGTTCCGACATCGACGCGGCTGAAGTTCGGCACCCAACGTAGAAAGCGCGCGACGCCAACGCACCGCGAACGCATTGGTCGAGCATTTTGATGAGGATGCGGCGCATGCGGTTTGCGGCTTGAGCTAGGTTGTCTATACTGGCATTCGTCCCCGAAGCCCTGCTTCGAGGGCTTGAAACGAGAAATCATCCAATCCGGAGGATCGCCGCAACCATGACTGACGAGAACAAGAAAGTGCGCGTGCGCTTCGCGCCTTCCCCTACCGGCCGCCTGCACGTGGGCGGCGCCCGCACGGCCATCTACAACTGGGCGTTCGCGCGCGCCATGGGCGGCGACTTCATCCTGCGCATCGAGGACACCGACCCCGAGCGCTCCACCGAGGAGAACGTGCAGGTCATCTTGAACGCCATGAAGTGGCTGGGGCTCGATTGGGACGAAGGTCCCGAGGTGGGCGGGGGCGCCGGCCCCTACTTCCAGACCCAGCGCATGGACACGTACGCCGAGGCGCTCGAGCGCCTGCGCAAGCGCGGAAGCGTATACCCCTGCTTCTGTACGAAGGAGGAGCTCGACGCCAAGCGCGCGAAGGCCGAGGCCGAAGAGGGCGGCTATGCGGGCTACGACCGCACCTGCCGCGACCTCGACCCCGCCGAGGCGGTCGCGCGCATCGAGGCCGGCGAGCCCCACGTGTGGCGCCTGCGCGTGCCCGAGGGCCGCGGCGCCATCGAGTTCGACGACGCCGTGTACGGCCACGTCAGCTTTCCCGCCGAGGTCATGGACGACATGATCGTCGTGCGCACGGACGGCTCCCCCACCTACAACTTCGCCGTGGTGTGCGACGACGCGAACATGGGCGTCACGCACGTCATCCGCGGCGACGACCACCTGTCCAACACGCCGCGCCAGATCCTCATCTACGAGGCGCTCGGATTCGACGTGCCCACCTTCGCGCACCTGTCGATGATCCTGGGCCCCGACGGCAAGAAGCTCTCGAAGCGCCACGGCGCGGCCTCGGTGGAGGAGTTCTTCGAGCGCGGCTACCTGCCCGACGCCATGGTGAACTTCCTGGCGCTTTTGGGCTGGTCGCTCGACGGCGAGACCACCCTCATCGACCGCGAGACCCTCTGCCGCGAGTTCAGCCTCGAGCGCGTGACCAAGAAGGACGCCGTGTTCGACGAGACGAAGCTCGACTGGATGAACGGCCAGTACATCAAGGACATGGGCGCGAACGCGTGGGTGCAGGCGTCAACGCCGTGGCTCTTCCGCGCGCATGCGGGCGTCGCGGCCGACGGCGAGCTTACGTGTGAAGCGCGCGACGCGGCAGCGGCCGACCTGAGCGCGCGTCCTGACTTCTACCTGGGGCTCTACCCGCTCGTGGCCGAGCGCCTCGTGCGCCTCGACGAGATCCCCGCGAAGCTGGCGTTCATGTTCTGGGGACCCGAGGTGCGCGAGCTCGACGAGAAGAGCGTCGCCAAGGTGCTGAAGAAGGAGGGCGCGCGCGCCGACGAAGCGCTCGCCGCGTGCCGCACGGTGCTGGCCGACGAGGATCGGGCGTGGAAGGCTGCACCGCTCGAGGAGGCGTGCCGCGCGCTGTCCGAGAAGCTGGACATGAAGCTCAAGCTCGTACTGCAGCCTTTGCGCGTGGCCGTATGCGGCAACATGGTGTCGCCGCCGCTCTTCGAGAGCATCGAGCTTTTGGAGCGCGCCGACGTGCTGGCCCGCATCGACCATGTGACGAAAGAGGTGTTCGGTGGCTGACGCCCCAGAGACAACCGAGGGCGTCGCTCCCACTCGGGAGCGACCGAGCCAGATCGTGGTGCTGCGCGATTTCTGCATCCGCACGCGCGGCGCCGCATGCGAGCGGTGCGCGGTTGCCTGCCCGCATGCGGCCATCGCGTTCGACGAGGACGGCCGCCCCGGCATCGACGAGAACTCCTGCACGCATTGCGGTATCTGCCTGGGCATCTGCGACGCGTTCTCGTCAACGCGCGTGACCATGCACGACCTGCACGCGCGCATCCGCCGCATCGCCCTGCGCGGAGAAGATGTGATGCTCACCTGCAAGGAAAACGTGTTCCCTGGCCTCGAGCCCGCGGCGAACGTCGTGGTCCTGCCCTGCCTGGCCATGCTCTCTCCCGAATTCTGGACGCTCGTGCTGGCCGAGAATGTGCCCGTGAAGGTGACCGCCGACCTGGCCTACTGCGCCGACTGCGAGCGTGCGGGCGAGATGGGCGAGATGCTGTACTCCCACGCCATCGAGACGGCCGAGGCGTGGAGCGGGCGCAAAGTGGGCTACGTGGACGTGATCCCCGAGAAGGAGAGTCTGGTCAAGGATTTGGCCGATCCCACGGGAGTCGACCGGCGCAGCGCCTTCGCGAACCCCGTGGGCGACGTGAGCGACATCGCCACGGGCAAGCGCCGTCTGCGCAACTCCGAAGTGCTCCAGCAGTTCTACGAGCGCAAGGAGCGTGCTCGCGCGCTCGCGCGCCTCAACTTGACCGACGGCATCCAGTTCAACGATTTCGTGCCCGAGGGACGCACGAGGAAGACGATGCATCCCAAGCGCCAGCTTTTGCTGGAGGCCATCGACCGCGACCCGGACATCGCCGCTCGTGTACCCGTGGCGGTGTCGGCCACCGACTGCGAGCTCTGCGCGAACGCGCTCGACTGCGCAGCCGCCTGCCCCACGGGGGCCCGTTTCCCTGATCCGGCCGACGGGACGCTCGCCTTCGACGCGCGTTACTGCATCGGCTGCGGTCTGTGCGTTGGGGCGTGCCCGGAAGGCGCCGTCACGCTCGTCGAGGCAACGGCTCGGCTGTTTCTGCCTGGAGAAGGCGAAAGAGGCAGCGAAAGCCGGAACTAGACCGGATCATCCGGTGAGCGAACCAGAGAGAGGAAGAAACCCATGAACGACCCCGAGCGCCCCACCACCGAAAATGACGGCCCCCAGTGGTCGGCGCACCAGGGCCCGACGCCTCCGCCACCCCCCGGTCAGCCGACCCCGCAGGCGCCCACGCCCTACGCCGGCCCCCCGGCACCGCCGCCATACGGTTCCCAACCGCCTTATCCCGGCAACGTCCAGCCGCCGTATCCGCAGCAGCCTTACGGCGCTTACCCGCCGCCGCCCATTCCGACTCCCCCCGCTCCGCCTCAGGCAAAGCGCAAGGTATGGCCTTGGGTGCTCGGCGGCTGCCTGATCGCGCTCGTGCTCGGCTTGGGAGGCTGCGTGGGATGCATGTCGTGCGCCGCCATGCTCGACCACGCCTACGAGAGGGGACACGCCTACGACTACCGTTTCGACGGAGGTTCGGAAACCTATCCGTACGACGGGTACTACGACGGCTATGGCGGAAGCCCCGATCCGTACGGATCGGGCACCTTGGGCGGATTCACTCGCCAAGACATCGAGAGGGCCTTCGGCGGAGGCGTCGGGACGATCGAGAACGGGCGATGCTCGTCCGGCGTCTACGAAGTGGGAGTCGACATCATGCCAGGACGCTACTTTCTCGACGGCAGCCCGAGCGCCGAAAGCTACCTCTATGTCTTCAAAGGCGAGAACGGAGGCACCTACCGCACCGACAAGTCCCTGGTGTATTTCGGCAATTACTACGCCGACCTCGAAACGGGCGACCTCGTGGTGTTCGAGGCCCCCGACGAGAACGCGCGCATGTATCCGGAGAGCGAAGCGACGTTCGAACCGCAGGCGCCTTACAAGAGCGGCCTGTACCTTGCGGGCAAGGACATACCCGCCGGCACTTACACCATCACGGTCGACGAAGATGCCGAGGGCATGGCCGAGCAGGAGTGCGCCGCATACGTGATGAGCGACCTCGCATTCGACACCGATTCCATCACCGACACGAAATACGTCGTGCGCGGCGGAACGCAGACCGTCACGATCAAGGACGGGGAATGGCTCGAGCTGTACGCCGCCACGGCAACGCCCGCTTGAGGACAGGCGGCCCCGTGCTTTCCGACAACCCGACGCTAACCGAGATAGAAGCGGTCTTCGGAAAGGACCGCTTCGCCACCGAGGCCGCTGGCTGCCGCATCGTGTCCGCCGAGCGCGGACGCGCGGTCGCCGAGATGGAGCTTTCCGACATCCACCGCAACGCCATGGGCAACGTTATGGGCGGCGCCATCTTCACGCTGGCCGACTTCGCGCTGGCCGTCTGCTGCAACATCGGCGAGGAGCCCACCGTGTCGGTGGACTCCTCCATCAGCTTCCTCCGCTCCACGCAAGGCTCGCGGCTTATCGCCACCGCAGCATGCGACAAGCCGGGCCGTCACTTGGGATTCTACACGGTCGCAGTCGAGGACGACCTGAGCAAACCCATCGCCCGCATGACCGCCACCTGTTATCGCTAGCACGACCGCACGTCAACCCGGCCGCCCTCTTCCAGCCGTTCGAAGAACGCGCGAGCGTTGCCGAAAAGCGCCTTGTCGGCCACCTCCCGGCCGAACCGGCTCGCGATGAGCGCGTGCAGGCCGCCCACCTGGTCGCACGGGTCGAGCCAGCTGGGCACGTCGCAGCCGTCGTAGTCGCTGCCGAGCGCGAGCACGTCCTCGCCGGCGGCTTCCAGCACGTGGTCCACGTGCCGCAGCACGTCGTCGGGGGTCGGGTCGGCGTGCGTCTCGGACAGGAAGTCGCGGCAGAAGTTCAGGCCCGCCACGCCGCCCGCGTCGGCCAGCTCGCGCAGCTGCCAGTCGGCGAGGTTGCGCGGGTGGCCGCACACGGCGCGTGCGTTGGAGTGCGAGGCGGCGAAGGGTCGCGTCGCGGCCGCGCACACGTCTTTGAAGCCGGCGTCGTTCAGGTGCGACACGTCCACGGCGATGCCGCGCAGCTCCAGCTCGCGCACGCAGGAGCGGCCGAAGCCGGTGAGCCCGTCGGCCGTGTCGTTGCCGCTGCCGAGCGCGTTGCGCCCGTTCCACGTGAGCGTGACCATGCGCACGCCCGCCTCTGCGAGCGCGTCGAGGCGGCCCTCGGCAGCCGCGTCGTCCTCGAGGAACGACGCGCCCTCAACGGTGAGGAGGCCCGCCGTCCTGCCGACGGCCAGCGCCGCGTCGACATCGGCCATCGAGCGCGCCGGCGCGAGCCGGTCAGGCCAGCGGCCCAGCTCGCGCTCCCACACACGCCGCACGCGCTCGAACAGCGCCCAAGCCGCGTCGCCGTGCACCTCGTCGGGGACGAACGCCGCGAAGCACTGGCACCAGGCGAACGCCGCTGTGCGCGCGAGCGAGATATGCGCGTCGTTGTCCGCGAGCGAGCTCATGCGCGCGGCCGGGATAGGCGCGTCGTGCGCGGCGAACCCTCCCGGCACCGACGCATCGCCGTGGAACGCCAGCCGGTCGAGTGTGTCGCAGTGCAGGTCGAACACCCGCAGGCGCCCCCCGGCCGCCCCGTCCGGCGCCTCCTCGGGCAGCACGCCCTCCCGCAGCAGCGCCGCCTCCTCGGCCGACGCGTCCTCCAACGTCATGAACAGCCCCACGGCCGCCCTCCTCTCACACGCCGCGCCCGATCGCGCCCAGCGCCTCTTCCAGCGGGACCACCTGCGCATAGCGGCCATCCCAGATGCAGTCCTCGAAGTACGTCGTCAGATCCCCGCCCGGGGCGAACGCGCAGTCGAACGTCGTCACCGCGCCCCTCGGCACCGTCACGTCGAAGCCCAGCTCGAAGGCCACCTTGACCGACGCGTCAAAGCAGAACTCCGTCTGCATGCCGCACATCAGCAAACGATGCAGGCCGCGGCGCTCGAGGTGCTCCTGCAGGCCCGTTTGACGAAACGCGCTGTTGAAACGCTTGTCGAACACGGGCTCGCCTTCCTGCGGCGCAAGCGGCGCGCAGATCCGCCAACCGTCCGTGCCCGCCTCCAGCTCGTCGCCAGGCCCGCCGTCGTGGCGCACGTACAAGACCGGCACGCCGCTTTCGCGGCACGCACCGACAAGCCTCGCGATCGCGCCCACCGTCCCATCCGCCCCGCAGGGCCGCCGCCCAACGAGGGCCTCCTGCATGTCGATCACGATCAAAGCGTCGAACTCCATCCACACATCCTTTCCGTCTCGTGTAGGCACTCCGCCATTGTACCGCGGCGCAGGGGGCAATCCCGATCGTCTCGGCAACGTGCGAAAAACACCGAAGGGTGCGCATACGACGGCACCTGATCGAACCGTCTTCGTCCCATCTGCGAAAGCGCACGCAAATCGCAGCCGACACCCAGGAACGATCCTTTTACACACGAGAAAACGCAACATTCCGTCGCTTTTCGCTCATTCACGACAAGCGAGATTCGTATATTATACGAATTGCAAAGCGCCCGAACGGTGAGTCATCGCCTACCTCCGGCGCTTTAGCTTTTCTTGCGGCCGTTTTCCTGACGCGTCGCCTCTTTCCGAAGCCCCTTCCCAGACGCCTCTCCAACAACCCGCACAGCCGAAAATCCCAGCGCATCCCAGCCAAGAAGCGAGCGGAGCACTTACCCCTTGCACGCGCTCTCTCGATATGTAACAATTAACTTAAATGTTAATCGTTATGCGAAGGAAGGGTGCGCCATGGGCATCCAGGAGACGCTGAAGGCCTTGTCGGACCCGGTTCGCCGGGATATCCTCGAGCACCTGAAGCGCGGCCGCCTTCCGGCCGGGCAGATCGCCGAGCTGTTCGACATCTCCGCCCCCGCCGTGTCGCGGCACCTCTCGGTGCTCAAGGACGCCGGGCTCGTGCGCGACTACCGCGAGGGGAAGTTCGTGTTCTACGAGCTGAAGGCGTCGGTGCTGGAGGAGACCCTGCTGTGGATGATGAACTTGAAGGAGGCAGGCGATGAAGAGGCTCTACGCAGCCACGTACATCCTGATGGCGCTTGACGTCCTCGTGGCGTCCGTGCTCATCCACCTCATGCCCGACCAGGTGCCGGTGCACTTCAACGCGGCGAACGAGCCGGACCGCCTGGGCAGCAAGTACGAGTTTCTCGTGGCGCTCATCTTCCCGCTCTGCGGAGTGTTCGGCGTGATGGGTTCCAAGAACGCGCCGATCGGCAAGGAGCGCCGCTGGGCGTGGGGCGCCGTGGCCTTCGAGGTGTTCGTGCTGGGCTGGATACTGCTCTACCTCACGAAGGCGCTCCTCTACGACGGCGCGCCCTTCCCCGAGCCCGACCCGGACGCGAGCCGCTGGGCCGCCGTCATCGGCGGCGCGCTCTGCGTCGTGGCGGGGAACCTCATGCCGAAGGCGGACCGCAACCCCTTCTTCGGCCTGCGCACGACGCAGAGCGAGGCCAGCCCGGAGACGTGGCGGCGCAGCCAGCGCCTCGGCGGGTACGCGGGCGTCGCAACGGGCTTCGCCATGATCGTGCTCGGCCTCGTGCTTCCCGCGCGCCTCGTGACCCTGGCGGTGCTGCTGGTGCTGCTAGCAGGGTTCGCCGCCGCCATCGTCGGCTCCTACGTCATCTACCGCCAGGAGCTGGGCAAGCAGTAGCCGCATGGCCGCCCCTATCCCTCGATCTCGCGGGCGTACTCGGCGGGCACGGGGATGCCGAAGCGCTCGCAGAGGAGGCGCACGTCGTGGACATCGCCCTCGTCGTGGTCGTAGCCGCAGCGGAAGGCCACCTGCTCGGCCAGCGGGATGCAGCGCACGGCGCGCCCCGCGATGCGGCCCTCGCCGTCGAAGGTGCTTGACGGGTAGGCCTCGCCCTCGAACAGGAGCGACCCGTCGGCCGCGCGCTCGAACACGTGCAGGTCAACCTCGCGATCCTCGTCGTCGGCCCAGGCCGTGTGCGCCTCGGTGGTGAACGCGCGCCCCACCGGCGCGAAGCCGCGCTCGCGCAGCAGGGCGACGAGCGCGTCCTCGTCGCGGCGTTCTGAGAACAGGTCGAGGTCGTTGTGTTCGCGCGTCTGCCTGCCCAGCAGCGCGTCCACGCCCCAGCCGCCGTCGAGCCTCACGTCGATGCCGCGCTCGGCGAGCGCGTCGAGCAGCCCGGCCGCGTCCTCTTCCCGCATCATCGGACCGCCTCCGCCGCCGGCGTGCTTGCGCCCAGAAAGTCGGCCATGCGCGCGAACAGCAGGTCCATGCCGGCCGTGCCGGGCATGTGGCCGCTGCGCGGGGCCTCAGCGTAGCGCAGGTTGGGGTTGCCGCATTCCGCGACGAACGCTCGGATGGCGCGGGTGGACGTGACGATGTCCGTCTCGCCCTGCACGATGAGGTACGGCACCTGCATGTTCGCGAGCTCGTCGGACAGGTCGACGGCGAAGATCTCCGCGAACAGGCGCTCGCTGCGCGAGAAGTCGTTCGACACGGCCGCCACCAGGTCGCGCAGAGTGTAGTCGGGGCTCGCCAGCAGGCCGCGCACGAACGTGCCGACGGGCATCATGCCTCCGCCCTGCGCCTGGTAGCCCTCGGTGTACTTCCGAACCCACCCCGCCAGTCGCATGCCCGACTTCAGGTCGCGCACGCCGGACCCGCGGATCGCATGCAGCTCGTTTTTCAGCTTCCCGGGCATCGCCGAGCGCTCGAGCGCCTCGAACACCTCTTCGTTGAAGCCGAGCTGCTTGAGCACCTGGCCGTACGTCACCACGTGGTCGATGAGCTCCGGCTCGCGCGTGGCCGCCCGAGCCGCCAGGATGGAGCCCCACGACACGCCCAGCAGGTTCACCTCGTTGCCGGGGAAGTCGCGCCGCACCGCGCGCACCAGGTCGAGCGTCATGTCCACGTAGCGCTCGATGCACGCGTCGTCGCCGAGCGCGCAGCGGTTCGCGCCGCATCCCAGCTGGTCCCACGCGACCAGCACGTAGCGGTCCGCAAGCTCGGGGAACATGCCGCGCGTGCCCACCGAGATGGGCAGCGGCGAGCCCGGCCCGCCGTGCAGGAAGATCACCACCGGCGCGTCCGCGCGGCGGCCTTCCAGCGTCACCTTCTGCTCCACGCCGCCCAGCTCGTAGCGGACGAGCCGCGACACCTCGCACGACTCTATGCAGCGCTTGCGCTCCTCATTCACGAGAGGCCTCCCCGTCCGCACGGCCTTGCGCGCCGCCTGCCGCCTCGGCAAGCGCCCTGCGCCCGCCAGCCGCCTCAGCATCGGATTCCGGTTGAGGCTTCTCGCCCGTGACCAGGAATATCATGGCTATCATGAGCACGAAGCCCACCCAGTCGGCCCCGGAGAACGCCGTGCCCAGCCACAGTGCGGAGAACGCCGTGGCGCTCACCGGCTCGATAGCGCCGAGCAGGCTCCCCTTCACCGAGCCCACGATGGACACGCCGTGCAGGTACAGCGCGAATGCGGCGAACGTGCCCACGACGATGATCAGCCCGAACACGAGGAATCCCGCCGCGTCGAGCGTCGGCAGCGCAAGCCCCGTGCCGTCCGCGGCACCGCCTGCCAGCCACACGAGCGCGGCCGCCACGCCGCCCACGAGCATGCCGATGCCCGTGACCGCGAAGCTGCCCCATTCGGCGAACAGCTTCTTCGGATATACGATGTAGAACGCCACCGACAACCCGTTCGCGATGCCCCACAAAAGGCCCGGCAGCGGCAGCGACAGCGCCGACGGGTCGCCCTGCGTGGCGATGAGCCAGGTGGCGAACAGGGCCGCCACCAGCCCGACGAACTCCTTCGCCCGCGGCAGCTTCCTCCCGACGACGCACGTGAACAGCATGACGAACGCGATGCCCGTGCACTGCAGCACCGTGGCAGTGCCCGCGTTCGTATAGTCGATGACGATGGCGTACGTGATCTGGCAGAGGTAGAGTCCCACCGCGCCGAACACCACGAGGCGCCCGAACGTGCGCCGGTCGCGCAGCATCGCGGCCAGCCGCTCCCGCTGGCGCGCTGCGAGCACGACGAGGAACAGGAGGCCCGCCCCCAGCATGCGCACCGCCGTGACGAAGGAGGGCTCGATGTCGTAGTTCGACAGCAAAAACTGCGCGCAGGCCCCCGAGAAGCCCCAGAGCCCCGCGCCCACGAGCGCGCAGACGACTCCGCGCCAGAACCGCCGCCTGAAAAAGGCATCTCCCGCCGCGACGCCCGCACCGGGAGCGGAGCCGAACTGGCGCCGCGAGCTCCCCGGATCCGCCGCCGCACATGCGACGGCCCCTTGCGCCCCGCCTCGCGACGTTCGAGACCCACCGGTCAACTCGGCCGTTGGGGACCCGGGGCGGCGAAACGGCGCGCGCTGCTTTCCCGCGCTCATCCCGCCAGCTCTTTCAGGAACTCGGCCACAGGTCCGAGCAGGTTGTCGCCCTCGTCCAGCTTGAAGTAGCGCAGGGGCAGCGACAGCTTCCGCTTGTCGGCCAGGTAGCGTCCGCCCGCGCGGCGCAGACCCGTCATCAAGGTGCGCGGCACGTCGATGGGTTCCACCACCAACTTGCCGGCCGTCACCGAGACGGTCTTAATGCGATGCTCGTTCGCATAGGCTTTAATGCGCGCCTTCTCGATCAGGTTCTTCGCCGCCTGAGGCATGTCAGGACGCTTCTCGGCCAGATCGGAGGCCACGTCTTCGACAGCCTGCTCAGTGGCGGCGCCCGCGATCTTGCGGTACCACAGCACCCGCTCGTCGGCATCGGGCACGTAGTCCTCGGAAAGGTAGGTGTGCCCCGGCACGTTCACCGTAATGTCGGAGAGCGCGGGGGGCAGCTGGTCCACGGCCTTGAGATCGCCTTCGCGCGTGGCGGAAACCGCCTGCGCGAGCATCTGAGCGAACAGGTCGAAGCCCACAGCTGACATGTTGCCCGACTGCTCCGCGCCGAGCAGGCTGCCCGCGCCGCGAATCTCCAGGTCGCGCATCGCGATGCGCATGCCGCTGCCCAGATCGGTGTGCTCGTTCAACGCCGTCAGGCGCGCGGTGGCCTCTTCGGTCAGCTCCTTGTGCTCGGGGAACATGAAGTAGGCGTAAGCCTGCGTGGACGAGCGGCCCACGCGGCCCTTCAGCTGGTACATCTGCGCCAAGCCGTAGCGCTGCGCATCCTCGATGATGAGCGTGTTGGTGTGCGGGTTGTCGATGCCGCTCTCGATGATGGTGGTGGCCACGAGCACGTCCAGCTCGCCGGCACTGAAGTCCTCCATCACGCGCTCGAGCTCCTCCTTCGACATCTGCCCGTGCGCCACGCCCACGCGCGCCTCGCCGGCGGCCGCCGCCACGCGGCCCACGGCCTCCTCCATGGTGCGCACGCGGTTGGACACGTAGTACACCTGCCCGCCGCGCGCCAGCTCGCGGCGGATGGCAGCGCTCACGAGGTCCGGGTCCCACTCGCCCACGTGCACCTCGACGGGGCGGCGCTCGTCGGGCGGCGTGAGGATGAGGCTCATGTCGCGCACGCCCGACAGGCTCATCTGCATGGTGCGCGGTATGGGCGTGGCCGAGAGCGTGAGCACGTCGATGGACTCGCGCAGGTTCTTCAGCTGCTCCTTGTGCCCCACGCCGAAACGCTGCTCCTCGTCGATGATCACCAGGCCCAAATCGTGCGGGTTCACGTCGCGCGAGAGCAGTCGATGCGTGCCCACGAGGATGTCCACGTCGCCCTCTTGGAACCCTTTGAGCGCCTCGGCCTGCTGGGCGGGCGTGCGGAAGCGCGAGAGCACCTCCACGCGCACGCCGAAAGGCTCGCAGCGCTCCTTGAAGTTCGTGAAGTGCTGCTGCGCGAGGATGGTGGTGGGGCACAGCACCATCACCTGCTTGGAATCCTGCGTGGCCTTGAACGCTGCTCGGATGGCCACCTCGGTCTTGCCGAAGCCCACGTCGCCGCAGACCAGCCGGTCCATGGGCTTGGCGGACTGCATGTCGGCCTTCACGTCGGCGATGGCGGCCAGCTGGTCGGGCGTCTCCTGGTAGGGGAACGCCTCCTCCATCTCGCGCTGGGCCGGCGTGTCGGGCCCAAAGCGGTAGCCCTGCGTGGCGGCGCGGCGGGCGTACACGTCCACCAGGTCGAACGCGAGCTTCTTCGTGGCCGCGCGCGCCTTGCCCATCGCACGCGACCAGTCGGCGGTGTTCAGGCGCGTGAGCCGGGGCGACGCGCCCTCCGGCCCCACGTAGCGCGTCACGCGATCGAGCTGCTCCACCGGCACGTAGAGCTTGTCGCCCTCGGCGTACTCGAGCAGGAGGTAGTCGCGCGCGGTGCCGTCCACGTCGCGGCGCACGAGCTCCTTGAAGTGCGCCACTCCATGGGCGGCGTGGACCACGTAGTCGCCCGGTTTATAGGGGAAGGTGATCTCGGTGATGTCGACGCTCCTGGCAGGACGCGAGGACGAGGACGCCCCCTGCGTGTCCGACACGCTCACGAGCGCGAGCAACGCCTGCGGGATGATCATGCCGAGCGGGATGTCCACGTCCACCACGTTCACCACCCCGCGCCGCAAGCGGCGCTTGGCGGCGCCCTCGGTCTCGTCAGCTTCGGCCTGCGCGTCCAGCGTCTCCTGTATCGGCAGCCCCCGATCCACGAAGGCGAGCTTCATGTCCTGGCGGGCGCGGAAGTTCGGCGCGCTAAACACCACGGTGTAGTCGCCGTCCACGAGCGTGCGCAAACGTCCGAACAGCTTGTCGGGATGCCCCGCCACCTCCACGCGCTTCACCGGCAGCTCGTCGTCCACCTGCCCGCCCACGCGCATGATGGACACGTAGGTGGCGCGCTGCCCCTCGCCGAAGCTCACGTTCGAAGGCTCGACGTACAGGCCTTGCGGTGGGATGCTCGAGCCCGCTGCCCGCCCGCGCACGTCATCGTAGGCGTGCGCCATGTCGTCGAAGAGCGATCGCGGTTCGATGAGCGCCGTGAGAGAGCCAGCCCGCACATAGTCGCCGAGCGTCGCCGTCTTGTTGTACAGGTAGGGCAGAAGCGCGTCCGAGCCGTCGAAGCGCAGGCCTCCGTCGAGCTTCTCCAGGATGTCGCGCAGCACGGGGTTGGTCTCGGCAGGCCGCTCGAGCTTCTTGCGGGCACGGGCGAGACCCGACTTCGAACACGAGAACTCCACCACCGGGTAGATGTCCACATGCTCTAGCGAGGCGATTGTCTGCCCTGTGGAGGGTACGATGCGGCGAATCTCGTCCAACTCGTCGCCGAAGAAGTCCAGGCGCACCGGGTACACGAGGTTGCCGGGAAACACGTCAACGGTGCCGCCGCGCACGGCGAACGTGCCGGGGCCGTCCAGCTCGCCGGTGTTCTGGTAGCCGCGTTCCTCGAAGGCGCGCGTGAGGTCGCCGAGCTCGGCGACGCTCGCCCTTTGCGCACCGGGCATGTCCGCAAGCTCGCAGCCTGCGTCGAGCGCGATCGGCAGGAACGCGCCCGAACCCGCCGGCGGCAGCGCTCGCACGAGCGAACGGGCGCTCGCCACCACCACGGCCTCGCGGCCGGTCGCGAGCGCGTGCACGGCCTGCATGCGCCGCGCCACCTGGGCCGGGTCGCTCGGCTTGGGGGCGAAGGGGAAATCCGAGCGCTCGGGGAAGCGCATGACGCGCTCCTCGCCCAGATAGGCCGCCAAGCTTCGCGCGAACGCGACGGCGGCGTCCTCGCCGGCCACCACGACGAGCGTGGCCTGCGGCCGGTGCGCGAACCGTGCCGCCACGAGGAACGGCCGCGCGGAGTTCGCCACGCCGAGCGCACCGTCCTCCCCCGCGTCCAGCTTGCCCCAGAACGCGTCAAGACAGCCCGATTTCTCCAGGGTGAACGTGAGCGAGTCGATGAGCATGGCGTGTCCTATCCGTATGCGAACAGCACGAAAAGCCGCGATTCGCGGCCTCGTGCAAGGTTTCTGCCTGCCGCCCGCGCAGGCGCGAACAGCGCAGACGATTCTACCACCCGAGCGCGCCCTGCACGATGCCCGAAGGCGCGCATGAAGGAGAAACCACAGGCGGGCGGAGCGCGCCGATGCATCGAAGGAGCGGAGCATCCGGCGCACGTTCCGGAGGCGCACGTTCCGGAAGTCCCTTCCGTATCCAAGGGTCCTCGGTCACCGTTTTGGCCGCTGTGAAGCGTTTCGGCGGCAAAAAGGGGCTCGGTGAGGTTCGCGACCTGCGCAAACGCGCAGAGGACAAGCAATCCGCCGCCGAAATCAGACTCTGAGCACGCGAGAAGCCTTCACAGCGGCCAAAACGGTGACTTTCGGAATGCTTTTCGTCGTTGTTTCGAGGCGAAGGAGGATTCCGCGCCTCGGATACCGTGTGGCGACAACCAGCCGCGACCTCCTCGGCTATCGCCGCGCGGGCTCCTTTCACCCCGGCGCTTCGCGCTCCTTCGAGGATGACAAAAGGGAATCCCCTACCAGACGCCGGCCGCGGCCACGACCTCGTCCCACGGCTCGAAGGCAGGATCGTCCGCGCCGGCCACGACCTCCACGCGGCCGTCCTCGACGAGCAGCATGCCGCCGTCGCCGATGGGGCGCATGCGGCTCGTGAGCGAGAACGTGTCGCACAGCCACAGCTCCTCGCCCGCGTCGACCCGCGCCCAGGCGGACGCGGGCGGCATCCGCTCGCAGGCGGCGACCGGCGTGTGCCCGACGATCTGGTCGATGCCGGGGTAGGCGTCCTCCCACAGCTCCGAGCGGTCGGCCCACAAAGGGCTCGGCTCGTCCCAACCGCCACGCCCGGCGCCGCAGGACGACAGCGCGCGCAGGTCGTTCCAGGTTCCGCGCTCGAGCATTGCGTTCAACTGCGATTTCGCCTCCTCCGCCCCGCTCGGCGCATCGAGATGCAGCCGCGCCCACTCCGCCGTGAGCCCCGCGTGCGTGAGCAGGAAGCCGTCTGCCGTCTCGGCCATCGTCGCGCCGAGGCCCCGAAGCAGCGCCGCGACATCGCCCATGATGAGGACCTGGGTGCCGGGCCCCTCCTCGCCCAGCAGGTACTGGAAGTCGTGGTTGCCCAGCAGCAGGTCGACCCGCACGCCCGCTGCACGCGCGTCTTCCACCCAGCCGGCGAGCAGCTCGAGCGCCGCGAGCAGCTGCCGGCCCGTCGACCTCCACTCGTCGCAGTAATCGCCCAGGAACACGACGCGCTCCGCCCCGCAGCGCTCGACCGACGCGTCGACCCGCGGCAGGATGATCTCCTGCTTCACATGGGTGTCCCCCACAACCAACGTCCCTCCCACGCTTCCCGCCTTTCATCGCAGCAGCTTCCCTTCCGCACCCAGTATACCCGAGAAGCGCCCGGGAAGTTCGCTATACTGGAAGCCGAACCCGTCCACACGACCCGACAGGAGACCCTATGCCGCGCGAGACCATGACCGCCAAGCGGGAGCGCGCGCTCGAGGTGGCGCGCCGCATGAACGAGCACTACCCGGCCGCCGAGTGCGCGCTGCACTACTGGGGCGACCCGTTCCGCCTGACCATCGCCGTGCTGCTGTCCGCGCAGACCACCGACAAGGGCGTGAACAAGGTCACGCCCAAGCTGTGGGAGCGCTACCCCACGCCGGCCGACCTCGCCTCCGCCGACGTGCGCGACGTGGAAGATATCATCCGCACCATCGGCTTTTTCCACACGAAGGCGGCGAACGTCATCAAGTGCGCCCAGATGGTGGTGGCCGACTACGCAGGCGAGATCCCGCGCGACATCGACGAGCTGCAGAAGCTGCCGGGCGTGGGCCGCAAGACGGCGAACGTGGTGCTCAACGAGGCGTTCGGCATCGTGGAGGGCATCGCGGTGGACACGCACGTGTTTCGCATCGCGCACCGGCTGAAGTTCGCGGGCCCCTCCGCCGACACGCCGGCGAAAACCGAGACGGCGCTGCTCAAGCTCTACCCGCGGGAATACTGGGGGCCCATCAACCACCAGTGGGTGCTGTTCGGCCGCGAGACGTGCATCGCGCGCAGCCCGAAGTGCGGCGAGTGCTTCATCTGCGACCTGTGCCCCAGCTGCGGCAAGGTGTAGGGTTCCCCCGATTCCCCTTCGGCGAAAGGACCCCGTTTTGGACACCCTCACCATCGTCGGCGCGCGCGAGGGCAACCTGCGCGACGTCACGCTCGCCATCCCCAAAAACAAGATCACCGTGTTCACGGGCGTGTCGGGCTCGGGCAAGTCCACCCTGCTCGTGGACGTACTGGCCACCGAGTGCCAGCGCCTGCACCTGGAGGCCCTCTCGATGCAGGGCATCCCCAAGCCCGCCGTCGAGCGCGTGCGGGGCGCCTCCCCTGCCATCGCCATCCTGCAGGACGGCGCGAACCGCAACCCGCGCTCCACCGTGGGCACGGCGACCGACGTGTACACGGCGCTGCGCATGGTGTTCGAGAAGCTGGGCGAGTACCCCTGCCCGCACTGCGGCCAGATGCTCTGCGCGGCCGACTGCGCAGAGGAGACGGAGCACGTGGGCGACGACTTCCACGTGTACCAGTTCTGCCCCTCGTGCGGCGAGCGCATGGACAAGGTCACGCGCACGGAGTTCTCGTTCAACACGCACGAGGGCGCCTGCCCCGCATGCGAGGGCATGGGCGACGTGCTCGCGGTGGACCGCGCGGCCGCCGTGGACGAGTCCCGGTCGCTCGAGGACGGCGCCGTGGCCTTCTGGCAGGCGAGGTACCGGGAATATCAGATAGGCGTGTTCCGCGCCGCGTGCCGGCATTTCGGCCTGCCTGACCCCGCGCACGTGCCCGTGGCGGCGTTCGACGCGCTGCAGAAGGCGCTCTTGTACGAGGGGTCCGAGGCGCCCGCGCTCGAGCGCGCGCTGCCGCAGGTCGAGCCGCCCCGGAAGGTGGCCGACGGGCGCTTCGAGGGCGTGGTTCCGCTGCTCATGCGTCGGCTGGGCGAGCAGGGGCCCGACGCGAAGGGCGTGCGCGCTTTCATCATGCGCACCCCCTGCCCCGCCTGCGGCGGCGAGCGCCTGGGCCCGCGGGGCCGCGACGTGGTCGTGGCGGGCACGCGGCTGCCCCAGCTGGCAGGCCGGTCGCTGCGCGAGCTCGCGGCGTGGGTGCGCCGGGTGGGCGCGCAGCTGGACGGACCGCGCCGCGCGGTGGTGAAGGACTACCTGCTGGACATGGAGACGAAGCTCGCGCGCATCGGTGCCGTGGGCCTGGACTACCTGACGCTCGACCGCGCAACCACCACGCTCTCGGGCGGCGAGCTGCAGCGGCTGCGCCTGTCCGCCGTGCTGGACTCGGAGCTCTCCGGCGTCGTCTACATCCTGGACGAGCCCACCGCGGGGCTCCACCCCTGCGACACGGAGGGCCTCGTGGGCATCCTGCGGCGCCTGCGCGACCTGGGCAACACCGTGCTCGTCATCGAGCACGACCCGGACATCATGCGCGCGGCCGACCACCTGGTGGACCTGGGCCCCGGCGCGGGCGCGCACGGCGGGCGCGTGGTGGCCGAGGGGTCGCTCGCCGACCTCGCGGCCGCGCCCGACTCCGCCACGGGGCGCTTCCTCGCGCGCCCGCTCGCGCCCAAGGCGGCGCCGCGCGCACCCCAGGGCGCTCCGATCAAACTGCGCAACGCCACCCGGTTCAACCTCGACCATCTGGATGCGGACATCCCCGCCGGGTGCCTCGTGGCGGTGACGGGCCCGTCCGGCTCGGGCAAGTCCACGCTCGTGTTCGACATCCTGGCCCGCGGCGACGCGCCCGGCCCCGAGAACGCGGTGTCCGGCTGCACGCAGTTCGACCGCATCGTCTCCGTAGGGCAGGCGCCCATCGCGCGCATGAAGCGCTCGAACGTGGCCACGTATGCGGACGTATGGACGCCCATCCGCGCGGCCTTCGCCGCCACCGGGGAGGCGCGTTCGCACGGGCTCTCGGCGAAGGCGTTCTCGTTCAACACGCCCAGCGGCCGCTGCGAGACGTGCGAGGGCATGGGCACCGTCACGAGCAACCTGCTGTTCTTCCAGGACGTGCAGGTTCCCTGCCCCACCTGCCGCGGCCGCCGCTTCCACGACGAGGTGTTGGAAGCGACGCTCGACGGACGCTCCATCGCCGACGTGCTGGCGCTGTCGGTGGACGAGGCGCAGGACGCCTTCGCCGCTTATCCCAAGGTCGCCCGCGCGCTCGGCCTCCTGTCCGATGTGGGCCTGGGCTACCTGGAGCTGGGACGTCCGCTCACCACGCTCTCGGGCGGCGAGGGCCAGCGGCTGAAGCTGGCGCGGGAGCTCCTCGGCGGCGGCCGCGGGCGCACGCTCTACCTGCTGGACGAGCCCACGCGCGGCCTGCACCCGCAGGACGTGGAGCACTTCCTCGCGCTGCTCGACCGCCTGGTCGATGCCGGCAACACGGTCGTGGCGGTGGAGCACGACCACCGGGTGCTGTGCGCGAGCGACTGGGTGGTCGACCTCGGCCCCGAGGGAGGCGAGCGCGGCGGCCGCCTCGTGTTCGCGGGAACCCCCGCCGAGCTCGCCGCGCACGGCGAGGGCGCCACGGCCGCCTGCCTGCGCCGGGCGCTCGGAAGGTAGCCGCGCTCCGGACGGAGGCTCTTGACTTGGAGCAGGCTCCAGGAAGTATCGTGGAAAGGACGATCCACTGCGAACCAAGGAGGCATCCATGAGCGACAGTCCAGCGCCCCTCGAACACGAGACGTTCCCGCGCGGCGAGGAGAACCCTTTCGGGCGACATTTCACCGGAAAGAGCTATTTGCACCTGCTCTCCACCGACCAGGCGACCATCGGCAACGTGACGTTCGAACCGGGCTGCCGTAACCACTGGCACGTCCACCGCGCAACATCGGGCGGCGGACAGATCTTGCTGATCACAGGCGGTCGCGGCTGGTACCAGGAATGGGGCCGGCCAGCCCGCGCGCTGAAAGCAGGCGACGTGGTGAACGTCCCCGCCGATGTGAAGCACTGGCACGGAGCCGCAGCCGACAGCTGGTTCGCCCATCTGGCCGTCGAGGTGCCCGCCGAGAACGGCTCGACCGAATGGTGCGAACCCGTGTCCGACGAAGAGTACGCGGCACTCTAGGCGCGACGAACGGCACCTGTGTTCGGGCTCGTCCGTTGGCGCCATCGACACGCGAAGAAGCATGCAGGAGGACAACCATGCGCTATCGGGAACTGGGCCGCACCGGCCTTGAGGTGAGCGAGATCGGCTTCGGGGCCGAGTGGATGGAGAAGAAGACGGCATCCGAGGTGAAGGCCGTGGCGGACGCGTGCGCCGCGTCAGGCATCAACGTCCTGGACTGCTGGATGGCCGAGCCCGAGGTGCGCAGCAACCTGGGCGCCGCCATCGCGGGAGAGCGCGACCGCTGGATCGTCCAGGGGCACATCGGCTCCACCTGGCAGAACGGCCAGTACACGCGCACGCGCGACCTCGACGCGGTGCGCCCCGCGTTCGAGGACCTGCTCGCGCGCCTGGGAACCGACCACGTGGAGCTCGGCATGATCCACTACGTGGACGACGTGGAGGAGTTCGAGGCCATCATGGCCGGCGAGTTCATCGCCTACGTGCGCTCGCTCAAGGAGGCGGGAACGATAGGCCATATCGGCCTGTCCACCCACGCGCCCGAGGTGGCGCGCCGCGCGGCACTCTCCGGCGAGGTGGAGGCCATCATGTTCAGCGTGAACCCCGCCTTCGACCTCCTGCCCGCCACGGCCAGCCTCGACGACGCGTTCACGTTCGACTACGCCGACGAGCTGGGCGGCATGGACCCGGCGCGGACGGAGCTCTACGCGCTCTGCGAGCGCGAGGGCGTGGGCCTCACCGTCATGAAGGGCTATGCCGGAGGCCGCCTGTTCAGCGCCGAGGCGTCGCCGTTCGGCGTGGCGATGACGCCCGTGCAGTGCATCCACTACGCGCTCACGCGCCCCGCCGTGGCCAGCATCATGGCCGGTTTCGGCGAGCCGTCCCACGTGGCCGACGCCTGCGCCTACGAGACCGCCGACGACGCGGCGAGGGACTACGCGAGCGTGCTGGCCGGCGCCCCGAGACACGCCTACTTCGGCCAGTGCACGTACTGCGGGCACTGCGCGCCCTGCCCGTCCGGCATCGACATCGCGCTCGTGAACAAGTTCTACGACCTGGCCACGATGCAGGACGAGGTCCCCGCTGGCGTGCGCGCCCATTACGGGTCGCTCGACGCCGCGGCCGCCGACTGCATCGCCTGCCGGGCGTGCGAGCCGCGCTGCCCCTTCGGCGTGCCGGTGGCCGAGCGCATGGAGAGGGCCGCCGCGCTATTCGCGTAGCGGCCCTCGCCCCGTCCGATGAACGCATTACGCGACAAGGCGGCGCTCCGTCCGTGATCGGTGCCGATCACCTGAGACGACGCCGAAGCGTATCGAATCCAACACCGCCTCTCGTCCACCCGGGAGACGCGTCCACAACAGGTCGCAGGGAAGCAACGAAAGCGCGTCGCTCTCAACCGCCGTTGTGCGCGCAGACGCCTTCCGACAAAGGACCGCACCCTGAACCCGATGCTGCCGCAGACCGCGACCGTTTGATCGCGGGAACACCCTCGTCCCGACAGGACGCGCGGAACGCACGTCGGCAGCGACCATCCTGCCGAGAACGGCCTCATGCGGCACGCCGCTCCCGCGCGCCGCCGCTAGGAGCGTCCGGCCCGGCAGGCGATGCGGCGGCTTCCCCGCCCATCCGTCAGGCTTGCTCCGCGCCCTTCGCGGCCGCCAGCTCGCGCACCCGGGCGACCACCGGCGCGATGGCGGCGCGGTCGGTGCCGTCGAAGCCGCCGCGCATGCCCGAGAGCATCTCGGCGCATGCGGGTCGGTGGCCGCCTGCTTCTCCTGCATCTTGAAGAACATCTTCATGGCCAGCTTGTTCGGCAGGCTCAAGCGCTCGTAGGCGAACCCGCCGCGCAGGTAGAAGCGCTCCACGCTGTCGAACTCCGGCGAGGGGAACTCCCGCGCCATCGCCTCGTCCACCATGTCAGCCCACTCGGGCGGCGTCGCGCCCACCGCGAAGGCGACGAACGGGGTGTGCGGATGCGCGGCGCGGGCGCGCGCGAGCCACTTCTTCCCCACAAGCCCGCCCGCATGGAACCAGCCGCCGAACACGACCGCGTCGTAGGCGCCCGCGTCGATCCCGTCTGCCCGCTCCACCGGCACGGCCTCGCAGCCCAGCTCCTCCGCGATCCATTCCGCATAGCGCCTCGTAAAACCCGTTTGCGATGCGTACACCACGACAGCCCTCATCGCGCACCCCCTTCCGTTGCGGCGCCCGCGGGCACCCCGATTACATGCGCGGAGAAGAACCGCCCCAGGTGGCCGCGCACGAGCGGCTCCGCATCCCCCCAGGAGACGTCCGAGAGCAGAAGCAGGAACACCGGCCCGTAGAACTCGCGCGCGAGCACCGCCGCATCGTCGAGTGCGAACTGCCCGACGGCCATCAGATGCTCGAACACCGCGCGTTGGATGGCCAGGGGCTGCTCCACGAACACGAAGCGGAACGCCTCCGCGGCATGCTCGTCGGCATAGCGGCTCGCAGCCAGCAACCGGCGCAACCGAACCATGTCCCCGTCCGCGAAGAAATGGCGGAACCCCGCCAGCACCCGCCGCTCCGTCTCCTCGAATGCGCCCGCATACCCGGCTGGGTCCTCGGCCGGCGCGGTCATGACGCCCTGCTCCGCGAACACCGCGCGCGTGCGCTCCAGCTGCGCGGCCAGCACCGCGTCGAAGATGGCCTGCTTACCCGCGAAATGGTTGTAGAGCGACGCGTCCTTGACGCCCACCGCCGCCGCGATGTCGCGCACGGAGACGGCATGGTACCCCCGCTCCGCGAACAGCCCGAACGCCGCCTCGACGATCAGAGCCTTCGTGCCCCTGTCCCTCATGCACCCTCCTTAACTAGCGAACGCTAGCTATTATACTAGCACTTGCTAGTTTTGCAAGCAAGTCAAACGATCGTACAGATGTTTCACATGAAACATCCGGCCAAGAGGTGCGGAATCGGGGCTGGAGACGTGCGCGCAGGGAGCGGGACCGCGGTGCGCGGACGCACGCGCGGACGGAACGCGCGAATTGCATGCGCGAACGGAATGCGTTGACTTCATGCGAATGGAACGCGCGGACGGAATGCATGGACCGCGCGCGGGATGGGATACGCGGACCGCGCGCGAATGGAACCGCCATCCAGCCGAACTGAACCGCCGCCCGGCGGAGCCGCACGCAATCGAAATCACCGCCCGCGAAGCCGCAGGCGCGGACGGGGCCGCCGTCCGGCGGAAAGCAAGGCCGACTCAGCGCGCGACCCGGCGCGGGCGTGAAAGCGAGCGCTCGACGTCGGCAGCTCGAGAACGCTAGCCCCTCGCTGCGGCCTCGAGCATCTGCTGGAGCACTTCCACGTGGCTGCGACGCTTATGGGTGGCGGTGCCCAGGAGGCAGACGCTTTTGTACTCGCCGTAGCGGTCGTAAAACCGCGGCACGGCCTCGCGCTCGCGAATGTCCTCGCGGTAGGCATCGGCGAAGGCATCCCAATCGATGTTGCCGTTCAGATAGCGCTCGAACATGGTGGGCGCCGGTGCGAACAGCGTGTCGTGCACGTAGCGGGCATGCGCGACGCGGCTCACGAAGAACGCCAAGTCGTCGCGCTTCGTGAATCCGGCCAGCTGGTTCGTGTTCCTGAGACGCGCATCCAGCACGAGATCGGCCCCCCACTCCTCGAGGCGGCCGAAGAACCGTTCGGCCGAGGTCTCGTACGCGCTGATGGTGTGGATGTCCATGGACGAATCTCCTTCTGCGGAAGCGGCGCACTCGGGCGGCACCGTGCTTTGTCGCCAAGAGTAGCGCATGATCCCCTATGGAAAGCGGCCGCGATTCGAATGTGGAGGAGCCGAAGCAACCGCGTCACCTCCGCGCCATGCGGAAGGTTCGAGCCGGCCGCGACCTGACGGCAGGCGGCAGCTCGACCGCCCCTTACGACCGAAGCCGCAGGGGCGCGCCGAAACGGGCCAGCTCCCCAGCTACGGTGTCCACGAGCAACGGCAGCGCCTCGTACACCTTCGGCGTGAGGCCGATGGTCGCTACGACAGGCGAGGCGTTCTCCACCTGCACGCCAAGGCACAGACCCTCGGCTTCGTAGCCCAGGAGCAAAGCCGCATCGAACAGGTCGACGAGCTTCAGATCGTGAAGCGACGCTGTGGCACCCGCGCGACGAGCCATCGCATCGGGTGCGAAACGCAGCACCGTCCCCGGTTGAGCGCCGGTTCCGTCGACCGCGTCCACGGTGATCAGAAGGTCGTAGTCGCGAACGGCTCCGATCATGTCGAGGCTCAGGCAGCCGAGGTCGAACGCGTCAACGTTCGGGGGCAGCTCATAGCGCTCGAGCAGCTCTTCGTAAGCCGCCGGACCCACGCCGTCATCGAGCATGAGCCTGTTCCCTACGAACAGAACCGCGATTCGCACAGGCGCCTCCTGCGCGTCCTCGGACCGCGATCCCTCGCCCACGCCCTGCGGTTCCCGAATCCTCGGCGCTTCCTTCGAAGCGACGACCCCCTCGCGCCGCTCCCCCGCGCCCCGCGCCGCCACGCTACGCCCCCGCCGTCGGACGCAGGACCAGGTTGTAGTACGTGGCAAGCGCCACCACCGCAAGCGCCACCACCGCACCGACAACCGCCCAAACGCGCTCGCGGCGAAGGTACTCTTCCTTGCCACGGCCCATGCTTGCGGCGCGATGCGCGGCGAAAGGCTGGCCTATCAAGGAAAACGCAACCGTACCCGCCAAAAGCGTGGCGAACACCGCGACGGCCAAAACGATGGATAGCGGCGTACGCTCCGTCACAGCGGCATAGAAGATATTGTCAGCGAACAACCACACTGGATAGAACAGGATGGAAGCCCAAAATCCATGCGCAGGCCCCCAGATGGGAGGGATGAGCAGCGCGCCTATATTGATGCGAGGGATGCCTTCGAGAAACTCCCTCTCGCGAGCGATCTGCTCGTCGGTCAGTTCAGCCACAATACGCCATCCTTTTTCGAAACATGCGAGAATCTCTGCCATTATAGACAAGGTTCCCCCCGATGCGAGAGGGACTTTTCCCAACGGAAGGAGATGGGCATGCACGTGCTCGCCATCGCAGGATCGCTGCGCGCGGGAAGCTACAACCGGCAACTGGCAGAGACTGCCCAAGACGTCGTGAGAAAAGCACGCCCCGACGTCGGCTTCACGATCCTTGCCTGGAATGATGTGCCCTTCATGAACGAAGACGCCGAAGATCCTCCCCCTGCCGCCGTGACGCGCGTGCGCACCGCCGTGCGCGAAGCCGACGGCCTATGGTTGTTCAGCCCCGAATACAACCACGCCATCCCCGGGCCGTTCAAGAACCTTCTCGACTGGCTCTCGCGACCGGAGGGACCGACGCGCCCTTCGGTCCTCGTTCGAAAGCCCATCGCGCTTGCGGGGGCGAGCGTGGGCATGAGCGGCGCATCCCATGCGCAGGACCAGATCGTCGGCATGTTGAGCTTCATCGACGCGAACGTCATGAACAAACCGCGCCTCTCCATCCCGCACGTCGCCTCGCAAGCAAAGGACGGTGTGCTGGAACTCACCGCATCCGCTCCCCATCTCGAAGCGCAGGCCGAGGCCTTCATTCGCTTCCTCGAAATCACCCGAGAGGGAGGCTGGAGGCAAAACGCCTGACCGGCGTCGATATCGAATCTGCGAAAAAAAAAGGGGGGGGGTCATCGTCGAACGGTGCCACTCGGCGCGGCGTGCAGCCCACGCCGCGCTTGAAAAGACCGCTCCCAGCCCGTCCCGCAACGACCCCCGATGCCGGATATGGAAAACGGGGGAAGGCCGGCGAGCCGAATCCGGAGCCGAAGCATCGGCCGGCGGGCACGAGGCCGAGGAGCCTAAATGGGCTCGCCTCTTTTCCGCACGACGGGAGCGTGTTCCGCACGCGAAACCGGGTTTCGACGTGGTAAAGAGAAGGGCCTCGAGAGCCGCCCATGCAACGAAGGGAAGCGTCGAGATCGCGCGGCGCCTCCTGGAGGGAAACGAGCGCCCGGCCCCTTCTCGCCTCGGGACCGCCCCTCCGAGGTAGTCGACAACCGAACGAGAAAGGGCCCGCGGACCGAGTTGACGATCCGCGGGCCCGAGAAGGCCGGAGCTTCCTCGTGCGGCAAGGCCGCCGAGCCTCAGTGCTTGAGGTCGTCCTCGCCTACGATCGCGTGCTTCTCAGGATCGTAGACCAAGCCGCCGTGCTCCTTGTGGAAGAACATGAGCAGCGTCGGGGAGATGCCCTCGATGTTCGCCAGGTACACGTGGATGAGCATGAAGCAGATGAAGATGTACATCATGAAGTAATGGATGATGCGCATCGACATGAGGCCGCCCACCAGATCGGTGCCCGCCGCGAAGAACCCGAGGTTCATCGTGGGGTTCCAGAGAGCCAGACCCGTGTAGAACATCACGATGATGAGGACGGGAATGGCAAGGTAGCTGATCTTCTGGGGCACGCCGAGTTTGGCGGACAGCGGATGGTCCTTCTTGAGGAACAGATAGTACCTGATCCAGTGAATGCCCTGATGACGGTTGTCAGCCTGCGGCAGCCACGTCTTGTAGTCCGTCACCTGCACACGCGTGCCGCCGGTAGGCGACGACTTCACGAAGAAGGCCATGACCACGCGGGCGATGCAGTTGATGAACAGCACGAACCCGCAGAACACGTGCACGCCACGGGCAATGCCCATGAAGTACGGCCAAAACGGGAAGTGGATGCAGAAGCCGGTGACGATGAGCAGGATCATCGCCACAAGGTTGATCCAGTGCGTGATGACGAAGGGCATCGGATGCGCTTCGCGGTAGTGTGCCAAATGCGCCATGTTACTTCACCCCCCAGGGGCTCGTGACCGTCTCGAAGCTCTTGCCCGTGGCCGGCTCGGTGATGTGGACGGCGCACGCCGTGCACGGATCGAAGCTGTGAACCGTGCGCAGAGCGTTGATCGGCTTCTCGATATCGCCGACCGGCACGCCGACGAGCGCCTGCTCGAGCGGGCCCGGGACCCCTTGCGCATCGCGCGGAGCGAGGTTCCAGGTGGAGGGGATGATGATCTGATAGCCCGTGATCTTCCCGTCCTTGACCTCCTCGCTGTGGTAAAGCGCTCCGCGAGGAGCCTCCCAGAAGCCGGTGCCGGCCCCCGTGATCCCCTCAGGCTTGCGGAAGTACTCGCCATCTCCGCTCTTGACAGCCTCGATAAGCTCGTCAACCCACTCTTTCATGAGACCGGCGATGTAGAGCGTCTCGATCTGGCGGATGGCGGTGCGGCCAAGCGTCGACTGCGCGATGCTTATCTGGCCGGGAGCGCCAAGGGCCTCGAGGAGGGAGTCCACCTGCTCCACGACGAACGGGACGTTTCGCTTGTAAGCAACGAGGATGCGGGACAAGCTGGTCGCCTCGTAAGGTTTTCCATCATAGGAAGGGCACTTGACCCATGTGTAGCGATCGTTCACATCGTAGGACGTGTACTCCGGCTCCGTCGTGAAATACGGAGCGTTGTAGCTATCGCTTCCTTTGTACCACGAGCGACCGACGTATTCCGTTATGAGGCTTTCCTGCGCGTCGGACAGCGAAAGGGAGTCGTCCAAAACGCCCATGGGAAGGTAACGGTCCACCATCTCCATGCTCTGATTCTCGAAGACGCCCCAGGCCAGGTAGCGACCGCAGCCCTTGCCCCAATCGAAGGCATCAGCGTAATGGGGGGCGAGCGCCAACGTGTCGGGGATCATCGTGGAGGCAACCCACGTGTACAGCTCGTCGACGAGTCCCTTTAGATCATCGAGCTTCTGATCGGTCGGAACGAAGGAAGTGCCTCCCGGAACGAGCGTCATGATATGGGGCATTTTCCCGCCGAGCAAAGCCGATATCTCGGAAGCCTTCGCCTGCATGGTGAGCGCCTCGAGGTAATGCGCCGTGCAGATGAGGTCGAGCTCGGGCGGCAGCGTATAAGCCGTGCCGTCCTCGGCGTCGAACCAGTTGCCGGAGAAGATGGACAGCTGGCCGTTATCGGCGAAAGCAGACAGGCGCTCCTTGAGTGCCACGAAATCGCTGTTCGTGGACGTTCCCGCCTCGAGCGCCAGCGCATAGGCGTCGGCCGGATCGGCCTTGAGGGCGTTCAAGGGGTTCACGTAATCGAGAGCGGCCAAGTTGTAGAACCACAGGATGTTGCTATGCAGGAACTGGGATCCCTCGAGAAGGTTGCGGATGATGCGCGCGTTGTTGGAAATCTTGATGCCGTAGGCCTTTTCGGCCGCAATGGAGGACGCATGGGCATGAGAGACCGGGCACACGCCGCAGATGCGCTGCACGATTTGCGCAGCGTCTTCGGGCGTGCGGTTCTCCACGACCATCTCCATGCCTCGGAAGCAGCCGCCGGACACCCAAGCGTCGGAGACCTTGCCGTTCTCTACTTCCATCTCCACGCGCAGATGGCCCTCGATGCGGGTGATCGGATCGATGACTGAACGGGTCATGTGGGCTTACCTCCCTTCCTTCTTGTCGTTGGGAACGTCGGCGGCGTCGTACTTGCCGATGGATTTGTCGGGATGCTTCGCGTCCCAGCTGCGGACCTTCTCGAAATCGGCGCCGCCGTCCATGCGGCCCGTGATCTTCATGCCGAAGCCGTGCACGACGAGCGCGGCGGCCAGAATGCCGGTGATGCCGAGCGCGATGGTTCCCGGCTGCACCATCCAGTCGCCGATGCGCAGGTCGCGATGGCGCTTGTAGAACGGGGTGTTCACCTCGACCCAGTTGTGGCCGGGGTCGTTCGGGTTCGCCTCGCAGCATCCAATGCAGGGAGCTCCGGCCTGGACGCACCAGCTGCGACGATTGTTATAAAGAACGACGCCGCAATTGGCCTTCGTCTGCGGACCGCGGCAGCCGAGCGGGTAGAGGCAGTAGCCAAGGGCCTCCTCCTTGCTGCCGAACTCGTAGACGAACTCTCCGTTCTCGAAATGGCCGCGACGCTCGCAGTTGTCATGCACGGTCTGGCCGAAGATGCCGGCGGGCTTGCCTTCGCTCGTCAGGTCGAGCTCGGAAGGAGCAAGGCTCAGAAGCACGACGTCGGCAAGAACGGCGACGAGCCACTCGGGGTTCGCCGGGCATCCCGGGACGTTCACGACCGGCGTGCCGACGCCCTGCTTCTTCAGGTACTCCTGCACGCCGAGCGCGCCCGCCTGGTTGGGATGCGCGCCCATCCAGCCGCCGTTGACCGCGCACGAGCCGAGCGCGACCACCACCGCGGCGGACTCGGCCGCTTCATACAGATGCTCCGTGCCCGGCTTGTCGGCGACGCGCAGCGCCTGGCCGCCCCAGCCTTCGAGCACGGCCCCCTCGTACACGAGGATGTAGTTTCCGGCGCACTCCTTGATGGTCTGCTCTTTGGCCAGCTCCATCGACTCACCGGCCGCGGCCGACAAGGTTTCCGAATAGTTCAGCGAGATCATTTCCAGCACGATCGACGCGGCATCAGGAGCCTCGAGCTTCGCGAACGCCTCCGTGCAGCCCGTGCACGACGCTCCTTCGATCCAGATGACCGGGTACAGCTTGCCTTTCGCTGCGCCGATCACGGACGACTCAAGGGCCTGCGCCACGCGGGGCGCTGCGAGCTCGGACAGCCCCGCTGCGACCGCGACCGCGCCACAGAGCTTCATGAAACTGCGTCGGCTGACGCCGCGTGCGGAAAGCATCTGCTGAAACTCCGAAACCGTGGCCTCTGTTTCCATGTGCACACCTCCTCAGGTGCTCTCGTCTTCCCTTTTCTCTGGTCACGTATTCTCCACGACGTGCGAAACAAACGGGAGAACATGCGCGCGAGCGCAACGTTTGGCCCGCCAATGGCATGAAAATGTTACGATTTCCGCCAGTCGTAACATGATCTATGCACTCTCGACGCCATTTCCCGCGATTTCATGCAAAACGGCCCGGAAAATCGCACCGCGTATACAGACGGCGCCCGTCAAGAAACGCACGAAAGCTGGTCGACCCTCTCGCTTGCCGGCCTCTCGTATGTTTCTTGTCGCGCGCCGCTTCTCCCGTCCCGTCTCGTCGCGAAGACCGGTATCATACCACAAGCAAGAACAAACGAGAATCATGAGCCAAAGGATGAACCCATGCCTGCTGACGGAACCGTATTCGCCTTCCTCGGCCCCGCCGGAACCTACACCCACGAGGCCGCTCGCGCCTTCGCCGCGCGACTCGGCATCGACGATCCCGCCTTCCTGGAATGCGCGTCGTTCGACGAGGTGTTCGACGCCGTCGACCGCGGCAAGTGCGAGTTCGGCGTGGTGGCGAAGGAGAACTCGCTCGAGGGGTCGGTCACGGCCACGCTCGACAACTTCGCATTCAAAAGCCAGGCCTCCATCCTGGGCGAGCACGTGCTCGACATCCACCACTGCCTCGTGCTGCACCCCGACGCGAAGCTCGAGGACGTGACCTGCGTGGCCTCGCACGCGCAGGGGCTCGCGCAGTGCCGGCGCTTTTTGGCCGAGCGCCTGCCGGGGCGCGCGACCGTCACCACGTCGTCCACCGCCGAGAGCGCCCGCATGGCCGCCGAGGACGTCCATGTGGCCGGCATCGCGAACGCGTTCGCCGCCGAGCTGCACGGTGCGCGCGTGGCCGAACACGACATCGAGGACCATTTCGGCAACCAGACGCTGTTCGCGCTCATCGGCCGCCAGGGGCACCCCGCCGTGTTCCACGGCGAGCGTTACAAGACCTCGATCGCGCTTTTTCTGCAGGTGAACCGCGCGGGAACTTTGAACATGATACTGTCTGAGTTCGCCTACGCGGGCATCGACCTGTCCATGATCCAGTCGCGGCCCACCAAGCAGCAGCTGGGCGACTACATGTTCTTCATCGAGTTCGAGGAGGACGCCAACGCCCTGCCCGTGCAGACGGCCCTCAATTGCCTGAGGCTGAAGCTGCGCGAGGTGAAGGTGCTGGGCAGCTACCCGGTGGGATAGCGCATCAACCTACGAGAGCCGGAGTCGGGGGAAGAGGCCCGACCATTCGGGCGACCCTCGCCTCGCCGCGAGACCCGCATGGCGGATCCCCTCCCCACCTGGTTGCCGGTTGGGGCGATCCATTGGCAGCTCCTCGCTCGAGCAGGAGCCTTCCGAAAAAGCGGCCATTCCGACGCAACGAGCCTCAAACCAGCGTGTTTTGCGCCATGGGGAGCGTAGTTGGAGCGCTTCCCGCCATCGCCGTGCGGAACATTTCAACTCCGGCGCTCCACGCTTCCGCCAAGGCGGCGAAATTCCCAGGCTGGCTAGACGCATCGGGTGCAGCGTTTTTGCGATTTGCACGAAAATATTTGACGACGCGCCTTTCGAAAGGACGACGAGCCGAACGCTTCCTGCATTGCGGACCCCTCTCCTATAGGGCCAGCACCCCTAAATGCTCCAAAAGTATTTTCATTCCGATGAGCACGAGCACGACGCCGCCGACGACGGTGGCGGCCTTCTCGTAGCGCGCGCCGAAACGGTGGCCGACGGCTACGCCGACGAGCGCGAGCACGAACGTCGTCGCGCCGATGAGGCCCACGGACATGACGACGTCCATGCGCAAGAACGCGAACGTGATGCCCACGGCCAGGGCGTCGATGCTCGTGGCGATGGCGAGCATGACGAGCTCGCGCAGGTCGAGCTTGCCGTCGGCCGGGCAGGACAGCTCCTCGTCGTCCTCATGGAAGGCGTCCCACAGCATTTTGCCGCCGATGAGCGCCAGCAGCGCGAAGGCGATCCAGTGGTCCACCGGCGTGATGTACTTCTCGAACTGGGTGCCCAGCGCCCAGCCGACGAGCGGCATGAGCGCCTGGAAGCCGCCGAAGAACAGCGCGATGACCGCTGCTTGGCGCAGGTTGAGCCGCTTCATGCACAGCCCCTTGCACACCGAGACGGCGAACGCGTCCATCGACAACCCTACCGCGATCAAGAACAACTCCATGAGTCCCATGGTCGTCTTCCTCCCGTCTTTCGCGCGGCACGTCGGCCGCTCCGCGGCCCATCCCCAGCCGCAGGCAAAAAAACACCGGCGCATGCGCACCGGCTGCATAAGCAAGCGGTGCGACGTCGAGCGCCACACCGCGAGTCTTGTCGTTTCAGGTTGCGCCAGCTTCGAGAAGAAGCAGCATGTTGACGCAGCCGCGCCTTGCCAGCGCCGACTACTCCCCCACGGGATTCGGCTATTCTAGCACAGGTTTCGCAAACCATGGGGAAAAGAGCGCGCCGAAGCCTGGCGTGCCGGTACCGCCCTTGCCAGAAGGCACCGACGGTCGCACGACGCGTGTTTTTTACAAGCCTCTGAACAGGTGAAATCATAAGTTTTACCCGATCTGACAGCCTGTTTAGCTCTGCACGAAAAATGGCTTCACGCGACGACCTACCCGACGAGAGCCCCCAGGAATGCGGCAGCGTCGCGGTAGAAGGGGATGCGGGTCTTTGCGGCGACGGCCTCGGCGAAGCGGGGCATCCAGGCCAAGGCGTGCTCGGCGAGGAAGGCGTCGTGGGCAGCTTCGGGCGAGCCTCCGGGGAGGCCGTCGTCCGCAGGAGCGCCCTCGGGCGGCTCGGCGCCTGCGGCGCGCAGGGCGAGGCGCTCCAGGAGCTCGCATTCGGTGGCGACATGGTCGAGCGGCTCGTTCGTGCCCTCGGGGCGGCCGAGGCCGCAGGATTTCATGAAGCGCTCGACGGCCATGGAGTGCGGGTTGACGAAGAGGAGCGCCTGAACCCCGTCGTCGGAGGCGCGCCACACGCCCTCGTAGGGCGAGACCGCCGGCTCCGGCGCGCCGACGAAGAGGCGCGTCGCCTCGGGGCGCAATCCCTCGGCGGAGAGCTCGGAGCCGAAGCCCTCCGGCAGCGCGAGGCCGAGCGCGGCCGCCACCTCACGGGCGGCCTCGGCCCACTCGCCGGACGCGACGGCACCGGCGAGCTCCGCGCCCGGGTAGCGGAAGGAGAGGGCGGCCAGCTCCCAGGCGGTCGCGACGACCTGCCAGTCCCTATTCATGATCCCTTCCCTTCTTCAAGAAACGGGCGATCCACTTCCAATGTACGACGACGTGCACCAGCAGCAAGGCCAGCAGCGCCTTGGCCGACATCGCGTGCAGGGGATCCCAGAAGTAGTACCCCTCCGCGTAGAGCCCCAGCGCCGGCAGCACCGCGCCGGACACCATGACACCGGAGACCGTGGCCGCCATGAAGACCAAGACGATCAGCAGGTCGAGCGCCAGGTTGCCCGTGCGGCCCCACGACGGATGCGAGAACGACCCCCGCAGGGCCTCAACCGCCCAGTCCGCGTGCAACAACAGGTGCACGAAGAACGCGACGAAGACGCCCAGCCCCAGCCACTCGTGGAGGCCGATCCCCGTGAGCGCGGGGTTCGCGACGACGAGGTAGGCCGCCAGCGCCGCAATGTCGACGATCAGGTTGCGCCTGTCCATGGCTCACCCCACCTTCCGCACGATCAAGACCAAGCCCACCACGAGGGCCACCGGCGCGAGAAGCCACAAGTTGAGGCTCGCGTCGCTCGCCTGGTGGTAGCGCGTCGTGAGCGAGTCCCACGCGTGGCACTCGACGCTCGCGCACAAGGCCTCGGGGCACTTCATCTCGTGCACGCCGCCCGGCTCGGGCACGGCGTCGAAGCCGTGGCACTCCCCGTTCGCGCAGCCGACGGCCGGGCAGGGAGACTCCGCCGTTATCGGCGAGACCCCCGTGGACGGCTCCGCAGCAAAGCCCGCAGCCAGCACCACGCCGCCCGCGAGCAGGAAGACGGCGAGCGTTACCAGGATTCTTCTCAGCATGGCTCCCCTTCCGCAGCCGCGACGAGGCGGGGCCGGTAGCGGGCCCCGCCTAGAACATGGAGCCTAACGAGACTCCTCCGCCGGCTTCAGCGGCAGGTACTTGAGTCCCACGAGCAGCAGAAACGCCCCCAGGCCCACCACTCCCAGCGCCACACCGAACTCAAGCGGCGTCGGCCAGTACACGAGCCCCTGATAGGCACCCGACATGCCGGATTCCCAATTGGTAACCGTGTGCTGCGCCATCACGCCCGGATCGGCGATGTTCGCAAGCTGGAAGCCGCCCACCAGCAGCTGCACGCGCTTGCAGAAGATAGCGGCGATACCGGCGACCGAGGCGGCCACGATCAGCCCGTTCCTCCTGAGGGCCGGCACGAACGCCACCACGGCTGCGAAGGCGCACAGCACGATCTCACCCCAGAAGAACGGCGCGAGGGACCCGGTGGTGAGCATCGTCACCACCTCGACGCCCGGGCCGCCCGGAAAGCCCTCGGTCAACAGATCGCAGCCGAAGAAGTACAGGTCCACTAGCACGAACGCGCCGAGCATCTTCAGCATCTTCACGACCTTGGCCTGCGCGACGTCCAGGTAGCTGGCCTTGCGCAAGGCCACCACCACGATCAGCACGAGGGCCGTGCCGCACACGAGCGCCGAGGACACGAACCACGGGGCCATGAGCGCCGTGTGCCACATCTCGCGCCCCTGCTGCAGGCTGAAGATCCAGGCGGTCACGGAATGCACGAGCACGGCGCATACGAGGGCCACCACGCTGATGACGCGCAAAGCCTTACCCGACACCTTGCCGGCCTCGTTCTTGAGCGTCGCCCATAGGTACACGATGGACAGGATCAGGTACGCGCCCAAGACCAGGATGTCCCACATGAGGGGGCTTCCCAGGTTCGAGTACGCGAACAGCTCCCAGAGGCGAAGGGGCTGGCCCAAGTCCACGACCACGAACCCGATGGCGAGCACCGTGCAGCAGATCGACGTCCACACGGCCACCTTCGAGATGCCGCCGAAGCCGGCCATGCCGAACGCGCGCGGCACCGACGAGATGATGAGCCCGCCGGCTGACAGCCCTACCAGGAACATGAACATCGTGATGTACAAGCCCCACGAGTCGAGGTTCCTCATGCCCGTCTGCACCATGCCGCCGGACAGCTGCGCGAACCACAGCGCCAAACCTGCGACGGTCACCAAGGCCGCCACAACGATGGCGACGTTCAATCCCCTGCCCCCGAATTTGGCAGCAGGAGCCTTGGGCGACGACGTCGCCCGCGTGTTCTCAGACATTGTTCCCCCTTTCTGCTAGACGAGGTAGTAGACGGAGGGCTCGGTGCCCTTCTCCGGAAGCAGCTGCATAACCTCGCGCTCGCGGATCAAGCGCGACACTTCGGACTCGGGATCGTCCAAATCGCCCCAGAAACGCGCTCTTTCGGGGCATAAGCGTATGCACGCGGGCTCCTCGTCCTTGGCCAGCCGATGCCAGCACATCGTGCACTTCTCCACCACGTGCTTCTGATGCCGAGGGACGTCTGAACCGCCGATGGAAAAATCGATCACATACTTCGGCTCCTCCCAGTTGAACGAGCGCACGCCGGTGTAGGGGCACGCCGCCATGCACATGCGGCAACCGATGCACTTGTCGTAGTCCTGGCGCACGACGCCCGTTTCAGAGTCGACGTAGGTCGCACCCACCGGACACACCTTCACGCATGCGGGATTGGCGCAATGCTGGCACGAAACCGCGATGTAGGACATGGCGACATCCGGAAAGAGGCCTTCGGGCGTGTCCATCTCCTCGCCGCCGTCGGTGAGGATCCTGTTCCACCATGTCCCCTTCGGCAAGTTGTTCTCCATGCGGCAGCTCACCGAGCAGGTATGGCAGCCGATGCATCGCTGCGTGTCTATCGCAAATCCGTAACGCATGATCAGCCCTCCCACTTCTTGAAATCGACGCGCGTGTCGTAAGGCGCGATCGAATCAGAGTACTTGTCCGTCTTAGGATTGGTCATCTCCTGGTAGCAACCGGCTTTGAACTGGTCACGTTGCCAACCCTTGGGAATGGAGACGATGCCCGGGGCGATCGATTCGTCGATCAGGCATTTGACCACCGCGAAACCGCGATCGTTGAACACCTCGATGTAATCGCCGTTTGCAACGCCCCGCGCCTCGGCATCCGCCCCGTTGACCTTGCCGAGAGGCTCGGGGTCGAGCTCGCGCAGGACGGGAGTCTCGTACCATTGAGTGTGGACGCGGAAGCGGGAATGCTCCTGCAAGTAGACGAGCGGGTATTTCTCGGCCATGGGGCTGTCGATTCCGCACTCGTCTGGCTCGCGGAAGTAGACGATGTGCTCGTCGGGATCGCGATCGGCAAGGTCCTGCCCATAGCTTAAACGCGGCGCGACCGCCTCATAATACAGCTGAACGCGTCCGGATTGGGTCGGCCAGGGAGCGCTTTTTCCACGAATCCAGGGCTTTCCCTCCTCTTGGCCGGTGTAGTTGATGACCTTCTCCTTGCGCAACCTTTCCTCAGAATAGCCGGCATCCTGCGAAACCTTGTCCGAGAACAGGAGTTTGAGCCAAAGCGACGTGTCGTTCCAAGTGTCCTCCGGGAAAGAGGCTTCGTACCCCAAGGCGCGGCCGAGCATCCCGATGATCTCCAGGTCGCTTTTCGTGTCATGCAAAGGCTCGATGGCCTTCTCGCTCAAAGTCATGTACGGGTTGTTGTAAGCCGTGCGCAGATCTTCCTTCTCGTACCAAGAAGCCACCGGTAGGATCAGGTCGCAATAACGGCACGAGTCGTTCATCTCCATATCGAGCACGATCCAATACTCCACGTTAGGAAGCACCTTGCTGATCCACTCGTTCTGCCCAACCATGTTGCTCATGGGGTTGTGGCAGTAGGATACGAGCACCTTCGCAGGATAGTCCTTGCCTTCGAGTTTCTGCGTCTCGAACATCTCAGGCAGACGAACGTTGGGGACGTTGGTGTTGTACTCCTTGAATTCCGGCGTGTTGAACCAGTAGGTTGTCAACGCGGGCGTGTAGGTCTGGGTGAACACTCCCGTGAAGCCCGCTCCATCGCGCTCGAACTGCCCGCACAGCGCCAGCAAGATGGCGACGGCCCACGTGTTGAGGTAGCCGTTCACGTAATGATCCAACCCGTAGGTGATGTTGACGGAGACGGCGCGCTCGGTTGCGAACTCCTTGGCCAAAGAGACGATACGGTCCTCGGGAACCCCAGTGAGTCGCGACGCCTCGGCAATGCTGTATTGGGTGAGCTGCTCCTTGAGCAAGCTGAAGGCCGTCGTCACCTTGACGCCGTCGGGCGTGGTGAACGTGCCTTCGAGCACCGGATTCGCAGCCTCTTCAACGAGAACGGGCGCGTTCACATCTGCATCCCACACATAGTATTTGTTGGGTACGGCAGCTGCTGCGGCGGCCATGGCAGCTGCCCCGCTGGCCTTGGCGGCCTCTTTCGCCGCACCGACGGCCGACGCGTACGCCGCGGCGCTTTCGGCCGGCCAGTTGCTCGTGCGCAAATGCGCTTTCGTGTCTTCCCTGACGAGGAAGGGGCCCGTCGATTCGGACATGATGTAGTCAGTGTTCTGCAGATCGTTCTCGATCAGGTAGTTCGCCATAGCGAGCGCTAGGTACCCGTCGTATCCGGGCTTCACGCAGATCCATTCGTCAGAGCGATGCGCAGTGGCCGACTTGATCGGATCGATGGTGATGACACGCGTACCCCGCTCTTTCGCCCACTGGATCCATCGCCAATTCTGCGGCGCAGTGAAAACGGGGTTGGTGCCCCACACCACCACGAGCGACGAGTCCAGCACCGAATTGGGCTCGTTGCAGTACGCCCAGTCGCCCGTTCCGAGAACGCGGTTGATGCCGTAGCCTGCGGCATAGTCGTAGCAAACAGCCGTTTTGGTCGCGCCCATGACGCCAGCCAACCGTGCGAACTGATTGTACACGCCGTTGAAGTAGCCGTACTGCCCCGACGCGCAATCGAATATGATCGATTTCGGACCGAACTGGTCGGCTGCCGCCTTGATCTTCTCGGCCGCCTCCGTCATGGCTTCGTCCCAGCTGATGGCCTCCCATTCGCCCGCGCCGCGCTCCGAGCCGGCGACGCGCCTCAGGGGCTGTTTGATGCGCGTCGGGCTGTAGACGCGCTCAATGTACGCGGAGCCTTTCAAGCAGCCGCCGCGATACCCCTCGTTGGGATAATCTCCCGGCTCAAGCTTGACCAGCTTGCCGTCTTTAACGTGTGCGAGCCAGCGGCACGATCCCATACAGTTGGAACGGCACATCACGCTGAAGATCTCCTCGTTTTCCCCCGCACGAGAGTTGTCGTCGAGAGATGAGGCAACCGCAAGCCCTCCTCCCAGCAAGCCGCTGCAAGCCGCAATGCCGGCCGTCGCCCCCGTCGTCTTCAAAAAGCTCCTGCGAGTCAGCCCGGTATGCGGACTGCTTGTTCCTGACATAGCTCCTCCTCGAACTCGTCAGAGATCCCCTGGCGATCCTCCATGCGCCATGGCTGCGCAACCAATACGCACGTCACACCACGAAAGGCACCCCCATTGAACCATAAGCAGAATCGGCCAGATCCCTTGTTTGACATATTATCATATTGAACTAGTTCAATGCAATTAAATGAATTGTTCTATATGAGGGATAATCTACGCGGGCGACGGCGCAGCCGATACGCAGAAGGCGCTCGACAAGCGAGCGCCTTCTCGTGACGAACGGCGGGAATGAGACGATATGCCCCCGTCCCTTTGCCTCACTCCCCCTTGAACAGCTTGCTCACGTCGAAGCCGTCAGCCAGGCTGCTGGGCGCCAGCAGCACGCCCTTGCCGTCCTTCGCGCCCTCATAGGCCAGGTTCATCGCGCGCAGCTGCATGGCCTTGGGGTTCTTGTCGTACACCTCGGCCGCCTCGACGAACATCTCGGAGATGTCCTTCTCCACCTCGGCCAGGATGACGCGCGCGTTGCGCTCGCGCTCCGCCTGGGCCTCCTTCGACAGCGCGTCCTGCAGCTCGCGCGGCACCTTGATGTCGCGGATCTCCACGCTCATCACCGTGATCCCCCACTGCTCGCACTTCGCGCCCATCACCTCTTGCAGCTCGCGGTCGATCTGCTTGCGCCTTAGCGACAGGTCGGCCAGGTTCAGCTGCCCGATGGCGTCGCGCATGGCCGTCTGCGCCGACCACAGCA
Source organism: Gordonibacter sp. An230 (assembly GCF_002159915.1). Lineage (GTDB taxonomy): Bacteria > Actinomycetota > Coriobacteriia > Coriobacteriales > Eggerthellaceae > Rubneribacter. The sequence continues at coordinate 42,880 of NZ_NFJP01000007.1, forward strand.
CGGCCTTCGGGTAGTTCTCCACCTCCAGGCACGCCTTCTCGGCATCCCACACCATCCAGAAGAGGATCGCGTCCACATCCACCGGCACGAGGTCGGCCGTGAGCGCGGCCTCAGCGGAGAACGACGAGGTCATCGTGCGATGATCGATATGGATGGCGGTGTACTCCGCGAACGGGACGAGCACGTAGAGCCCCGGCCCCGCGACGCGATGGAATCGCCCGAACCGCAGCACGGCCACGCGCTCCCATTGCGGCGCGACGCGGATGCAGCTCGCGCACAGCAATCCCGCCGCAGCCGCCGCGACCACGGTGCCCGCCGACAGCCACGGCAGCGTGGCCGCGAACACGACGCCGAACCCCAGCGCGAACACCACGAGCGCGAACAGGTACACGCCCGCCCGCGTCGCCTCGTTCGGCTCGAGTTCGGTGGACGCCACCGAGCGCCGCTCGTCGTCCTTCGCCTTCGACACCTTGGTCTTCTCGCTTCTCAGGCTGAACTTCATACCCTACCCTTCCAACGCTTCCAAGCGCCGCTCGACCAGCTTGGCGATGTCCGCCCTGGGCACGCCGAGCTCGCGGCACTGCTGGATGAACACGTCGGCCAAGGACTCGACGGCGTTGTCGGCCGTCTCCTCGGCACTTTTGTACCTGTCGTGCACGAACGTCCCGCGGCCCCGCTTCGAGACGATGTAGCCGTCCCGCTCGATGTCCTGGTACACCTTGCTCACCGTGTTGTAGTTGATCCCCAGATCGACCGCCATCTCGCGCACGGTGGGCAGCTTGTCGCCCGTTCGGTAATGCCCCGAGGTGATCAGGTAGATCAGGCGGTTGCGCAGCTGCAGCCAAATGGGGATGCCGCTGTCGTCGTCGATGGTGATCTGCATGGTTTTGCTTTCGGTAGTCACGCTATCCTGCAATCATGTCGTCCGAACCCGTATCTGCGTTGCGCGCTCATCATACCGCACTGAGCACGAGCGGCGAAAAGCTCGCCGCGGCCACGATGCAATACCTCAGAAGAAGTCCACCGACCAGCACGCCGAGCGATGCGGCCAACATGGCAGCGCGCCCGGGAAGCGCCCGCTCGAACGCATGCGCGGCCAGCGGCAGGGCGAGCCCCGTCGCGACCACGCCGCCCCAGAACATCGGGGCGAGCCGACCTTCGAGCAGCAGTTCGCACGAGGCGCGCGCCGAGTCCGTGAACCCGCTCTGCACGACGACGAACGCCGCGAGCACCGCGGCCTCGACGCAGCCGAGCGCCGCACCCGCCTTCCACAGCCCTCGCGAAACCTCGTACGACGGCGGCGCGAGGGCCGCGTCGAGCGCCACGATGACCGCGACGCCGCACGACAGAGACGACGCGACGAACAGCGCGACGAGCCACGGCGTGCGCCAGAAGTCGATCGACACCATGTCCGACAGCAACAGCCCCGTGTAGCCCATCACGCCGAGCGCGCAGGGAGCCCCGACGACGCAGCACGTCCATAAAAGCGCGCGCGGGACCGAGCCGAGCGCCGCGCTTGCCGCCACGGCGCACGACGCCGCGGCCAGCAGCGCCACGAGCCATGCGCCTGCCGACATCACCGACTGGAACGGCGAGAGGACGACGAGCCATGCGCGCTGGGCGTTGCCTAGGTCGAGCAGTAGGAAGAGCGCCGCGAGCACCACGAGGCAGGGCGCGGCGTAGAACCCCGCCTGACAGGTGCGCAGCATCCGCTCGCTCGCATCGCTGCGGACCGCGGCGTCCCACATGCTCGCGCAGGAGGCCGCGAAGAACGCGCCGGCGCCCGCCCCCGCCAAAAACAGGTACGCCACGATGTACCAGCCGAACACCACCGCACTCCCCTTTGACGCGACGATTTTCACGCTGCTGCCAGTATAGCATCTATGTCATAGAATATTAGTACAAGTTATGAAGAAAGCGATGCGCCGAGCGCGAGCCAGTCGAGATGGGAAGCCGTAGACTTATGCGCTCTTCGCAGGATGTCAAGCGAGCTTTTCCTGATCCCAAGAGGACATCGAACGAGAAAGGCGCAACTAGCGATTCCAGCAATCGCCGAGCGATCGCAGCTAGCGAACGCACGCCACGAGCACTTCGCGGTTTCGAAGCGGTCTCGACGATGCAGCGATACGAAGATCGAGGACCTTGAGGCTATTGCCGCCGAGAGCCTTCGACCGCAACCTCACCTTGCCAACCCGCCGCTTAGCCGCCCAAGTGCTCCCGTTAGGCCCAGAACCGCTCCCCCTCTCTGCGAAAAAACCCTTCAGAGACCAGATCGTCCACGATGGAGCGGAACGTATCGCCGTCCACGCCGTCGCGACCAGCGGCCCGCTCGAAGGCATCGAGACGCCGCGCCAGCTCATCTTGGCCGATGCCAGGCTCGGCGAGCACAACGCGCACGAGCTCAGCGCGCTTCTGGCGCCGCGAGCCCTCGAAGACGCTCTGCCGCGCGTGGTGCGCGCTTCTGCGCGAAGGATTCGCCATGACGGTCTTCAGATGTGCTCCGTAATCGAGAAGGGCATAGTACCAAGCCCGCGCCCCGTTCTCGGGGCACGTGGCCTCTACGAGCGGCACGAGCTCCTTGTCCGTCACGCCTTCGCATCCTGGAAACAGCTCGTGCAAGAACACCGCGCGCACGTTTGTCTCAAGGTACACGCCCGGCTTATCGAAGGCGAACGCCATGACGCCCGCCGCGGTGGCGGGTCCGATGCCCGGCAGCTTCACCAACTCCTCAGCCGTCTCAGGCAGCCTCCCCCCTCGAGAGGCCGCGCACGTCTCGCAAGAGCGTTTGAGCGCGAGAGCGCGACGGTTGTAGCCGAGCCCTTGCCATTGGGCGAGCACGTCCGACGTCGAGGCCGCCGCGAGGGCGTCAACCGTGGGAAACATCGCCATCCAGCGGCTCCAGTGCTTGAGCACGCGAGCCACCTGCGTCTGCTGTAGCATGACCTCGGACACGAGCACGGCGTAAGGATCGTCGACGTTGCGCCATGGCAGATCGCGATACAAGCGCCTTCCCTCCGAACGCACCTTCTCTTCGAAGGCTTTGCGCGGCGGCACGCCCGAAGGCCATGCGAGAGGGCGGGCGTCGTCTAGGCGCACGGATCGCAGACGTCCTTGCGCGCCGCCGACGCACGGGCTTTGCCCCTTGCAACGTCAAGGGCTGCGCAGATCGGGCGATGCCCCTCGGGAGCCCTGGCCATGGCCGCCTCCACCACGGGATGCGACGCCCCTTGATCGATGAGCTCTTTAAGGGTTATGGACGAGAAGTACTCATTGAGCAAGGCGTCAGCACCCTGCCATAGCTTGTTGTAGGCGCAGCTCTCCTGCTTTGCGCAAAAGCCGGGGTCGACAGAGCACAATGCGACGCTCACCGGCCCCTGCACCGCCTCGAGCACATCGAGCAGGGTGGTTTTTGTCGGATCGCAGTTGAGCGCAAGTCCTCCTCGGGCGCCGCGTACCGTTTTGATGAGGCCACCCTTCACCAGATCGTGCTGGATGCTGCGTGCGAAGGCGTAAGGTATATCCTCGACCTCGGCGATGTCCGATACGGACACATAGGAATCGCCGTTGCGATAAGCGGCTCGAAGGATCCGGCAGGCGTAATCGCAGCGTCGCGTGATATCCATCGGTTAGCTCTCCTCCTTTTTCAAAAGATCGTCCACATGTTCAAGCTCGCGACGAAACCCGCTCACGACGGCCTCTTCGAGCGCACGGTACTCGTCGGAATCAAGCGGCTGGTAAGCCGCCAGCTTGTCGAACAGGTTGTCGGCCGTCACCGGCACGTAGCGGCGCGATACGAGGCTGGCCTTATAGGCTTCCTCTATGGCTTCGCGCGCAGCCATGTACATGTCATAGCGAGGCATTTGCGCCGAATAGCGCACGAGAACCGCGCGGTCGACTCCTCGGACGGAAGGATGATCGCGGGCGATCTCCATCCAGATGTCGGCCCGCTCGGACTCGCTAGGATAGTCGATATCGATGAACGACAGGGGCTCGAGCAGCTCATAGAAAAACGGATCGATTTCACTTGACTCCGCTGCGGAAGCCAACACGTGCACGTCGGGGTTCTCCACCGCCGAGCGGATCAAGCCGATAGCCTCGCGCGCACCACGGGATAGACTAGCCATGAGAAATCCGCCGAGGTCGTCGGCGGCGACGTCGACGAGGGGCGACACCCACAGATCGATATCCTCGAGAACGAGCACGCCCGCGCCTTCGAAGGCCGTGCGGGACGCGTTGAGTCGAGGCTGGCGATCAGCTTGCGCCATGACGCACAAAACCGGCACGCCCTGAAGGTTCTCCTCCATGCGCATGCGAATGGCCGGCAGACCGAGCTCGCCAAGCGTGGCGGCAACGAAGCGGTTCGCGTCCTCGCGCGCCGGCGAACGGAATAGAAGCGCGTCGGAAGCCGGCATCCGATCAAGCCCATGGCGGTCGTTGAGCATGCTGACGAGCTCCTGGAAGCGCTCGTCATGCTGCATGCCAACACCGAAGTCGCGCATGAGGGCCACCGTCTCGTCGTAACCGACGAGATCTTTGTACGATATGGTCTCCATCGCAGGCGCAGTCGACCGGAGACCGGCCATGGCGTCAGCTTCGCGCGGGATGGTTCTGCGAGCGCCGGGATCGGAAGGACGCGCGGAATCGGCAGCCTCGCCAACCAACGAGGATCCGGCATCTGCCGACGCCGCATCCTCGGCAACAGCGGGCTTCGCATCCGCCTCGGACGATCCGTCTTTCCCGCCGGGCGGGCGCTTCGCCTCCGCAGGGCGCCCCAAAGCCGTTACATGCTCAACGCGCATGAGACGAGCCCCGCCAGCTCCTAGGAAGTCCTGGGAGATCATGTCGGTCATGTCCTCGAGATCTTCGCGCGAAAGCCCGAACTCCTCGAGCTTGTCGAGCGCAAGGCTCTGCAGTTGGTCGGCGCAAGCGGCCACCTCCTCCTGCGTGAGGTACGGCTCGAGCCGCTCGAAGGCGTATTCGGCAATGGAGCGCTCTTTGAGAGTGCACGCGAGACTCCACGCCTGTTTGAGGCCTGCAAGCGCGTCCTCGTCCGGCGGCGTGCCGTCGCTGTGCTGGGCTCTCTCGAACGCCGCCAAGTACAGATGCATGCCAAGCACAGCGTCGCCCGATGCGCACGCAGCGGCAGCGCGGCGCAAATACTCGTCAGACGAGTTCGCCTGCCCGTCATTGTGGCTGGGCGAGTTGTTCGCGTCGTTCTCAAACATGGACCCAACCTCCTTCGTCATGGGAAATGTCCTTGCCTCGAGTACAATTTGCCTATGAGCAAGTCCCATTTTAGCGGAGAAGCCGACAAAGAGAGCGACGCACCGCAAAAATCCCAAAACGTAGGAAAACCGAAGCCCCATCGCCCTCCGCGCGGACCCGTTCGCCTGCCGGAGCATCGGTTCCTCGCCCGCTTGCGCAAAACGCCGCGGCAAGCTCGCAGACGAGCCGAAAACGCACGATGCTACCAGTCGAGCACGTCCCATCCCCGCGCCCGCGCCGTGCGGGAAAGAGGGCGATCAGGCGAAACGGCATGAGCATGCTCGGCCGCAGAGAGCACGGCGCGATCGGAGTGATGGTCGCCGTAGGCATGGGCGAGTCGCCATCCCCCCGGGCCGAAGCGAGCGTCACCAAAGCGCTGGACGGCGGCGAGCTTCTCCTCCCCCTCCACGGGAAGCCCATCCACCTGACGCGTGTAGGTGCCGTCGGGAGCCACCCGCATACGCGTTGATATCTGGTTCTCGAAAGGATGATGCTCCCGCGCACGCAAGATGATAGGCTCGAACGTGGCCGATATCACCACGACAACGTCGCCGGCCGCAGCGTGCGCTCGCATGGCCGCATCGGCTTCAGGCCGAAACAGCGGCGCTACGCGCTCATCGTAGAACCTCGCCAGGAACGCATCCACTTCGCAGGCAGGCTTGCCCTCAAACGCGGTGAACACAAGGCCGCGCACCCAGCTCTCGTTCTGCGGAAGGCGGAACTTGTAGGCCGCCGCCCACAAGAGGATGCGCGCGAGAACGCGCTTTTTGAGCATCTTCTTGCTCATGAGGTAGGACACGAGCAGAACCGGCGAGTTACCGTCGATGCTCGTTCCATCGAAGTCGAACACGGCGAGCCGCGCCGGCTCGCCCGGCGCGGCCTCTTCGCGCTCGCTCGTCAATCCGGTCCCCGTCTGGGACATGCGCCGCCACCCCATCCTGTTCGAACGGAAAGGCGGCGCCTGAACGACGCTAGCCTTCCGTCCCGTCCATCGTCTCTGCGAACTGTGAATTATACAGCTCCGCATAGAAACCGCCAAGCGCGAGCAGTTCCTCGTGCGTGCCCTGCTCCACGATGTCGCCGTCGCGGATGACGAGGATGAGGTCCGCATTTCTGATGGTGGACAGGCGGTGCGCGATGACGAACGAGGTGCGCCCGGCCATGAGGTTGTCCATGGCCTTCTGGATACGCTCCTCGGTGCGCGTGTCCACCGAGCTCGTGGCCTCGTCGAGGATGAGCATGCGGCGGTCGGCCAAGATGGCGCGCGCGATGGTGAGCAGCTGGCGTTGACCTTGGCTGATGTTGCTCGCGTCCTCGTTGATCTCGGTATCGAAGCCTTGCGGAAGCGTCTGGATGAAGTGGTGCGCATAGGCCGCCTTCGCCGCCTCCTCCACCTCCTCGTCGGTGGCGTCCAGCTTGCCGTAGCGGATGTTGTCGCGGATGGTGCCGTGGAAGAGCCACGTGTCCTGCAGCACCATGCCGAACATCGAGCGCAGGTCGTCGCGCGCGAAGTCGCGGATGTCGTGGCCGCCTATCTTGATCGAGCCCGACTGCACGTCGTAGAACCGCATGAGCAGCTTCACCATCGTGGTCTTGCCGGCACCGGTGGGGCCCACGAGCGCCACGGTCTGGCCCTCGGTCACGCGCGCGGAGAAATCTTTGATGACGGGCTTGGCCGGATCGTAGCCGAAGTGCACATGGTCGAACGCCACCTCGCACTCCACCTGCGACGACGTGATCGTCGCGTGGTCCGGCTCCTCCTCGGGCTCGTCCAAAAACTCGAAGATGCGCTCGGCGGCGGCGGCCATCTGCTGCAACACGTTCGACACCTGCGTGAGCTGCGTGATGGGCTGCGTGAAGTTCTTCACGTACTGGATGAACGCCTGGATGTCTCCAACCGTGATGGTCCCTTGCACGGCCAAAAAGCTGCCCGTGACAGCCACGGCAACATATCCTAGGTTGCCCACAAAGTTCATGATGGGCTGCATGAGGCCGGACACGAACTGCGACTTCCACGCCGATTCATAGAGACGCGCGTTCGTTTCTCCGAAGCGCTCGACCGTATCGTCTTCCCGGTTGAACGCGCGCACGACGGCATGACCCGAGAACGTTTCCTCCACAAGGCCGTTGATCTCGCCGAGCGTGTTTTGCTGCGCCAAAAAGAACTTCTGCGAGCGTTTCACCACCACCGCGATGAGCGCAAAGGAGATCGGCAGGATGACCACGGTCACAAGGGTCATGAGAGGGTTGATGGACAGCATCATGGCGAGCACGCCAACGATGGTAACCGTGGACGTAACAAGCTGCGTCACGCCTTGGTTGAGGCTCTGCCCGAGCGTGTCCACATCGTTAGTGATGCGGGAGAGCACGTCCCCTGTGCTCGCACGCTCGAAGTAGCCCATGGGCATGCGGTCTATCTTCTCGGCGATGCTCTTTCTCAGCTCGTAGCATGTGCGCTGCGACACCGAGGACATCACCCAACCCTGCACGAACGAGCAGGCCGCCGACAGCAGGTACAGCCCGAGTGCGAACAGGAGAATCCGCGCGATCGAGTCGAAGTCGATGCCGCCCGTCCCTCCGATCTTCGCCACGATTCCGTTGAACAGCTCCGTCGTCGCCGTGGACAGCACTTTCGGCCCCACGATCAAAAACACCGTTGAGCCGACGGCGAACGCGAGCACCACCGCGACCGACGTCTTGAAACGGCCCATGAAGGCGATCATCTTCTTGAGCGTGCCCTTGAAGTCCTTGGCCTTCTCGCCAGGCATCATGCCATGCCCGGGTCCGTGGCCACCCATGGGGCCGCGGCGCGGTGGGCGGCGCGCGGCCACCTCGTTCTCCTGAGCGCTCATGCCGCATCACCCCCGTTCAGCTCAGCCTCGGACAGCTGGGACATCGCGATCTCCCGATATTCCTCGCACGTTTCCATAAGCTCCCCATGCGTTCCCTGGCCGACGACGCGTCCCTCGTCAAGCACGACGATCTTGTCGGCGTGCAGCACGGTCGAAATGCGCTGCGCCACGATGACAACGGTCTTGTCGGAGAGGCGCGCATGGAGTTCGCGGCGCAAGGCAGCGTCGGTCTTGTAATCGAGCGCCGAGAAGCTGTCGTCGAACAGGTACGCGCGCGCATCCGTCGCCAGTGCGCGCGCGATGGCAAGACGCTGGCGTTGGCCGCCCGAGACGTTCGTGCCGCCCTGCGACACCGGAGAGGCGAGCCCCTCCTCCTTCGAAGCTACGAGCTCGGAGGCCTGCGCGATGTCGACGGCTTCCTCGACGCGTTCCCGCGGCATGCCCTCGTCCGCGTACGCCACGTTCGACTCGATGGTCCCGCTGAATAGGAACGACTTCTGCGGCACGTAGCCCAGCTGTCCGCGCAGCGCGCCCTGCGTCACCTCGCGCACGTCCACGCCGTCGATGGTGATCGAACCGCACGTCACATCGTAGAACCGCTCGATGAGCTTCACCACCGTTGACTTTCCCGAGCCGGTTGAGCCGATGATGGCCGTGGTCTTTCCTGGCTCAGCTGTGAAGTCGACGTGCTCGAGCACGCATTCCTTGGAGCCCGCGTACCTGAAGCTCACGTCGTGAAAGGCGATTGCCGCTCCACCCGTGCATGCGGCAAGCTCGGCGTCACGCGCTCGGGTGGGATCGGGATCGCAGATCGAAGGCCTCGCCGCCAAGACCTCGTTCACACGCTGCGCGGCCACATCGGCGCGCGGCAGCATGATGGAGATCATGCCGATCACGAGAAAGCCCATGATGATGACCATAGAGTAGGTGATGAACGCGATGAGGTCTCCGGTCTGGATGGCCCCCGAATCGATGTAGCGACCGCCCACCCACACGATGAGGACCGACACGCCGTTCATAACGAGCATCATGAGTGGCATCATGAACGTCATGACGCGGTTCGTGAACAGCTGCGTCCTCATAAGGCTTGCGTTCGCCTCGTCGAAACGAGCCTCCTCGCGAGATTGCCGGTCGAACGCCCTGATGACGGGCAGGCCGTTCAGCATCTCGCGCGACACGAGGTTCACCCGATCGATGAGTTTCTGCACGATCTTGAACTTGGGCATGGCGACCTTCATGAGCACGGCGATGATCACGCCGAGCACCGCAACGGCCAGCGCGATAACCCAGCTCATGGACAAGTTGGTGCGCGACACCATGATGATGCCGCCGATGGCAAGTATGGGCGCGTAGAGCACCATGCGCAACAGCATGACCACGACCATCTGGATGAGCTGGACGTCGTTGGTGCCGCGCGTGATGAGGGAGGCTGCGGAAAACCCCTGCACTTCGGCATCGGAGAACGACACCACCCGCCTGAATAGCTTGGCGCGCAGTCCAGCACCTACTTTCGCGGCCGTGCGCGCGGCGATGAGGCCCACGAGCACCGAAACGGCCATGCCGAGCGCCGCGAGGCCGAGCATGGTCAAACCAACGTGGAAGAGGTAGGACATCTGCATATCCGACATGTTGTAGCCGAGCTGCTCGTACTCCGCGCGGGCTGCGGAGATCGCTTGCTGCTCCACGATGGAGCCGCCTCCGGCGCCCAGCTTATCCCTCGCCTCCGCGAGCATGTCGACAATCTGGCCCTTCGAGACCGCTCCGGCCTGATAGGCCTGCAATGCCTGATCGAGATCGATATCGGGCACCTGTTGGGAAAAATGGACGGCTACTAGCGGCAGCGCCATCATCGCATCGAGAGCATCAACCTCTTTTCGACCCTGATCGTTGAGACGGTAGGTGCCCTCGGGGGTTTCATCGTAGGCGTCCCGAAAAGTTCGCTCATCGGCCTCGGGCAGCATCATGGCGACAAGATCGTGGGTGCGGGTCGACATCTCGTCGACGGCGGCATGCTCGACGCCCGATTGCTGAATGCCCACGTCAACGATCTTCGACGTATAGTTAGGAAGCGCCAAATCGGTTGCCGCCTGCACCACGAGCAGGCACACGACGAGCGCCACTGCCAGCTTGCAGTCTTTGAGGTAGCGTATTATGCGCACGCGCCGTCCCCCTCCTTCCCATCGTGGAAATCGGCCACCTTGCGAAGTATGCGCACAAGGCAACGCACATCTTCCTCGCCAACATAAGCCATGACCTCGCCCATGTGCTCGCTGTACAGCCTCCTCACCTCGGCGGCAAGCCGCTCGCCTTCGGGCGTGAGGGCGACGGCGACGCCTCGCCAGTCTCCGGCCGCCCGGTGTCGCTCGATGAACCCTTTCCCTTCAAGCGACCTGAACGTCTGGGACAGAGCGCTTGGCGCGATGTGAGAGAGCTCAGCGATACGGCCGGGACGCGTTTCGCCTGCGCGGTGCGCTTCGGCCACGGCAAGCGCCGTTCGAGCCTCGAGGGGCGTCACCCCCTCGGGAATCGGAAGCGCGACGCGAGAGCCCCTCATGCGCTGCATGAGGTCGTACAGCTCGTGTTTGAGTTCTGCGAACGAATCCTCCATACCTCTCTCCTTTTCCACTTGCGACCGGCGCGTCCCGCATCCGTCCGCACTTCTCGCCTTGCCCTTGCTCCCACGTGATCGTCTGCGTCGTCCACGCCATTCGCGTTCGATTGCGACAAGCTCGTCGGCTTTCGCCCTGACGAGCGTTGCACAACCCGCAACGGTCGGAGCCGCGGAGGGCGTCGACACGGACGAGAAGCGCTCGCGCAAGGACGATTCCTCCAAAATCCAACAATAACAGAACTTATAATTTAGTTTATAAAATGTTTTATTAATCACAGAACTTTCTCAAGCGCCAATCGAAGGCTCGCAAAAAACCATGAGTCGAGAAAGGCCAGTCATCGCGTCGTAAAAAAAAGGGGGGGGGTCGAAGCGCCGCATTCCTGCGTCATAAGCTCGGAAGGCGCATTCGCCCTCGAAAACGGAAGCAAGATGGAAACCCCTCTCGATGTCTTTCTCGCAATCCGCATCGCCTCTAGAAACCACGCTTGGGTCGGCATAATGGTCGCAGATAGGGAGATACCGGAATGCCTCGCGCCCTGTCAGGCGGTTTTCGTCAAAAAGCATCCGAGCTTTCCGCATCCACGACCATGGGAGGCGGATGATCGCAGCCGCGCTCCATGCTCCAACTCGAGGCTTTGCGCAGCAGCGGCTCGCGGCGCAACGCGAAGATCGGAAGGAGCGCACAGCATTCATCGTTTTTCTTCAAAATAAGTATTGCGCGCTCGCGCGACACCCGGTAGAATAATCCGCGCTGCTGAAGCATGGGGTGTTAGCTCAGTTGGTTAGAGCGCCGGCCTGTCACGTCGGAGGTCGCGAGTTCGAGTCTCGTACATCCCGCCATCGAAAAGCCTAGCCCGCCGTATGGCGGGCTTTTTCGTTGATCAGACGACCGCGGACGAAGCGTTATGCCGCCCGAATCGGCTTTAGAGCGGCACCGCGCGTCTTCGGCTATGAGGGATCGTCCGACGACCTTCCGCCCCCCTCCCCTGCACCGAAATCACTCTGCGCGCGAAGCCTGGGAGATGCGCGTCACGGAAAGCGCACGCAACGGCGCCGTCGGAGCATCGCCTTCGACGGACGAAGGAGATGCGTTCTCCACGAACAAGAGCAACGGCAGATCGTCCGCCTCGTCAAGGCAGGCGCGCAGAAGCACGTCCGGGCGCAGGCTTCCCGTGGGCTTCGACTCGAGCGAGAACGTGAGCACCGCTCCGGAGAGCTCAGGCTCGCCGACAAGGAACTCCGCGACGGAAAGCTCCTTCTCCTTTCTCTTGCGCACCACCGTCACGGTCTCTGGCACGGACAGCGCGCGGACGGCGCGCGAAAGAAGAGCGCGGTACGTGCTCAGAGGATAGGCCGCCGACGCCGCGGGCGCATGCGGTTCTATGTAGGCGCACGACTTCACCATGAGGTCGGGCACGCTCGCTTTTTGAAGCGCTTCGAGAACCGTTTCGGGAGGGACGTAGCGCGTCATCTGCAAATCGAAGAGCTCGCCGGTTCCCCCGACACCCACGGGAAGCGCCGATCCGAAGGATATTTTCATATGAGGAGAGAAGCCCCGGCTCACCGCAAACGGCAGCCCTGCGCGGCGCACGGCGCGCTCGAGAGCGCGAGCCACTTCGAGATGGGACAACAACGCGAGGCGTCCCTGCTTGCAGAACGTCGCACGCAGGCGGAACAGGCTCGGATCAGGCATGCGAGACCTCCTTTCCAAAGTCTTCGCGCCTCGCGGATCCCTCCGGCTCCACAGCCTCGCCGCCGCAGCCGGGATAGCGGAAAAGGTCCGCGTCCGTGCCGGGTGCGACCTGATCGGCATTCCCTTTCGCGTTCGGACCAGCGGCCACCCGGGGCCGCGCAAGCTCGTTGTCGACGCCGAGCGCAGGGCACGCACCGCACGCGGAGCAGCGCTCGAACGTGCAGTCCGGCGTGGTGCTCCCTTCCCCCGCCAGCTTCCGCTCGCGCGCGAGCCAGCGCGTCGACACGCCAGTGGAAATGTGCGCCCACGGCATCACGCGCTCAACCGGATAGGCCGTCTGCGCGATGGCCTCCGGATCGATGCCCGTCTCGGCGGCCGCCTGCCGCCACGCCTCCTCGTCGAAGCACTCCGTCCATGCGTCAAAGCGCGCACCGCGACGCCATGCGGCCTCCACCCACGCGGCCGCCTCGCGCCCCGCGCGGCTCATCACGGCCTCCACGAAGCTTGTGGCAGGATCGTGCCAATGCACGTCCACCGCCTTGTACTTCACCGAGCGACGCAGCAGGTTCACACGACGAAGGGCCTCTTCGGGTGGGATCTGCCCGTCCCATTGAAACGGCGTCTGCGCCTTCGGCACGAACAGCGCGCACGACACGCTCACACGCACGCTGCCGCGCTGCTCGGGCGCCACGGCGGCCTTCGCGCGATCGTAGGCGCGCTGCGCGAGGCTCGCGATGCCCTTGACATCGTCATCTGTCTCGGTGGGAAGCCCTATCATGAAATACAGTTTGCAGCGACGCCACCCGGCGGCAAACGCTGCGTCGATGGCGCCGAACAGGTCGTCCTCGGTGACGTTTTTGTTGATGACGTCGCGCAGCCGTTGCGTACCGGCCTCGGGGGCGAACGTGAGGCCTCCCTTCTTCTGTCCGGCCACAAGGCCAGCCATTTCCACCCCGAACGCGTCGAGGCGCTGCGAGGGCACCGAGATGCGAATGCCCTTGCCCTCGCAGGCGCGGTTCAGGCGCGCAAGTATCTCGGCGATCTGCGAATGGTCGGTCGACGAGAGCGAGGTGAGACTCACCTCGTCGTAGCCCGTCTCGGCGAGGCCGCGCAACACGGATTCCACCACGTTGTCGGCCGAGCGCTCGCGCACGGGACGGTACATCATGCCCGCTTGGCAGAAGCGGCAGCCCCGCGCGCACCCGCGCAACACCTCCACGTTCAGCCTATCGTGCACCACCTCGGTGAACGGCACGATGCACGGTTCCCATCCGCTGCTTCGCGAGAATCCTTCGAACAGGCGCTTCTCGATGCACGCAGGAACGCCCTCCTCGGCCGGCACCGCCCATGTTCCCGCACGCTGAGCCTCGTCCTCGGAGAGCCAGCGGTAGAGCCCGGGCACGTACCAGCCCTTCTCGCGCGAAAGCGCCAGCAAGACGTCGGCGCGGCAAGCCCCTTCGGCACGCATCCGCCTGATGAGCGCGAGGCCTTCCGGTACGGCCTCCTCCCCCTCTCCGATGGACAGCGCGTCGAAGAAAGGGGCGTACGGCTCGGGATTGAACGCGCACGGGCCTCCGCCCAGAACGAGAGGATCGTTCTCGGCACGCGCATCCGCATGCAGCGGGATGCCCGCCAGATCGAGCGTCTCGAGCACGTTCGTGGCCGCCAGCTCATGCGGCAGCGTGATCCCCACCGCATCGAACTCGCGCACAGGCGCGCAGCTTTCGATGGAGAACAGCGGGATGCCTTCTGCGCGCAGCGTGTCGCAGAAGGCAGGAGCGGGCAAAAACGCGCGCTCAGCTGCCATGCCGTCTTGGGCGTTCACCGCGTTCACGAGGATGCGCAGCGCCTGGTTCGCCTGCCCCAGCTCGTAGGTGTCGGGATACACCATGCAGAAGCGGAAGGACGCATCGGGCTTGCGCACGCAACCGCACTCGTGGTTGAGGTAACGCGCAGGACGCTCCGCTTCGGACAGCAGAGGCTCGAGGCGCGGCCAGAGATCGGTCATCGGAAGGCTTCCCCTTTCTCGAAGCGAAAACGAGGCGACGCGACGGCTAGCGACGCCCTCTTACGAGGCGCGACGCAGCCGCCCGGCGCATGCCTCCCGCGACCCGCACCGCGCAGTCACGCGCATGCACAGCCGCAGCTGCGCCCGCATCCTGCGCTTTGGCCGTCACTCGGGAAGCGGCCGCCTGCACCGCCCGATCGCGCGCCCTCGCCACCGCGTCGACGAGGCGACCAGCCGTCACCCCGCCCTCATAGTACTCGATGGCCGCGCGTCCCATGGCCTGAGTCCCCGTGTACCCGATGGCGGCCTTTACGGCCCAGCCGAGGGCAGGGACAAATGCCACGAGCTGGCGTGCGACGGCTCTACATGCAAAAGCGCCTCCCACAAGCGCCGCAAGCTCCTTCACACGCGCAAGGCCAAGCTCCTCGCCATAGGCAGCCGCTATCTGCAGCAGCATTTTCGCCTGATTGAGCGTCATGACGGGCAGATCGGCCCCGGGAATGATGACGAGCAGCCCCACGCCTGCGTTTTGCAGAGCCGTGGCGTTCACGGCTTCGAGCGCGAGCGGCTTGCGAACGAACGGAAACGCGAGCGCGAACGCGAGACGCTTGTCCGCGCATGCGTCTATCACCCAATCCCCCATGCGCTCGGAGAGGGATGCGGCCGCGAAGGCGTCGAGCGCATAGGGCTCGGCGCCGAGATCCCCATCGTCGGCTGCCACGGCGGGAAGATCGCGTGGCGCTTTCGGCGCGACGAGATCCCCGCAGGGGATGGCGTGTCCGGACGCCTGGGCGATGTCGGACACAAGCTCGGGCAGCGTGGTCGCCACCATTACGGGCACGCCCGCCTCGCGCAGCCGTTTCGCGCACTCCCCCACCCGCTCGTCGAGGCCCGCCACGATCACGGCCATGTCGTCGCCCGCATAGGGCGCGAACGGTCGGCCTTCCAGATACATGAGCGACACGCGAGCGTGAGGGGACGCGCTGGCGAACGCCTGACGCACGTGAGCCTGCACGTCGCCGGGCGCGGTATCGTCCACGTACACGCTCACCGACAGCGGAGTCCGCCGTGCCTCGTCGATGCTGGCAGCCTCTTCGACAACTGCTTTGATGTCAACGGGTAGCTGCATAACCGCCCTTCTTCCTAATGCTGTTTCTGGGCATTGCGGGCCCACACTGAGCCGATAAAGCCGAGTACGATGAAATTGAGCACCATGCCCGACGAGCCGTAGGTCATGAACGGCAGGGGGATGCCCGTGATCGGCATGAGTCCGAGATCCATGCCGATGTTCTCGAGTATCTGGAATAGCCACATGCCGACGCCGCACATGACGACAAGCGCGCCGAACAGGTCGCTTGACGCGCTGGCGATGCGAAAGCATATCAAAACAAGGGCGGCGTACAACGCCATCAGCACCATTACACCGAAAAACCCCAGTTCCTCGGCAAGCACGCAGAAGATGAAGTCGGTCGGCGCCTCAGGCAGGAGACCGAGGGAATGCTGCGTTCCTTGGAACAGCCCTTTGCCGAACAACCCCCCCGATCCGATGGCGATCTGCGCCTGGCGCAGGTTGTAGCCGTCGCCCGTGATGTCGGCGTCAGGATCGAGGAATACGGTGAGGCGCGAGCGCTGGTAGTTCTTGAGCAGCTTGTACTCCACGGTCCCGTCGGGGTTTCGCGTGGCCAGCACCTCATCGAGAGCGAAGACCGCCGCCACAGCCAGCAAGCCGACAAGGAGCGTCACCAGCAAAAATTTCGGACGAGCCCCTCCGACGACTAAGGCCGTCGCCGCGATGGCGAGGTACACGAGGCCCGTGCCGAGGTCGGGCTGGGTCATGATGCAGAAAAACGGCACGAGCATGATGCCGAGGGCCTTCGCGTACTCGCGCGCATCGTCGAGCCGTCCGCCGTAGCGAGCCATGACGCTCGCATCAAGAAGAATGACCGTGACCTTGGCGAACTCGCCCGGCTGTATCTGCATGCCGAGCTTGATCCACGACTGGGCCCCTTTCGCCTCCACGCCAAGGCCCGGTATGTGCGGCGAGAGGATGAGCACCACGTTCACGATGAGGAACAGCGTCGTGAAGTCCGACAGGCGCCGGTAGTCGAAGCGCCATGCGACGATCATGGCCACGATGCCCGCGGCCACGCCCGCTAGCTGGCGGGAGAACGAGTAGTCGGGGTCGTTCGCAACCGCAGACATCACGATCACGAGGCCGTAGCACACGATGAGCGCGATCACGACGACGAACGGAAGGTTCAGCCAGGGGAAGCGCCGCGCGCGCGTGGCCTGCGCCACGGCGCGGTCGGGCGTCTTGAGCGAGTCGATCTGCGGCAGTTGCGGCATAGGCGGTCCTCCTTCCCTTCGTCCGACCCTCGCGGTTAATCGGTGCGCCCGGTCATAGCCCGTTTGGACGCGTCGGGCAGCGCGCGACCGGTCGAGCCGGCGATCTTGCCCATCTCGTCAAGCGTCCCCGCATCGTAGGACAGCACGGCAGCGAGCACCTCGGCACCGAGCGGAGCCGCCGCGGCCGATCCGCCGCCGCCGTGCTCGACCACGCAAGCCACCACGTATTTGGGATCGCTCACCGGAGCGTAGCATGCGAACCAGCCCGTGTCTCCGTCGTCGGTGTACTCGGCGGTGCCCGTCTTGCACGCCACGACGGCCGGATCGATCCCGAACCTCTCGAGCGTGCCGGAGACGTCGGCGTTGTCCGTGGCGACGCCGTTCAACGCCTCGCGCACGTACGCCAGATGCTCGGGACTCACATCAGGCTCGTCCACCACCTCCGGCTCGAAGGTGCGCACCGCCTCGCCCTCGGCGTTGCGCACGTCCTTCAGCACATGCGGCTTGAGCACTTTGCCCGTGGCCACGGCCCCGTAGGACACGGCCAGCTCGATTGGGGTGACCAAGACGTAGCCTTGCCCGATGCACATATTCACCGTGTCGCCGCCCACCCAGGCCGCCGACTCGGGATAGTCCCGGTAGTTCTCGGCCTTCCACTCGGGCGTCGGGATGCGCCCGACCGCCTCGCCGGCAAGGTCGATGCCCGTCGGGCTCTCGAGCGGGTACTTCGCAAGGAAGTCCTGCAAAGCGTTCTGGCCCGCGCGCTCGCGGTTGTCCCAGAACTGCTTGCCGATGTCGTAGAACACCGTGTCGCACGACTGCACGATGCCGCCGCGCAGATCGAGCGTGCCGTGGCCGCCGTGGTCCCAGCATAGCTTCTCCTCGCCGGAACCCCATCCGTCCCACGATCCGGTGCAGTTCCACGAGCTCGAGGCGGATGCAAATCCGCTCTCGAGCGCGGCGAGGCCCGTGAACGTCTTGTAGGTGGACGCCGCGGGGTACTGTCCGCCGATCACGCGGTTCATGAGGGGGTTCCACGTTTCCGCAGACTGGTAGAGATCCCATGTCTCCTGCGAGACAACGCCTTCGAACACCGCAGGGTCGAACGTGGGGTAGCTCGCCATGGCGACGATCCCCCCGTCGGAAAGGTCCATCACCACCACCGCGCCCGCCACGCCGGTGCCGGTGCCGATGGTGCCGTCCTCGGGCGCGATGAGCGCGGCGAGCGCGCGGTCGCACACGTACTGCACGGGGCCTTTGAGCGAAAGGCGCACATCGGAGCCTTTCGAAGGCTGCACCTCGCTCACCACCTCCACGATGTTCCCATCGGCGTCGGCCACCACCTTGCGCTCGCCATGGTCGCCCGCCAAGAGGTCGTCGTAGTACTGCTCGACGCCGGCGCGACCCACCACGTCGTCGAGCTCGATCTCGCGGCCCTCGCCCACCGAGGCGAGGTCCCCTTCGGTAACGGTGCCGGTGTAGCCTAGCACATGCGCAGCGAGCGCGCCGTACGGATAGTCTCGCACGCTGCGCTCTTCGACTTCGACGCCGGGAAACGCATCGGAATGCTCGGCGATGAAGGCCGCGTCGCGCAGGCGCGCGTCGCTCGCCACCACGCGCTGGCTCTGCGCGCCGGACGAGGCGTCCTGGATGCGCTGGCGCACCACATGGTAGGGCACGCCGAGCAGCGCCGAAAGCCGCAGCACGACATCGCGGTCGTCGGCCACGTCGGGATCGGCCAGAACGGTGAGCGATGCGCGGTTCTTCACGAGCGGAAGACCATCGGCATCGCAGATGAGGCCGCGCGGTGCGGGTTTGCGCACCGTCGCGTACCTGTTCGCCTCCGATGCGCTGCCGAACTCCTCCGACTCGAGGATCTGCATCACCCAAAGCTTGGCGGAAAGCGTGCCGAAGACGGCTGCGGCGAACACCCCCATCGCAACGAAGCGCGACTTCAATCCGTCGGCGGGGTTCACCGTGGATCGTGCGGGCGCGCCGGAGCGGCCTGCGGCCCGCGGAGCCGCCCCTCCGGTCGACTCGCCGAGCGATGAGGACACGCCCACTGAGCTGATGGAGCGCACGTCCTTCTTGACGCTCACGTTGGACGTCCTCGCGCGGTCGCGCGCGACGAGCACGGCGACCGCAACGGCAACGACGGCGACGAGCGTGACGATGGCTGCGAGGATTGCGACGAGCATAGCCAGCTCCTAGCGCAACCGGGGCGCGCGCGGCCTGCGATCCTGGGTTCCGTCCGCCACGAGACGCGCGACAAGCGGATAGAGCACCAGTCCCGCGACGCAATCATAGAGCGCGCACGGCAGAGCGCGGTAGAAAAACGCGTCCACCGGACCGACCGGCAAGCCAAGCGCGATGAGCAGAGCGCCGTAGAGCGTCTCCACGGCAAACGAGGCCGCAACGAGTATGGCGAGCGGCATGAACAGCGTATCGTTGTCGAGCACGGCGAACGCACGCGACGCGACGAACGACACGAGCACGAACAAAAGCGCCATGCCCCCCACAGGCCCCGTCCCGAGCAGATCGGCAAGCAGCCCGAGGACGAAGGGCAGCACGGGGCCCGCACCGAGCGGGTTCGCAATGGCCACCGCCAACACGTACGCGAGGAGGAAGTTGGGCTGGGCCGAGAAGATGGCCACGTTCGGCGACACGACCACCTGCAAGACGATGGCAACGACCGCGCCCACGGCGACGACGATGTTCTCGCGGGTTAGGCTCACTCAGCATCGCCCCCTTCCGCGCCGTTCGCATTTTCACCGTCGTCCCCGTCGGCCTCGAGGGCGCTGAACACCACGAGCACCTCTTCGAGAGCCGAAGCGCTCTCGTTGGGCGAGACGACTGCGCGTCGGGAGGACTCGCCCTGCTTCGCGTCCACTTTGACCACCGTACCGATGACGAGGCCGCGCGTGTAGCTGCCGCCGAGACCCGAGGTGACAACGAGGTCGCCCTCCGCAACCTCCGCATCGGCCTCAAGATCCTCCAGATAGAGCAGCCCTTCGAGCGAGCCGCGCACAACGCCCTGCGCACGGCTCGACTGTACGAGCGCGGCAGCGCCGCTCTTCGGATCGGTGAGCAAGCGGACGGTCGCGGTGCGCGCGTCGGCAGCGACCACCTGACCGATCACGCCGGACGTCCCCATGACGGTGAGACCGGCATCCACGCCATCATCCGAGCCTTTGTCGATGGTCACGGTCTGGTCCCACGCTCCCGCAGGGTTGCCGATCACGCGCGCACCAACGCCTTCGATCCCATAGGTGTCCTTGAGGTCGACAAGCTGGCGCAGGCGCTCGTTCTCTTGCCGGTACTCCTCCATCTGCGCGTACTGCTCGACAAGCTGCTCGTTGTAGGCGCGCAGCTCCGACAGCGTGTCCGCGTCAGCTGCAAGGTCGCCGAGCGCCTCGCCGGCCGACTGCGCGCCCGAGCTCGCCGTCGCGCCGACGAGCTTCAACGGCGCGGCGGCACCCGAGACGGCGGCCTGAGCGCGATGGAGCGCGCCGTCGTCCCCTTCGCGCGCGTACACCGCCGTCATCGCGAGCGACGCAACGAGGAGAACACCGAACAGGACCCGGCGGACAAGCGCCGAGCCCCTCTGTTGGAAGTTAAGCGCCATAAGGGGAGGTGTCCGCCTTTACTTCGAGCGCATGAGCGTCTGCTTGAGGGCCGTGGGCGTCTCGAGCACCTTGAGGCAGCCCATGACCACGTTCGTGAGCGCCGTCTCGCTCACCCACACGGGAATCTCCAGCTTGTCGGTGAGGTAGCGGTCCAGTCCGGACAGAAGGCCGCCGCCGCCCGTGAGCAGGATGCCGTTCTGTATGATGTCGGAGGCGAGGTCGGGGTTGGTCTTCTTGAACGTTTCCTTGATGTGCACGACCATCTCCTCGCACGGCTGCACGAGCGCGGCGCGCACGTCCTCGGACTGGATGGTCACTTCCTTCGGCTGCTCGGTGATGACGTCTTGGCCCGAGATGATCATGTCGCGCTCGCGGCCGTCCTCGAACGGCAGGATGGAGCCGATCTTGATCTTGATGATCTCGGCCGTGCGCTCGCCGATCTTGATGCCCAAAAGGTCGCGCAGGTGCATGGCGATGGCCTCGTCCATACGGTTTCCGGCTAGGCGAAGCGACGAGGAGGTGACGATGCCGCCGAGCGAGATGACGGCCACCTCCGTGGTGCCGCCGCCGATATCCACCACCATTGACCCTGTGGGCTCGGTGACGGGCAAGTCGGCGCCCATCGCCGCGGCCATCGGCTCCTCGATGAGGTAGGCCTGGCGCGCTCCGGCCTGGATGGCGGCCTCGAACACCGCGCGCTTCTCCACCGAGGTGGCGCCGCACGGGATGCAGATGACGATGCGGGGCTTCGCCTGCCACGGATACTTGCGCGGCGCGGCCTTATTGATGAACGCCGAGATCATGGCCTCGGTCACATCGTAATCGGCCACCACGCCGTCATGCAGCGGGTGCTCGGCCGAGAACGCCTCCGGCGTGTGGTTGATCATGTTCTTCGCCTCGTGGCCCACCGCGAGTACGCGATGCGTGCTCTTCTCGATGGCCACGACGGACGGCTCGTTCACAACGATGCCCTCGCCCGGAATGGCGACCAGTGTATTTGCAGTCCCGAGGTCGATGGCCATGTCCGTAGACATTTGGCCGGTCAGCCCGGAGAACGCGTCTAAGAAGGACATAGAGGCAAACCCCTTGAATTCTCGTGTTCCAAGTAAAATCGCATTCTAGCACAGGCGTTGCCACGGCGTTGAAAATCCACGAGGGACACACCCTGCCCGACAAGCGGAGACTGCGACGAGAGGACGGGCTCCTTCGCACCAAAGCTGTGAGAAGCGGGCCTATCGCGCCGCACGGTGGCGCCATGCGCGTCATCGATCCCGCCTGGATGGCGGAGGCGGCCGCGGCGCTTGCGAGCCGCAGGGATCCGGAAGCGGAGCACGAGGCGCCACGACGGGCGAAACCGACCGCAGCTATGCGCTCGAAGTCGATCTCGACCGACGATGATCCTTCGAAAGGCTCCTCGAGCCTGCGGGAAACCCTGCGTCGATCTGCTCGCGCGGCGCCTCATGGACAGACGCACCCACATGCCGGCAAAGGCCGCCACGCGCACTTGCCAATGAGCTCGCCTCGTCCCGCCGCCTCGCGAGCCATGCGCCCCTACGACATGCAAGACCACATGGGCCCCTCATTCGGACCGCTTATGCAGCCTCCCCCATCGAGGCGAAATGGCGCCCGCCATGGCGCCGCGCTCAATGAATCCCGGCCCCCGACCTGGGAGCGGCCTTCCTTGAAAACCGCCGAAGCGGCTACGGACAGCACGCCGGCAGCGATTCGAGGCCGCCTACGACGCCTCGACGGCGCTCGGCCTCCTCACCGCGAAAAACCCGTCGTCGAACCCTGCAATCCGCACCATGGCCACAAGCGCTTGGCCGGTCTCGACGTGAAAGGAATCCGCCCAAGCGAGATCGAAAAACAAGCGCCCAGCTGAAACTTGCCGGAGTGCGGTTTCCCAGACCGAGGCTGGCTCGCATCGCACGCGACATCATCATGCACGCGACTCTGGCACCGCGCCGATGAGCGCTTCTATGCGCTATCGATCCTCCTATCCCCTTGTTGCAAGCTCGCAGCGAGAGGTTAATGCACGCTGCAAGAGAGACAGGGATCGTAGGCGCGCACGAGCTTCTCTATCTCGAGCTGGATGTCGTCGCGCTCAGCGCCGTCGGAAACCAGCTTTTCGGCCAAAGCGCGCATATCGGTTTCGAGGCTCGCGCAATTCTGAGCCGTGGGAGTGAGGATAGAGGCATGCTCGACGCGCCCCTCGGCATCGAGCGCGATATCGTGGAAGAGCGCCCCGCGCGGAGCCTCGGTGAAGCCCGTGGCGCGACCGGCACGCACCTCGAAGGGTGCGGGAGAGCTCGCGCCCTCGAAGGAGTCCGGCTCGGCAAGGCGACGGCACAGCGCCGCACAGCGGTCGAGCGCATCGACGATCTCGACCGCCTGGGCCACGTTGTTCATGAAGGGGTTGCGCTCGGGCGGGCGCAACCCTGCCTTCGCGGCGGCCACTTTGGCATTTTGACCGAGATGCTGCCACGAGGCGTTCGCTCGGGCGAGCGCTCCGGTGAAGTACGGTCGGCCCGTCTCGCGCACGCGCGCGAAGAGCGCCGCCGAATGCGGCACCGAAAACTCCTCGATACGCACGGCCGCCTCGTCTGCGTCGAACTCCGCTTCGGCATCGAGGAAGCGCGCGCTGCGCGAGCTCGCCACCGGATAGGCTCCCTCCTCCACCATAGCCAGCATGTCGCCGGCCATCTCGACATCAGGCGCCGAGAAGCTGCGGAACAGATCGACCGCCCGAGTCGCGAACTCGCGCGCCGCGTCCATCTTCTCCGCCAGCTTTAGGTACTCCCCTGCCGAGATCTCGTGCGTGAAGCCTCCCACGACCGCGGTGATGGGGTGCACGCTGCGACCGCCCACTTTCGTGCACAGCTCGTTGCCGAGCGCCTTGAGGGCAAGCGCCTGCTCGAACAGCGCAGGGTCGGTCTCGGCCAGCGGAAACACGCTTGGCATACCGAGGAAGTCCGGCGCGGCGAACACGAATAGGTGCGTGGCGTGGTTCTGGAGGTAGGATCCGTACACGAGCAGGTCGCGCAGCGCGAGCGTACGGTCGGTCGGCTCGATGCCGAAGACGCGCTCGATGGCCAGCAAGTCGGTGACCACGTGGCTCGAAGAGCAGATGCCGCAAATGCGGGAGGCGATGTAGGGAACCTCGTCGAAGCGGCGACCGCGCACCATGCTCTCGAACAGGCGCGCCGGCTCCACCACGTTCATCTCCACGGTCTTCACAGCGCCGTCCTCAATGACCACGCGCACGTTGCCGTGGCCTTCGACGCGGGCGATATGGTCCACGCGTATGGCGGTTTTCGTCATGGGAGCTTCCTCACTCGCTGCCCCGAAGGGCGGGGTTCGTCTGGTTGAACATCTCGAGCGCCCGATCGAGGTCGGATGCGGGCACGCCGTAACGCTCGCAAGCCTCCTGCGCGCTTCTCAAGTTCGCGTCCGGCGAGAGACCGCGGCACCCGTTGCAAGGACGGCCGAGGCTCACGCAGCGCGCTCCGCAGCCGGCGCGCGTCACAAGGCCGAGGCACAAAGAGCCCTTCCCGAAGAAGCACTCCGTCTCGTTGCGCTTGCAATCGCCGCACATCGTGCGCGTGGGGATCGCCTTGTTCGAGCCGTAGAGAGCCCGTTGCAGCACGCTCACGAAATCGAGCGAGTCGATAGGGCACGAGCGCACTTCGAAGTCCACGTCCACGACGGCGCTCACGGCGCGCGGCGCGATCATGTCGCCGCACGCAGAGGGCACATGCTCGTACACTTGGCGCGGACGCTCGATAAACCCCGCAGCCGCCATTCCGGGGATGCCCGCCGTCGTGGCGCACGCGCCGATGGCGACAAGCGTGCGAGCGCGCTCGCGCAGCGTTCGCACGAGCTGCTCGGCCTCCTCGGTGGTGACGGCGCCCTCGATGACGGCCACGTCGAACTCCTCGGGCAAGGGATCGCTCGAAGCCAGCTGCCAGTAGCGCAGATCGACTTGACCGAGCACGTCCACAAGGTGCTCCTCGGCGTTGGTGATCTGCAGCTGGCAGCCAAAACAGCTGGCCAAGCCCGCCACCACGACACGGGGCGCGGCCGCGTCGCCGCGTCGAAGGGGGCGCTGTCCGTTCTCATTCGTCATATCACATCGACCCCTGGATGTTCTTGGCTTCCCAGTAGTTGAACACGGGCCCATCGATGCACACGTACTGATGCCCGATCTGGCAGTGGCCGCACTTGCCCATGCCGCACTTCATATGCCGCTCGAAGCTCACGTAGATACGGTCGTAGCTGATGTTCTTCTTGCGCATCTCGTCGATGGCGAACCGGTACATCACCGGCGGGCCGCACAGCGCCCCGAACGTGTTCGACGCATCGATCTCAAGATGCTCGAAAGGCTTCGTCACCACTCCCACCTCGCCATCCCACGTGTCGTCGGGATGATCGACCGTCAGGTGCAGATCGAAGTCCTTGCGGTGGCGCCACATCTCGAACTGCTGGCGGAACATCACCTCGGAGGGGTTCTTCGACCCGTAGATGATGGTGACCTTGCCGAACTCGGAACGCTCGTCGTGAATGTTGTTGATGAGCGAGCGCAGAGGCGCGATGCCGAGACCGCCCGCCACGAGCAGGATGTCGTGCCCCTTCATCTCCTCCACGGGAAATCCTCGGCCGAACGGACCGCGCAGGCCCACGATGTCGCCGCACTGCATCGTGTGCAGCACCTCGGTGAACGCGCCGGCGCGGCGCACGGTGAGCTCGACGAACCCGCGCTTGGTTGGCGAGCTGGAAATGGAGATGGGAGCCTCGCCCACCCCGAAGATCGACAACTCGACGAACTGACCGGGCTCGTGACGGAACGCGTCGCGAATCCGCTCGTCGATGAGGCGGAATTCGAAAAGCTTCTCAGTGGCCGTGAGATCGGTGATGGACGTGATGCGAGCCGGCCAGGGTCGGTAGGGGTTCGCAGCCATCATCTGCTCACCCGTCTGCGACGAAAGGGCCGCGTCGTAGGGCTTCACCCGCACGGTGGACGCGGCGCAGCTACTGGGCATCGTCAGCCCCCTTCCTCTCGAAAAACTCGAGCACCCTGATGGGGTTGATGTCGGCCTTGCACGCCTTCACGCACCGTCCGCAGCCCACGCACAGCATGCGGTCATGATTCGCCAAGAAGCCGTTGAGCTTGTGGTACATGCGGTGCCGCACGCGACCCCTCCCGTCGGCGCGGAAGTTGTGCCCGCCCGCCACTTCGGCGAACTGGGGCGAAGTGCACGCATCCCATACGCGCTCACGCTTCCCCGTCGCTCCGTCGGGGTCGAGCGCATCCCGGATGTCGAAGCAGAAGCACGTGGGGCACACGGCCGAGCACGCCGTGCATGAAAGGCAGCGCCCTCCCAGCTCCTCCCAGAACGGATCGCTGTGGAATGCGTCCATGAGCATGGCGACGTCCTGGATGTCGGGAATAGCGCCGTTGAACGCATCTTGGCGTCGACGCGTCGCATGGCGGAACTCTATGCGGTCGGCATCGGTTGCCACACGCGGGTTGCAGGCCGCTTCGAGGATGTTCGCCGCCTCGACGCTCGATATGCTCACGAGATACTTGCCGCCTATATCGTGCAGGAACAAATCGTAGCCGAAACGCGCCTCGTCGCCATCCCACAGATGGCAGAAACATGTATCGGCAGGCGTGCAGCTCACGCCCACCACGAGTGTTGCCGCACGGCGCGCGACATAGTAGGGATCGGGATAGCGGCCGTCCCTGAACACGAGATCGAGGCGGTTCAGGGCATTGATGTCGCATGCGTGTGCGCCGAAGACGACCCGGGGAGTGATCTCGACGGCGTAGTCGCTCACGCCGTTTTCCCTCGCATCAAACGTCATGAGCGTCTCGACGGGCGGCAGGAAATATTTCTTGGGAGACGCGATGGTGGTGTCGTAAGAGAGATCCATGTCATCGGGCGACTGAATGGCCTCGAACACGTAGCTCCGGCCGCGCTTGACCGGAGCTACCACTTCATAGGATTCCATGAAAGCCGACACGAGCGAGGGAAGTTCTGAGGCATCGATGACGCGATAGAGCATGCTCTCGTCCTTTTCTCGTCTGGTGACCTGCTAATGCGCAACAGAATACCCGCTCGATGCGCCAGCGGCGATGACTATTCGAAGAAGATGCCGATTTCTCGCTCAGCGGACTCGGGGCTGTCGGAGCCATGGATAACATTCTCGTCCATAACGAGGCCGAAATCGCCGCGAATGGTGCCGGGGGCCGCCTCCGCCGGATTCGTGGCGCCCATGAGTGAGCGGCACTTCGCCACCGCGCCCTCGCCGGACACGACCATCTTCACCACAGGACCGCTCGTGATGTAGGAGATGAGGCCCTCGTAGAACGGCTTGCCCTCGTGCTCGGCGTAGTTGGCCTTGGCCTGCTCGTCAGTGACCATGCCCAGCTCCATGCGCTCGACGGTGAGGCCCGCGCGCTCGAAGCGGTTGACGATCTCGCCGATGTGGCCGTTGCGCACGCCGTCGGGCTTGATCATGGTGTAGGTTCTCTGCACTGCCATGGGGTTTCCTCTCTCTCGTGTACAGGTCGTGCCAAGCGGCGGCGCGAGTCGTCGCGCAGCCTCCGAGCGGGATGCGGCACAGCGAAGGCGGAAGAGCCTGCGATGACCGCAGAGCCCTTTCCGCCCAGTACGCCGACGACGTCGCCCGGGCGGTGAAAAAACGGCTCCGGCCGTCGTTTCCGTCAGTTCTGGCTGGCGAAGTAGAGATCGACGCTCGATACTTTCCAGCCGATCAGATCGCGCACGAGCGACACCTCGTATTGCATCTGACCGCCCTCGGGCGTCTCGACCGTCACATGAGCGGTCGTCTCGCTCATGGAAGCGTCCATCCCGTCGAAGCCGACGAGTCCGGCGCCCTCGGGGATCAATCCCGCCATACTTGCGGCGCTGTCAGGCTCCACTTCGTCAGCGAACAGCGTCGATGGCGCCGCCTGCGGGTCGGCGAACAGCTCCTGCACCACCGTCTCCGCGGACGGATAGCCCCAACCCTGCGTGTACAGGAAGACGGCGGCGGCAAACGCCGCCAGCACGAGCAGAACGATGACCACGAGGATCTTCAAGCCGACGTTCCTGCGCTTGCGATCCTGCTTCGCTAGGCCGCGCGACCACTGCTCGAGCTCTTCGTCGCTGGCGTTGAAGAAGCGATCCTCTCCCCCGGCCGCCGGATAGGCGTCCTGCTGAGCATAGGGATCGGCATAGTAGTACGGATCGGAGGTGCCGTAGGGATCCTGCTCCACGTAAACCGTCGACCCGTCGGCGGCAACGTCGAGACCGGACATGTCGGCAGCGGAAACCGGAGCCATGACCTGCGTGATCTCAGACGTTCCCTGCGCCACGGCGGCAACGGCGCGCTGATAGTCCACGCTCGCCGAATCGCTGAGAAAATACGTCTTGTCCGCGATGGACTCCTCGAAGGCGTTGACGGCCTTCTGCATCTGCCCGCAGGCCACGTAGGCTTGGCCAAGGTTCGCGTACAGGCGGTTGCGCGTCTCGGGCCTCATGTCGAACTGCAGCGCGCTCTCGTAAGAGGCGACGGCATCGGCGGGACGATCGAGCGCCATGAAGCAGACGCCTAGGTTGAGGAGCGCTTTCGTGGGATCGGGATTCGCCTCGTCGAGCGCGGCCTCGCGGAAGGCGACCCCGGCCTCGGCCGACTTGCCCAGCTTGAGAAGCGCGCTTCCCATGCCGGTATAGGCCTTGTAAGGGGCGTCGTACTTGGCGTCGGACACAGCCACCTCGAAATGCTTGACCGCATCCTCGTAGTCATGCAGCGAGGCGTAGGCCATGCCGAGGTTGTAGTTCACCGCGCCGCACGCATCGTAGGCCGCATCGGCCGTGGCCTGCGTGTAGGCATGAATAGCCTCGCCTGGATTTTTGAGTTTGACCAGGCAGTTGCCAATTTGATGGTAGAGCAGACCCGATTCGCCGGGGGCGAGCGGACTGCTCGCATCCTGCAGGCACTGCGTGTACGCGGTCAGGGCCTCTTGGTAGTCCTTGCGCGCATACGCTGCCCGAGCCTGCTGGAATAACTCGTTGTTCATCTGCTTCCTTCGTGTCCTCGTGGGCCAACGCCCGCTACGGGGGCCCTTACTCCGCGGCGTTCTCGATCTCGACGCTTTCGATCACATCGCCGACGCGCAGCTGGCCGATCACGTCCAAGCCTTCGACGGTCTGCCCGAACACCGTGTAGCCCGAGTCGAGCATGGGTTGGGCGCCCAGGCACAGGTAGAACTGGGAGCCAGCGGAGTTGGGATCCTGCGAGCGAGCCATGGCGAGCGAACCGTCAAGGTGCTTGTTGTGGGGGTTCGTGGAGAACTCCTCCTTGATGGAGTAGCCCGGTCCTCCGGTGCCGAGGCCCGCAAACGGGTTGCCGGCCTTCTTCACGACCTCTTCGGAGGAGAGGTCGCGGGTGTTGGGGCATCCGCCCTGGATGACGAACCCGGGAACGTGGCGGTGGAACTTCAGGTTGTCGTAAAAGCCCTTGCGCGCCAGCTCGACGAAGTTGCCCACGTGGATGGGGGCGTCTTTGCCGGCCAGCTGAACGCGGATGTCGCCTTTCGACGTCTTGATGACGGCGATCTCCTCGCCGGTCGGCTGGTATTCGGGGGTGTACTGCGCCATGGAGCGGCTCCTTTTCGTTTCTCATCTATCGTGCGCCCACGCGAAACGGGGCGATTGGCGTCGCATGCAAGGACGAAGTTTAGCAGGTCGAAGCCGCCCGTTCGGAAAAATCGTAGAACATCCACGTCGCAGCCGCGCGCCCGACGGACAACCGCGCCCGATGCGAAAGGGACGCGTTCGCGGCGCACCGCCATGCGGAAAAGACGGCAAGGAGGCACCGCCCCTTGCCAAGCCCCCTCGTCGTCTCGGATCGGCTTTTCGCCCAAAGCGAGATCCCCGCCAGCGCCGATCGCCTCGAACCGAGCTCCCGCGCGCATCTCGCACAAGCATTCCGCAGGGCCAGGTTCGCAAGGCGAACCGGGCAAAGGCGCCTTCCCTCGCGCCCGTCTCGACGCCCTTGCGCTCGCGTCCGACCCGACGACCTTGTGACCCATCGAACCCCCATGAGCGCTGGCCACCTCGTCGACGTCATCGAGATTCCGGCCAACCGACGCCTGGCGATCAGGAATTCCCCAGATTCGGAAACGAGAGACGGGGTCGTGCGAAAAAGCCGCCGAGAAGTGAGAGAAGAACCGCTCGCCCGTTGTCCGACGAGCCGTTTGGATGCGAGCCGAGGGCAGATCGCGCCCCTGCGCCGCCTATGGCGATGTGGTGCCCTTGACAGGATTCGAACCTGCGGCTTTCTGCTCCGGAGGCAGACGCTCTATCCCCTGAGCTACAAGGGCACGGACGGAGATTATACGCTATCATGGTGGAAAACGGAAAAACAATGCAAGGAATCCCCACGATCATGAAGCAGATCATCACGATAGAGCGCATGGGCTACGGCGCCGAGGCGGTCGGGAGGCTGGAAAACGGCAAAACGGCGTTCGTCGAAGGCGGCGCGCCCGGCGACGTCGCACTGATCGACGTCTTCGAGGAAAAGCCGTCCTTCGCCCGCGCGCGCATAGCGAGGCTCGTCGAGCCTTCCACTCTGCGCGTCGAGCCCCTTTGCCCGCACGCGGCGCTGTGCGGCGGCTGCCCATGGGCGCACTTGTCCTATGCCGCCCAGCTCGACGCGAAGCGCGCCAACGTCGTGGCGGCGCTCGCACGCACGGCCCGCCTCGACGAGAAGCGCGCCGACGAGCTCGTGCGCCCCTGCCTGCCGAGCAAGCGGCAGTGGGGCTACCGCAACAAGCTCGAGCTGAGCGCGACCTTCGACGGACGCGGAGCGCTCCATTTGGGGTTTCATCGCGAAGGCACGCACGACGTCGTCGCAGTCGACTCCTGCCCCGCAGCAAGCTCCCCCATCGCGAGGGCCCCGAAGGCGCTGCGAGGCGCGCTCAGGTTCGCCCAAGGCTCGCAAGACCTCGGCATCTACCGGGTCGGCGTGCGCGGCAGCGTTCGCACGCGCGCCGTGGAGATCGCGCTGTGGACGAGGCCGAGGGCGTTTCCGCGCGGGCACGTGGCGAAGACGCTCAAAAGCGCCCTCAAGGCCACGAGCATCGTGCGCGTCATGGCCGACCCCGGCAAGGCGCGCAAGATCAAGGGCCTCGAAACGCTCGACGGCAGGGGCTGCTGGGAGGAGCGGCTGGGCGAGGCACGCTATCTGACGAGCGCCCCGTCGTTCTTCCAAGTGAACACCGCGCAAGCCGAAAAGCTCGTCGCGCGCGTCGTCGAAGGGCTGGGCGGCCGCATGGGCGAAAACGGGCCAGAAGGGCTGAACGGCCTTCTGGTGGCCGACCTCTACGCCGGTGGCGGCACGTTCTCGATTCCGCTCGCGCAGGCGGGCGCCGATGTGCTGGCCGTGGAATCCGCAGGCTCGTCAGTGCGCGACCTTCGGCGCAACGCCGACTTGAACGCCGTGGATGTCGAGGTGATCGGCGGCGATGCGGCACGGGAGCTGCCGGAGCTCGGAGGCCTCGATGCGATCGTGGTGGATCCGCCGCGCGCAGGCCTCGCCGACGGCGTGGCGGAGAGCATCGCCGCGGCCGCTCCCGCGCGCGCGATCTACGTCAGCTGCAACCCGGCCACATGGGCCCGCGACGTCGCGCGCTTCGAACGCGAAGGGTACCGCCTGGT
This sequence comes from Gordonibacter sp. An230, assembly GCF_002159915.1. Lineage (GTDB taxonomy): Bacteria > Actinomycetota > Coriobacteriia > Coriobacteriales > Eggerthellaceae > Rubneribacter. The sequence goes on from NZ_NFJP01000007.1 coordinate 74,008, forward strand.
GAGCGCCCAGCCCGTCGACCTGTTCCCGCAAACCCATCACGTCGAGACCGTCGGCGTCTTCGAGCGCCTTTGACGGCATGCGGCGCTCCGCGCCGACCGATACCGCCCCGAGAACCTGAAAGGACCCGCCATGATCTTGTCGGACGCAACCATAGAGAAACTGCTCGCCGAAGGCATGCTCTCCATCGAGCCGCTCGAGCCCGAGCAGATCCAGCCCGCGAGCGTGGACATCCGCCTCGGCAACACGTTCAGCATCATCGAGGACACGCCGAGCGGCATCGTGGGGCTTGAGGACGAGATCGCCTACAAGTCCATCCACGCCGACCGCTACATCCTTCTGCCGGGCCAGTTTGTGCTGGCCACCACCATGGAGTACGTCCGGCTCGGAAACGACCTGACCGCTTTCGTGGAAGGCCGAAGCTCACTTGGGCGCATGGGGCTGTTCGTGCAGAACGCCGGCTGGGTGGATCCGGGCTTCGAAGGGGAGATCACCCTCGAGCTGTTCAACGCGAACCGCTGCGCCCTTGAGTTGCGCGCTGGGCGGCGCGTGGGGCAGCTCGTGTTCGCCCGCATGGACGGCTCGGCGAAGAGCCCGTACGCGGGCAAGTACCAAGGGCAGCGCGGCGCGACGGGTTCGCGCGTGTACCTCGACCGCGAAGTCGGTCGCGAGCGCCTCGATCGCCCTGACGGCCCGCAAGCGCGCCGTTAGGGTGCTACTCGGCTTCGGGAAGCGCCCCTTCGAGCTCGTCCCCCGCATCGAGAAGCTTCTTGCGGGTGACGAAGTTCCACACCATGACGAGGAACGTGGCTCCGATCTTCACGACGAGGTAATGGATGCCGACAAGTTCGACGCCGGCCCACATGCACAAATTGTTTATGGCAAGACCGATTACCGACAGAGCAACGAAGATGGCGAACTCTCGCCGACGGCTCATGCCCTCCTTGTGAGTGAACACGTAGCGCATGGACGCAGCGTAGTTGAACGCGACCGAAACGGTGAACGATACGGTAGCGCTCGCAAGGTAGTTCACGCCGAACACCTCGGTGAGCAACGCGAGCAGTCCATAGTCTATGGCGAACGCGACGACGCCCACGACGCCGAACTTCATGATCTGGGCAACGAGCCTCTTCACGGGCGCACTCCCTTTCACCCCCGAGCGCCGCCTGCGGGCGGCCTTTTCAGAAACCCATCTATTGTGGCATAAACGCGACCGATATCAAGGGGCTTGCTCAGATGGCCGTCCATGCCGCTCTCTCGGCTTCGACGCTCGTCCTCGGAGAACGCGTTCGCCGTCATGGCCAAGATGGGCACGCGCGCAGCGTCGGCTCGCGAAAGCGACCGGATGGCGCGCGTGGCCTCGTAACCGTCCATCTCGGGCATCTGCACGTCCATGAGAACGAGGTCGTAGAGGTCCTCCGGAGACTCCTCGAACAGGCGCACGGCCTCGGCGCCGGTGCGCGCCTCGTCCACCCGCGCGCCCGCCATGGACAAAAGCTCGACGGCGATCTCGCGGTTGAGGTCGTTGTCCTCGGCCACGAGGATGCGCGCGCCGGAGAAATCGTAGCCGGACTTGCCCCTCCCGCCTTCGCAGCGAGCCGCAGGCGCCGGCAAGGGCCCCGCCGGAGCCTTCGACCCCTCCGCCTCCTCGGCAAGCGGCACCTCCACCGTGAACGTCGATCCGAGACCCACCTCGCTCTCCAATCGGATGCGGCCGCCCATCATCTCCACGAAGCGCCTCGAGATGGCGAGGCCGAGCCCCGTTCCCCCGAAGGAGCGGCCCGTCTCGTCGTCTCCTTGGTCGAAAGACGAGAAGATGCGCTCGAAATGCTCGCGTTTGATGCCGCGTCCCGTATCGGAAACCTCGAAGCGCACCCAGACAGGCTCGGTGCCCTCGTCTCGCGGACACCCGCGAGCGGGCCCCGAAGGTGCATGCGCGTCGTCGATGCGCTCGATGCGCAGGCTTACGCGTCCGCCCGCCGGCGTGAATTTGAGCGCGTTGCCCAACAGGTTGTACACCACTTGGTTGAGCCTGAGGGCATCCCCTACCAACCGCGGCGGCATCCCAGGATCGACGTCCATGCGGAAATCGATGCCCCGTTCGGCCGCCTGCGCGGCGAACACGGCGTCGAGGGCGCGAGCGAACGTCGGGAAGTCGAAAGGCTCGCAGCGGATCTCGATCCGACCGCTTTCGATCTTGCTCATGTCGAGGATGTCGTTTATGAGCGCCATGAGGTGGCGCGAAGCGACCGTCACCTTTTCCAGACACTCGCGCACCTTCTCGTCGTCTCCGATGCGATCAAGGGCGATGGAGGTCATACCCATGATGCCGTTCATAGGCGTGCGGATCTCGTGCGACATGCGAGAGAGGAACTCGCTTTTGGCGAGGCTCGCCCGCTGCGCCTGCTCGAAAGCCACTTCGGCGCGGTTCTTCTCCTCGGCGAGCAGGCGCGTGTTGCGCCGGACGAACCGCGCGTAGACGAGGAAGCAGGCGCCCACGGCAACCGCGACCGCGCCGCCCATGACGATTGCGTTTCCCAAGAGCACGCCGCTCAGCGAGGCGATGCTGGCATCAACGAGGTCGGAGGGCATGCCCGTGAGCAGATAGCGGCCGCTGTCGCCTATGGGGCGCAGGTAAAGATAAGTGCGGCCGGAGCCGGTCGAAACGGTCACAAGGCGGGGTTCTCCGCAGGCCATGCCATCGCGCACGGCTTCGGCGACGGAGCCGTCGGTCGACGAGCTCCCGCCGAGGACCTCGAACGCATTGGCGCCCACCCGAAGCGAGCTCTCCTCCCCGCATGCGACGCAGGTGCCGTCCGCATCGACCATGCTCGAATGGGACCAGCCGTCAACCAGGTCGGCGCCGTGCGCTTCGGAAACCTGAGCCGCGTCGCACACGGCCATGATCGACGTGATCGTAACGCCGTCGCACGTCACAGGATCGATCGGACACGAGAAGACCACGGCCGATCCGCGCAAGGCCACCTGCCGCCCTTGCGACGCGCCATCGGCCTGCTGCCCCCTGTCCGCAGGAACGGGACTCACGGCATCGGAGGTGACGCGCCTGCCGTCGTCGGTGTGAAAGGCCAGGTACGCGTACTCCCCCGCCTCCTCTTCCGCAGAAAGCAAACTCTGGGCGTCCTCCATCGTGGGTTCGTCGAGCGCCGCAAGCGAGGCCCCCACGCGTTCTGCGAGTCGAAAACGATCATCGACGTCGGAGGCTACCTGCGTCGCGGCCTGGTCGCTCAGCCCCCGAAGGTACACTCCGCTGATGGACTCGACAGCCCTCTGCGTGGCCTCCTGGGACGAGAGCACCGTGCGAGCGAGCGCTCCCACCAGCCCGAGCGCGAGCACGACGGCGAGCAAGACGAGGCTTCGATGAGTTCGAACGCGTTTCGTCAGTTCCATCGGAAGAGCGCCACCTCACCTCGTTGTCATGGGCGCGAGTATTCTACCACGCACCGAATCGAGCATCCTTACCGCACGTCAACGGCTCGCCCACCGCATTCCGTCTGAAAAATGACGCGCACGGCTGGCGCGAACCGCCCCGTTCGGGTAGGATGAAGCGGCTTACCGACACCGCAAGGAGCCTTCCGTGGAACAAACAGCTTACGCCCCCGAGACGCTCGAGCGCGCACCCCGCGTCGCCGTGCTCATCCCCTGCTACAACGAGGCCGTGACCATCGGCAAGGTGGTCGACGACTTCCGCCGGGTGCTGCCGGAGGCCACGGTGTACGTCTACGACAACAACTCCTCGGACGGCACGGGGGAGATCGCGCGCGAGCACGGGGCCGTGGTGCGCTGCGAGCGGCGCCAGGGCAAGGGCAACGTCGTGCGCCAGATGATGCGCGACATCGACGCGGACTACTACCTCATGGTGGACGGCGACGACACCTACCCGGCCGAGGCCGCGCCCGCGCTCCTCGCCCCGCTCATGGCCGACGAGGCCGACATGGTGGTGGGCGACCGCCTCTCCAACGGCACCTACGGCGAGGAGAACGACCGCGCCTTCCACGGCTTCGGCAACGACCTCGTGCGCGTGCTCATCAAGTGGATCTACGGCTTCGAGTTCTCCGACGTCATGACCGGCTACCGCGCCTACAACGCCGTGTTCGCCAAGACCATGCCGGTGCTCAGCCCCGGCTTCGAGATAGAGACGGAGCTCTCCATCCACGCGGTGGACAAGCGCTGGCGCATCGCCGAGGTGCCCATCGACTACCGCGACCGCCCCGAGGGCTCGGAGAGCAAGCTCGACACGTTCTCCGACGGGTGCAAGGTGCTGCTCATGATCCTGTCGCTGTTCAAGGACTACCGGCCGCTGGCCCTCTTCAGCTGGGTGTCGCTCCTGTTCTGCGTGCTGGGGCTCGTGGCGGGCGTGCCCGTGATCGCGGAGTTCCTGGCGACGGGCCTCGTGCCGAAGCTGCCCTCCGCGCTTTTGGCCGTGGCGCTCGTGTTCATCGGCATCTTGAGCTTCACCTGCGGGCTCATCCTGGACACCGTGGTGAAGGGCACCCGCAAGGAGTACGAGCTCGAAGTGCTCAAGGCCTACGGGCATTACGGGCATCGCTGACGCTCCTTCCGGACGGTCGCTCGGCCGCCGCGCCGCCCGGAGGCGCCTCGGGGCCTGTTTACAGGTCGGTCGCGTCGTCGTGCTGCCTCCCCCCGCGCGCGGCCCCGACAACCCTCATGATAGCAGCGTTCCGTCGCGCTCACCCCGCACCTTCGTTACAGCCCCCAACCATTCGCAGGGGCTTCGAGGCGCGCCCGTCTGCGATACTAGAAGGTTCGGGCTTCCGGGGCGCTTCCCGGAAGCCCGAACCGCATGAAGGGGTTCATTGTCGCCTGGTGCACTTTTTCACGAACGCTTCCGCGCTGCGAGAATGCGCGCTTCGAGATCAGCGAGGTCGGAGATGGCGAAACGGTAGCGCACCTCCTCAAGATCTCCGTCCGGCGTTTCGCGCTCTACTCGCACGAAACGCAGCTCCACCTCCTCGAACCCGCTCCTTAGAAGCGCGAAAGCGTAGCAGGCAGCCTGCAGCCCATGGCGCTCGCGAACCGAATCCAAAGGCTCGCCGCCCCGACCGCCCGTCTTATAGTCCACGACGAGAGCGCGCCCCTCGGCGCATGCGCCCCTCGAGCACAGAAGGTCGATCGCTCCCGCCAGGCGCGCGCCACCGACCGTCACGAGGAACGGAACCTCCGCGCGGCACATCGGCCAAGAGAACGCCTCTGCGAACGTGGCGCTCGAGAGCCAGCGGGCGCACGCGGCCTCGAGACGCGCGCGCTGCGCCAAGGAAAGCCCGAAAGAGCGTTTGAGGGCGTCGAGATGCGCGGCATCGGGGAAGCCCCCCGTTTCCACGATCTGCTGAGCGGCTCGATGGAACGCAGCGCCGAGGCGGGTGGCGCGATCGGCGTCCATGCCGCCGAGCGCCCCAGTCCCCTCGATATCGGCATCCCCTTCGGAGGCGCCATCAAAACTGTCCGAGGAGAAAGCGGGCGCGATCGAGGAGTAAGAGAACACGTCCTCACGTCCGCCCCCCCAAAAGAGGCGGGGGATGCGGGCACGACCTCCCGCGGACGGGACGAAGAAGCGCTGCGTCGCAGCGTCGGATGCAGCGCGCACGTCCGCGTCGCCAGCCGCGGGCAGGACGTCGACCGACCGCACGGCGATGCGCTCGAACCGCGCAGGGCGCGTGCCCCCATACGCAAGCTCGGCCTCGCCTTCGGGGAAATCCTCGACACCGCAGAGCGCGCTGCGGATGTCGTCGACGAGCGGTGCGTAGGAGAAGGGTTTGCCCGGAGAAGGAGCCTTCGCGTCCATGGCAACGACAAGAGCCTCGCTCGCCCGCGTGAGCCCCACATAGAGCTTGCGACGCGCCTCGGCCAGTTCCTCGCAGGCGGCGCGATCGATAAGCGCAGACCGATAGGCCGCTTGCGAGCAGGAGCAAGACGCATCGACGCCGCCTTCCACGAACCGACGGGCGGCGATCACGTCGGAATCTTCGTCCTCGTCGCCGCCCGAAGAGGCGACAGCCCCCGCTACGCGCTTCGCAAGCCGGGGAAAGGCGTCGAGCGTCGATCCGGGCATGAGCGAGCCGCGCACGACCTCGCCGCAAGCCTCGACGACGAGCTTCGAGCCCGCGCGGCCCGCGTCCGCGAAGTCAGCCAGCGCGACGATGGGGAACTCGAGGCCCTTCGACGCGTGGATGGTCATGATCTTCACCACGTCGCCATCCGCGCCCGACAGCGCGCCAGGCGCCTCTTTGAGTCCCGCATCCAGCTCGTCGGAAAAGGCGCGCGCGACCGAAGCCGGTCCGAGCGGGCGCGCGCGTTCGATCTCCTCGACCAGGCGAATGGCCTTGAGCACGTTCGCCGCGCAAGCCACGCCGCACGCCCCCTTGCGCTCGAGGCGCGCCATCCATCCGGAACGCACGACCGCCTCGCGCAGCACCTCCGACGCCGGACGCGTGCGGATCGCATGACGCGCGCCATCGATGAGGCGCAGCGCATGCGCGAGGCTCGGCGACAGCCCGTCCTCGCGTCCGACGAGACGCGCGAGGCCCTTGTCGAGATCGCGGCGACGCAGCTGCCCTGTCTCGGGGTCCTCCTCGGTGGAAAGCTCGAGGAAGTCGTCCGCCGACAGACGCGCCAGGTCGCTCGCGAGCACCTCGAAAAGCGCCGAAGTGTTCGCCGGGTTCGCAACGGCCTCCAGAAGGCGCTCAACCACACGCACCTCGGGAGCGGAGGCGAACAGCGAGCCGCCCGCGATGACGCATTCGAAACCCTCCTCGCGCAGCGCATCGGCGTACAACCCCGCACGCGACATCTTGCCCAGAAGCACCACCATCTCGCCCGCCGCGTGCCCGTCGTCCTTAAGGGCCGCGAAGCGCCGCGCGACGGCGCGCGCGCAGGCGCGCTTCGCATCGGCCGCGCCCACCCCCGTGCCGCGACCCGGCGGCAGCTCGGCCAGCACGAGGTCGATGCGGGGAGCGCGACCCCGGTAGCGCGAGACGCGCGCCTCGCAGGGGGACAGCGACATGAACGCGCTCCCGAACACGTGAGGCTGTTCAAACACCCGGTCCACGAACGACAGCACGTCGGCATGGCTGCGGAAGTTCCGGTTCAGTTCCACATAGCGCGCTCCCACCGCTTCGGAGCACATGACGCGCTTGTGCTCTTCGTACACACCCACGTCGGCGCCGCGGAAGCGGTAGATGGACTGCTGCGCGTCGCCCACCGTGCACAGACGCGAGAGGTTCGGGCCGGCCAAGCGCGCGATCATGTCGATCTGCAGCTGACTCGTGTCCTGGAACTCGTCAACCATCACAAGCTTGAAGCGCTGCTCGTATCGTCGAGCGATATCGGGATGCCCCTCAAGGGCCTCGAGCGTGCGTGAGAGCAGATCGTCGTTGTCGAGCGCGCAGGCCTCGCGCTTCGCCTCTTCGTAGCGGAAGCTCACGTCGGCGGCAAGATCGACGAGGGCGCTTGCGAACGGACGAGCGAGCCCGAGCGCGATCTGGCAGACCACACGGTCGTAGACCGCCTGAAACGCCCTGACCGCGGGCTTCGCCACCGCCGCGAAGTTCCCGCCGATGCGCGCGCAATCCGCATCCACAATGCCCGCAAGAGCACGCAGCGCGACGTCCGCACCGTCCCCTTCTGCGCACTCCTCGCCGACTCCTCCTGCCAGAAACGCCTCGAGCGCCGAGGCGGCATCGGCCGCCTGGGCTCGAGCGCGCTCGGCCGTCGCGCTGCCCCCCGCACCCGCAAGCGCGCCTGCCGCCTCCTCGTAGGCTAGGAGAAGATCTCGCGCGAGAACGGAGGCTCGCTCGGACGTCGGTCCGAAGTCCAGCGCGTCGATCCCTCCGCGTTGCCCGGCCGCCTTGTCGATCAGGGCCTCGACCATCGACGCCACCGACGTCTCGTTCGGCATGCGCGAACGCGCTTTGTACTCGTCGAGGAGCGCGCGGTACGCATCGCCGCCCGCAGACAAGGCTGCGTCGATTGCCGTTTCTAGAAGGTCGGCGCGCTGCGCGTCGCCCACGATGCGAAACGCGGGATCGATGCCCAGCTCGAGCGCATGCGCCCTCAGGATGCGCGCGCACATGCCATGGATCGTCGATATCCACGCGCCGTCCACCTTGAGAGCCTCGCCTCCCAGGCCCTCCGCTCGCAGCGTGCGCTTGACGCGCGCCTTGATCTCGGAGGCCGCCTTCTCTGTGAACGTGATGGCGAGCACCTCGTCGATGCCGTCTGCGGCAGGGCCGCTGTCCGGCAGAAGAGCGTAGGCGATGCGCTGCGTGAGCGTGAACGTCTTGCCCGAGCCCGCTCCCGCGGACACGAGCAAAGGGCCCTCCACGTGCTCCACGCTCGCGCGCTGGCCCGGCGTGCAGGCGTCGAGGTTCATGCGTCGCGCCTCCTCTCGCAAGCGGGCACGGGGCAAAATCCACACGGATCGCCGCCGCGCGGATCGGGATCGATGACGCCTTGCGAAAGCGAGCGCACCGCGCAGGCGATGCCCTCCTCAACCGCATCCACCAGCTCGGAAAAAGACGCGGCGCCCATGGCCTCGCATGCGGGCCCCGGCGCGCCGCACCCCTCCTCGTCGATGCCGGGCAAGTCGACAGGGCCGAGGACGGTGCGGTCGAACGCCCCGGACACGCCCCCGTTGCGCCCATAGGACACATAGAGCGCCCCCACGACGTCAAGTCCGAGAGCCCTGCGCGCCACCTGGGCGTACACGAGCGCCTGCACCCGATGGGGCAGAAGCGCGCCTGCGGCCTGAGCGACGGGAGAGGCCGCCGCGAGGGCATGATCGCGCGAAAGCGAGCCTTTGTAGTCGATGACGACTGCCTGCCCGCGGTCGTTCACGTCGATGCGGTCCACGCTTCCGCGCAGAAGGCAGCCTCCGTAGGAGAACGCCGCATGGCCGCCGAACTCGAACTCGAAGCGCTCCGGCACGAAGCCCGGCAAAAGCCCGCACTCGCGATCGAGATAGGACAGGAGCGTTCGCTTGAGCTCCCGCACCTCGGCCCGCTCGACGGCTGTGCGCGGCACAAGCGGGTTGAACGAGCGCTCGAGTTCAGGCTGGATCGCAAGGAGCTGCTCGAACGTCTCGCTCAAGAGGACGCGAGCCGCCTCGACGTTCTCCGACGACACCCTTCTTCCACCCGCCTCGCGGAAGCGCTCGTAGAAGCTTTTGAGCACGCTGTGCGAGAAGCTCCCCCTCTCGAGGGGGCCGAACCCCGCGTCCAGCTCTGACAGGCGCAGGCGCCGCGAGGCGAACCACTTGCAGGGGCATTCAAGATACGCCTCAAGGGCCGAAGGAGACAACACGATCCGTCCCTCGTCGAGATCGATCGCCGGCGATCCCTCCGAAGCGCGGCGGGGCAGCGCTACTCGATCCCTGCGAACGACCTCGCCCACGCGCGGCAAATCCCACTCCTCGCCCGCTCCCAAGGCCAGAACGTCGGCGGAGACGAGCGCGAGGTTCTCGTGAAGCGCATCCTCGCCTGCGGTGCGCGCGAAAGGAACGAGTCGCACAGGCAGGCTCGTCGTCCGGTCGACATCCTCCGCAGGACCCACAGAGGCATCGCGATAGCAGTCGAGCAGCTCTTCGAGCATGACGGCAGGATACGCCTCCGCCGCATCCTGCGTGCTGAGTTCGCGCTCGCACACCACCTCCGAGCGCGCCGCGCACAAAGCGCGGAAGAAGCGCCGCCGGGCTGCGGCGAGAGGGTCAACGGGGCGCGCCAGCCCGAGGCGCTCGAGCAGAAGCGTCCCGGTGTCCTCTTCGACACGCACTGGATACGCCTTTGATGTGAGGTCGCAGATGAAAAGCGCCGATACCGAGCACATCGGCAGCTCGGCCGCATCCGATAGCGACATGAACATAGCATCGGGACTCGCGACGGCGCCCTGCAGCGGCGTCTGGGCGCTCGCCGGACACGGGGCCCGCTCGAGAAGGGGGAGGGCCGGCAACGCGTCCGTTCCGACCATGTCGCACGCGTCGACGAAGCGCCGAGCTCGCGCCGCGGCCGCAAGCGCCTCGGCACGGCTCGCCGCATCAAGCCCGCCGGCCTCGCGCGCACCCTCCTCGAGAGCGCGCAGCGCCCCATCCGCATCCTTGCGAGAAAGCGCCTCGAGCGCGTCGGACGCGACGGAGCTCGCGGCCGACAGGTCGCGAATAAGGCGAGCGGCATCGACGGTGCGGTCGCCGCGCCAGGCGGCGTCGAGCCGTCCGGCCGCATCGATCGACATGCCGGAAAAAGCGCCCAACGCAAAGTCTGTGGCTCTCTCGACAAGCCTCCCCTTCCCGATCACGAGGGAAACGAGCGCTCCGAACGCGCGGCCAAACGCCGTTTGGGAGAACGGACGAGTCGCGACAACGGCGACAGAGGCTCCCTTTTCTCCGAGCGCGTCGGCAAGCTCGTCGAACAACCCGAGCGGATCGCGCGCGCACACCACCGCCGGTAGCGGATCGCGCTCTTGGCGCGCTGCAGCCTCACGCTCGCGGGCGATGGCGTCTAACAGCTCGTCGAGCACGAGCGCAGGTGCAGCGTAGCGGCCCGCGGGCACGAGGAAGCGCACCGCCCCCGTCGGCTCCACCGGATCTGCATCTGCCTTGTAGAGCCGTCCGACGAGCGAGGTGAGCTCCGGCGCGCGACGAGCATCGGCAAACGGAGCCCGGCAGCCGTCATCGAAGCGCGCTACGACGGTGCGCACGGAGAGGGCTTCGGAGAGGACCTTGAGATAGCAGGGGACTTCGTCGAAGCCGAGCAGCACAAGCGGGCGCGCGGGCAGCAGCGCGGGCAGCTCCCATGCCGCCTGCGACGCCTCCGCAAGACCGCGCTCCCCGAGCAGTCCGGCGTAGCGGGACAGCGCGTCGACGAGGGCCCGCTCGGCGTCGCCGAGCACAAGGCGCTGCGCCTCGGCGCCGCCAACCGAGACGATCCCCGGCAGAGCCTCGCGTGCGAGCGCAGAGGCGAGATCGATCATGCCGGGAGTGGGCTCAGGGCACAGAACGTCCGACGAGCCTTCGGCGAGCGCACGGCGGACAAGCAGCTCGCGCTCGACTCCGTCCACAAGACGCCTGCCGTCGCCGAAAAGCTCCCATCGGTCGGCAATCCAAGACTCAGGGGTCTCGACTCGAGCTCCGAACGCGTCCGCATCATCCGCAAGCGCGCATCGGACACGCAGTGCAGCGGCCGACGTGGGCACGAGCAGCGTCGGGTCCTCCCCCGTCTCCCCGAACTCAGAGAGCAGCGAGCGCGCGGCGTCGAGCGCGGCATCCGCATTGTCGAATATGTGCGATCGAAACGGCATGGCGTTCATTGTAGCGCAGACGCGCCCGCAGCGCCGATATGGATGGGCGCCTTGAGGACGAACCGAATCCGACGAGCGAAAGGCCTCCGAAAGCCGAGAGCGCCGTCGCTCTCGCTTCACAACCCACTGAAGCCGAGGCACGCAGAGGATCGCGGCGGCGCCTCCGAACCTTTCCCACGCTCGGCAGGCCGGCCATCGTCCGAGCACCGAATGGGCGCGGCCGCGATCACCGCCACGATCAGAGGGCCGTCCGGCGAACCGCCTTCAAGAGAAAAACGGGCCGGGCGACATGCGCCCGGCCCGCGATGTTCGTGGTGCCCCCAACGGGAATCGAACCCGTGTCTCAGCCTTGAAAGGGCCGCGTCCTGACCTCTAGACTATGGGGACATGGCATGCATTTTCCCTGCGGAAAAGCAGCCTGAATATTATTGCAAAGCCCGCGCGGCATTGCAAGCGGTTTTTTCGCGCATCGATGCTCGAACGCGGTGGCCGATGCCGTCCGCTGCGGTATGATAGTCGCCATGAGTCCAGACGTTTCCGACACCACCGAGCACCTCTCATCGCCCGTCACCGCCTCGGACGGCGGCGACGGGCGTACCCGCTCCGACGAGACGGCGCCCGAACCCAACCCCCAGCTTGCGCTTGGCGTCTCGCCGGCGAGCCGTCAAGCTCTCGGCCCCCAAGAGGGGCCCGAGAGCGCCCACCGCCCGACGCTCATCATCATGCACGCCTCCGTGGGCTCGGGCCATCGCAGCGCGGCGAACGCCGTCGCCCAGGCTTTCCGCCTGCTGCGCGACGAGCTTTCTGCAGCCGACGGTTCGTCCGACGACTTGAAGGCCAAACCCCACTTCCCGGAAGATCTCGAGGTGGAGGTGCTCGACGTGCTCGATTTCGGGCGCATCGTGTTCGATGGGAACAAGGCCGCGTCGCTGTTCACGGGCGCCACCCGACCCATTTACGACCTCACCTGGCGTTTCACGCTCACCGGCCGCCTTTTGTGGGGAGGCGGCACCGCATGGAACCGCATCATGTACCCCGCATTCACCGAGTTTGTCCGCGAGCGCGAGCCCATCGCCATCGTGTGCACTCACATCACCGCAGCGAACGTGGCGGTGGCTGCGCGCATGCTCACCGGCCAGCACTTCCCCATCGTATGCGTGCCCACCGACTACGAGACCGAAGGGCTGTGGCCGCACCTGTCCGCCGACCTGTTCTGCGTGGCGAACGAGTCGATGGCCGAGACGCTGCGTCCGCGCAAGGTGCCCGAGGAGCGCATCCTCATCACCGGCATCCCCACGCGCGACGACTTCCGCCGGCCCATCGATCGACCGTCCACGCGCGAGCGGATCGGGCTTCCGCAGGATAAGCTTGTCGTGCTCGCGCTAGCAGGCGCCTACCTGCCCCGCCCCTACGTCCACTTCCGCGCCGCCCTCGACAAGCTCCTGCCCTATCTGCACACTTTCGAGAAGACGCTGCACTTCGTGTTCGTGGCCGGCAACGACGCCGACTACGCCCGCCACCTGCGCCAAGAATGCGACGAGCTGGGAGTTGGCAACGCCACCGTGTTCGGCTACGTGGACGACATGGCCGCGCTCATGGCCGCAAGCGACGTTGCCATCTGCAAGTCGGGCGGCCTCACGGTGACCGAATGCTTGTGCGCGCAGGTGCCCATGATCCTCATGGGCAAGGCCTACGGGCAAGAGAAGGTCAACGTGCAGATGCTCACGTCGCTCGGTGCGGCCATGCATGCGACCACGGCTCGCGAGCTGCTCGAAGCGCTGCGCCGCGTGGCACGCAACCCGGAAAGCGCGCGCGCCATGCTCGTCAACGGGAGCTTCCTGCGTCGTCCGGACGCTGCCCGAGACATCGCTATCGCCACAATGCGCCTGGTCGAGAAGCCGAAGGATCCCGCAGACGCGCGCTACCGCAAACGGTTCCTTCATTTTTATTGGGGAGGCAAGCCGGCGCACATACGCTAGCGCATCCGAAGAGGCTAGAACTCGATCAGATCGCGAACGTCCACCCCGAACGCCGTGGCGATGCGGCACAGCACATCTATCGTAACGTTCTTATCGCCCCGCTCCATCGCCGATATGTATTGTTTGCTGCCGTTGCCTATCATCGCAGCCACCTGGGCCTGCGTCAGCCCGCGCTCTTCCCTTAACGAGCGTATCCGGCGCCCGAGCAGCTTTCTCTGTCCGATTCCCATTGGACAAGCGTATGCTCTTCGGATATTATATGGTCATCCTATAGGATGACTTTTGCAAGAAGAAGCAAGAAGGGCTCGTCACGAGTGCTCGATTCGGGCGCTTGCGGCGAGCCCTTCGCGAGCGAATGAAAGGAAAGGCTATGAGAAGAGCAGCGACGGCGCTTGCGGCGGCCGCGCTCGTCGCGGGTGCGGCGTGCCTGGGGTGCGCGCCGCACGGAGCAGCCGTCTCCGACGAGGACGCGCTTCGCGCGGCCTACCCGCTCAACAACCCGATGCACAGCGAGAACGCAGCCATGACGTGCGCATCCTGCCACGACGAGGAGGATCCGACGCAGGGAGTCCAAGCGGTTTCGAACGACAAATGCCTCTCGTGCCACGAAAGCTACGACAAAGTCGCCGAGAGGACGGCCGGCATCGGAGAGGACCTCAACCCGCACAACAGCTTCCATTACGATCAACAACTCGACTGCACGACCTGCCACAAAGCCCATTCGGAATCCGTGAACCTCTGCATGAGCTGCCACGACGCCGACCAATGGATGAACGACGCCCCCTGATCGGGCGCGAAAGGCAATCGTGCAACAACGCACGAGGGAGAACACGACACCCGAAGGAGGGTCCATGGATAGAAAGCAGTTTCTGAAAGCCGGCCTCCTCGCAACCGTCACAGCTGCGGCAATGGCCGGAACAGGACGCGCCTTCGCCGAGGACGGAAGCGGAAAGGAATCCGGGAACGAAGGATTCGACGAGATCGCCGACGTGATCGTCGTTGGCAGCGGTCTCGCAGCCACGGTCGCCGCCGTCACCGCTGCCGAAGCAGGAGCCAAGACGCTCGTGCTCGAGAAAATGGATCAACTCGGCGGCACTTCGCGCGTGAGCGGGCTTAACTGCGCCGTGGTAGGCAGCGACGAGCAGGCCGCGGAAGGCATTCTCGACGATCCCGAGTGGATGTACGAGGACATGAGGAAGGTGGCCGAGGACTACGGCAACCCCGATCTGGCGCGCGTCGTGGCGGAGGGATCGCACGACCTCTACCGGTTCCTCACAGAGCGAGGAGCGACCTTCAAGCAGCTCAAGAGCGGCGGCGGCCACAGCGCGAAGCGCCTGCTGTGGGCCGGAGGGGGACGGTACCTGCTCGACGCGCTCGTCTCGCACGCGCAGAGCACGCTCGCCGACACGCTCGAAATGCGCACGCGCTGCAAGGTTGACGACCTCGTCTTCCGCGACGGACGCGCCATCGGCGTCATCGCACGGGAGAATTACTCGTTCGACTACGGTGCGCCAGAAACCGACGACCTTGAGAACCAGACAGGGAGCGCCAAGCGCATCGGCGCACGTCGAGGCATCGTGTTCGCCACGGGCGGCTACGCGCGCGACAAGGAGCTTTTGCGCTCCGAGTCCGCCGTCTTGGCGCAAGCGGACACCATGACCAATCCCGGAGCCACTTCCGGGGTGCTGCGGATGCTGGCCAAGCACGGCGCGCAAACGGTCAACCTCTCGCTGTTCCGCCTGTCCTACCCCATTCCCACCGAGGATGTCTGCTGGGGCATGCTCGTCAACCCCGACGGAAAGCGCTTCGTCAACGAGCTCGGCAGCCGCAACGACCTCGGCATCATCATCCTGAGGCAGATGCGGGACTTCGACGGCAAGCCCCCTTTGCTCGTGTACGATTCGAAGGGAATCGAACTGTTCCACGACAAGCAGCGTCTTGAGATGTCGCTTTCCGGACGCAATTTCAAGAACGGAACCATGTACCGGTTCGACACCGTCGAGGAACTGGCCGACCACTTCGGCTACGACAGGCAAACGCTCGTAGACGCGGTGAGCCGCTATAACGAGATGTTCGACAACGGGGTGGACGAAGACTTCGGAAAGGACATGTCCGCTTTGCAAGGAGCCGCCATAAAGCAGCCACCTTTCTACGGAATGAACCTCATTCCAAACAACAACTACACGCCCGGCGGCGTGCGCATCGACACGTCGGCCCGCATCCTCGACTCGAACGGGAGCCCCATCGAGGGCCTCTACGCCGCGGGCGAGGTCACAGGCGGAGTTCACGGCGCACAGCGCCTCACCGGATGTTCGGCTCCTGACTGCGGCGTGTTCGGCATGGTGGCGGGCTCCACGGTCGCGGGCGCGACGCCCGTAGAGCCGTAGGCAATCCGCTCGCAGCCGTCCGAACCGAAAGAGCGGGCAGCCGCGACGACCCGCCCGCCGAGGTCGAATCCCAAAGCCGGCCGCAGGCGAACGGGGCTACACGCTCGCACACGAAACGGTGTCGGAGGCGCCGCGTCGACCGGCGCCTCCGACACCGTCCATCGCAGAAGCCCGAAGCCTCTGCGGCAAAGAACCCGCCTCCCGACGGCGCCTCGCCCTTGGATCTGCGGCAAAAGCGTTTAAACCGCCTTTTTTTCGGAGAGGATCTGCTTTTGGGCGAAATGCGCCGCAGAAAGGCCGGGACATCGGCTTCGATCCGCAGCGTCCCCCTCCTTGCGCCCACGGATCCCTGCGAAACGACCGCGCGCCGAAGGCGAAAGGCCGAACGGGCCTCCGAAAGCTTTCGCGTGGAACCCGCCCTGCGAGCATCGTCGCACGCCCTCGCGCTGTATCCGCTCGATCCGCCATGCGCTCGAGCGATCAGAACTTTCTCGGCGCATGCTCGCGAAAGCCCGCTGGAAGACGTATAATATCGACCTGGCGCCCCTCGGCCGCGGGCCGGGACGCCTCGATCTTCCGCACAGACGACGCGGCGGATCGAACCCCGCGTCCGCATCGCGCGGCCTGCGCCGCGCCGACACAGAAATCAGAGAAACCTATGCTGAAATTCGACGAACTCGGCCTGTCAGAGGCTGCCCTGCAGGCCGTCGCCCGACTCGGCTACGAGGACCCGACGCCCGTGCAGGAACGGGCCATCCCACTCGCGCTCGAAGGCCGCGACCTTATCGCCGCCGCCAAGACCGGCACCGGCAAGACCGCCGCGTTCTCGCTGCCCTCCCTCGACAAGCTCGGCCATGCGAAGGGCGGGCAGGGCCCGCTCATGCTCGTGGTCACGCCCACGCGAGAGCTGGCGCAACAGATAGGCGAGGTGTGCGGCACCATCGCAGCGTCCACGCACCATCGTATCCTCACTGTGGTGGGAGGGCTGTCCTACGAGCCCCAGATCAGCAAGCTCAAGCGCGGCGTGGACGTGCTCATCGCCACGCCGGGGCGACTCGTGGACCTCATGGAGCGGGGAGCAGCGCGCCTCGGGGACGTGGAGGTGCTCGTGCTCGACGAGGCAGACCGCATGCTCGACATGGGCTTCTGGCCTGCCATGAAGAAGATCATCGGCGCGACGCCGGTCGGCCGCCAGACGCTTCTGTTCTCGGCCACCATCGACCGCTCCATCCTCGGAAGCGTGGGGAAGCTTTTGCGCAACCCGGCCATGGTGGAGATCGCCCACAAAGGAGAGACGGCCGACACCGTGGAGCAGTACGTCGTCCACACGCAGCAGGCGCTCAAGCCCGCCCTGCTCAAAGCCCTCCTCGCCGAGAGGGGCGCCGAACGCGTCATCGTGTTCGCTCGCACGCGCAGCCGCGCGGACGCAACCTGCCGCCGCCTCAAGCGCGCAGGGTACGCAGCCGAGGCCATCCACTCCGATCGCAGCCAAAACCAGCGCCGTCGCGCGCTCGACAACTTCGCCTCCGGAAAGACGAACGTCATAGTGGCGACCGATGTGCTCGCACGCGGCATCGACGTGGACGAGGTCGATTACGTGGTGAACTACGACCTTCCCACCCAGCCGGAAGATTACGTGCACCGCATCGGACGCACAGGGCGCGCAGGCGCGGCGGGCTTCGCCGTGTCCTTCACCTGTCCCGAAACCGCCGACGCGCTGCGCGATATCGAGAGGCTCATCAAGCGTCCCATCCCCGAGCTGAAGCTAGCCTCTTGGGACGCCGAGGCCGCCGCCGAAGAGGAGGCGGCCCGCGCGGCCCGCTCCGAAGCGCGCAGGGACCCCGAGATCAAACAGGCCGCCAAAGAGCTGGCCGCGCGGGAGCGCAAAAAAGAAAAGGCGCGCGAGACAGCGCGCAGGGAGTCGCCAACCGGCGGCAAGAAAAGGCAGGGTGCGGCGAAAGGGGGCGGCGGCGATCCGAAAACGAAAAACGCCCCCAACCGCGGATGCCGCAAGCAGACAGGCGGAAGGCAAGAACCGCAGCGCGATGGCCGGCCTTTGGGCAAAAAGCCCCGAGCAAACGCTCCGAAGCGGAAAGGATCGCCGAGGGGAGACGAGCGCCAAACGCGCAAGCCCGACCTGCGCCCAGGTCGGGCGCACCGCGCCTCGCTCGCGCGGGAACGTGGCGAACAGCGCTAATTCATCTTTGCAGGATACGGCAGCGATCATCCGTCGCGGATCGCAGACGACGCCCTTCCCTTCCCAGCTTTTGGCAAGGACTCAATCGCTGCGATCTTCGTCTGCCGAATACGCCGAACCCACGCACTCGTCGGCGGCTGCGACGCCCTCCAAGGCACCGCGCCCGCCGACCAAGAAGGCCCTCGCCCCGCTTCGCGCCTACGCACACGAAGCGCATGGGCGGCCGCTGCGCCCCTCGAAGCAGCGAAACCCGAAAGAGGGGTATCGGCGTCCCCACGCCGTCCCGATGACGACGAGATCGTCCTTGCCGCTGCGTCGAACCGCACGTACGCCGCCACAGGACATGTCGTCGCAACGACAAGCAACTCGCCAAATCCGCCCTCCCTGACGCCCTCACTGCATCGCCATCCCGTTCACATGCCCTCGAGCACCTTGTTTTAGCCGCACTGCGAGGCCTCGGCCCGCCTGAAGCGCACGGGGCGGGCGTATGCCCAGCGCCGCGTCGTCGCACGGCGGCGCTTCCTGATTAGTTATATGAGCACTCAAATCATATTATGTCGTTCATCTTGCTATTTGTCCCCGCTGGGCGAAAGAGCGCCCCGGGGCAGGGTTCGACGCGCTATCGTGGCAGGAACGAATGCGACGAAAGGATCGATATGAGGATAGCGGTGGCGAGCGAGGGGCTGAACGTGTCCCCTCACTTCGGACAATGCGCAAGCTTCACCTGCTACACGATCGACCGAGGCATGATCGTCGAATGCCAGAACACGCCCAACCCCCGCCTTCCGCCTCGCCAGCTGGCCTCGATGCTCGGCGATCTCGACGTACGAGTGCTCGTCGCAGGATGCGTCGAACGCGACGCCCTCGATGCCCTGGGCGCCGAGGGCATCGAGGTGGTTCCGTGCGCTTCCGGAACCGCACGCGGCGCGGCAGAAGCCTATTTGGCGCGCACCCTCGCCGGAGACGGCGAGTGGCACGGCGAAGAGGAGGGACGCGCAGTCCACGGCATGTAGGCCATCGCCCAACGCTCCCAGGGCCCTATATGCGAAGGCCCCCGATAGGGGGCCTTCGCATATCGTTTTCTGCCAGGCAACCAACCCGAGCGCCGCCGAAGCGCGCCGGACATGCCTTCGCCTCTCGGCCCAAAGTCCGGAAAAGTCGAAAAGAAGCCCTTACAAGGCCTTCTTGGCCACCTCGACGACGGCGGCGAACGCGGCAGGATCGTTCACGGCCATGTCGGAGAGCACCTTGCGATCCAGCTGCACGCCAGCCTTCTTGAGACCGTTCATGAACACGGAGTAGCTGAGTCCGTTCAGGCGGGCGGCCGCATTGATGCGGGTGATCCACAAACGGCGAATCTCGCGCTTCTTGTTGCGGCGGTCGCGGTACATGTACTGGAGCGAATGCTGCACCTGCTCCTTCGCCGCGCGGTACGAACGGGACTTCGCGCCATAGTACCCCTTGGCGCGCTTGAGGACGGTACGACGCTTCTTATGGGCGCTCACTGCGCGCTTGATGCGTGCCATAGTATCTCACTGCTCCTTCTGGTCTAGCGGATGCCGAGGTTTCGACCGATAACCTTCTGGTCGGCCTTGGACACCTCGGTCTCGTGGCGGAAATTGCGCTTGCGCTTCTGACTCTTCTTCGTCATGATGTGGCTCTTGTAGGCCTTGGCGCGCATGATCTTGCCGGAACCGGTGACGCGGAACCGCTTCGCGGTGCCACGATGGGTCTTCATCTTAGGCATTGCCGTCGTCCTTCCCTTCAACTTCCTTTTTCTTGTCGTTTTCCTTCTTCTTTTTCGCCGCCACCGCCGAGGGAAGCGGGGCGATGAGCATGTGCATGTTGCGGCCCTCCATCTTGGGCTGGCTCTCGATGACGGCCACGTCCTTCAGATCGTCGGCCAAGCGCTCGAGGATGGTGAGGCCCTGCTCAGGATGCGCCATCTCGCGACCGCGGAACATGATGGTGATCTTCACCTTGTTGCCCGCATCGAGAAAACGCAGCACGTGCTTCTTCTTCGTCGTGTAATCGCCCACGTCGATCTTCGGGCGGAACTTCATCTCCTTCGTCTCAACCTTGCTTTGGTTCTTGCGAGCCTGCTTGGCCTTGATCGCCTGGTCGTATTTGAACTTCCCATAATCCATGATGCGGCACACGGGCGGTTCGGCCATCGGGGCGATCTCCACAAGGTCGAGACCTTCGTCGTCGGCGATCCGCTGAGCCTCAGACGTGGCGTAAATGCCCATCTGAGTGCCATCGAAGCCGATGAGGCGGCATTCGCGGACGCTGATTTGTTCGTTGAGCCGAGGCTCTTGGGCAGCTATCGCGCTCACCTTCCTTTCCTGCGCGCCAAGGCGCTTCAATGAAAAACCCGTCGCTTTGGAAGCGTACGGGTTTCGCATTCGTTTCGGGCTTTTCAGCCGACATTCGAGCGACCCATCAGCAACCAAAGCGCCGAACCAGGTGGAGGGCTTCCCCTCACTTGAATAAACAGTCCGTTCATTGTAGCACGAAGCCAGGCGGATGCAAGCGTTTTGCGCAGCTTTTCCCCGGCAGCTTTTTCAGGTCGCTTGCGAAAGCAAGAGCGGCACTGCAGAGCTAAGCACAACGGTTGCACTTTATCTTGCAGAATATAGTGAGCTGATTGCAAATGCCAGTGCAACACCGAGGGAGCAAGCGCAACAGCTGCGTTCTCCCGTGCAGGATCTGATCGAAAGCGCTGCGTTCACCCTTGCAAGAAAGGCCGCAAAGAGGCATTCTCCCCGAGCCTTTCCAACGAGTAGAAGCTCGCATGGCCGCAGCAGACGCCCAGATCCCAGGCGGGCAGCGCATCGAAAGTCGGCTTGCGTCGAAGCCGAGGGCAGATCGCCGCAGCAGGCGATTGACAACCGCTTGCCAGAACCCCTGCGTCTCTGGCATGCGGTTGTCGCCCCCCCATGGACAGCGGTCAGCCAACTCGAGGGGGGGGTGGATGCACCATGGGAGAGGGGTCGAAGGGGGGGGGTCGCCGACGACACCCCCTTTTTTCAGACGGTCAAGGAGAACCGCAGTTCAAAGCAATGATCGAGCGACCAAGGCGTGAGAACGAGTCGCTTTCAAAGCGAACGCCTTCTTCGCCAACAGGCAGTCACAAGGGCCGAGACGAAGAAGGCGAAGATCGAGACCATCCCTACGAACAAGAGGCGCCGGACAGTGCCGGACACGCGTTCTGCGCCACCGGACGGGGCTACTGCACGCGGCGTGCACTCCTCACGCGAGCAGGTGGTCCACATCATGTGGAAGAGAGTCTCGCCGACGACGCGCTCGGGTGCGATCGCCCACAGGCATCCGGAAAAGGGCCGCGTCCGCCACGGTGGCCACGGGTCGCAGCGCGTTTCGCTGCTGCTCGACGAGGCTATGCGCGGCACCGGCATCGAGTCTTCCGCATGCCTGATATCCTGCCTTCGGGACAACACGGCCATGGAGCCCCATGGAGTTGATGGGGCACGAACGCGCGCACGTCCGCGTGTTCGACGGCAGGGAGCAGGCGGCGGTCGAAGCATTCGACTGCATCGAGACGTTCTACGACAGGGTCGGGGAGCATTCGGCACCGGGACGCCCCAGCCCGGACGGGTTCGTAAAGCGAACAGGCCGAAGCGAAGAACTGCGGAGAAGTCGGCTTGAGGGTGTAGACGGAATCGGGATGGATTCAGGATTCCGGCATGCTCCTTTCTCCTGCCCGCCTGTCGCCTTCGGCGGGCGGAAAGGGAAAGAGGGAAAATCCTCCTTCCCAGGATGGGACCTTCGACCCTACGCCCGGAAAGGCGAATACACGCTATCCTGCACGACCAAGCGCAACGGAGCTGCGTTTTGAAATTTAATCTACGGGATCTTTTCCTCACGCCCCTGTCATCTTGAAAGGGGCGGCTTGGAGCCACTTGCGCATCGACGGCGAATAGAGCAGCGCGGCTAAATGATCGATCATTGACTTCGACGGTCATTTGCCAGCGGATCACGGCTCGACGATAATGGCATGCAATGCGATGGATGAGGCCGCAGCATGCAAAGGGGATGGGGATCATGCGCGCTGTCAAGAATGCACGTCGAACACGTACGTCGTTTGAATGGGATCTTCTGGGGTTCGGGCTTTGCCGTGCATGGATCTCGACCGTGTTCGCCCTACCCATTCCCGCCTTGCTCACGCTGGGTTACGATTTTTCGCCATGGTATTTTCTCCCCGGCGCACTCGCTTGCGTCGTGGTCGGCATCGTGTCGGAAAGAACGGTCCCCGAGCGTGCCCGAACGACCATCCTCCTCGTATCGGCTGCGCTTACGATTATCGGCATCGCCGGAACGACATCGAGCATCGGCGTCGAAAGCGAAGCGCCTATCACGATCTCACTAGTTTGCACGGGAATCGGGGCAGCGATGCTGCAGACGCTCTGGGGCGACAAGATGGCGGTTTTGCCTTCGCGCGACATCAACCTGTACACGGTCGCATCCATGCTGCTCGCAGCGTTGACGTCCATCCTCGTTTGGTCGGCGACGTCGCTTGAAGCAGCCTTGCTCGTATTCGCCGTGCTCCCCGCCGGATCGTTCATCCTTCTGTTCCGGGGCTTCGATTCGGGACGATGGAGCATCCCCTCTAAAATGGACGCAACGGAAGAGCTCGAGGACGGGCCCTTGCACCTCGACCGACTTTGCACCTCCATATTCGTGTTCGTATTCGTGTTCAACCTCGCTTACACCACCCTGCCCGCCAGCCCTTTCGAGGACATGGCGGCACACCCGATTCGCAGCGTGGCGAACGTAAGCGTCACGATCGCGCTTCTGGCCATGCTCTTGGCGAAAGGCAACATCAACCAGATGAGCCTGTACCGCCTTTCGTTCCCCGTGCTGCTCGGAGCGTTGCTCCTCATGCTCGTGATACCCGACGAGCACGCCGTATTGGCGTCCGTGCTCGCCGCAGCCGGGTACAAGCTGTTCGACGTTCTGTTCTGGTGCGTGCTCGTAGGGCTCGCCCATGAGAACAGGGCGATTTCATGGCGGGTGCTCGGCTTCGGCATGACCGCCAACTTCCTCGGCATGGGATTGGGCATAGGGCTGCGAGAGCGCGCATGGGCAGCGACCGCATCGGGAGCCCTCGATCCCACCCTGCTCGTGTGCGGCCTCA
Organism: Gordonibacter sp. An230; assembly: GCF_002159915.1. Classification (GTDB taxonomy): domain Bacteria; phylum Actinomycetota; class Coriobacteriia; order Coriobacteriales; family Eggerthellaceae; genus Rubneribacter. The sequence continues at coordinate 97,049 of NZ_NFJP01000007.1, forward strand.
TGTTCGCTCTCGTCGTCATCATCATGCTCATCCTGCCCGAAAGCGTCGTCTCCCAGATCATGACCCGGAGCTCGAAGAAGCAACGTCAAGAGGAGCCGTCATTGGCGCAACGCTGTTCGACCGCAAGCGAGATGCACGGGCTGACGACTCGCGAGCGGGAGGTGCTCGTCTTCCTCGCGCAAGGGCGCACGCAGGGCGTGATCGCGCGGAAGCTGAGCATCAGCGAGGGCACGGCCCACACCCACATCATCCACGTGTACCAAAAACTGGGGGTTCATTCCCAACAGGAGCTGATCGACCTCGTGGAGGGGATCGCCGAATAAAAGGGCGTCCCGCCAGGCACGGCGCGGCGCCTCTACCGCCTCCGGGATTCCTCTACCTGAGAGGTAGAGAAGCGCATCGCACGCAAAATCCACCCCTCGGGCAGTTCCCCCCTTCCTCCTTTCGCTGTTCCATGGAGCCGCGGACAGAAAGGAGGGAACGCAATGAAGAACCGCATCATCATCGCCTCGGCTGCAGCCATCGCGCTGGTCGGCATCCTGGCAACCGCCGGATGCGCGCCGCAGGCGAACGGCGAATCGGAAGGCGGGAACACGACGGTGCCCGAGCCGAACGGATCGCAAGCCACCGTGGCCTGGTCTCCCGATTCGGACTGCAGCGCCTGCCACGAGAAAGAAGCGGACTCGGCGGGCGAGGCCGGATGCCTCGCGCAAGCGCACGCGCAAGAGGGATACGCATGCTCAGACTGCCACGTCGACGAGCAAGCTCTCTCGGCGGCGCACGAGCAGAGCGCATCGAGCTCGCCGGCATCGAAGCTCAAGAAAACCGACGTGAGCGACGAAGCCTGCCTCGCCTGCCATGAAAGCCGCGAGACCGTGGCAGCCGAAACCACCGACGTCGTGCTGACGGACGACCACGGAACCGCGGTGAACCCGCACGACCTGGCTCCCAGCCCCGATCACGACGCGCTCGCGTGCACGGACTGCCACGTGTCGCACGAAGCGACACCGGCAATCGAGGAAGCGCAGAGCACATGCGCGTCGTGCCATCACGCCGGCGTGTTCGAATGCGGCACGTGCCATACGTAAAAGCCTGCGTATTGCCGCGATTCGCAAAAACCGTATGCAGAACAAGGAGGAGACCATGAGACAGCAGGAAGCAACCGACGTTTCGCGCCGTTCGTTTCTGAAGGGCGCGGCAGTGGCGGGAGCCTCGCTCGTCGCGACGAGCGCGCTGGCCGGGTGCGCTGCCGGACAAGCGGAGGAGGAGACGCCCGACTGGATGCCCGAAGCCTGGGATTACGAAACCGACGTGCTGGTGATCGGGTACGGAGGAGCCGGAATGTGGACCGCGCTCACAGCCGCCGACGAAGGAGGGTCGGAAGTATTGATCCTCGAGAAAGCGCCCGTTCGAGGCGGCGGCAACTCGGCCATCAACCTGGGCGAGTTCACCATTCCCGTCGACGAGCAGGGTTGCGCCAGGTACATCAAATCGTTCAGCCGAGGGCTGACTCCCGATACCATGGCGGACGCCTGGGCAAAGGAAGCCATGCGAAATGGGGAATACGCCACCAAGTGGGGCCTGCCTTGGCAGCAGAACGAGGGCACGCTCGCCAGCCGCTACACCGAAAGCTGCGAGTACCCGTTCCTTCCCGGAGCCGACTCGATGGAGATCGGAGCCATCGAGGGATACGGCATGAACTTTTGGGACATCATGGACGCCCATCGCCAGGAACTCGGCATCGAAGTGCTGTTCAGCGTCGAGAACGAAGAGCTCATCCAGAACCCCGACACCAAGGAGATCCTCGGATGCTACGCCGACTATGAAGGCAAGCGCATCGCCATCAAGGCGCGCAAGGCTACGATGATGACCATCGGCGGGTTCGAGTTCAACGAGGAGCTCAAAAACGAGTATCTCAAGGTGTACCCGGCGCTCGGCTTCTACGGCTGGCCGTACAACACCGGAGACGGCATCCGCATGGTGCAGGCCGTGGGCGCCCAGCTGTGGCACATGAACTGCATGATCGGAGGCGCGAACCCCAACTTCCAAGACGAACAATACCCGTACGCCATTCAGCTGAGCCCGAAAACCGACAACTTCATCTGGGTCGACCGAACCGGCAAACGCTGGCGCAACGAGAAAGCCAGCAGCAGCCCGCACGTCGGATGGCATCAATACCTCGCGTTCGACGACGGCATCTGTGACTTCCCCCTGATACCCACCTGGGCGATCATCGACCAAACCGCCTTCGACGCCGGCAGGCTGGGGCCGGATCCGTCCGCCAAGCTCGCCCGTGGCATGTACGCCCCCACCTTGCCCGACGAAGTGGGCCGCTACCCAGGTTGGAGCGAGGACAACAAGGCCGAACTAGAAAGAGGGTGGCTCAAAACGTCCGACACCGTCGAAGGATTGGTCGAGCAGATGCGCCAGGTCGACCCGGATATGATGGACGCTGAAACGCTGAGGGCGTCGATTGACCGGTACAACGCGCATTGCGCCGCAGGCGACGACCCCGATTTCAACCGTCCGGCCGAGAGCCTGCTTCCGCTGGACAACCCGCCGTACTATGCGTGGCCCATCTATCCCGGCGGGTGCTCCACGCTGGGCGGGCCCAAGAAGAACGAGAACGCCCAGGTTCTCGATGTGAACGACGAGCCCATCCCACGCCTGTACGCAGCCGGATGCTTCGGGAACTTCGCCGCGCACACCTACGGCATCTCGGGAGGCAACAACGCCGAGAACATGGTATGGGGACGCATCGGTGCCCGACACGCCTGTACGCTCGATCCGTGGGATGCCGGGACCGCATCCTCCTAGCAAACGGCCGCTCCTTCCTTCCCCCTCGCGGGCCGGCACCCCTCCCTCACCGGCCCGCGTGCGGGTAAAACCATCGATTCGCCCAGCGCTGCGCTGCGACGGCGCGAGAGTTTGCTATACTCCGGACATCAGATGTCCGAAAACCGCCCTCCCCGACGGAAGGACGCCCATGAGTCGCATCGCACGCTGCCTCCTGCTCGCCTGCGCCTGGATATCCTGCGCGCTCGGCTTCGTCGGCATCGCCGTCCCCGTGCTGCCGACCACCCCGCTTCTGCTGCTGGCCGCGTTCCTATTCGCGAAATCGTCGCCGCGCTGCCATGCGTGGATCGTCTCGACGAAGGTGTACAAGGACTACGTGGAGGCGTTCAAGGAGTCGGGCGGCATGCCCGCATCGCAGAAGGTCAGGATCCTGGCCGTCTCCTTGCCCGTCATGGGCGTGAGCGCCTTCGTGGTGCAGAAGGCGCTCGTTTGGGTCATCCTCGGCTGCGTTACGGCGTTCCTGCTGTACCTCATGCTCGTACGCATCCCCACGCTGCGCCCCGATAGGATCGCGGCGCAGGACGTGCAATCGGAGTAAGCGGGCCCGACGCCGCCGTCAAGGGCGAGGAGCGCCGCCGGGGATGTCCTCGGGACGAAGCTCCACGACGTACATGATGTTCGTGGGCGCGAAGGCCGCGTGATCGGCGTTCGGACTCGTGTCGCGATCCCCCACGGTGAACACGCCGATATCCCCGACGTCGGCCAGCCCGCGCTCGAGGACGATGCGGCGGGCCTGCTCGATGACGTAGTCCGTGTCGCCCTGCACATCCCCCAGAAGCGGCGTGACGCCCCAGTACAGCTGCATGGAGCGCATGACGCGCGGAATCGGCGTCACCGCGTAGATAGGCTGGCGGGGCCGAAAGCTCGCCATGAGCCGTGCGCTGCGGCCCGACATCGTGGGCGCCACGATGCAGCGCGCGCCGAGCGTCTCGGCAGCGTGCACGGCAGCCATCCCCACGGCCACCGACACGCTGCCGTGGCCCTCCATCCGCGACGCCTCGCGCAGGCCCGCCGCCTCCTCGCGCAGATACGGCTCGCTCTCCTCGGCGATGCGCGCCATGATGCGAACCGCCTCCACCGGATACGCCCCGGCCGCCGTCTCTCCCGAAAGCATGAGGCAGTCCGTTCCGTCGTACACGGCGTTGGCCACGTCGGCCACCTCCGCTCGCGTCGGACGCGGAGAGCGAATCATCGAGTCGAGCATCTGCGTGGCGGTGATGACGGGCGTGTTGCGCTCGTTGCACAGGCGGATGATCTTCTTCTGGATATGGGGCACGCGGTAGGACGGTATTTCCACGCCCAGATCGCCACGCGCCACCATCACGCCGTCGGAAGCCTCCACGATAGCCTCGATGTCCTCGACCGCCTCGGCCGTCTCCACTTTGGCGATGAGCCCGACGTGCCCCCCTCCGTGCTCGCGCAGAAACGCGCGTATCTCGCGCACGGCCTCGGCGCTGCGGACGAAGGAGGCGGCCACGAAGTCCACGTCCTGCTCGATGCCGAAGAGAAGGTCCGCGCGATCCTGATCGGTCATAACGGGCAGCGGCACCGTCACGCCGGGCACATTGACGGACTTGCGCTCGCCGAGCATGGCGTCGTTTCCCACGCGGCACGCGATGTCGGCGCCTTCGACGCCCTCCACCGAAAGCTCGATGAGGCCGTCGTCCAGAAGCAGCTGCGTTCCAGGGCGCACGTGCTCGGACAAGCCGACGCACGTCTGGGTGACGAGGGCCGCGCTTCCGGCCACCTCTCGCTCCGTCAGCACGATCGAATCCCCCGCGCGAAGCGCGACCGGACAACCGCCTGCCAGTCGGCCCGTCCTGATCTCTGGGCCGCGCATGTCCAAAAGGATCGCGCAGGGATCGCCCGCCTTTGCGCACGCCCGACGCACGCGCGCGATGCGCTCGGCGTGCTCGGCGTGCGTGCCATGCGAGAAGTTGAGCCGAGCGATGTCCATGCCCGCGTCGAGGAGGCGCGAAAGCACGCCCTCGTCGTCGGTCGCCGGGCCCAAAGTGCAGATGATCTTCGTTCGCTTCGCCATGTACTCGCTCCGATCGCTCTCGAAAACGGCCGACGACCATTGTACCCGACCACCGCTCGTTAGGCGAGAATCGAGCGCGCCCTGCCACCGAACGCGCCGCCCCCGCGCAGACGGGCCACGAGCCGAGCGCTACGCGTTCACGTAGACGTAGATCATGCGGATGGTGTCTGCGAGATTGCCCGAGGTGTTGGCGGTAGCGTAGTTGTACAGCAGCACCGACGACCACTCGTGCGCGACGCCATCGAGCTCCACCGTCCCGGAAAACGAGCACTTCTCTTCGACGAGCGTCGTGCCGTCGGATGCGTACGTGGAGTAGGCCGCCTTGTCCTCGGGCAGCACCGCGGAGCCCGCGGGAACGCTCACGCCGGCCTCCTCGAGCGTCTTCTCGACGATGCCCTCGTTCTCCACGGCGTCCACGAAGCTGAGCGATCCGTAGCCCAAAGACGCGGTGGCGGCCGAGTAACCCGCCTGGATGGTCCTGCCCCCCTCGTCGAGGCCCAGGTAGACCGTGGGCGTGCCGGAACGCGTGTCGGCCGGCTCGTCGGTCAGCGCGATCGTGACGTTCGTCTTGACGGCGCTGCCCTCCTCGCTGACCTCCTTCTCGCTTGTCACGGTGGCACCATGCCGAAGCTTCTCCACCGCCTCGTCCCGCGTCAGCCCCAGCACGCCTGCCAAGTTCGGCACCTCGGTCTTCTTCGTGGTGGCCGTGGCGGCGTCCTTGGTGTCCTCCTCGTGCATGGCATCGACCTCTTGGGAGCTTTGCTGCTGCTGGGCCTGCTGCGTGGCGAGCGTCTGGCTCTCCCCCAGAAGCCTCCATGTGAGGTAGCCGAGAGCGCCGATGAGCAGCACGAGAAGCACTACGACGGCGATGAGGATGCGCCTCATGCGCCGCGATTTGCGCAGGTGGGGCGGCAAAGGCTGCTTACTCGCCCCTTGGCGCTTGCCGTGACGGCCCCTCTTCTCGCCAGCCGATGCCGCAGACGCACCGTCATCGTAGAGAAGCGAGGGTTCCGGAGCGGGCTCGAGGCTCTCGAGCGCGTCGGGATACTCGCCCTCGTTGTCGCCCCGGTAGCTGAAGCCTTCGGCATGGGCGCCGCCCACGGGGGCGAACGCCTCGGTCAGGCCGATACGGCCCTCCTCGTCAGAATGCCCGGGACGCTCGGCTCCCACGGGCGCGAACGCCTCGGTCAGGCCGATGCGCTCGTCGGAAGGGCTCTCTGGAGAGGATTCGGGGGAAGCGCCTCGGGGTGCGTTTGCGGCATGTTTCGGCATCGTTTCAACCTTCCTGATCTATGCTGCGCGAAGCTAATGCGTGGCGAGATACGCCACCGCGACGACGAACAAAACCACGGCCACCGCGATGACCGCCTTCTGCATCGTCGGCATGGGAGGAGGCTCGAGATCCTCGATCGTCGTTTCGCGAAAGGCCTCATCCGAGGAGGGCGCGCCCTTCTCCGAAGCCGGTCGAACAGGACGCACGGCAGGCGCGTCGTCGGCGGGGACATCGCCCGCACCGTCGTCATCAGAATGGGAGGTATCGGGGGCCCCGGCGCGTATGACCACATCATCCTCGTCGTCGGGCGTCACGGTGATATGGGAGAACCTGGTTTCGTCAAAGGCCACAGAGCACATCCTTTCACACGTTGCTGCGATTATAGAGGATCGGGAACCCGCACGAGGGCCCCGCAAATAATATCCACGCCGCGCCGCTCCGCCCGCGTGCGGCGTGGCGTCCGCAGCGCGCCGTCGAGAAGGCCTCGGCGCCCGTTTCTCGAAACGCCAACCCGACGCGGCTTCACCCTGGAACGGCCGGGCGGACGGCACGCCGCTCGCCCTCCCCTTGCTACCTTTCAGCGGGGCAATCCGCGCGTTCGTCGGATTGTGGGGCCTCTCACGGGCCTTTGCAGCCCCTCAGCCTCTTTATTGCACTAAAGTATAGCGATACGCGTTCGCACCCCAAGCGAAGCGTCGGCGGGGAGCAGCCCCCGCGGATCGCCCCGTGAAGGACGGGGCATGAGGGAAGGAGAACCTATGGAACGGAAGACAAGCGCGTTCAGCAGGCGCACGTTCGTCGAGCTGCTCGGCGTGTCCGCAGCGAGCTTCGGCCTCGTGAGCCTGGCCGGATGCGGCGGAGGCGGCGAGGGCGGCTCTACAGGCGGCGGGAGCGCGGGCGGCGCGGCGGACAGCCTCACCTACAGCCTCACCGCCGATCCGCGCGCCCTCGACCCGGCCTTCTTCGACGACGGCGAGTCGGCCGTCGTCGCCTGCAACATCCACGAGGGCCTGTACCGCTTCGGCGAGAAGGACGCGACGGTCGAGCCGTGCCTGGCTACCGAGCTACCCGAGATTTCGGACGACGGCCTCGTGTACACGATCAAGCTGCGCGAGGGCGTCAAGTTCCACGACGGCGCGGAGTTCAACGCCGAGGCCGTGAAGAAGTCCATCGAGCGCCAGCTCGAGCCCAACCGCACCTCCGACATGCCCTACGCGTCGTTCGTGTTCGGCGAGGAGGCCGCCGGCAACGGTGTGGAGAGCGTCGAGGCCGTGGACGCCACCACCCTCAAGATCACCCTGCGTGCGGCGTCCACGCCGTTCGTGAAGAACCTCGCCATGGCTCTGGCCTCCCCCATCGTCTCCCCGACGGCGGCCGAGGCCGCCACGCCGGGCCAGCCCATCCAAAAGCCCGCAGGCACCGGCCCCTACAAGTTCGTCGATTGGACGAAGGGCGCCTCGATCACCCTCGTCGCCAACGAGGAGTACTGGGGCGACGCTCCCAAGATCAAGAACCTCGTGTTCAAGATCATCGCCGAGGGCAACACGCGCCTCACCGCGCTCATGAACGGCGAATGCGACATCATCTCGAGTGTCGACTCCGCCTCGGCCGACCAGGTGACGAGCAACGGCTTCGAACTGTTCGCCGAGGATGGCATGACCATCAACTACATGGCCTTCAACACCGAGACGGGCCAATGCACCGACCAAGAGGTGCGCAAAGCCATCGCCCAGGCCATCAACGTCGAGGAGATGGTGAAGTCCATCTACGGCGAGTACGCAACGGTGGCCAATTCGGTCATGCCCACTTGGATGGCCCCTTACACCAAGGACGTCAAACAAACCGCCTACGACCCCGAGGCCGCTAAGAAAACGCTCGCCGACAAGGGCATCACGTCGCTCACGTGCATCACCTACACCACCGCTCGCCCCTATAACCAAAAGGGCGGCAGCGACCTGGCCCGCATGATCCAGGGCTACTTGGCCGAGGTGGGCGTCGACGTGAGCATCACCGAGTACGACTGGACCACTTACAAGACCAAGGTGCAGACCGATCCGTACGACATCTGCTTCTACGGCTGGACGGGCGATAACGGCGATCCGGACAACTTCATGAACCTGCTCGCCGACACGAACTGGTCCATGAACGTGGCGCACTGGCAGGACGAGGAGTACAAGGCGCTCGTCGCCGAGGGCCTCACGGCTCCCGATGGAGATGAGCGCGACGCCATCTACCTCAAGTGCGAGGAGATGGTGGCGGAAAAGCAGCCTTGGCTGCTCATTTCCCACTCCAAGAACCTGCTCGGCATCAACCCGAAGGTTAAGAACTTCTACTACCATCCCACCGGTGTCGCCTTCTTCAAGGGGGTTTCCAAGGAGGCGTAAGGCCGCGGGCTCCCGCAAAAGGCGCGGATGATGCGAACGGACGGCCCGCACGTCATATTCTCAAGGCGTGCGGGCCGCTCTTGCGCTAAACTATCGTCGGCACCGCCTGATCGATAGTGCGCGCCGAACGGATCCGGCGCGGTTGAAGCCGAGGGTCGCAGGCCCCCGGCTTCCTTCCTGTTCAGACGGGAAACAAGAAAGGAGCAGCGTTGCTCAAGTACATCCTGAAGCGAATCTTGATGGTGATCCCGGTCCTTTTGGGTGTGACCGTGATCATCTTCATGATCACGCGCGTGTTAGCCTCGGATCCGGCCCCCGTGGTCCTCGGCGAGCACGCAACCCCCGAGGCGATGGAGGCGTGGCGGGCCGACAACGGCCTCGACGACCCCATCTGGCTCCAGTACGTCAACTTCGTCGTCGGCGCCGTCCAAGGCGACCTCGGCACCTCTTACTACACCCATCAGCCGGTCACCCAGGAGATCGCCGCGCGCTTCCCCGCCACGGCAGAGCTCGCCGTCTGCGCCATCATCGTGGCGTCGCTTCTGGGCGTCGCCCTCGGCGTGCTGGCCGCCGTGCGCAGGAACAAACTCGCCGACAACGTGAGCATGGTCGTTGCGCTCGTGGGCGTGTCGATGCCCATCTTCTGGTCGGGCATCCTGCTCATCCTTCTGTTCTCCGGCATCCTTCACGTGCTTCCATCGAGCGGACGCGTGTCCCCGCTTCTGCAGCCCACCGGGGGCACCGGCTTCTTCATCATCGACACCATCGTGCGAGGTGACTGGACGGCGCTCGGCGACGTGCTCGTGCACCTCGTCCTGCCCACGCTCGCCTTGTCGCTGTACTCGATGGCCATCATCACGCGCATGACGCGCTCGAGCATGATCGAAACCCTCAGCGCCGACTACATCCGCACCGCGCGGGCGAAGGGGCTTTCCAAAGGCGCCGTGAACATCAAGCACGCGCTGCGCAACGCGATGCTGCCCATCTCCACCGTCATCGGCCTGCAGTTCGGGAGCCTCCTCGGCGGCGCGCTGCTCACCGAGACGGTGTTCGCATGGCCGGGCATCGGCAAGTTTGCCGTCGACTGCGTGTTGAAGAGCGATTTTCCTGTCGTGCAGGGCATCGTGCTTCTGGTGGCGGTTATCTTCGTCATCATGAACCTCGTCGTCGACATCGTCTACGCCTACCTTGATCCCCGTATCAAGTACGGCGCGAAGGAAGAGGGGTGATGAGCATGGCGAAGAGCAAGCTGCTCGCAACCGATCCGGCCCCGTCCGGCGAGGCGGCGCTCGGCGGGAGTCCGACCGCGCCGGCGAAGGAGAGGCGCGTGAGCGTCTGGAGGGACGTCCTTGCGGGCATCGTGTCGAACAAGGCCGCGCTCGCAAGCGCGATCTTCATCCTGCTCCTGGCAGCCGTCGCGCTCGTCACGAAGTTCTTCCCGCAGGTGCTGCCGTACGATCCGTACGCTCAGAACCTGAGCGAGTCCTTGCTGGGGCCCTCGGCGCAGCATTGGTTCGGGACCGACATCCAAGGGCGCGACATATTCTGCCGCGTGCTCGTGGGCACGCAGATCACGCTCACCGTGGGCCTGGCCGCCGTGGCCATCTCGCTTTTCGCAGGCGTCCTCCTCGGATCGATCGCCGGGTACAAGGGCGGCAAGTGGGACACGGTCATCATGCGCATCATGGACATGATGCTGTCCATCCCCTCCATCCTTCTCGCGATCGCCATCATGGCGGCCCTCGGCCCCGGCATCGAGAAGGCGGTCGTCGCCATCGGGCTGGTGGCCATCCCCGAGTACGCGCGCATCGTGCGATCGGAGATCCTCTCCATCAAGGAGAACGACTACGTGGCCGCTGCGCGCGTCATAGGCGACTCGAACGCGAAGATCGTTTTCAGGCACGTGCTGCCCAACGTGCTGCCCTCCATCATCGTGCGCGCCACGCTCGGCATCTCAACGGCCATTTTGGACGCGGCGGCGCTCGGCTTCCTGGGCCTCGGCGTCCAGCCTCCGGCCGCCGAATGGGGCGACATGCTAGGACGCGGGCGCAACGAGCTGTTCCGCGCCCCATGGCTCATGATATTCCCCGGCCTCGCCATCACGCTGACCGTCCTCGCGTTCAACCTCTTGGGCGACGGCATCCGCGACGGCCTCGACCCCAAAGCTAGGAAGAGGTGATCCCGTGCTTCTTTCGGTGAAGAACCTCTCTACGGAGTTCCCCGTCAAGAAGGGCATAGTCCGCGCTGTCGAAGACGTGAGCTTCGACGTCGATCAAGGAGAGATACTCGCCATCGTGGGCGAATCGGGCTCCGGCAAGTCCGTCACGAGCCTCTCGGTCATGGGGCTTCTAGCCGATCCGGGACGCGTGGCCGGCGGCTCGATGGAGTTCGAGGGCAAGGATTTGGTGTCGCTGCCCGAACGCGAGTACCGCGAGCTGCGCGGCAACGACATGGCGATGATCTTCCAAGAGCCGATGACCTCGCTCAACCCGGTGTACCGCGTGGGAAAGCAGATCGTTGAGGCCATCCGCACCCATGAGAAGATATCCAAGAAGGAGGCGCGCGAGCGCGCCATCGACATGCTGCGCAAGGTGGGCATCCCGAGCCCTGAGAAGCGCATCGACGACTACCCGCACCAGATGTCGGGCGGCATGCGCCAGCGCGTCATGATCGCCATGGCGCTGGCTTGCAACCCGAAGCTTCTGATTGCCGACGAGCCCACCACGGCCCTCGACGTGACCATCCAGGCGCAGATACTCGATCTTTTGCGCCGCCTGCGCGACGAAACCGGCATGGCCGTGCTTCTGATCACCCACGACCTGGGCGTCGTGTCCGAGACCGCCGATCGCGTGGTGGTCATGTACTGCGGACAGGTGGTGGAGGAGGCCGAGGTGCGTGCGCTGTTCGACCACCCGATGCACCCCTACACGCTGGGCTTGCTCAAGTCCATCCCCCGCCTCGAGGACGACGACACAAAACGCCTGTACATGATCAAAGGCATGGTGCCCAATCCGCTCGAGATGCCTCCGGGCTGCCACTTCTCCGACCGCTGCGACTCGTGCATGGACATCTGCCGCGCACAGATGCCGAAGCTCGTGGACGTGGGCGGCCGCAAGGTGCGCTGCTTCCTTTACGAGGACGCCGACGGCCACGTGAAGAGCGATGCGGCCATCGCCGAGGCCGAAGCGGAGGCCGTCGCCGATGCCGAGGCGGCGCGCGAGGTGGAAACTGCCGAGGCGCTTTTGGCGGGCGAGGAGCTCCGCGAGGCGGAACTCGAAGAGCTCGAAAAGGACGAGGAGGGCATCCGATGAATCGGAACATCGAATCCCAAGGCGCGGCATCCGATCAGGACGTCCTGCTCGACGTGCGGCATCTGACGAAGCGCTTCGCCGCAGAGACGAACTTCTTCGGCCGGGCCACCTCCTACGTGCAGGCTGTCGACGACGTGAGCTTCCAGATTCGCAGGGGCGAGGCGTTCGGCCTCGTTGGCGAATCGGGCTGCGGCAAGACCACCGTGGGCAAAATGCTCGTGAACCTGCTTACGCCCACCTCGGGCACGATCATCTTCGACGGACACGACCTCACGGCCATGAAGCGCTCCGAGCGCAAGCGCTACTGCAAGGACATCCAGCTGATCTTCCAGGATCCTTACGCCTCGCTCAACCCGCGCATGCGCATCGGCGACATCATCGCCGAACCCATCATCACGAACAACATCCTGCCGAAAGACCAGGTGGAAAGCCGCGTTGACGAGCTTTTGGAGTGTGTGGGCCTGGCGAACTACATGCGCAACCGCTATCCCCATGAGTTCTCGGGCGGCCAGCGCCAGCGCGTGGGCATCGCGCGGGCGCTGGCCGTGAACCCGAAGCTCATCGTGTGCGACGAGCCGGTATCGGCTTTGGACGTTTCGATCCAGGCGCAGGTGCTGAACCTGCTCGACGACCTCAAGGAGCGTTTCGGTCTCACGTACCTGTTCATCGCGCATGGTCTGAACGTGGTGAAGCACGTGTCGGACCGCGTAGGCGTCATGTACCTCGGCAAGATGATGGAGATCGCGCCCAAGAAGTCGCTCTACGCCGACCCGCTGTCGCCCTACACGCAGGCGCTGCTGTCGGCCATCCCATCGGTCGACCCGGCCGCCAAACGCGAGCGCATCATCCTGGAGGGCGACGTGCCCTCGCCCATCGACCCGCCCGCAGGCTGCCGCTTCGCCGGTCGCTGCTTCGCGAAGGTGGACGGCTGCGACGAAGTCATGCCCCCGCTTTCCGAGGTGAAGCCCGACCATTGCGTGGCCTGCCACCGCTTCGACGAAGGCGGACCGGGAGCAGCGCTCATCTAGGACGCGCAGGGAGCCATGGGGTTTTTCGAGGGGCTCGCCCATGATGGCGGGCCCCTCGTCGCGTGCGCTGCCTGGCAACTGCCAGTTCGACAATTCGTCGCACGCTGTTTTAGCTCAAATTTGCACTTATGAACGATTCTGCATCACCATTTCACACACGGCGAAGAAAAACACCTGATCGCGTTCTTCTCTCTCGCTGAAAATCGTTCATAACTTGCGATCTGTGCTATCGGCAAGGTTTAGCGAAGAGCATGGGTGTAGCGCGAACGCAGGACGCATCGAAGCGCAAGGCGCGGTCGAACGCAAAGGAGCGACGACGCAAGCGCAGTGCCAAGCGGGAACGGCGAGGCAACGGGAGTTTGCGGATGAGGTGATGCGGCCCGCGCACGGGCGTACGAGCGACATCGTTGTGAGACAATGGGGAAAGCATAAGCGAACCGCACATACGAAAGGCGTGAATCACATGGATCTGACCCCTGGTTTCCAGCTGCACGGCTTCACCGTGCGCTCGTGCGAGAAGCTTCCCGAGATCGACGGCACGGCCTACGTGCTCGACCACGGCAAAAGCGGAGCACGCCTGCTCTACCTCGCCAACGACGACCCTAACAAGGCGTTCTCCATCTCCTTCAAAACCCCGCCCGCCGACGACACGGGGGTGTTTCACATCCTCGAGCACTCGGTGCTGTGCGGCAGCCGGAAATTTCCCGTCAAAGAGCCGTTCGTGAACCTGCTGAAGGGATCGATGCAGACGTTTCTGAACGCGATGACGTTCCCCGACAAGACTACGTATCCCGTTGCCAGCACGAACGACAAGGATCTGCGCAACCTCATGGACGTGTACCTAGATGCGGTTCTGCATCCGGCCATCTACGAAAAACGCGCCATCTTCGAGCAGGAGGGCTGGCACTACGAACTTGTCGACAACACGGAGCAAACCGGCGACACGGGACGCCTCATCCTCAACGGCGTGGTATACAACGAGATGAAAGGGGCGCTATCCGACCCGAACTCGGTGCTTTACGACGAGCTGCAAGCGGCCCTGTTCCCCAACACGGCGTATCGCTTCGAATCCGGCGGCACGCCGCTCGCCATCCCCGACCTCACCTACGAGCGGTTCCTTGAGGAGCACCGCCGTCACTACCGCCTCGACAATAGCTACCTCACGCTCTACGGCGATGTCGATCTCGACGAGACGCTGGCGTTTTTGGACGAAGCCTACCTCTCCCCCGTCGCCGACGAGGAGACCGTCCGCGACGAGGAGGACGGCCGGCTCAACCCCCATCCGCTCGAGCTTCAAGCCCCTGTAAAGACGCGCGGTGTGGTGCGCCGAATGGCTACCGCGCAGGAGAACGCGTGCATGGCGCTCGGATACGTGATCGGAGAGGCGCGCGAACGCACGCGAATGGTCGCCGTCGACATCCTCATCGACGCGATGATGGGCAGCAACGAGGCGCCGCTCAAACGGGCGCTGCTCGACGCCGAGATCGCCGACGACGCGCAGGCGTTCTACGCCGACGCCTTGCTGCAGCCCTTCGCAGTCATCCAGCTCAAAGGCCTTGTCGAAGGCGCTGCCGAACGCTTTAAGCCCATCGTCGACGAGACGCTCGCCGCCCTCGCAGACGGGGGGCTCGACCACGCTCTTGTGGAGGCGTCGCTCTCCCGAGCCGAATTCGTCATGCGCGAGCGCGACTTCGGCATGGCCGACGGAGTGGCGTTGTCGATGGCCGCGCTCTCAGGCTGGCTCTACGACGAGGAACTGGCCACCTCCTACCTCAAATACGAGGACGATTTCGCATTTTTGCGGCGCGCGCTCGACGAAGGGTACTTCGAAGAGCTCATCCGCTCCGTGTTCTTGGAGAACGCCCATATGGCTGAAGTAGAGGTGCGCCCGACCGACGGCGACGAGGACGCTAACGAGCGCGAGCGCCTGCGAATCGCGGAGGCCTCCTTCTCCCCCGAGGATTTCGAGCGCGTGGCCGAAGAACAGGCCGCGCTACGCCGACTGCAGGAAGAGCCCGACCTTCCCGAGGCGCTGGCGACCCTGCCGCGCCTCACGGTGGGCGACATTGGACCGGCTCCCGAGGAGCCCGCTTACGGCCTGGTCGAGGGAATGCCCGTGCCGTGCCTGCGCCATCACGCCCCCACGCGGGGCATCGCCTACGCGTACCGCTACCTCGACCTTTCGGGCGTGCCGTACGACGAGCTCCCCTACGTGGCAGTGCTCGGACTCGTGCTGGGCAAGCTCGGTACGGCGAAGCGCTCGGCCTCCGAGCTCGACACGCTTGTGAACGGCTCTTTGGGCAGCCTCTCGTTCTTCGCTGAGATATACGAGGACGCAGACGATCCCGAGCGCCTCGCACCGAAGCTCGTGGTGGGAGCGAGCGCGCTCTCGGAGAACGTCGGGCACTTGGCCGACCTGCCACGCGAGGTGATGCTCGAAACGGACTTCTCGGACACATCCAAGATCAAAGACGTGCTACAGCAGCGCCGCATCGGCATGGAGCAAGCGTTCGCCTCGTCGGGCCATGCGAGCGCCATGGCCCGGTTGGCCTCCTACTACCTGCCTGCAGGCGTGGTGCGCGAGCAACTGGGCGGAGTCGGATTCTACCGCTTCCTGAAAGGCCTCCTCGCAAGCTTTGACGAACATGCCGAGGAGCTGTCCGCGCGTCTGGACGATTTGGCGCGGCGACTGTTCGTCGACGACGGGTCCCTCGTGAGCTTCACCGGATCCGACGAGGACTTTGAACGCTTCTGGCCCGCAGGCGGCATCCTCGGGCGCACTTCCGAGGGCTGCGCGAACTACAGGCTCGCCGCTCCCGCGCCCGAAGTGCGCAACGAAGCGTTCATCGTGCCGACCGACGTGTGCTACGCCGCGCAAGGGTTCGACCGCCGAGCCTTCGGAGCCGCGTACTCGGGCGTCTGGCAGGTGGCAGCACGGGCGCTGTCTTACGATTACCTGTGGAACGAGGTTCGCGTGAAAGGCGGCGCGTACGGAGCGGGTTTCCAGACTGCGCGCACCGGCAATCTGCGCTTCTACTCCTACCGCGATCCGCACCTCGATGAAACCCTCGTGCGCTTCGCGGGCGCGTCGGCATGGCTGGCCGCGTTCGACCCCGATCCCGACGAGATGGACGGCTATGTGGTGAGCACCGTGGCCAGCTTCGACCAACCGCTCAAAACGCGCGCGCTCGCACGTCGCCAAGACGGCGACTTCTTCGGAGGCCGGACCCCCGCTGATCGCGCTCGGACGCGCGAGGAGATGGTCGGCGCCGACGTAGGAGCCGTGCGCGCCCTTGCGATGCCCGTGGCGCAAGCGGTGCGCGCGAACGCCGTATGCGCCTTTGGGAGTCGAGACATCCTCGAAAGCGCTCAGACCACCTTCGAGATGGTCGATTTGCTGAACGAGTAGCCCTCGCCCCGGCAACGACATCGGCCTCCGCAACCGTCTTCGCTCTGAGCCGGGCGCGCGCTCGTTTGCCTGTGCAGCGAGGGAAACCTCGCCGCACAGGCTTCCTCGGGAGAAGAGCGCCTCCAGCCGCCCCTCGCTTCCAGCTGCGACGCAACGCGGGGTCACCGCTCGCAACGGGCAGTTCGCATGCCGACCAAAAGCGCATCGTAAAGGAGGAGGGGGGGGTTCGACCGAAGGCGCTGAACGCCATCGCAACTGGGCGCCCTGCGCCACCCGCAACGCGCCCGAGCCCCCTCCCTGCGCCGTCCCCGCCCTTCCCGCCTCCCGTATGCGCGCCGACTCGGCAAACCGCACTTTCGACGCACCTTTGCCTTCGATTGAGCTAGAATAGGCGATTGGAACCGAACCCGCGCGACGCGACGACGCGGTCGGATCGGAACTGTCCCGTCCGTTTGCCGGCGAGACGACGCTTCCCTTCCCGCCCGTGCGGCGCGGTGCTTGACGGGGCGTCGTTTAAATGATAGTAATAGAGCATCAATTAACGCGAACAGACAGAGAGGCCGCACATCATGCTTGAACTCAAGAACCTCTCTTTCGAGGTGCCCTTGTCCGAGGGCTCGAAGGAGACGAAACGCATCATCGACAACCTGTCCCTCACCATCCCCGACGACCGCTTCACGGTGATCACCGGCCCGAACGGCGGCGGCAAGTCCACGCTCGCAAAGCTCATCATGGGCGTGGAACGACCCACGGGTGGCCGGATCGTTTTCGACGGCGAGGATGTCACCGACCTGCCCATCACCGAGCGAGCCAAGCGCGGCATCGGCTACGGCTTCCAGCAACCCGCGCGCTTCAAGGGCATGAAAGTGAAGAAGCTCCTCGACATCGCAGCCGGCAAGAAGCTGCCGATGCTGGCCTGCAACGAGTACCTGGCCAAGGTGGGCCTGTGCTCGGCGAGCTACCTCACGCGCGAGGTGGACAAGAACCTTTCAGGCGGCGAGGTGAAGCGCATCGAGATCGCCACCATCCTCGCGCGCGATCCGAAGCTGGCCATCTACGACGAGCCCGAAGCCGGCATCGATCTGTGGAGCTTCGACCGCCTGACCGAGACGTTCCGCGACATCCACGAGGCACGCGACGGGCGCTCCATCGTGATCATCTCGCACCAGGAGCGCATCATCCAGCTGGCCGACGAGATCGTGCTTTTGCGCGACGGCAAGGTGGCCGAGACGGGCACGCCCGACGAGCTCATGCCGAAGCTGGGCTTCGTGTCGAAAGGCATCCCCGGCTGTCAGCTGAGCACCCCCACCGAGCTGCACATCACCGAGATCCCCACCACCTGCTAACCCGCCCGTGCCGCGCCGAATGTTTCACATGAAACATTCGTTCGCCTTTAAGCGAGAGCGCAATACGGACACTACCCACGAAGGAGGCCATCATGGCTGTTGATTTGTCCCCCATCGACGAGAGCCTGCTCGCCGAAATCGCCAACATACACGGCATGCCGAAAGGAGCCTTCAACATTCGCAAGGATGGAAAGCTCGTCGAGCGCCACTCGTCGGCGAACATCGAGATCGCCACGAAGACCGACAACCCCGGCATCGACATCCGCATCAAGGCCGGCACGAAGGGCGAGACGGTGTACATCCCCGTCATCGTGACGCAGGCGGGCCTCAAGGACGTCGTGTACAATACGTTCTACATCGAGGACGACTGCGACGTAACCATCATCGCCGGCTGCGGCATCCACAACAAGAGCCACCAGGCCTCCGAGCACGACGGCATCCACACGTTCTACTGCGGGAAGAACTCCCATGTCAAATACGTGGAGAAGCACTACGGCGAGGGCACCGGCACCGGCGAGCGCATCCTCAACCCCGTGACGAACGTCATCATGGAAGAGAACTCGAGCTGCGAGATGGAGCTCACGCAGCTGCGCGGCGTGTCGTCCACCGTGCGCGATACGAACGCCGAGCTGGGCGCGGGCGCGAAGCTGGTGCTCACCGAGAAGCTGCTCACGCACGACGACCAGGTGGCCACCTCGAACATGAAGGTGGAGCTCAAGGGCGACGACTCCAGCGTGCAGGTGATCTCGCGCTCGGTGGCGCAGGACAACTCCAAGCAGATCTTCAACCCGCTCGTCATCGGTGAGGCGCAGTGCCGCGGTCATGTGCAGTGCGATGCCATCATCATGGGCAAGGCAAACGTCACCGCGATCCCCGGCATCGAGGCTGCCAGCGAGGACGCGCTTCTGGTGCACGAGGCAGCCATCGGCAAGATCGCCGGCGACCAGATCGTGAAGCTCATGACGCTCGGGCTCACCGAGGAGGAAGCCGAGCAGGAGATCCTCGAGGACTTCCTGAACTAGAGGCTGACGAACCGTCTTCATCGAGAACGCCCGAACCGCGAAACGCCCGCCGAACCTCTGCGGATCGGCGGGCGTTTTCCATGCAGCCAGAGGAGCGCCTCGCGCGAGAGGCCCATTGCAAGAAATCGGATTAGACGAGATGAAGGCAGGTGGGTGATTTGAAAGTAGCGGACCAATCTGCAGCCGACCACCCTCCTTCGGACTCGAAACTTGCTCGCAAGCGGCCCATTCTCAACCTCCCCATTCTCATGCGAACGAACGTCTCGCATGGAACATTCCGGGCGCCCAGCCGCAGGCAGGCGAAGGACGCAACGTGAAGAGGCTCCTTGACCGGAGACGGAAGCCCCAATGAAAAAGGCAGGGTCAATCCTCGAACCGGTCAACGAAATGCAGGATAACGGCCGCAGACGTAGGCGTGCAGCGCTCCCCCGGCAGACGGCGCTCGCATACGGAGATTCCACGAGCGATGATAGCGGCCGTTGCCGGCGCGGGAATTGGCAGTTCGCCATGGGCGCACACAACCGTGCCCGAGCCGACCTGCACGCGCGTGGCAACGACCTCAACGGGGCCGAGGGCCTCTACGGCCAGGCAGATCGCGAGCACGTTCTCGAGCGCCTCTCCGTTGCCCACCTCGTGGAAATGCGTCTCGTCCACCGAACAACCGTGTGCTGACGCCTCGGCTTCGGCGAGGATGCGGTAAACCGCGCGCATGTCGTCCTTCACGCGACCGCTCGCGGAGAGTCCATCGATGGTGGCCAGCACCTCCCTCAAATCGTGATGATGGGAGTCGGGCACGCCAGCGCCCTTCGCATCCGAAAGCACCTGCGCCCGTCGGGCTTTGGGAAGATGAAGAAGCGTCTCATGCAGAAGATGGCGGCGCGTGGCGTTCTCCTCGAGGTTCCAGCGAAGCGTCGGATTCGCTTCGGAGCCTTTCCCGCAAGACAAGGACGCGCGCGCATGGTTGACGAGATGGGCCTGGTAACCCGCACCGAAGCCGTTGTCGATGTTGACCACCGACACGCCCGACGCACACGAGTTGAGCATGGCCAAAAGCGCCGCCACCCCGCCGAAGCTCGCGCCGTAGCCCACGCTCGTCGGCACGGCGATAACCGGACATGACGCCAGGCCGCCCACGACGCTGGCCAACGCGCCTTCCATGCCGGCCACGGCCACCACGGCACGCGCGGCGGCGATCTCGTCCATATGGGCGAGCAGCCGATGGATGCCAGCCACCCCTACATCGTAAAGGCGAACGACCTCGTTGCCCAGCACCTCGGCCGTCACAGCAGCCTCCTCGGCAACGGGCAGGTCGCTCGTGCCAGCCGCCGCGACAACCACGGAGCCCTCTCCGTCCGGCTCGGGAAGCTCTCCGAGAATGCCGATGCGCGGCAAATCCCGGTACTCGAACGAAAGCGGCACGGCGTCATCCCCATCGAAGAGCAGGCGCTCCACCTCGGCGGCCTTCTTGGCGTCGAGACGCGTTACGAGCACCCGCTTTTGGCCGGCGCACGCAAGCGCGCGGCAGATGCCCGCGATCTGCCCGGCCGTCTTCCCTTCGCCGTACACCACCTCGGACACTCCTTGGCGCATTCCGCGATGATGGTCGGCCTTCGCGTATCCGAGATCGGTGAACGGAGCCGTGCGCAAGGCGCATTCTGCCTCGTCGATGGACGCCTCTCCCTTCGCCACCCGCTCGAGCAGCGCACGCAACTCCCGCGTTTCCATGGATTCCTCCCTCGTCGTCGGCCCGTACGCGTCCATTGAACCATATAGAGCGCACTCCAAGTCAAGCAAAACGGGGCCGGCGCGCTCTGCGCCCCGACCCCGCCCGTTACCATATCATATTCGACGGCGCCTCAAAGAAGGGCGACGTCCTCTGGCTGCACGGCGTTCCCCCCAGCTTCGGAAGAGGGCTCGGAGCCGTCGCCTTCATCGCCGGTAGCTTCCCCGGTTCCGACGTCCCCGCCTTCCCCGCCGAGAACCTCCGACTCGCCGTCATCCTCCGAACCCGTCGATGCGGCCGACGCACCCTCGGTCAAGGGCGTCGCGGACAGGTCGAGAGGCCCACCGAGCCATTTCGTCTCGATAACCGAGATCACACCGTTCCCGGTGAGCGAGGCGAGCGCATCGGAAACAGCCGTCTTGAGATCGGTGTTGCTGTCGAGCACGCCTACGCTGTAACCGCTCGGTTGCTGCATGAGCGCAACGATGTGCACATCGTCGCCGGCATTGTGCGCAGCGTAGGTTCCGATGACCGCGTCGGCGGCAACATACTGCACCTGGCCTGACTCCAGCTCGGAGAACGCGTTCTTGAGGTTGTCGGTGGTGGTGATGGTCCCTTGGTCAAACTCGTTGGTGACGGCCCAAGCGCTCTTCGAGGATATTTGGGCGGCTACGGAGGGCTCCGAGTCGTTCGTGGGAACCTCGGCGTTCGGCTCTGCGGAGAAAAGGGCCACTGCGGTGGGCAGATAGGCCTCCGACTTCCAGAACGCCGCGTCGGTGTCGGACTTGTCGACGCCCATGACGATATCGACGCGACCGTCCGAAAGAGCCCCCTCCAGATCTGCGCCGACGTCAACGACCTCGAGCTTCAAACCGAAGCTGTCCGCCAAAGCGGCGGCAACATCCACGTCCACGCCGACGATCTTGCCGGAATCGGAGAGCTGCCCGGCAAGCGGCGCGCTGTCCGCGTTCACGCCGACGCGCAGCGTGCCGTCCTTTCCGATGGTCGGAGACGAGAGCGTCGGGGTCTTGTCGGGCGGCGTGTAGGCCTCCTTCGACGAGCAACCCGACAACGAGACGAGCAGAGCCGCAGCGCACGCGACCGCAAGACAGCAGGTCGCGAGCCTCTTCATGCGCTTCATAACCGGTGGGCCTCCATCTAGCGTGCGTCGTTTGCATGCGCTTCTTCCGACTGACCTAGTCTTTGCCCCCACACTCGCGCACCGGAGCGGAGCTTGCGCCCATGCCCTCTCGCCCGTCGCGGCGGTATGCCGCATCGAGTAAACGGGCGGTGCGTCTTACCTCTAGGATACGCCATGATCGCCGCGCAGGGCGCGGCTTACGTGGGTCCTTTCGACCGCATCTGCCGTGGACTGAGGCGAAACGCCCGCAACTACAGACTCGAAAGAAGCATGGCTAGTGTATCAGAACATGAAAAGCCCCGGAAGCCGCGGCGCAGAATCTGCGGGAATAGCGCGACCGTCGCCGCATCCGCCCGAATTGCGCGTTCGACGCGCGCCAGCCGCATACGATCATCGCACGCGCCAACCGCATGGAACCCGCGTGGGAAACGAGAGCGCGGCGCGCGACATCCATGCGGAATCGACGCCGGAAGCGTGTTGGACCGACGAGCGCTCGGCATTATCGCGCGTTGTTCGAAACGTGGGGCAGCCCATGCTATCCTCGGCGGATGAGGATCTTCGAAACCGCATTCCCCGACCCGCCCGCAGAGGACCTGCGCGCCACGATGGCGGCGAATCCGCCCTCGCCGCGGCGCGCAGGTTTTCTGAGCACGGCGAAACTGTACGCTCACGGCGCCGCCGAAGCGTTCGCAGAGACGTTGTGGCCCACCCGTTGCGCCGTATGTGACGAGCCTGGTGAGGTGTTGTGCGCACGATGCAGCCTCGATCTGCCGCACATCGACTGGTGGCGTGCCTGCCCGCGCTGCGGCGCCCCGTTCGGACGCGTGCAGTGCAGCGAGTGCAACGACGTGATGCTGGCCGCCTCGGGACGCGATCGCCTGCCCTTCGACGGCTGCGCGAGCGCAGCCGCTTACGACGACGCGACGGCCCGCATCGTGCGCACCTGGAAGGATGCCGGCGAACGACGGCTCGCCGACGCCATGGCCGCGCTGATGGCCCCTTTGGTTCCGCCTTCTTGGCTTGCCGGGAGTCCGGCCGTCGTGCCCGTGCCGGCCACCTCCGCAGCCCGCAGGAAGCGGGGTTTTGACCATATCGACGAGCTTTCGCGAGCAGTGGCCGAGCGCCTCGGACTGGCTGTGGCGCCCCTGCTGGCCCCGCCGCATGCCCACGATCAGCGCGCGCTCGCCCGCCGCGGTCGCCTGGAGAATATGCAGGGCCGCTTCGCCCCTTTGCCTGGCGCGAGCGCGCCGTCGTCGGCGATCATCGTTGACGATGTGTGCACCACCGGCGCCACCCTGTTCGCCGCCTCCGACGCCGTCCGCGCGGCAGGCGCCCGCACCGTTTTCTGCCTCACTTTCGCACGCGTCTGGTAAGGAGGCTCTCGCAAAAACCGTACCCGAAAGCCTGTCGGATGCGTCCGGCCGATGACGAATCGACCCTCTGCCGAGCCGTCGTTCGCAAGGGTCGGGCAGGCCGTTGCGCACGACCTCGGCAGCGGCTTCGCGGAGTTCCTTTCGCCCAACAAGGCGCCCTGCCGCGTCCGATCGCGAGGAACCGCTCCAAGCTCAACGGGTGCGAGCCCGCGCCGACCTCGACCGAACAGGAAGAGGCGCCGGCCATGGCTGAAAACGACGGAAAGCCGCCATCGCGCACGGCGCTTTCCGATAGAAGGCACTCGCCCGAGCGAGCCGACTAAGGATGCGCGGCGAGGGCTTCGCCGTCGCCGATCCGTCGCCTTCCGAGCGCGGCCTTCCGTCGTTTCCCACCACGGAGCCGATCCGCCCATGCCGCGCCGCAGCCCGCAGGGACCGGAAACGGCCGGTCGTGCACGGCCCTTCCGACAAGACAAAGCCCTTGTCTCTAGACAGGAGGTCCTTCGCATCGACCGGCCCAACGACCCTGCCCGAGGTCCAGCGAGCGCGAGCGCTTACCGATGGCGGTTCAACATGGAGGAGAGTATTTCGCCGCCAAACCACCGTTAACACGAACACATGTTCGCCTGATCTCGCACCAACCCTTCCGACCAGACGTTTCGGATTCCCTTTCCGCCCGACGGGCGGAACCTTCCGAAGCGCTGGCAGAGCCTTGCGAGACAGGCCGTCCTAGACGATGTCAATGGAGTTTAGCAGCGAGGAAAGCGCGTTTGGCACGGAATTGAGCCCGTGGCAGCGATTCGGTAGTTTTCAGATCGGTTCTTCGCTGCCTCTCGGAAAAACCTCAGGTCAGTATTCTTTCGATCGTCCATTCCATTGCCACAGATCGAAATTCGCGCCTAAACGCGCAGCGGTCTCCGCCAAATCGCCGCCAGCCGGAGCCGAGCCAACCGCCGCACCCGTCCCCGAAGCCTTCGCAGAGCCTCCTTCGCCCATTGCGAGCCGATCCGCCGCAGGCTACATCATGCGCTCGCTCCGCGACTCGGCACGGGACGCCTCCGAGAGCTCCGCCACGTCCACCGAGATGCTGTGCCTGATGGGCTTCCAGTTGCACTTTTTCACAAGCGCCACGAGCGCGATGGGCACGTAAGTGAGCATGAAGAACGGGAAGGTGAACATGTAGCGCACCTTCTTCGCCGTGGTGGAGCGGATGGAGTCCCACTCGACGAACGTGGTCAGCACGCCGAACATGAACATGAACACGAGATAGTTCATCAGGCAGAAGCAGATGGAGGACACCGACGAGGCCACCATGATGCCCGTGGACATGGCGCCGGTGAGGCTGAGGAAGACGATGATGGCGTTGAACAGCACCGACACGATGGTTAAAAGCATGCCCGGAGCGATGGTCATCAGCATATCGTAGCATGCGAAACGCGAACCTTTCGGATTGGTGGCGACGCCCTTGGCCAAACGCGCTCCATAGTGCCAGAATACCTGATAGAAGCCCTTGGCCCAGCGGAAGCGCTGGTTCCACGAATCGCGGAAGGTGATGGGCTGCTCATCGTAGAGGACGGCCGTGGGCGTGTAGCTGATGCGCGTGCCCTCGAGGATGCTGTTCGCCGAGAACTCGATGTCCTCGGTGAGCAAGTGCCACTTCCAGCCGCCGTTCCTTTCTATGATGTCGGCGGCGACGAAAAAGCCCGTGCCGGACACCGCGCAGCTCGTGTTAAGCGTGAGGCGCGCCTGGTTGAGGAATTTCGCCTCGCGCAGAAACCACACGGCGTAACCGGCGGAGATCCAGTTCGAGTCGTAGTTCTTTGAGTTGCGGTAGCTCGTGGAGGCCTTCGCGCCGGCATCGAAGGTCTTGTTCATCTCGCGGAAGTAATTCACGTCGAGCACGTTGTCGGCGTCGAAGACGAAGTACGCCTCGTAGCCGCGGTCGCCGTACTGCTCGCGGATGGCCTGGAAGCCGTAGTCGAGCGCGTAGCCCTTCCCCACCTCCTTCTGATTGAAGCGGGGGAACACGATGGCGCCGGCCTCGCGGGCCACCTTGGCCGTGTCGTCGGTGCAGTTGTCGGCGATCACGAACACGTCGATGAGGCCTGAAGGGTAGTTCTGCACTTTGATGGAGTGGATGAGGTCGCCGATGACGGCGCTCTCGTTGCGCGCCGAGATGACGGCGGCGAACTTGTGGTTGCGCTTCGCCTCGAGCCGCTTGGGCTTGCGCGTCAGCACCACGAACACGTAGTAGAGCTGATACGTGTAGCAAATCGTGAACACGAGGAACACGCTGAAGTTGAAGATATCGACGAACGAGATCTGCGAGAAAAACTGGTCCAGCACCTTTGCTCCTTTGTCAGGCCGCCCTTCCTCCTCGCGGCCGTGCCGTCGCGCTCCCGACGATGAGGAGGCGTCCTATCCTTCGAGGACGCCCGCGCCTCCAATCAAGGATCGCGCAGCGCCGCAGACCCGCCGCGCCGGGGCGTCGAAAGGTCGAGCGCTGTTCCAAACGGATGAGATTATAGCTGCCCACCTGGCGAGAAGACCGACAACGAAGCTCTTCGTTGCCGTTTCTTCCTTTTTCACCGAAGAAATCACCGGGAAGAACACACGTTCTGCATACGAACTCCATAAGCACCTGGACGAATGCTCTCAACCACGCCTCCCGGCGAGCACTTGCCTTCCTGTGTCCTCCGTCCGTTTTATGAAACGGACGATCCCCCTCCAAGGCCGTGCGCCACCCTGTGATATTCTCAAAAGCCGATCGAATAAGACACGCACACCGCATCGTTTGGAGGCATCATGCCCGAGAACCACGACATCAAGGACATCAACCTGGCCGACGAGGGCCTTGCCCGCATCCTGTGGGCCGACCGCGACATGCCCGTGCTCGCGTCCATCCGCGAGCGCTTCGAGCGCGAGAAGCCGCTTGCGGGCGTGCGCATCGGCGCCTGCATGCACGTGACCACCGAGACGGCGAACCTCATGCGCGCGCTCACGGCCTCCGGCGCGCAGGTGGCGCTGTGCGCGAGCAACCCGTTGTCCACCCAGGACGACACGGCCGCCGCGCTCGTGCGCGACTTCGGCATCAGCGTGTTCGCCATCGCCGGCGAGGACGCCGACACCTACAACCGCCATATCGAGGCCGTCATCGCCACCGACCCGCAGATCATCATGGACGACGGCGCCGACCTCGACACCGCGCTGCACACCCGCTTCACCGACAAGCTGGCCGGCGTGGTTGGCGGCACCGAGGAGACCACGACGGGCGTCGTGCGCCTCATGTCCATGGCGGCCGAGGGCACGCTCGCCTACCCCGTATTCAACATCAACGACGCCAACACGAAGCACTGCTTCGACAACCACTACGGCACCGGCCAGTCCACGCTCGACGGCATCATCCGCGCCACGAACCGCCTTCTGTGCGGCCGCACCATCGTCATCTCGGGCTACGGCTACTGCGGCAGCGGACTCGCCCTGCGCGCGAAGGGCATGGGCATGCGCGTGATCGTGTGCGAGGTGGACCCCTTGAAGGCGCTCGAGGCGCACATGGAGGGCTACGAGGTGATGCCCGCGGCCGAGGCGGCGCGCTTCGCCGACGTGTGGGTGACCGTCACCGGCAACTGCAAGGTGGTGGACGGCCCGGCCTTCGAGAACATGAAGGACGGCGCGATCATCTGCAACTCCGGCCACTTCGACTCCGAGATCAACCTCGTGTGGCTTGAGGAGCACGCCGTGAAGAAGGAGGAGCTGAAGCCGCTCGTGGAGGAGTACACGCTCGCGGACGGCCGCACGGTCATCGTGCTGGCGCAGGGACGCCTCGTGAACCTGTCGTGCGCCGAGGGGCACCCCGCGAGCGTCATGGACATGAGTTTCGCGAACCAGGCGCTGGCCGCCGAGTACCTCTACCAGCATGCGGGCGAGTTGGAGAACAAGGTGTACGACGTGCCGGCCGCCATCGACGAGGGCGTGGCGCGCGTGAAGCTGGAGACGCTCGGCATCGCCATCGACGAGCTCACCGAGGAGCAGATCAAGTACATGAACAGCTGGAACTTCGAGACGCTGTAGACCGCACTTGACGAGAGGCGCGAACGGGAGCGGGGCGGCGCGATCCCCGCTCCTCCAAAACAGCCCCGCCCCCTCGAACCTCCTCGGCCCCTCGGCCTCCTCCCCTGCTCCCCTCGCACCTCTGCTCCCTCCGGTCGCTCTCGCCCAAGGACCAGGCGCATTCGACCTCATCCAAGCGAACCTCCGCCCTGCCCTTCGCTCTCCGTTGAATTGCTGGGGACGAGGCTTCCTATCGTGGGTACTCATCCAAACGAACCCCTGCCCTGCCCCCCTCTTGACTTGGAGTACGCTCCAAAGAGCATACTGGACCTCGGCAACAAGACGAGAGGAGCCGGCTATGGAATACCGCACCGTGCCGCGCAGCGGCCAGAGCGTGAGCGTCATAGGGCTGGGCATGGGCAGCATCCATGCAGCCGACACGAGGGAAGTGGAGCGGACGGTGCGCCTCGCGCTCGATGCGGGCGTGAACCTGTTCGACTTCATCCCCAGCGAGGCCGCGCCCTTCGAGGGCTACACGCGGGCGCTCAAGGGCCAGCGCGACCGAGCGCTTGTGCAGGTGCATATCGGCGCGGACTACACGAGCGGCAAATACGGCTGGACGACCGACGCCGCGCTCGCCATCGGCCAGTTCGAAGAGCGCCTGCGCACGCTGGAAACCGACTACGCCGACTTCGGCTTCATCCACTGCATCGACGAGGACGCCGACTTCGACAAAGTGATGAACGGCGGCATCTGGGATTACGCATGCCGGATGAAGAAGGAGGGCGTCATCCGCCACCTCGCGTTCAGCACGCACGACGTGGGGATGGCGCGGCGCTTCCTGGCGACCGGCGCGATGGACTGGGGCATGTTCAGCCTGAACCCCCTGTACGATTACACCGACGCGTCGGAGTACGGCAAGGGTGCGGCGGACGACCGCGCGCGGCTCTACCGCGAGTTCGAGGCCGCCGGCGTGGGCATCTCGGTGATGAAGGCGTTCGCGGGCGGGCAGCTGCTCGACGCGGCGGCGTCGCCATTCAAACGCGCGCTCACCAAGGCGCAGTGCATCCAATACGCGCTCGACAAGCCCGGCGTGGTATCGGTACTGCCCGGTGTGCGAGGCGAGCGTGATCTGCTGGACGTGCTGGCGTACTTCGACGCCAGCGACGAGGAGCGCGACTACTCCGTGCTGGGCGCGTTCGCGCCGCCCGCAGCCGAGGGGTCGTGTGTGTACTGCAACCACTGCCAGCCATGCCCGCGGGGCATCCAGATAGGGCTGGCGAACAAGTACTACGACCTCGCGCGCTTGGGCGACGCGCTGGCCGCCGACCACTACCGCGGGCTGGAGCGCCATGCGGGCGACTGCATCCAATGCGGCCATTGCGACACGCGCTGCCCCTTCGGCGTGAGGCAGGGCGCGCGCATGCGGGAGATAGCCGCCTACTTCGGAGCGTAGAGGGCCAACGCCCTTAAAAGATAGGCCATGTTCTTCCCGAGAGAGCTCATGATGTCCAACCCTTCCGCATCGTCTCGAACATCTCCCGGCATCTGCCCGTAAGCCATCGGCCAGTAACAGGAACCCACCACGAACATCTCTTGAAGCAGAAAGAAGTGGTTCATCGCATCCAGCGCGTTCACCGCGCCCGCACGCCGGGCCGCGGTGACGGCGGCTCCGACTTTGCGCCGGAATAGCCCCGCATCCCGGTTCATATCCGTCACGACCGATGCCCGCTCCAGAAACGCCTGCATGTTGGCAGACATGTTCGCCATGTAAACCGGGGATCCGAGAATGATTCCGTCGGCTTCTTTCATTTTGTCGAAAATCTCGCGGAAAGCATCTTTGCGATGGACGCAGTTACGCTGTCCTCCACAGGCCCAGCATGCTCTGCATGGTTCGATGACTTGCCCGGAGAGCTGAACCATCTCCGTTTCAACACCTTCTCGGTTCAGCTTTTCAAACAACCGGTCGATCAAAATCGAGGTGTTCCCGTCTTTCCGGGCGCTGCCGTTGATCGCCAAAACCTTCATTTGCGCTCCCCCTTGCTCGAAACCGGTTGCACGTCACAGCCCCAGGCCCTCCACCCATGCGCGCAGCACGGCCGCGTCGACGCCGCCGTGGAAGCAGCGGCCGGGCTTCCAGCGCGTCTCGGACGCGCAGCATTTCCGCAGCACGGCATCGGTCTTGCCCATGCCGCTGCCACCAGAGGTGGCGAAGGGGATCACCGTCTTTCCGGAGAAGTCGTAGGCCTCCAGAAACGCGTTGACGATCGTGGGCGCCACGTACCACCAGATGGGAAATCCCACGAACACCGTGTCGTAGCACCCCATATCCGCCACCTTGTTCGCGATGGCGGGGCGCGAGGCGGGGTCGTTCATCTCCACGCTGCTGCGCGAGCACGCGTCGTGCCAGTTCAAGTCAGCCGCCGTGTAGGGCTGCGCCGGCTCTATGCCGTGCAGGTCGGCCCCTGTCACCTCCGCCAGCGCCCGCGCCAGCCGCTCCGTGGTCCCCGTCGCCGAAAAGTACGCAACCAACGTCTTTCCCATGATACCGTTCCTTTCCATCAACACCGTCGTGCGCTCGTTCCGAAAGCATCCTTTCGCTACAGAGAGCGGCCCAGATCGTAGGCTTTCCGCATGAGGGGCGAGGCGCCGGTCATGGCGGGAGTGCCGCAGCCCGCACCAAGCACCATGCCCCGATCCTCGAGGCCCAGGTAACGGCAGATCGTCTGATAGTGTCCCGCCAAATCGCGCATCGTCCAATCCTTGTCGTCCCACGCCGCAGCGACGAGCGCGGCATCCAAACGCTTGCCCGACAGTTCCGCGTTGAAAGCGTAGAAGCGGTCTATCGCGGTTTTCAGCTGGGCCGACATACCGAAGTAGTAAAGCGGCGTCACGAACACCGCCATGTCGGAGCCCAGCAAGCCGTCGCGCACCGCAGCCATGTCGTCGTCGTAGCGGCACCGCCCGGTCCTTCGGCATGCGTCGCACCCCAGGCAGGGGGCGATGCGCGCCTTCGCCACGTCGAACGCCTCCACCTCATGGCCCGCTTCGCGCGCGCCCTCGGCGAAGCGCTCCGCCAGCAGGTTCGACGACCCGCGCTTGTGCGGGCTGCCCTTCATCATGAATATCCTCACAGGCTCTCCTCTCTCGCCCTCTCTCTGCCGCTATCTGCTCGCGCGCAGGACGGACAGCACGTCCTCGCGGGAAAGCACCTTGTAGCCGCCCTCCATGATGAAGGTGGCGTCCGCGATGCCCTCCAGCATGTCGTCGGTCACCCCCAGCTCGGCGATGCCCATCACGCAGCCGATCTCGCGCATCCACGCCTCCAGCGCGTCGATGCCGGCGGCGGCCAACTCCTCGCGTGTGCGCCCCTCGGCCGGCACCTCCCACACCGTGCGGGCAAACCGCGCGAACCTCTCCAGCCCGTACGGCATGACCAAGCGGTAGTACGCGGGCGACACCGCCGAGAGCGTCATGCCGTGCGTGGCGTCGGTGTAGGCGCCGATGGCCTGGCCGATCATATGCACCTCCCAATCGGTGGCCTTGCCCTTCGACACGAGCGTGTTCAGCGCCCACGTGGCCGTCCACATGATGTTGCTGCGCGCCTCGTAATCGGTCGGATTCGCCACCGCCGCGCGGCTCGCGCGCACGAGCGAGCGCATGAGGCCCTCCATGAGGTAGTCCGACGTGCTGTCGTCATCACCCGAGAAGTACTGCTCCATGAGGTGCGACATGACATCGAAGATGCCGGCGATCATCTGGTACTTCGGCACCGTGTAGGTAAGCTCGGGGTTCAGGATGGCAAAGCGCGGGAACGCCTCGGGGTTGGCGAACACATGCCCGATCTTCAGCTTGCTGTCATGGTTCGTGATGACCGCGCCGCCGTTCATTTCAGAGCCCGTGCCCGCCATCGTGAGGATGCAGCCCACCGGCACGATGCGGCATGAGGGCTCCTCCATGCGCAGGTAGTACTTCTCCCACGGGTCCTCCTCGCAGTGCGCCGACACGCCCACGGCCTTCGCGTAGTCCACCACCGAGCCGCCGCCCACGGCCAGGATGAGGTCCACGTCGTTGTCGCGCGCGATGGCCGCGCCCTCGCGCAGTTTCTCCACGGTGGGGTTGGGCATCACGCCCGCGTCCTCGAACACCTCCTTGCCGGCCTCGCGCAGGATGGCCATCACCCGGTCGTACAGGCCCGTCCTCTTGATGGAGCCGCCGCCGTAGGCCAGCTGCACGCGCGGGCCGTGCTGGGCCAGCTCGGCGGCCAGGCCGTCCAGCGCGTCCTTGCCGAAGACGAGCTTCGTGGGATTGCAGTAGGTGAAGTTGCCTTGCATAGTCTTTCTCCTTTCATCGCGGCGCGCCCGGCACCGCATGCCCTTTCGTTTCGAACGTGGAACGCCGCTCCCCGTCCCGACGACGCCCTTCCGCAGACCGGCGCACCTCGAACCGTCCGCCCACCTCGATACGCGCGCCGCCGCCTTGCGTGGCTCTAGCGTAGCGCTTGGAGCCTGCTCGAAGTCAAGGCCCCATCCCCCGACGCACCGCGCGCGGAAAGCCGCAACCGCACGGCTGCGGACACGACGCCCGCCGCGAGGAGCGCGAGCGCTCCCGCAGGGGCGAAACGCGTGCCCGCCAGAGTGATGATCAGGCCGCATAGGGCGGTGCCCAACGTGGTGCCCGCGTTCGCCGCCGTGAGGTACAGGCCGTTCGAAAAGTCGGGCGCCTCGGGCGCGGCGCGCGCCACCAGATACTGATTCGCGTTGTTCATGATGCCAGCGAGCACGCCCAGCACAAGCGCCGTCGCTATCGCGGCTGCCGCGAGCGTTCCCGCCACGAACAGCGCCGCATAGCACGCCGCAAGGGCAAACGGGACGATCATCAGCGTGCGCGTGGCGTTTCCCGCCAGCATCTTTCCGGACAGCACGTTGCCGACGATATTCGCTGCGCCGTAGAACAAAAGCACGGAGCCCACGCCCACAGCGCCCATGCCCGACACCGTGCCCAGGAAATCGGCCAGGAAGCTGTAGAAGCCGAACATTGCGCCGTTCACCAATGCAACCGTCAGCAAAGACGCCCACAGCACCGGCTTTCTCAGAATGGCGAGCTGCGCGCCGTAGGCAAGCGGCGCGCCCACCGGCATAGAGGGCACCAGCATGAGCGTTGCGACGAACACTGCGATGGTGACGACGGCGAAAAACGCCATCGACGCGGACAGCGACACCATGCTGGCCAGGCAGCTGGCCACCGGCACGCCCAGCACCATGCCAGCCGACACGCCAACGAACACGCGCGAGGACGCCTTCGCCGATTCGGCGGCGGTCCGGCCCGTCTGCGCCGCCACGGCCAACGCCATCGAAACATACAGCGGATGAAACGCCGCCGGCGCAATGCGGGCGGCCAGAAGCACCTCGAAGCTGGATGCGAAAACCGACACCGCATTGCAGGCGGAGAACACGCCGAGGGCCAACAGCATGACCGTCTTGCGGTTCACGCGCGAGAACAGCAGCGGCATCGTGGGGCCCGCCACGGCCACCACGAGCGCGAACCCGCTCACCAAAAGCCCCGCGTCCGGCACGCTGACGGAGAACCGCTCCGCCACCTGCGGCAGAACGCCCACTACGCCCATCTCGGTGTTCAGAATGCCGAACACGCCGACCGCCAGTACGAACAGTAGAAGATTCTTATCGCGCACCGCTTCTCTCCTTCGCTTCCGCACGCCCGCGGACACCGCGCTCCTTTTCGCCCAACGATTGTACGAACGTCTCTTCTTCATGTAAAATGCTTATGATTGATATATATTCATTCTATTTTTCTATAATTTGCTGTAGCAAAGGGGGAGGACGATGGAGCTGCGGGCACTGCGCCACTTCCTCGCCATCGTGCGCGAAGGGACCATCTCGGGAGCGGCGCAGTCGCTGCACCTCTCGCAGCCAACGCTGTCGCGGCAGGTGAAAGAGCTGGAACACGAGCTGGGCGCAACGCTGTTCACGCGCGGGGGCGGCCAGAGGATCGCGCTCACGGAAGCGGGCGCGCAGCTGCGTAAGCGCGCCGAGCAATTAGTCGACCTCGCCGACCTCGCCGAAGCCGAGCTCCGCTCGCTGGGCAACGAGCTTTCAGGCGACGTTCGCATCGCCGCGGGGGAAACGCCCGCCGTGAAGCGGCTCGCCGAGGCTGCTCAGCTGCTGCGCGAACGCCATCCCCGCATGCGCATCCACCTCGTCAGCGGCGATGCGCAAGACGTCATCGAGCGCCTCGACATGGGGCATGTGGACTTCTGCCTGTTCGTAGGCACGGTGAGCTTGGAGAAGTACGAGACGCTTCCCCTGCCCGGAGCCGACGAATGGGGCGCTCTCATGCCGGTCGACGATCCGCTGGCGCGCCGTGCGTTCGTGACTCCCGACGACCTGCGCGACAAACCGCTCATCGTGTCGCGCCAAATCGCGGACGAGGCAGCCGCGTGGCTCGGCTGCCGCCCCGAGCAGCTGAACGTAGTGGCAACCTACAACCTGCTGTACAACGCCTCCGTCATGGCGCGGCAGGGGCTCGGCTACGCCATCGGGCTGGGCGGCATCGTGGCGGCAGACGACGCGAGCGGCCTATCCTTCAAGCCGCTCCGACCGTCGAGGGAATCCCGCCTCGTCTTGGCGTGGAAGCGGCATCAGCCGCTCTCCCCCGCCGCAGCAGCCTTCCGCGACACAGCTCGCGAACTCTGGGAAGCCAGTCCGTAGAATGCCGGCAGCGCAAAACATCCGGCGAGATGTCGCCATCCTTCCGGATGCAGGCCGCAAAGGCAATCCCCTCCGGTCATGCGCCGTAGCTCTTCGGAAACGCGGCGGCGAGCGCTGCGCGGCGCTCAGTCCTTGATGTTCACGCCCAAACGCCGCGCGATGCCGGCGGCCTGGAGCAGGTCCATCGAGCACCCGCGCAGCTCCCCCATCGCGTCGGACAGCACGATGTCGGCCAGCTGGCACGTGGAGAAGTCCACGCCCTCGAGGTTCGCGCGGAAGAAGCTCGTGCCCGCGAAGCGCACGTCGTCGAACTCGACTCGTCGCTGGCGCAGCTCGGCCAGATCGGCATGGGAGAAGTCGCAGCAGCTCATGCGCACGTCCTCGAGCTTGGTTTTCGCAAGCGAGGCGTAGGAGAACGAAGAGTCGCGCGCCTCGATGCGCGAGAGCACCGCCTCCAGGAAGTCGGCGCCCGTGAACTTGCAGGACGAGAACGTGCAGCGCGTGAAGTTCGCCTGCGAGAACGTCGAGTTGGAGAAGTCGCAGTTCGAGAACGCCACGTCGGCCACCGTGGCCCGCTCGAAGTCGCAGCCGACGTAGGAGCACCCCTCCACGCGCGACTCGCCCAACTCGAGGAGCGCGAAATCGGCTCCCTCGACCGCATCTCCCGCGATCCGCACATGAGCGACGCATGCGTCGCCGTCGCACTCGAGCGCGATCCATTCGGAGAGGCTCGCCGCCTCCCCAAGGCGATCGGGGACAGCCGGATCCGCCGATCGGAGCGATGGGGCGAGCACGGTTTTACGGGAGGCATGGTCGGGCACGAAGGCTCCTTTCGCATGGCGTTGCACAAGCGCGATCATCCTGCCATGATAGCAAAGCATCGCCTTGGCGGGACGCGAGGAGGCATCAACGCAACCTGCGCCTCGGACCGAACGACGGCCCGCACCGCCGACGCGCCCCTGCAGCATTCCCCCGAGCGCATCCCGCAGCAACGGATCGGGCGTCTTCACCGTACGTCGCAACGGGGTGATCGATCGGGCGGTGCAGGAACCCCGCCCTCCCTCATTCGCCCTTTTTGCGACGGGGAAGGAGACCCTCCGACCCGCCCCTTCCCCGTCGGAAAAGCGACAGGGCGCGGAAAAAGGCCCCGACCCCTTGCAAAGGTCGACAGCGCGGCCTGGCGCGTCGCAGCGCCGCCGAAATCGTCAGCGACGGTCCCCTTCCAAACGCAAGTGCAGAAGCGGCCAGGGACGGCCCGCGTCGTCCACAGGCGAGCGATCGACCACGACGAAGCCTTCGTGCTCGTAGAAGCCGACCGCCTGCGGATTCTGCTCGTTCACATCGAGCGTCTCCACGCCGAAACGCTCCACCGCAAGCGAGAGCAGGGCGCTCCCCACCCCGTGCCCACGAATTTCGGGGGCGACGAACAGCATCTCGAGCTTGCCGTCCTGCACGCCTGCGAAGCCGCAGGGCGCGCCGTCGTCTCCGTACGCCACGGCGAGGGCCGCCACGCCTTCGACGCCGGGGCCCACCTCAGGACGCAGGAGCGCGACATCGCCTTCCGAAAGGAAGTCGTGCGTCGCCCGCACCGAACGCTCCCAAATGTCCACAAGGGCGGCAACCAGCTCGCCCGACCGCTCCTCCGGCGTTTCGATGCGCACGGGAAATCTCCTTTTCAACGGAAACGGAATGCCGACGAACGGAAAACCGCGCGAGACGCGGCAGCCGCAACGCGACCCCGTCATTTTATCAGACATCGCCTCCTTCGAGCACGATCTCCTCCACGAACCAGCGCGGACGTTCGTGGAAGAGAAACGTCCGCGCGCGGCCCACGAGCACGTCGTAGCGCACGCCTTCGCCACCCGTTTTGAGCGAGGCGCACGCGCGCACGCCGAATACGGCGCGCACCGGAAAACGCCGTCCGTCGCCCCACACGACGGCGCGCGGCACGACGCTCCCGTTTTCGAGGAACGTCGCCTCCACCTCCACGTACCGCTTCCGCCTTCCCGCGATCCCCCTCACCATGGCGAAACCTCCTTCCTTCGCTCGCATCGCGCACGAACCGGAACCGCCCCGTCGACGCGGCGGATCGACAGGAACCGCGATCGGCAGGATCGCCAAGGCGATGCGCTTCAAGCATGGAGCCTTTGCGAACGCGACGGGCCCGGAGGCGAGGACATCGGGCATCGGGGCGGCCACCCGATCGGCGGGTCATCCGAACCAGCCTTCCGGATGCACCGTGTTGTCGCGCTTCACATCCACGTCGAGAAGGCTCTCGTCCAGAAGCTCCGTGCCGCGGCGGACGCAGGCGTTGCCGAAGCGGCGACGCAAATCGTCTATCGTCTCATCCAGCTCTTCGAGCATGCGTCGCCGCGCATCGAAGCCCAGATCAAGCTGCTGAGGCGCGTCCCCTGGCTCGAGGTTCGACGCACGCACATGCAGGCCGCGCAAAGGATGCGACCCGTCGAGCGGCTCGGATGCCGCGAGCAGCTCCCAAGCCGTTCGCGCAATCAAGCCCGTCGCGCTCGTTGCGCGCGGAAGCGTGGTCTGGCGACCATAGCTCGCAAGGTCGCGCGCGTCGCGCACGCCGATCGCCACGGTGGAGGCGCGCAGCCTCGCCTCGCGCAGCCGCTGCGCCACCGATTCGGCGAGGAGGTACACGAGCGCCTTCGCATCCTCGGGACGATCGATGTCGTGCGGGCAGGTCAGTCCGTTGCCGACGCTTTTGATCGGGCGTTCCCGGCATCCGCGGACCGTGCCGAAGGGCGCAACCGGCGTCGCGTCTTCGCCTCGCGCGAACGCGCGCAGCACAAGGCCCACCTTCCCAAGGCGGCGACGCAGGAGCTCCGGCGAGGCGCACGCAAGCTCACCGATGCGGTCGATGCCCGACGAGTGCAGTTTGGCGCGCGTGGCCGGTCCCACGTACAGAAGGTCGCCCACCGGCGCATCCCATACGAGCCGCCGGTAGTTCTCCGGGGTGACGGCGGTGACTGCGTCGGGCTTGCGCAAATCGCTGCCGAACTTCGCGAACACCTTGTTCCACGATACGCCGACGGACACCGTGCAGCCCAGCTCCGCTTTGACGCGCTCGCTGATCTCGGTC
Source organism: Gordonibacter sp. An230 (assembly GCF_002159915.1). GTDB lineage: Bacteria > Actinomycetota > Coriobacteriia > Coriobacteriales > Eggerthellaceae > Rubneribacter. The sequence continues at coordinate 133,837 of NZ_NFJP01000007.1, forward strand.
GCCACGCGCAGCGCGTCTCCGCCCGAGAGCGAAAGCGACCCCGTGAGGTCGAGCCAGCATTCGTCGAGACCGAACGGCTCCACGAGATCGGTGTACTGACAGTAGATGCCCTGCGCCAGCTCCGAGTAGCGTCGGTACACGTCGTAGCGAGGCGGCACCGTCACAAGCCCCGGGCACTTCGCGCGCGCCTCCCACAGCGCCTCGCCCGTCTTCACGCCGGCCTCCTTCGCACGTGCGCTCTTTGCGAGCACGATGCCGTGGCGCGTCTCCTCCCGCCCTCCCACCACGAGCGGCACGTCGCGCAGTTCGGGTCGCTCGGCTTGTTCGACGCTCGCGTAGAACGCGTTCATGTCCGAATGGAGAATCGCGCGGCGCACGTCTGCGCCCTCCGGAGAGCCAATCACGCGCCCGCCGAACGTCTCGGGAACGCTTCGTCCCCACGCCGTCGACATATCGATCCCCCTTCTCTTCGATCCGTTTCTTTAAGGGAACGCATGTTCGCATAAAAGCGGGCAAGGCGCAAGCGAACAGAACGTGGAGTTTCGGCAACAGCGCCCATAGGGGGCAAGGGCCGCCCCGGCGCTTCCGCTCCGCAAGACGGGCGCCATGGCGCAACGGGCGCATGGACCGAGCGGCGGAAAGGAGCGGAGGAAACGCCACGCGCCAGCCTTCCGCGGAACGGCCATCGGGGTCGGAGACTGCGCCGAGAATCGATCGGGCGCGACGTCCGGGCGAAGGGGGCGCGTCCGAACGGCCCTTCCCGCGCGAAGGCAAGGCAGCCGTAAGGAGCCGCCAAGCGTTCCGTAAGGAACCGCTCCTAAACTGGAGGCCGTCGGAAGAGAGACGGGAGGAAACCATGGGAAAGAGGCTCGCGCCGACCGGAAGGATGATCGAGCCGCCGAACGGAAAGGAGACGGACCATGCACGGTAGATCGAAGCCTTTGATCGCCCTCGTGATCGCAGCCGTCATCGTGGCTGCGCTCGCGAGCGCAGCCGGTTGGGCCTTTTACGGCGAGAGCGGGCGCATCTACACGCGCATCGACAACGCCCAGGTAAGCCCTATCGAGCCGCGAGCCGGCATGAAGTACGAGTACCAACTCGAAGCCGTCGACACAAACGGGACAAGGAGCGAGGTGTCGTTCCAGACCGAGCGCGAACTGCGCGACGGGGCCTACCTCGAGCTGGAGACCAAGCCCTTGCGCGGTGTGGTGGCCTGGGAGGAGCGAACGCCCGAAGAGCTTCCCAGCGCCGTGCTCGACGCGCTTGGGAAAGGGTGACGACCAGCGCTGCGAATCGGAAACCGCGACCGCCCAGATCGCCCAGCGCGAACGTCCATCGCGCGATCAGCCCGCCCGCTCGATCCCCGAACGGACGGCGCGGGCGCACGCGGCGGTCACGACGACGATGCCCGCTCCCGCAACGGGGGAAGGCGCGACAAGCGAAAGGAAGAAGGCCGTCGCGACCATGGCGGCGACCCCGAGCTCGAAGCACATCCAACGCGCCCAAAGGCCGCCTGCGCGCGGACGCACCGCGTCGAGCGCGCAGGCGGCGAGCAGGCAGGCGTTCACGGCGACCGCGAGCGCGCACACCTCGAAGGCGGACGCGCCGGGAGGCAGGACGAGGACGCAGGACGCGCACGCGAGCGCCGTCGTGAGCGCGAACGCGGGCAGCGAGTCGAACGCGAGCAGCTCGAGCGTTCCGAACGGCAGCCGATCACGGACAAGGCGGTTGCGCACGTCGTCGAAGAAGGCGCGCGACAGCTCGCGCGCGCCCTGGGGCATGAGCACGGCGGCCTGTAGCCAGAACAGGAACAGGACGGGGTCGCCCGCACCGGCAACGGCCAGCGCCCCGAGCGGCACGACAACCGTCCCGTGGAACGCCAGCGCAGGAAGCCCCTCGCGCTGGCGCGCATGCGACAAAGCGGCGCGCGCCACGAGGGCCGCGCGACCCTCGCCGGGAGGCAAGCCGAAGCGCAGTGGGCGGGCGGCGAGGACGCACCGGCGGCGGTAATCGGCCTTCGCGCGCTCGTCGAGCGGCGAGAACGCGCCGACGAGCCGCAGATCGGCGCGAAGGGCGCCCTCCTTGACAACGGCCGCCATGTCCATACGCCGTGCAACGAGCGCGAGCATCGCGAAGGCCGCCGCCACAACGACGGCCGAAAACGCACCGAACGCGAGGGGCCGGGCGCAAAGCGAGATCGCCACCTGCGCGCACGCCACGGCGGCAAGCGCGACCAACGCCGCGACAACATGGCGCGCGCCCCATCGCGCCCGCGAAAGCCTCACCGCGCCGACGAGCCTGCCCGCCGCGGCGCACGCCGCCCCCGCGATCGCGCCGAGCGCGGCACAGGCCGCCGCCGCGTGCGCGAGCGAGAAGGCCGCCGCGCCTCCAAGCGCCGCCCAGCCGAGCGCGGCGCACCCCGCCTCGACAAGCGCCAAAGGCTGCGCGCCCATCGGACTGGCCGCCACGTACGCGACGTCCGCATGCGACAGCCTCAAAGGCGGCGTCCGCAGCCCTTGCGCGCCCGCCGCGAAAAACGCGAGCCCGCACGAGGCCAGCGCGCCGCGCGCCGCCGAACACACGGTCTGCGCCCCCAGAAGCGCGAAGGCGTCCGCCGCCGAAGCAACGAGCCACGCCCCCATGAGCGTCGCCCAAACGCCCATGACCGCCGCCAGGTACAGCAAGTAGATCCGCTCGCCCTTCTCCATGCCCGTTCCGAACAGGCGCAGAACGCCCCCGAGCGCCGTGCGCGCGTGCCGTGCGCGCAGCCACAGCAAAAGCGCGGCATCCCCCATCACGGACGCCCTCTCGAAAGGCGCCCGTCCTCCAAGCGCAAAACCACATCGGGGCGGAAACCGGGCGCGTCGCGATGACAGCTCGCCACGATGGCCGTCCCTGCCGCGCGCGCCTCCTCCAAAAGCGCGCTCAGCACGCACGACGCCTCCGGATCGAGCGGCCCGTAGGGCTCGTCGAGCAGAAGAAGCCTTGGGCGGCGTGCGAAGGCCAGCACGAGCGCGAGCTTCTGGCGCATGCCGCGCGAATACGACGAGGGCAGAAGATCGCGCTTTCCGCCAAGCCCGAAGCGCGCCATCAACCCCTCGGCCACGTCGTCGGCGGGGTCGAGGCGGTTCGCACGCTGCACGAAGCGCACGTGTTCGCCGGCCGTGAGATCGTCGTAGAACGCAGGCACGTCGGGGACGAACGCCACGAGCGCCCTCTGCGCTCGATCGGCCCCGTCGAAACGGCGGCCGAGAAGCTCCACGCATCCTTTGTCAGGAGCGTCCCATCCTGCCAAGCAGCGCAAAAGCGTGGACTTGCCCGCTCCGTTGCGCCCCTCGAGGAACGCCGCCTCCCCCGCCGAAAGCGCAAGCGACGCGCCCGAAAGCACCTCCACCGCCCCGTAGCGCCGCACGATCCCCTCTGCCCGCAGCACGGGCACGTCGAGCGGCTGGGCGTGCGCAGGGGTCGCGCAGGCCTTGCGCCCTCCATCTTTCCCGCCAACGGCGTCGCACACGAAAGCCCCTTTCCGGATCGCGCGGAGATCCGCTCGAAGCGCCCCTTTCCGCATCGGGCTCTCAGCATAGAGGATCGAGGGCATGCGCCGCAAGCGGTCGGCAAGCGGAGCTTCCGAAACTCGGGTCCCTCCGTTCGAAGAGCCGGCGGCGCGAACCGCCTTCGACCACCCGGTCACCGACGGTACTCGACGCACCATCTGACGCAGTAGGCCGCGTTCACGACGAAGAGCACGCCGACCACGCAGCCGACGGCGACGCGGTACATCGTCGAAGTCGGCGCCTCGGCGAGCAGCCCGAAGACGTAGGCGGCCGCAAGCACGCCGAGGCACGCCGTCAACCCCACCATGGCCGCGACGTAGGCGCTTCTCAGCGCCCGCGACGAGATGAACCGCTCGCGCTCGTCCTCGGCCGCAAGCTCCAAACCCTCCCACAGGCTCGTTCTCGTCCGCATGCGCCGGATGAACGCGAACCGAACGAGCGCCCACGCGAGGAGCGAGGCGAGGAAGGCCAGCAGCATGGGGGAGGCCGACACCGAGAAAGCGAACCCTCGCGCCGTCACGCTCAGCTCGTGAACCTCGAACGGGAACATGAATGCCGCCCCCATGAGCAGAAACAGCGCTCCGTTCGCCGAGCATTCGAACACCACCTTGCTCATCGCGCATCCTCCTCCTTCGAGAAAACGTCCTCCACCGCCATTCCGAACCGCTCGGCGATGCTCATCGCCAAAAGCAGCGACGGCACGTAGCCGCCCTTCTCCAGCGAGATGATGGTCTGGCGCGTGACGCCCACCGCCTCGGCGAGCGCCCCTTGCGACAGCCCGCGCGCCTCGCGCAGCTCCCGCACCCGGTTCGCGATCGTCGCCACACCCGCCTCCCTTCCGCAATGTCGGCACCCGCGCACCCCACGTCAAGAGAGACGGTCGGCCCGTTCCGCTCGGCACCGCCAACCCGCCCTTGCCCGCGGAGCTGCGATTCCTCCTGCGCGCCTTCCCCTCGGCACTTCGCTCAGCACGCCTACGCTGCGCCGACCCCTCTCGCATCGATGTGAAAGAAGTAAAATAAACTTGACATCACAATACGATGCGCGCCTCGATATGTCAAGTTTGTTTTACTTTTCTTCCGCGCAACGCCTATCCCTCGCCACTCGGTCAAGATAGTCTCCTCCCCAGTCGCACAGGGCCTCCAGAACGGGTGCGAACGACCGTCCGAGCTCGGTGAGCGCGTACTCGGTCTTAGGCGGCACCACCGCGTACACCGTGCGCGACAGCATCCCGTCGGCTTCCAGCTCGCGCAGCTGCTGCGCGAGCATCTTGGGAGTGACCTGAGAGACGAGCCTCCGCAACTCGCCGAAGCGCAACGTCTTCCCGCGCAGATGCCACAGGATGAGCGCCTTGTGCCGCCCGCCCACCACGTCGAGCGCCGCCTCCACAGGGCAGCGGTACCCACTTGGATCCTTTGCCATTCCTCCGCTCCCTTCGACAGTACCTTTTCGGGCAGTATATACCGAAAAAGTGCGCTCTTGCGCGTCCGGCATCGGCGAGTAGGCTGGAACCCGAACCGAACCTTATCGGAAAGGAGATGGAATGGAATTCATCGATTTGGCGAGAAAGCGCTGGTCATGCCGCACCTTCGAACAGCAGCCCGTCGAGCCGGAAAAGGTCGCGAGGATCGTGGAGGCCGCCCGCGTAGCCCCCGCTGCGGCGAACCGGCAACCTGTGCGTCTCGCCGTGGCAAAAACGCCCGAAGGCCTGGCGAAGCTGGCGAAGGCGGCCGATCTGCACGGCGCCCCGCTCGCAGTCGTCGTGTGCGCCGACGCGCAGCGCGCATGGCGGCGCCCCTGCGACGGCATGCGCACGGACATCGTCGACGCGACCATCCTCGCCGACCACATGATGCTCGAAGCTGCCGACGGAGGGCTGGGATCGTGTTTGATCTGCTGGTTCGACCCTTCCATCGTGCGAAGGGAGCTCGCGCTGCCGGAGGGCCTCGAACCCGTGATCATCCTCGTCGCAGGCTACGCCGCCGAAAGGCCCGCATCTCCCGAACGGCATAATCGAGCGCGCATCCCTGCCGACGAGCTTGTTTTCGCCAGCTTGTGACGGGCGAACGCCGCATTCAGGGCGCGCCTTGCACCTTTCACATCCCGCCGCGACCCGCGCAGGGGTGCGGGGCGCGCCCTGCGACCCATTCGAAGCGAACCGCTCCGCGTAAAGCTCTGAAGCGCCGGAAGGGGGTCCTCAGGCCACCTTCGCTCTTGCCGGGGAAGCCTCGTTGACCCCGACGCTACGTCATGGTTTACCATGGGGGAACGACGCCCGCCGCCCGACGCTAGGAGGCCCCATGGACCTTTCGCCCCCTCCCCTCGAATCCCGACCAGCGTCCGACGCCCATCGCACGGGCGGACGCATCGCGATCGCGATTCTCACCGTCCTCTCGCTTTACGTCGTCGATCTCGCTTGCGCCTTCGCCGCACCCGAGGCCGCAGGCGACTTCGTGCGAGCCATCGCCGTGCCGTTCGACCTCATGGTGTGCGTGCCGACTGCGTTCTACCTGCTCGTCGTACGGCGCTTCAGCCACTCGCCCGCCCTCGTTTTGCCGATGATCGCCCTCGGCGGCGTGCTCTCCTCCTTCCTCGCGCCGACCGAAGGCCCCTCCCTGCTCCCCCTTTTGACCGCAGCCGCGCTCGCCTTGGAAGCCGCGATCATCATGCGCGAGGGCCGCAAGGTCGCCCGCGCCTACCGCGCGGCCAAAAGCGCTTCGTCCCGCCCGAACGACTGGTTCGCCGCCGCCCTCGGCGCTCTCGTGCGCAGCGAGCGCATCGTTCGCCTCGGAGCTGGCGAGCTGGCGACGGAGTGGTACCTGCTGCGCTCATGGGGACACGCGCCCGACATCCCTGCGGGGTGCCGGGCGTTCACCCAGCACCGCCAAAGCGGCCATATGGCGCTCGTCGGCACCATCGCGGCCGTCATGCTCGCGGAAACGGCAGCCGTCCATCTGCTCGTGGCACGCTGGAGCACGCCGGCGGCGTGCGCGCTCACGGCGCTGTCACTCTACGCCTGCGCCATCCTCGTCGGCGATGCGCGCGCAACTGTTCTGAACCCCCTGCTCGTAGACGACCATGCGCTGACCGTGCGCTGGGGAGCGCGCCTCTGCGAGCGCATCCCGCTCGACGCCGTCCGAAGCGTCGGCCTCTCCGAACCAGGCGAGGACGCGCCGAAGGCCGAGCGCCTCTCCCTGGCCGCGATGGGCGCCCGTCCATGCTGGATCGAGCTTTCCCGTCCCGTTCCCGTCCGCACCGCCTTCGGAGGCATGCGCGAGGTTCGCTGGCTATGCGCAGGCCCCGACGACCCCGCCGCATTCGCCCATGCGGTCCTCGAGGCGCGCAAAGCGCTCGTGGCACCCGATGAGGGCTTCGGACGGATGCCTTCCGACGGCGAACGGCGAAAGGACGGCTCCTAGGCGGACGCGCTCGCCGCCGACATAGCCGCACGCAGGACCGACCGTCCCACCGCCACGCCGATCACGCATGCGACCACGCTGCCTCCCGCATACAAAGCGCCCAAAGCGGCCCTCCCCTCCTCCAGAAGCGCGAGCGTCTCGAGCGAGAACGCGGAGAACGTGGTGAAGCCTCCGCACACGCCTGTTTTGAGGAACAGCGCCGCTTCGGTCGGAAGCGGCGCAGGACCGTTTGCGGCCTCCGCGACAGCCCCGATGGCCACCGCGCCGAGGAAGTTCACGAGAAACGTCATGAGAGGAAAATCGCCCGCGAACGGCACGAGTCCGAGCAGATAGCGCCCCACGGCACCGACGAACCCTCCTGCCCCCACCAAGAGCACTTCCCCCATGCCGGCTCTCCTTCCCCATTCGCACGAACGACAAAGGCCGGAGGGTTCGCCTCCGGCCTGAATTCCCATGGAGCCAGCGACAGGATTCGAACCTGCAACCCGCGGTTTACAAAACCGATGCGCTACCGTTGCGCCACGCTGGCGTGCGAAGAAAATCAAACGCGCTGTGCATTGTACGACATCGAGCGCGTTTCGTGAAGCGCCCAATGCATGGCAAAGGACGCGGCCAGCGACGCCGCGGCAGACACACCGTCGCCGCGCCCCGGCCGCGCAACGCCGCCATGGCACCCCCCTGACGAGAGATCCCCGAAAGAGCACCTCTCGCTCGCGCAGGGAGGCAGCGACGGTCCGCACGACGGCGCTCGATGTGCGCCCCGACGCTCCTCCAACGGCCCGCCGCGAAGTTGGGAGCGGGCTTTTCGCACGCGAACGCGCAACGCGGGGATCGACAGCGTACACGACACTTCACCGCCAAACCGAAATCGACGCGGACCGACATGCGTCGGGTTCCGGGCCGAGCCCTTGCGCCCTGGCAAGGCGGAAAGCCGCTCCATCGGACAAGGAGCCCGCCCAAACGTCAACGGGGTATCATGCGACGGGCTTGTCCGACCTCCGCCCATCTTGGCCGAGCATCGGGAAAGACCCTCGACGCACAATCCGCATGCTTGCACGACCCGGGAAGACGCCGCGCCCCCATCGCAGCCGCCCGCCGCACCCCACGATGCGGTAGCGATCCGGCAGCTTTCGCATGAAAAGCCATCGCAGCCGCCAAACGGCTATCGGCTCGCCTCGGCAGCGCCGTGATCGGCTTCGAGCCCAAGGCTCAGCGAAGGCGGGCGGTCCGAGACCGCCGAGGGGCCCTGCCAGCCTCGGTCGGCAGGGCCCCAAGCCGATCTCGATTGCGAGCCGAAACAAAATCCAACAGCGAAAGGCCCGGCCCCCTCCCTTGCGGAAACGCCCTTCGAAGCGGATCGACTGCGCCGAAGGGCGCCAAGGGGCTTTCGTGAAAGGGACTCGCGAACGAAGCGCTCCCGCATCCGCAGAGACGACCCGCGCCCGCGCCGCCCGCCGCGGCGCGGCCAGCGCAGGGGAAGATCGGCGACCGAGCGCCCCCCTTTGCGCGGCCCGGCGCCCTCAGAGCGCGCCGGGCTCCTCGATGCTGAGGGCGCGGTACAGGCGGTCGGGCACGAGGCTCACCAAGTCGTCGGTCCACCGCACGAGGTCGGTGGGCGCGTCGGAGCGGAACCAGTCGTTGAGCACCTCGCACTCCAGCTTCGAGAACACTTCCACGATGAAGCGCATGTTGTCGTTGACCGCGACGTGACGGTAGTTCTCGAGCGTGTCGAGCAGCACCGTCTTGCGGTTCTCGGGCATCACCGTCTGGCCGAACGGCGTGTTGATGCTGTATTGGATGGACTTGCGGTAGAAGTCGCGCTCCTGCGAGATCAGCCGCATGTGATGGTAGTAGCCCGTCTTCCATCCGATCGTGCGGCCGATCTCGTTCAAGTAGAACTGCCGGCAGAAGATGGAATGCCACCACGGGATGTCGTACTTGCTCTCGAAGTGGCGGTAGAACGTCTGGCGCGAGATGCCCGCGTTCTCGCAGATCTCCGCGATGGTGATGCGGTCGAGCGACTTGTCCACCGCGTGGAGTATCCGCATCTTCGTGCGCAGCTCCGGCGAGTCGAACACGTCCTCCCCGCGCGCTAGATTCGGCAACATGCGCTCCTCCTTTCCCTGGAAGCGGCGCCCCGCACGCTGCGGGCGCCCCGCTCGACGACCTATGCCAAGAACATAACGCCCGCGCTCATCCTCTCGTACGTGACGTTTCGCACGAAACGTCACGCGAAAGGGTACGTTCGCCATAATACGTCTTGCGTGGCGGACATCTGCGCTGCGCATGCGCACTCGACGCGTCGCGAACGGCTCGGCAACCTTTGAATCCACGACCCCTGCACATCAGAATGCATCTATGGGGAAGTGGACAAGCCGCTTCCAACCTCTCGAAAGGAGACTGTCATGGCGAAGATAGTCAACTCGTGGAACGACTGGGATCCGCTGAAGCGCGTGATCGTCGGCCGC
>NZ_NFJP01000070.1 GCF_002159915.1 Gordonibacter sp. An230
TCCCTGAACGTCAGGCCGATGCCGGGGAGGTCGGCCCCGGGGTTCTCGTAGAGTTCGGCCAGTTCGGCGAGAACGGTCATAACGCTAAGTGCGTCAAGCACCGTATAGTCGAAGCAGAATACAAGTCGAGTTTGCTTTCCTGATTCTTCATGCCAAGAAATTGAGACCACGCGATGAAGAGGGGGTTTTGCCAATGCGAATACAGTACGTTTAATCTCTTCGAGTTGCTGCTTTGCTTCAGAGCTATTTGCGCATTCAGCTCGCTCTATGTGTCCGATTTTGGAAGACGGTGCAATGGATTGAGTTCCGTCTTCTTCGACCGATGCTCTCATCATTCCGTGTCTCTTCTGCACTTTGCCCCATGCAGCATCAAGCCGATCAAGATCGATTTCGTCTACTGCGAATATCTGGCAGTAGGTTGTGCCAACGGTGGCTTGGCTGGATGAGTCTCCGCGGCTCACCAGATAAGCGTGTTGTATTTCCGTCAAAGGAAAACTCTCGTATTCTTTTGACGGATCTACCTCAATGAGAGCTTCCTGCTTTGGGGGAGCTTCTCTTTTCCTGAGCGTCTTGCAAAACTCACTTAGATTTTCCGTATCAAAAAGAAGCTGAAGGCGAGCATCCTCGTATCCGAGTGCCCGCACTCTGCCGATGACTCGTGATGCCATGAGGCTGTCGCCGCCCAGCTCGAAGAAGTTCGACTCCCTTCCGACGGGCCCCGCATCGAGCAGCTCCTCCCA
>NZ_NFJP01000071.1 GCF_002159915.1 Gordonibacter sp. An230
GGGGGGGGTGCGTCGATAGCTGCGCTGCTCGGAGGGGACGGTTGCGAGCAGGGCGCCCGACGCGAGCGGCAGCAGCGACGCGAACACGGCGGCGGCTTCGGGAACCATGAACAGAAGCGGCGCGTCGACGAGGATGGCGCACGCGAAGCCGCCGGCCACGAAGGGCGTGGCGCTGCGCTCGCCGTCTTGGCAGTACGTCGCGCCCCATCCCAGCTGGCTTGCGGCCATGTACGCCCCGGCGCACAGGCCGCCGGCCGCGAGCGCCGCAGCGTTGAGGCTCGCTCCGGCGAGGGCGAACAAGAGCGATCCTGCCGTGCCGAGCGCCGCGAATGCGAGCGGCGCGCGCTTCCGCGCGAGCAGGGCGTTGCATGCGGCGGGCCGCGCCAGCGCGAGGGCGAGCCAGGGCAGGCTCAATCCGAACACGGACGTGGCCGCCAGTTCTGCCATGAGCCCCTCAGCTTCTGGGCGCACGAAGAGCAGGCTCATGAACAGCGCGTCGAGCCACGCCCAGAAAAACGCCGATCCGACGATGATCCTGGCGCCGGTCGCGCCGCGCGTCTTCTCCAACAGGTTCACGGTTCTCTCCCTCCCTCGCTTCCGATTATACCTCAGTGCGGGCATCAGGTTTGCGAGCGGTTGGGAAGTGCGGGGCGGGGATGCGCTCTCGTATACACATCTGACGA
>NZ_NFJP01000072.1 GCF_002159915.1 Gordonibacter sp. An230
TACTTCTGCCCGGAGGACCCCACCCGCTCCCTCATGCCGAGCAGCGACTGGAAGTTCCGGTCAATAATGGGGGCCTCTTTGAGGGTGGGAGGGGTTTGCGTTGCTGTGGTGCTCCTAAGCATTCTCCCCATCCTTTCCCTATAGGCTTCGCCGACGTTCAAGGAGCTTTCTCAATGTCCTCTTATTCGCGGCTTTCGGAGCTCACGAACCCTTTCCCAGTGTCGCCCGCTGCGGCGGATGCGCATGCGAGGAGGGGCGGACGGCGCGCCGCGCTTTCGGAGGATCTGGCGGGTCGGGTCGCCGGCCTCGTCGAAGGCGGCAGGGGGAAGCAGGAGAAGCTGGCGGCCCAGAAGGCCTGGGTGCGAAGCGCGGCGTCGGGGCTGGGGATGGACCTTACGTGCCAAGCGTGCGCTGAAGGGGGCATTTGATGCTGGAGGATCTTGCAAAGGTTCTTGTGGGCCCCATTGATTCCCTGGCTGGTTTTTTGACGTTCGGCTCCACGGGGCCTTTGAGGCTGCTGGTCGGTTTTCTGCTAACCGTGTTTTTCGGGCTCTTCTTGTACTGGGTCCCCGCCGCGATGGTCAAGATCCGGCAGCGTAGGCTGGTGCCCCTCGA
>NZ_NFJP01000073.1 GCF_002159915.1 Gordonibacter sp. An230
AAGCGGCTCTTCCATCCGTTGCGCTCGAAGTACCCCGGGAGGAAGAACCCCCACATGGTCCACTCGGCCCACTCCTCAACGTCCTCCCGCGTCCAGCCCGTCAGCCGGAGGAACTCCTCCTCGGGGACCATGTGGGTGTAGCCGAGCTCGCTCTCCTCGATGTAGTCCACCTTGCCGCAGGACAGCGTCCCCGTGGCCGCGTCGTAGCGCCAGCGCGGCGAGCAGTAGTACTCCCTCCCGTCCGACCCCTCTGCGGTGGCGAACAGGGTGTAGTCGACGTATCCCTCGGCGAGGGACACGACGACCCAGCCGTGCTCCCACTCGCCGCCGCAGTAGTACGCGTCCCACTCCCTGGCGTCGTCCTCCATCTTGACGGCCAGCTTGTCCTCGGCCCCGCAGAACCCCGAGGGCCACGCCTTGATCTCGAGGACGTCCACCCCCTTGTAAAGGCCGTCGAGGCCCCGGCTGTCGTAGATCAGCTCGTCGAAGACGTTGCGGTCGCGCAGCCAGCAGGCCCACGCCCCGTAGCCCCCGTACAGCAGCGCCGCGGCCAGCGACAGGGCGAGCGCGGCC
>NZ_NFJP01000008.1 GCF_002159915.1 Gordonibacter sp. An230
GTGGACGAGAGCTGGGAGGCGGCCCACGGCGGGGCCGCGGACGACCCCTACGAGCGCATCGGCGCGGGCGACCAGGGGATGATGTTCGGCTACGCCTGCGACGAGACGAGCGCCCTCATGCCCATGCCCATCTACCTTGCCCAGCGCATGAGCGAGCGCCTTGCCGCCGTGCGCAAGGAAGGCGTGCTCGACTACCTGCGCCCCGACGGCAAGACCCAGGTGAGCGTGCGCTACATCGACGGCCGCCCCACGCAGGTGGAGAAGGTGGTCGTGTCCACGCAGCACGCCGAGGAGGTCCCCTACGAGCGGCTGCGCGCCGACGTGGTGGAGCAGGTGGTGCGCCCGGTGCTCGCGGCCGAGGGCGTGGAGCTCTCCCCGGACGCCGAGATCCACGTGAACCCCACGGGCCGCTTCGTCATTGGAGGCCCTATGGGCGACTGCGGGCTCACGGGCCGCAAGATCATCGTGGACACCTACGGCGGCATGGGACGGCACGGCGGCGGCGCCTTCTCCGGCAAGGACTGCACGAAGGTGGACCGCTCGGCGGCCTACGCGGCGCGCTGGGTGGCGAAGAACGTGGTGGCCGCGGGCCTCGCGCGCCGCTGCGAGGTGCAGGTGGCCTACGCCATCGGCGTGGCGCGCCCCGTGAGCGTGATGGTGGACACCTTCGGCACGGCCGCCGTGGCCGAGGCCGACATCGAGCGCGCGGTGGCCGAGGTGTTCGACCTGCGCCCCGGCGCCATTATCGACGCGCTGGATTTGCGCCGTCCCATCTACCGCAAGACGGCCGCCTACGGCCACTTCGGCCGCGAGCTGCCCGAGTTCACCTGGGAGCGCACCGACCGGGTGGACGAGCTGCGGAAGGCGTGCGGGCTGGCGTAGCCCGCATGCGGCGCGTCTGCCCGGATCCGCCTGGCGCGGCGCGGTCGGACGGGCGTCGCCGCTTTCCGCTTCGCCCTGATCGCCCTTCGCGGGCTCCGAGTCTCCGAAAGCCGGTCGGCAAGGCGGCGGGCGAGATCGACGTGCTCGATTTCGCCGTCGAAATGGCCACGGAACCGCGTTCTGGCACGGACTCCTCTGCTTTTCCTCCTGCTATTTCCTGCGACCTGGGGTTTCGGCGAAAGCTCGAAGGGGAAAAGGGGATTTTGGCCGCGATTCCGTGCCAGAGCGCGGTTTCGCGGCCAAAAAACGGCGCGCGCCGCGCATGCGGTGGCGCGCCCTGCCCGTTCTCCCGTTTGCGAGAGCGATCTTGCCGTCGTCTCCGTTTCCCCCGGCGCGCGAGGCTCTTTCGCCGGGGGGGGGGTCGTGCGCGCGAGACGCGTCTTCGCCGGAGCTTCCGGGCGCGCCGAGCCGCGCGGTTTTCGTGCGGCCTTGGCGGGCGCGCCCTTTGCGGCCCGGGCTTGGAATATACTGGACGCCATGAAGCTCGCATCGGTCATCCTCGACATACCCACGCAGGCGCTCGACGCGCCCTACACCTACGCCGTGCCCGAGGACGGCGGCGACGGCGACCTTCCCATCGAAGTGGGATGCGCCGTGCTCGTGCCGTTCCACGGTCGGCGCGCGGTGGGCTTCGTCATCGACCTGGCGCAGGCCGAGGAATGCGACTGGCTTGCCGGGTTCGATCCCGCCAATCTCAAGGGCATCGTGCGCGCGGTGAGCCGCCCTTACTTCGACGAGGAGGGCGCGGCGTGCGCGCGCTGGCTCTCGGAGCGCTACATCGCGCCGCTCTCGTCGTGCGTGCGCCTGTTCACGCCGCCGGGGGGCGTGCCCCGCATGGTGCGGTCGCGCGAGGGCTACTGGCGGCTCGAGGAGCCGACGGTAGGAGAGGTGGACGACCGTTGGGTTGTGCCCGGTCCGAAGTTCTCCTCGTTCGAAGCCCGGAGGAACGCGGTCAAACAGGCGGCCATCGTGGAGGCGCTGCGTGCAGGAGAGCTGCGCGTGGCTGAGCTTGCCGCCGAGTTCGGCGCGGTGGCCGACGCGGTCAAAACGCTTGAGCGGAAAGACGTGGTGCGCGTGGAGCGCCGCCGCCGCTTGCGCGGGGTGCCCGGAGACGCGCGCGGGCGCTCCGGGGAAGACGGCGGGTTCTCGCCCAGCCCCAAGCCTCCGCTCACAAAGGGTCAGGGTGCCGCCCTTGCGGCCATCGATGCGGCGCGCGAGCGCGGCGCGGGCGAAGTCGTGGTCGTGGACGGCGTCACGGGCTCGGGCAAAACAGAGGTGTACCTCCAGGCGATCGAGAGCGCGCTCTCGGCGGGCCGCACGGCGTGTGTGCTCGTGCCCGAAATATCGCTCACGCCGCAGACTGTGGCGCGCTTTCGCGGCCGTTTCGGCGACACGGTGGCCGTCATGCACTCGCGCATGAGCCAAGGCGAGCGCTTCGATCAGTGGGACCTCATCCGCAGCGGACAGGCGCGCGTCGTCGTCGGCGCGCGAAGCGCGCTGTTCACGCCGCTGGCCAACGTGGGGCTCTTCGTCATCGACGAGGAGCACGAGGGCTCCTACAAGCAGGACAGCGCCCCGCGCTACCGCGCGCGCGACGTGGCCGTGTGGATGGCGCGGCGCGCGGGTGCGGCGGTGGTGCTGGGCAGCGCGACGCCCTCCATCGAGACGCTGCACGCCTGCGCGAAGGATGCCGCATGGCATCGCGTCGAGCTGCCCGAGCGCGCCAACGGCAGGCCGCTTCCCGAGGTGCGCGTCGTCGACATGGCCAAGGAATTCTCCAGCGGGTCGCGCTCCATGTTCTCCGGCGCGCTTTCACGCGCGCTTGCCGAGGAGCTTTCCACGGGCCGCAAGGCGGTGCTTTTGCTCAACCAGCGCGGCTTCGCGAAATTCCTGCTTTGCCGCGAATGCGGGTTCGTGCCCGAGTGCCCGTCGTGCTCCACTTCGCTCACCTACCACGAGCGCGGAAACTTCCTCATCTGCCATCATTGCGGCTACCGCGTGCCGACGCCGCCTGCGTGCCCGGAGTGCGGCAGCCCCTACCTCAAGAAATTCGGCGCGGGCACCCAGCGCGTCGAGGCTGAGCTGCGCGCGCTGCTCAACGAGATGCCCGGCGTCGGCCCGGGCGTCCCCATCGTCCGCATGGACGCCGACACCACGTCCGGCAAAGGCGCCCACCAGCGGTTGCTCGAGGAGTTCGCCGCAGCCGATGCGGCGGTGCTCCTCGGCACGCAGATGATCGCGAAGGGGCTTGATTTCGAGGACGTCACGCTTGTCGGCGTCATCAGCGCCGATACCATGCTGAAACTTCCCGACTACCGCGCCGCGGAACGCACGTTCTCGCTGTTGGAGCAGGTGGCCGGCCGCGCCGGGCGAGCCGCGCTGCCGGGGCGGGTGCTCGTGCAGACCTACGAGGCCGCCGCTGCGCCCATACGCGCTGCTGCGGCCCACGACCGGGCGCTCTTTTTGCGCGACGAGCTGCCCAAGCGGCGCCTTCTGGGCTATCCGCCCTATGTGCGCATGGCGAACGTCCTTCTGTGGGGCAAGGACGAGCCTGCGGTGCGCGGCGCCGCGCTCGAGCTTCAGCGCGACCTCGAGTGCGCGGTGCGCGACTTTGGTGGGGATGGGTGGAGCGTGCTTCCCGCTGTGCCGTGCGTGCTCGCGAAGCTGCGCGGCACGTACCGCTGGCACGTGGTGGTGAAATGCCCTTCCGACGCCGACCTCTCTTGCGCGCTTTTGCCGCTGTTCCGGCGTCGTAAGCCTGACAAGCTCGTCAACGTGGCCGTGGACATTGATCCCGACGATCTGCTGTGACGCGCTTTCGGGCGATGCGCCGAGGCGGTTCGGAGGGGATCGAGATTCGCGGCTCGCGCTCCAGCCTTTTATGATACACTGTTTGGCTGTATCTTTGCGCCCTGCGCGCGCCCGTATGCGCCCGCACCGTCCTGTTGGAAAGGAAGATCACGTGGCCCAAGCCTCCAAGAAGCAAGCATCCGCGCAGACGAAGAACGTCTCGGCCAAAGCCCCGATCGACGCCGAGGAGATACTTGACGACGAGGCGCTCGACGCCGATCCAGACGTAGTCGGAGCGGACACGCTCGACGACGACAAGCTCGACACCGGTTTGGCCGACGACGGCGACGAGGAGGATCTGCTCGAGGGCATTCCCGAGGAGGAGCTCAAGGCGACCGTCGACGTTCAGCTACCGAAAGTGACCAAGAGCAAGGTTCGCTCATCGGCGCGCAAGCGAAGCGCCGACGCGGGAGTGACCATGCTCACGGGCGATCCGGTGCGCATGTACTTGAAGGAGATCGGCAAGGTTCCGCTGCTCACCGCAGCGGAGGAGATCGACCTGGCCATGAAGATAGAGGCCGGCGTTGCCGCCATGGAGGAGCTGGACCGCGCCGAGGACGAGGGCATCGAGCTCGACCGTCGCGAGAAGCGCCGCCTCTCTCGCATCGAGCAGGTGGGTTTGGATGCGAAGCAGCAGCTCATCGAGGCGAACCTGCGCCTTGTGGTGTCCATTGCCAAGCGCTATGTCGGCCGCGGCATGCTGTTCCTCGACCTCATCCAGGAAGGCAACCTGGGCCTCATCCGCGCGGTGGAGAAGTTCGACTACACGAAGGGCTTCAAATTCTCCACGTATGCAACGTGGTGGATCCGCCAGGCCATCACGCGCGCGATCGCCGACCAGGCCCGCACCATCCGCATCCCCGTGCACATGGTGGAGACCATCAACAAACTCGTGCGCATCCAGCGTCAGCTGCTCCAAGAGCTCGGCCGCGAGCCCAGCCCCGAGGAGATCGGCAAGGAGATGGGCCTGCCCGCCGAGCGCGTGCGCGAGATCCAGAAGATATCGCAGGAGCCCGTGTCGCTGGAAACGCCCATCGGCGAGGAGGAGGACTCCCAGCTGGGAGACTTCATCGAGGACGACGCCGCCGTGGTGCCGCCTGATGCCGCCTCGTTCAGTATGCTGCA
The DNA here is from genome assembly GCF_002159915.1 of Gordonibacter sp. An230. Lineage (GTDB taxonomy): Bacteria > Actinomycetota > Coriobacteriia > Coriobacteriales > Eggerthellaceae > Rubneribacter. The sequence goes on from NZ_NFJP01000008.1 coordinate 4,918, forward strand.
GGAGCAGTTGGGCAAGGTGCTCGACGGTCTTGCCGAGCGCGAGCGCAAGGTCATCAGCCTGCGTTTCGGGCTCGAGGACGGCCATCCGCGCACGCTTGAGGAGGTTGGCCGCGAGTTCGGCGTCACGCGCGAGCGCATCCGCCAGATCGAGAGCAAGACGCTCGCGAAGCTGCGCCACCCCAGCCGCTCGTCCAAGCTCAAGGATTACCTTGAAGATTAAGGCTCCGTCGGCCTAGAGGTTGCCGGAGCGGCGCCGATGCTGCGCTTCGTTCCGTCGGCCTGACGGCTTCCGGAACGGTGCCGATGTTGCGAAGGGCCCTGGCACCCCGCCTTGCCGCGATGGCGAAGACTCGCGTACTGAAGTACGCTTCGCTTTCCCATTTCGTCGGTTCGGGGCGCCAGGGCCCTTCTCGCTGACTTGCTACGCCAACCCGTGCGGTTGGGCATACGGATCTGCGAGCTTCAGTTCGCGCTTCGCGCGAATCGGCCGCAGGTGCGCCGAAGTTGAGGGGATTGCGCCATGCAACAGGAAAAACTCGAATTCTTCGCCAGCTGCCTCGCCGGGTTGGAGGCTCCGCTCGCCGACGAGCTGAAGGCGCTCGGCATCAGGAGCGTGCGGCCGCTCGGCGGCGGCGTGGCTTTCTTCTGCGACGTGCGCCATGCGCTCGCGGCGTGCCTGTGGTCCCGGCTGGCCTCGCGCATCATGCTGGTGGTGGGGCGCGTGGACGCGCGCCTGGCCGACCTGCTGTTCGAGGACGCGTTGGAGCTTCCCTGGGAGGATGTGATCGCGCCCGGCGCGAGCATCGCGGTGTCGGCCCACGGCATGAACGACGAGCTGCGCAACACGCGCTTCACCGCGCTCAAGGTGAAGGACGCCGTGTGTGACCGCCTGCGCGAGGCGCGGGGGGAGCGCCCGAACGTGGACGCCGAGCGTCCCGATGCGGCCATCGACGTGCGCGTGCGCGAGAATCGCGCTACCATCTCGCTCGACCTCACCGGCGCCTCGCTCTACCGCCGCACCTATCTCGCGCCCGACGAGGGCGCGGAGGCTCCGCTCGAATGCGCGCTTGCGGCCGGGCTTTTGGCGCTGGCTGGATGGGGCGATGCGTCCGCCGCCGGCGCGGCGCTCGTCGATCCGGCATGCGGCGACGGAGCCGTGGTAGTGGAGGCGGCGGCCGTGGCGTGCGATCTCGCACCGGGGCTCTTACGGGAGCATTGGGGGTTCTTCGGTTGGGCCCAGTCCCGGCCCGAGTGGTGGAATGAGCTCATTGCCGAAGCCGATGATCGTTTCGAGCGCGGTCTGACAGCAGTCACCGCTCCGGGCACGCTCGAAAGGCCCTTGTCGGCCGCGCCCGATCTCGCGCATGTGCGCTTCGTCGGCTTGTCCGCTTCTTCACCGGCCATCGCGCGGGCGCGTGCACGCGCCAAGCGAGCGGGGCTGCGACAGGCGGTGAGCATCGAGCTGGGCGGTGCAGAGGAGGCGCGCGCGCTGACAGGGCGTGCGGTCGCCGCGGCGGAATCCTCGCGCGAACGTCGAGGCGCGGCTCCCTCTTGCTGCGAACATCGCCGCTGCCTGGTGGCGAGCGTGCTCGGCGCCCGCGAGCGCTCCTCGGAGGCGAGCGCCCAGGCCGACGCCGCCGCGTTCGCGGCGGCCGCTGCGGCGACTCCGGAGGGCTCGGCGTTCGCGGTGGCGGGCAGCGAGGCCGTGGAGGACCGCTTCGGCCGGGCGCCGGGCACGCGCGTCGAGCTCGGGCGCGACCGCGTGGCGGTGGAGGCGCTCGTGTTCCACGCGCCGCCCGCCGTCTCCGCCGTGGTCATGGTGCCCGACCCTGCCGGCGGCGCCGAGCACCGCGTGGAGGTGCTGGAGCCCGCTTCCGAGCAGTTCTCGTCCCGCCTGTTCAAGGTGGCCAAGGAGCGCCGCAAGTGGGCGCGCCGCGAGGGGGTCTCGTGCTACCGCGTCTACGACGCCGATTTGCCCGATTACGCCGTGGCCATCGACGTGTACGCGGGTGCGGGGGAGGCCGAGGGCAACACCTACCTGCATATCGCCGAGTACGCGCCGCCCTCCTCGGTCGACCCCGCCCGTGCGCGCCGGCGCTTCGACGACGTGCTGGCGCTTGCGCCGGTGGTTCTGGGCGTTCGGCCCGACCACGTGTTCGCCAAGACGCGCCGCCGCGACAAGGGCGGCTCGCAGTATCGCGACGCCGGCCGGCGCAGCTATGTGACGCAGGTCGCAGAGGACGGCTACCTCATGGAGGTGGACCTGTCGGGCTACCTGGACACGGGCATCTTCCTGGACCACCGCGCCACGCGCGAGCTCGTGGGCGCGAAGGCGGCGGGCAAGCGCTTCCTCAACCTGTTCGCCTACACGGGCACGGCCACCGTGCACGCGGCCGGCGGTGGGGCGGTGGAGACGACGACGGTGGACCTCTCGCAGACCTACCTGGACTGGGCGCGGCGCAACATGGCCGGCAACGGCTTCGCCGGGCCCGAGCACTCCTTCGAGCGCGCCGACGTCATGGCCTGGATCACCGAGTGCCGCCGCAAGCCCCTGCGCTACGACCTGATCTTCGTGGACCCGCCCACGTTCTCCAACTCGAAGGCCATGGGCAGCCGCACCTGGGACGTGCAGCGCGACCACGTGGAGCTGCTCATCGGCGTGACGCGCCTGCTCACCAAGGGCGGCGAAGCCGTGTTCTCGTGCAACCTGCGCACGTTCAAGCCCGACCTGGAGACGTTGGCCAAATACGGGGTGGCGTTGGAGGACATCACGGCGTCTACGATCCCCCACGACTTCGAGCGCAACCCCCGCATTCACCAATGCTATCTGGTGAGGCGTGCTTAGCGGAGCATGTTCATGGCGCCCCTGCCCGTGTGGGCAGGGGCGCCGAAAGGGGGCGCCGTCCTCGCTTGTCGCAACCATGGGCCTATTCAAGGCGGAAGGGGATGGCTCCGCCCTTACCTGACTGGGCGCGACCGGTTGGCGAGGAGGCGTTCGGGGTGTTGTCCTTTGAAGGTCGGTTCACCCGTTCTCGCGCACGACCTGAGCCTTGTTCTGCTCGTTCAAGGAGACGCCGTACTTTGCGGCGATGCCCCGTTTGAGGTTGACGTCGAACTCGAGGAAGCGCAACGGTTCCTCCTGCTCCCGGTTCTTCGCGCGCAGCTCGCCTAAGGCCTCCATGCTGCCGGGAAGGCCTGGATCCCAAAAACCCAGAAGCACGGGCTCATCGCTTTCGAGCACTTCGGTGCGGAACTGCTCCATCTCGGCAAGGTAACGCTCGGCTGCCGTTGCCGCTGCCGCGCCGTCGCCCACAGCTGTTGCCACCTGGCGCAGGTATTTCTGGCGCACGTCGCCGGCGGCGAACACGCCGCCTATTCCCAAGTCCATGTCATCGCCGGTGTGCAGCCAGCCACGCGAGTCGCGCGGAACCGCATCGCCGAGGAAATCGGTTGCGGGCACCATGCCGCAGAAGAAGAACACCCCTTGGCAGGGGAGGTCGCTCAGCTCGTCGGTGCGCACGTCTTTGATCTTCACGCCTTCGACCTCGTCGAGACCGTACACTTCAGCGATGGTGCTGTTGAAGAGAAAGCGCAGTTTCGGGTTCTTCAGGGCCTGCTCGGCTGCCAGTTTGTTGCAGTCCAAAACCCCTTCGTCGTGCACGACGACGATCGTGACGCTGCGGGCGAACTTCGCGATGAACTCGCTTTCCTCAATGGCCTGGTCGCCGCTGCCCAGCACGACAACGTCCTCGTCCTGGTAGAACTCGGCGTCGCAGGTGGCGCAATAGCTCACGCCGTTGCCGGCGAACTCCTTTTCGCCGGGAATGCCCAGCACGCGAGGGCTCGTGCCTGTGGCCAAGATGACGGCTTTGGCATGGTAGGTGGCTTTGCGCACGCTTACGAGCTTGTCGTCGCTCGAGAAATCCACGCTGCGCACAGTCTGCCGCCGTATCTCGGCGCCGAACTTTCGGGCATGCTCCGCCATCCGCTCCATCAGCTCGGGTCCCGTGCTCTCGTCGACGGAGGGGTAGTTCACGATCTCGCGCGTGTCGTACACGCGTCCTCCGATGTTGCCCTTCTCCAAAATGAGCGTTCGCAGGCGCGCGCGGCCCCCGTAGATGCCGGCTGCCAGGCCTGCTGGGCCGCCTCCTATGACAATCAGGTCGAAGTATTCTTCCATGCAAAATTCTCCTTGACAACAACAATTTATTCCCTTTCGCCCGCGCGGAGGCGAGGCGGGCGACTCGGCGCTACAGCGCCTCGATCCGGTCGGCGAAGTCGTCCTCGCTCGCGTCTCCGGTTATGCGGCTTTGAGCTTCGCCGTCGGCGAAGAACAGGGTTTGCGGCACGCCTTTAAGATGCTGCTTCGCCATCAGGCCTGGCTGCTCTTCCACGTCCACTTCGAAGAAAGGGACAGAAGGATAGTCTTCCTTCAGCGCCTCGAGCTTGGCATGCACGCTTTTGCACACCGTGCAAGATTTGCGGGAGAACAGCACGAGGCAGTGCTCCCCATCGTCTTCGACGATCTCCTCGAATGCCGCCGCATTCAGCGATTCGAACGCGCTCATGCCGTCGCTCCTTTCTCGGCGGCGGGCGCTTCCCCCGCCGGCTTCTCGACGTCGTTTCGGTACATCTTCTTCAACACGACAGCTCCAGCGATGATGCCGACGACTCCCACGATGCCCACCGGTATGGCTATCAGGCCCCAATTGCCGGTCAGGTCGACCACCGGCCCGCACACAACCGGTCCGAGCATTGCCGCGAGTCCCGAGAAGAAGGACAGCAAGCCCATGCTCACGGGAACTGCGTGAGGCGGCACGGCGTCGGGCGCGAGGTTGTGGGCCATGGGCCCGATAAGCTGCATTCCGGTGCCGCACAGCAAGATGGCCACGATATCGAGAGGAATCGAGGGCAGGTTCCACATGAGCACGCCGCCCACGACGCTGAAGAAGGTGAGAACGAAGAAGATCTTGGGATGGTGCCTGTTCTCGATCTTGTTCAACGCGAACCCGAACGTAAGGCACAGGAAGATCATCCAGTAGGTGTGCACGGTCGAGACCGAATTCGCCTCAGCCGAGGGAATGCCCAGCGTGCTCTGTAGAAACGTGGGATAGTAGGACATGTAGACGTTGAACGCGAAGATGGCCGCGAAGAACACGATGCAGATGCACATGCAGGCCGGGTTCTTCAAGCACTCGCCCCAACCGCTTTTCCTCTTCGGCGCGCCGCCTTTCTTTGCCGCGGCGTTGCTTCGGGCCTTGTCCTGGTCGGACGCCACCTTGCAGAACAGAAGGTTCAAGATGAAGGCGATCACAAGCAATGCGGCGGAGGCGAGCCAGATGGCGTGCCAGCCATACAGCGGGGTGAGGATGTTGCACAGGTTGAGCGCGAGCAGCGTTCCCATCGTGGACCAGATGGACCAGAGCGTCATGGGCAGCCCGCGTTTCTCGGCCGGGAACGCTTCAGTGATGATCACGGGCGCTACGATGAACACGAACCCCACGCTGATGCCCTCGCAGAACCGCGTTACGGCGAGCGTGACGAAATCGGGCGCGAAGAAGCCCAAGATGTTGAAGACGAAGCACCAGGCAAGTCCGAACAGCCACACCCTGCGCACGCCGAACTTGCTCACGATGGAGCCGCCGGGCAGCGCGGTGAGGAGGTTGGCCAGGGCGACGATGCTTATGAGCATGCCCGCCATGGTGACGTCGATGCCGTAATCGTCCTTGATGAAGGACATCGTGCCGGTCACCTTGAACTGCGAAACGGCGACGCAGATGGAGCCGATGACTGCGACGACGAACACGAGCCATCGATTCGGCAGGTTTGACTTGGTCTGTTCCATGTTCCCCTCTCCTTTTTTCGGCTCGAAGAAAACCTGCGCGGCGGATCGCGCCGCGCAGGTTCACCGCCTTGCAGGGGCCGGCTGCCGGCCGAGCCGACAGCCGGCCTTTCGCATTAGTTGAGCTTGTCCACGCAGTGGGCCATGTTGGCGTGGAAGCCCTTGGCGCCTTCGACCGTGACCTCGGCCTCGTCGTAGCCGGTCGCCTCGGCACCGGGCAGGCGGAACGTGGCATTGTCGGTGCGGGGGATGGCGACCTCCTCCGGCTTCTCAAGCTGGGGGATCCACTCGTACGGGATGCGGTAGGCTCGGTAGAGCAGGGCGGGGCCCACGTCGGGGTAGACGTATTCCCATACCAGCTCCTTCTCGGGCGTCATCTCCATGATGCGTCCCGTGGTGCCCTCGCAGATGAGCGTGTTTCCGTTCTCCAGGCGCTGTGCGTTGCTGGTGAGCGGCGAGTAGAAGTGGTGCGCTGTGAATGGGAAGCCTACGATCTGCGAGGTGTCGCTGCACTCCCAAACGACCTTGAGGGTTACCGGGTCGAACTCCACCACGCGCGATCCGTCGCGACGCTCGGCTTTCAGGCCTAGCTTCGACACTTGGGAAGGCGCGCCGTAGCCGGCCCATCCGCCGTTGTCGTAGACCATGATGTTGCCTGCGCCCGGCAATCCCTTGGGTATCATGTGGGTGTGATGCGGGCCGATGATGGCGCCGAGGATGCGGAGCTCTCGGGTTTTCGTGTAGTCGGGACCGATCTTCCAGACGATGTCGCCGGTTTCGTGGTCGACGATCCATAGCATGTTCGACTCGCGGGAGTCCATGATGATGTTGTCGGGCTTGAAGCGTTCGTCGCCCTCGTCGTACCAGTGGTTGGGGCCCAGGTAGCTGGCGCAGTTCACATGGAAAAGGTCTCCTTCGCCTTCGGCGCCCGCCTCTTGCGTGTTCGGATCGCGGAAGATCACGTTTTTCTGGGCTTCGGTGAAGTTGAAGTCGTTGATGTGGTCGAGCGTGCTCCACTCCCACAGTACGTTGCCCTCGCGGTCGACCTCGATCAGGCGGTCGTCCAGAAGAAGCTGCGGCGAGATCTTGGGCTTGCGCACGTTGTTGTGCGTGAGGATAAGCATCTTGTTGAAGTCGTTGGACGATTCTTGTCCGGGAACGGGGTAACCTACCGGGTTGCCTTCGATCTGGTAGTCGTGGTGCGCGCGGGCGACCCACTGCTCCCCGGCATCACCGTCGTTGACCTGCTGATTGCGGTTGAACGTCCATTCGACGTTGCCGTCCCAGTCGACCTCGGTCACATCGGTCTGGTCTTGGTAGGCGGCTTGCGGGTCGCGCTCACCCAAGTGCCCGAACAAGTGGCCTCCGGGGATCATCTTGCAAGGAAACCCTTGGAAGTCCTTCCAGAAACGCACGGCCTTACCGTTCATGTTGATGAGGAGAACGCCCTTGTTCGGTCCCGTGAACAGGGTGTAGCCGTTTTGGCACTTTTCAGGATCGTAGATCGTCGTCCCCGTCGGAAACACCGTTGGTCTTCCCATGATTGCCCTCTTTCCCTTGATGACGCTTTGCCTTATACGCACACAGCTTTCGCTGAAATGCCCTCTCGGACAAATGCGAAACCGTGGAACCTGCCAAGCTGAGATGCGGGAAGCACCATGGGAGCCGCTTTTTGCCGCACTCGACCAGCCTGCGTGTTGCTGCAGGTCAACCATTGCGTTTTCGCGTTGTCGTTCTGGAAAGCCTATTTCGTTAGCGGTATTAAGCCATAGTGCCTGCGCAAAAGTCTGTCGCATATCCAACACTTTTGCATGGGGGCCATTGCATTTTCAAATCGCGAAGCGGGCGATGATGTGCGGGTTTTCACGGGAGCGTCGGACGTCTTCTTCTGCGACGAGGGTTTCGCAAGAACGAAAGCGCGAGGGCGCGCGTCGCGCCCTCGCATCGTTTCGAGCAGTCTTTAACTTTGCATAGGAAAAGGCGGCTCCGCGAGGACGGCGCCGCGCTTGGCGGTTTTTCCGTTCACCGCCTGGAGCGCAGCCGAAGGACCGTTCCCTGAGGCGTGGCGCTCTTCCGCTGTATTAGCGTGGCTACACGAGCCTCTCGAGGCCTGGGCGGTCGAGGACCTCGAGGCGGTGGTCCTTCATGCGGAAGTAGCCCATCTTCTCCATCCGCTTGGCTTCCTGGTTGAGCGACGAACGGGACACGCGAAGTTCGTTCGCCCAGATCGTCTGCGACGAGGGCAGCTCAATGCAGCCGTTCTGCGCGACGTCGTCCATCCATAGCACCCAGAAGGCTATGCGCTCCCGTATGGTTTGGTACCGCAGGCAGCACAGAAGCATCTGGTTCTTCAGCCCCCGCTTCGACAGATAGAGCATGAAGCGGTACAGCATCTGGCTGTCCGTTCTCAGCATCAACTCGAAGAACGACGTGTCGAGCCACATGACCGTGGTTTTCCTCACGGCCAGGAGGTTGTAGGTGTAGACCTTCTTGCCGGTGAAGTAGAGCAGCTCGGGGAACACGTCGTCCTTCTCGAAGTACCCGTTGCACAACTCGTGTCCGTCGACGGTGTAACGTACCGATTTCAGGCACCCTTCGGCCACGATGCCGAATTCCCTGATGGGCGATTCCTGCGCGCGGACCGTCTCGGCCGTCTTGTACGTTTGGCGTCGCAGAAAGTCGCTGTACACGGGGTGGGCCAGGCACGAGCTGGCGAAGGAGGGAAGCTTCGCGTCGTCGCCCTCGCGGGGCAGCGGGTCCCTTTCGAAAAGGGCACGGGGGGGGGGTGCGGGGGCGATGGGCTTCACAAGCTCGTTGCTGATCAAGGTAAGGCCTTTCTCGTCGTATGGGCCGCCGTCGCTCTGCAGCCTTGCGGCGGCGACGGCGGCCTTGCGGCGACCTGCGGGATCGATGCCGTCTTTTCGCATGTCAGCCTCGCTTGCGCGAGCGCGCAATCCAATAGCTCGTAGACGTCATGATAGTTCCTTTCGTCGTTGAAGCGCAACGCCCTCCTTGAGCACCTCGAACGTAGACTTCGCCGGGTCGTTCGAGGTAGGCGGCTCCTAGAAATGCCCATGTCCGCACCAGCGCGGACATGGGCGCCGGTGCGATGCCCCTCGCGTCGCGGCGCTTCCTCCTCATGGCCGCGCGCTTCGTCGAAGCACCCCTTCTCGGCGAAGCGCCTTGCGCACGGCGCGTCCAGTGCAGACGGCGGCAGGAAAGCCCTCCGCCGTCTGCGCACGTGACGACCATGCCGCAAATCCTAGCTATCGCTCATCGCCATATCCTCTTTCCCGATACCCGTCGCTTCGCACGCCGTTCGCTTCCGTCCGAGGCCGAACATCACCCACATGAAGCAGACGACGGCAAGCAGCATGGGGTAGAAGCAGGCTAGGAATATGGGCACCGGTGCAACGAGCGGCAGGGCCGGGTTGCTGGCGGCGAGGCCTGCGACGAGGGTGATGGGGGTCATGATGAAGATGGAGTTCACGGGCACGATGGCCGGGATGTTGGTTGCCATCGCCATGAGGAGGATGCTCCTGCGGTTCGCCGAGATGCCGGAGCGCTGCCCAACGTTGTCCACCACGTCCTTGAACATGATGACGGTGGGCAGCTCGGCCCCGGAGAGCAGGCAGGAGATGGCGCCTGTTCCCAAGACGACGATACCCTCGGCGCCCCGCGGTTTTTTGGCCATCTTGAGGTTCGTGAGGAAGTCGCAGATCATTTTCAGAACGCCGCCCTCGGTGGCGATCTGGATCATGCCGAACAACAGGATGCTGGAGAGCACGAGGTCCACGGAGCTGGTGATGCCGTCCATGAACACGCCGTGCACCTGCTGCTGCGCGAAGTCGATCGAGACGAGCGCTGAGGGCTCGATGAGCCCGCTGGCCATTCCAAGGACGATGCCGACGGGAATAGCCCACCCGACGCCCATGAGCAGGTTGCGGGTCTTGATGCAGATGGCCAGCAGGAGCGCGATGGGAGCGAACATGAGCAGCCCGCGCGCGTCGGCCATGCCGGACAGCTCCTGCGTTGAGGCGGTCGCATCGCCGGCGCCGCCGAGGAAGAGGAACAGCGCTGCGGACACGATGGCGATGGCCACGAGGTAGGGCGAACGCGCCTTCATCACTTCTACAAGGTCCGCCGGCTTGCCTGTGCCCGGGTCATGCTGCGAGTTGATGGTCACGTGGATTACCTGGGAGCTAGGGGACAGCGCGTCGCCGAAGAGCACGCCGCTGATCATCGCCCCCACGAGCACGGTGGCATCCGCTCCCAACATGATGCCTGTCGGGTAGAAGATGGGCACCAGCGCCATCAGGGCGGGAAAGGGGGCGCCTGAGCCCATGGAGAAGATGGCGCATCCGATGAACACCAGGACGACGAAGGAACCCCCTTGAAGCCCGATGTTCAAACCTGCCCAGAGAAGTCCGCTGCCGATGCCGCCTGCGACCAGGATCTTGCCGAAGATGGCGATGATGATGAAGATGAAGATGAGGTTGGCGTTGCCGAACTGGGTGAGGCCCCGCACGCACGAAGCCCAGTACTCGAGCTTGTTCCTGCAAAGGAAAAAGCCGGTGAGCAGGCCGATGATGGAAGCGAAAATGAGCGCTTCCATGCCGTAGTAGTGCACGCCGATGGTGATGATGGCCGCGATGGTCATGTAGAGCAGGATGGGGAGAGCTGCGAAAACCTGAGTGCCGTAGAATTGCAAAGCGAAGTGCCCGTCTTTGCCGTCAACCCGTTTTTGAGCCAAGGCAAACACCGCCTCTCTATGTAGTTGTCCACCAGGGCCCCGTTCCTATGCTTCCTATTAAGCCATGCGCGTTCGGATAAAGCCTGTTGGCAGTGCAACACTTTTCTCATCCGCTATCGAGATTTCGCATAGCCGGTCAATGACGGTCGGCGCAAAGAGGTGCGCTCGCCTTGTTCGAAAGAGGGGCGTACGGCTCATCATCTGGGGTCATGCGGAAGCCTGCGCGAAGAGCTTCGACGTGCGTCGACTGCGCGTTCGCGGCCGGACGGCTTCGGAGCGCGCTTCGCCGTCGATCGAGTTTCGAACCGGCGAGGGGCCGTCGAGGGGAAGGGGGTCGGGCTCTGCGCCGGCTCGCGAGGGGTGCGCATGAGGGGTCGTCGGCGGAAACCGGCCGCAGGGCGCAGGAGATCGGGCTGTTCTGGCGAGAGGGGGGCGGAGCGGGAGGCGTTGCCCGCATGGCGGCTGGAGGGCGTTGCGGTTCGGGTTGGAGTATGCTCGAGGCGGTCATCGACGCCGTCGAGGGGCGTTTTGTCGGACGCCTTCAGAGGACGGAACCGCGCAGAAGGCGCGGACGGACCCGGCCTGCGGAATGCGAAGGGCGCTCGAGCCGATCGCGCGGACGGAAGGGCGCATCGTGCGAAAGGGGCTTAAAGCGGCTGGGCGTCCCGATGCCCTGCATGGGCTTCGCCGTTGGTCCGTGCAGGCGACGGCGTGGTCCCGTCTGCCGCCAAGCTGCGGAGAGGCTGCTGCGGGCTGTGCGAAGGTCGCTCACGCCTTCCGTCGCGCCGTGGGGCAGGGCTTCGCTTCGGAGCTCCTTTCCCGTGCCCCTCCCAGTGCTGGACGCGCGCCTCCCATCGTTCTGATGAACGCGTTCGCCAGAAACCCCGTTGCCGCGGCGGCCGCCACGGTTCCTTCCCGCACTCCGACGAGGTCTCCCATGATCAGGAGCGATGCGGCCGAGGCCAGTGCGACGCAGCCGAGGTCGAAGCCCGCCTTCGTGCGGCCGAAGTTCCATCCCGTAGCGTCCGTGACGGCGCATACGAACGCCTCGCCGCTGTTCATGACGATGTTGGCGACGACGGTGCATGCGACGCCGAACGCGAGCGTCGCGATGCCCGCGGTCAGCATGGCGAGCGACGCGAGGTAGCTTTGCGGCTGCGCGAAAGACAGCAGGTCTCCGAAAGCGTCGATGCCGATGCTGAACAGGACGGATATCGGCACCTGTAGGAGCGCCGTCGCTTTGAAGCGTCGCCTGAGAATGGCGATCTGCCCGATCAATAGGGCGATGTTCCAGCAGAACATGAACGCGCCGTACGACACGTCCGGAAACGTCAGGCTCAGAACGTAGCCGAGCGAAGAGATGGGCGAAGTGCCCAAGCCTGTTTTCGTGATGAGGACGATACCCGCCGCCATGGCAGCGATGCCGAAGGCGAGCAGGCAGCATCGCACTGCGAGTTGTTTCATGGTTCCTTGTCGTCTGTTGTTCGGAAAGGCGGGATCGCGGGCGATCGCCCGACATGCCTGCTGTCTTCGATTGTATTCCCGTGCGCCGCTTCCGGCAAGTCCCATCCGCCCGTTTGCCGGAATTGGTACAATGGAGATCGGCGCGGAGTCGGCGGTGCAGGGGAGGGCCGGCTCGTATCGGGGATGGGAAGGAGATGCGTCATGGGGTATATCGTCGGCCTCGTTGTTTTGGTCGTCGTCTCGATTCTCGCCATCGTGTACGGAGCGTTTTTGTTCTCAGGCAGCAGGACGTGCTTTCGCATCCTGTGCGGGGGCGAGGGTTTTCTGGCGCTCGATCCTGACGATGCGGAGTTCGAAAAAAGTGCCCGCAGTTCGGCGGTGGCGGTATGGATGATCGTTGCGATCGTGTGGTGCGCGATGGCGAGCGCAAGCGCTTGTCTGAGCGAGGAGCTGCGGACTGCGGCCCGCGTCGTGGGCGCGATGGCGGGCGCGGTGATTGCGGCTGCTGTGGTCTTTCAGATCAAACAGCATGCCAACCTACTGAAAGAGCGAGGCTCGCGGCCTCCGGAACGCTCGGAGCGCTGATGGGGGCGGCGTGCTCAGCCGCCTGCGAACACCCTTTGGCCCTTCAGGTCAAGTAAAAGAAAAAAGGCCGTCGAAATCCGACGGCCTGCTGTTTCATGGTGGTCGCTACAGGATTTGAACCTGTGACCCCCGCCGTGTGAAGGCGATGCTCTCCCGCTGAGCCAAGCGACCATTTTAAAACGCGCCTTAGCGCAAGTAAGTATTCTAGCGGCTTCCCAAGCGGATTGCAAGCCCTCTTTCCTGCTTTTTCAGGCTCCGTCCTCGACCCGCCCCGGCTTTTTCGGTTCTGCTTTCGCATTGGGCTTTTCCCGGCCTTTGCATCTCGTCGGTTTTGGGATAGAATAGCGGAGCGCTTCGGGCCTATAGCTCAATGGCGGAGCAGGGGACTCATAATCCCTTGGTTGCAGGTTCGAGTCCTGCTGGGCCCACCAAGCATTTCAGCGGCCGCGCCTCTCGGGGCGCGGCCGTTCTCATGCGCTCAGCACGAAGCGCCATGCGCAGTTGCACGTCGCGTCCGTCGCCTCGGGGAAGCAGCTGAGGCATTCGCATCCGATGCGCTCATCGATGCCGCGGGCGAACTCGCCGTACTCCACCTCGCCGACGCTCTTGCAAGGGTGGAACCCCATGCCCTTGCGCTTGCGCGCGTTCTGCACGCGGCAATCGGTGATGCGGTAGACGAGCGCGCCGTCTCCATCGAAGCGGAGCTCGTCGGCATTGGCCGCCGACTGGCAGCGCAAGGGCAGCGCGCGGGCGAGGCCTGCGAGCCCCGGATGCTCTTCCAGGCCGAGGAACGCTTTGATGCGCCGTGCCTCGACCCTGCTGAAACGTCGCCACGCCTCCACGTCGTGGCGCATGGCGACGTCCATGCCGTCTTGTCGCTCGAGGGATTGGAACCATGTGCCGTCGAGCGCGACGAGGTTCTTGGCGTAGATGACGAGCAGCTCCTCAAGCTCGTCCCGGGAAAGCGCGTGCAAAGCGTCGTTCATGCCTCTCCTCTCTTCGGGCCGCGGACGTACGTCGTCTGTGCGGCGGCGCGTCGTGCGCCTCTTCTCAGTATAGCTTCGTCGGGCGGCTCCGCGCGACGCGCAAAACCGCTATACTGTTGCGTTGCCGACCAACCATGCACGACGACGATGGAGACCTTGTATGAGCATCGACAGCTTTGAAGCGAGCAAGAGGCGCAGCGACGAGATCCGCGCCGACCTTTCCTCCCATCCTGAGAACTACCTCATGCTGACGGGCGACCGCCCCACCGGGCGGCTGCACCTCGGCCACTACTTCGGCACCGTCCGCGAGCGCGTGGCGCTGCAGGGCCTCGGCGTGCGCACGAACATCATCATAGCCGATTACCAGGTGATAACCGATCGCGACACCACAGAGCATATCCAGGACAACGTGCGCAACATGGTGATCGACTACCTGGCATGCGGCGTGGATCCCGAAAAGACCATGATCTTCACGCATTCGGCTGTGCCGGCCCTAAACCAGCTCATGCTGCCGTTCCTGTCGCTTGTCACCGAGGCCGAGCTACAGCGCAACCCCACGGTGAAATCCGAGATGGAGGCGTCGGGCCACGCGCTCACGGGGCTGCTGCTCACCTACCCCGTGCATCAGGCGTGCGACATCCTGTTCTGCAAGGGCAACATTGTGCCGGTTGGCAAAGACCAGCTGCCCCACATCGAGCAGACGCGCCTTATCGCGCGCCGCTTCAACGAGCGCTACGGGCGCGTGTTCCCCGAGCCTGAGGGCCTGCTCACCGACGCGGTGGAGATCCCCGGCCTCGACGGGCGCAAGATGTCGAAGAGCTACGGCAACGCCATCAGCCTCTCTGCCACCGAGGAGGAGACGGCCAAGCTCATCAAGAAGTCCAAGACCGACTCCGAGCGGCTGATCGCCTTCGACAAGGAGAACCGCCCCGGCGTGTCGGCGCTGCTCACCACGGCGGCGCTGTGCACCGGGCGCGCCGAGGCCGACATCGCAGCCGAGATCGGCGATGCGGGCGCGGGCGCGCTCAAAAAATGCGTGACGGAGAGTGTGAACGGCTTTTTGGCTCCCATCCGCGAGCGTCGGCGCGCCTTGGAAGGCGACCTCGACTACATCGAGGACGTGCTGCGCGAGGGCAATCGCCGCGCCAACGAGATCGCGGACGCGACGCTCGACGAGGTGCGCGCGGCCATGGGGATGGTGTACTGAGCGCCTTGCGAGCGCTTGGCCTTGCGGACGAAGGAGGGGTGCGCGAACTGCGCTCTCGCCGGAGGGCCCCTTTCTTTCGGTGGTGGTCGGGCTGCCGCGCCGGCGCTTGCGGAAGCTGCCTCGGGCTGCGCTTGGCGGAGGCCGACTCTCGGCCGGATTTGGGCCATGCTGCAGGGGCCGGACGCGATCGGAGGGCCGCGACCTACTTGCCGCCGGGCTCTTTGGCCCTGCGTGTTCGAGGGGCCCTGCTCGTAGAGCGCTCCACCCCTCGTCTCGCCGGGAAGTCCGGCCTCCGCAGTCGGCCACCGGCCTTTCGGGTCCGTCGGGGGCGCTCGGCGCTGGCTTTCCGGCGGGTCTCGATGGAGAGCCCCTTTTCGCGCTGAGGGCTCGGTCGCCTTCGCGGCTTCGATACGGGATACCCCCTGGTCGGCTTTTTCTCTCTTCGCCGACTTTCCCTGGCCGGATCCGATCGGAGGCGGATTTCCGTCGAAACCCGCTAGGAGACGCCCTTTTCTCTGGTTGGAAGGCAGTTGGCCGGGCCGGCCGAGGGCTGCGTTTCCCTCCGCCGGGCCAGCGGCGGCGCGTTTCGATCCCGCTCGGCGCAGGAGGTCCGGAAGCGCGATGGGCGCGCCTGCCTCACCTGCCCGTATGCCCGGTCGAGCACCCGAAGGGGGCGCTTTTGCAAAGACGTCGGAATTCTTTGAAATTCGGTCTTGCGCAATGGGGACGTTCCGGTATAATTCTCACTTGCGCGCTCGAGCGTGCTGCATTCCTCGGTAGCTCAACGGCAGAGCATCCGGCTGTTAACCGGAGGGTTGTAGGTTCGAATCCTACCCGAGGAGCCATTTGAACATCAGGCGAACCCGTCCTATTGAATCGGACGGGTTCGCTCGTTCATGTGGAGATGTCGATTGGAAAGGCGCAGCGTGCCGGATGGTCGGATCAGGGCACGCCGATTTCGGGAACGGGAAGGAAGGGGCGCCATGCGCGACGTTGCCTTGGGAAGCACGGGGATCGCCGTGCCGCAGAACGGGTTCGGTGCGCTGCCTTTGCAACGCATGCGCGAAGACGAGGCCGTGGCCCTTTTGCGTGCGGCACTTGCGGGCGGCATGAAGTATTTCGACACGGCACGCGCCTACACCAACAGCGAGCACCGCATCGGATTGGCTTTCGAGGGCATGCGCGAGCAGGCGTTCGTCGCCACCAAGACCATGGCTCGCACCCCCGAGGCGTTCTGGGCAGACCTCGAGGAGTCGCTATCCGAGCTGCGCACGAGCTACATAGACGTTTATCAATTCCATTGCGTCGACCAGGCGTACGCTCCCGGCGACGGCACGGGGATGTACGAGTGCATGCAAAAGGCGAAGGCCCAGGGCAAGGTGCGCCACATCGGCGTGACGGCGCACAAGCTGGAGGTGGCGTTCGACTGCGCGCGCAGCGGCCTGTACGAGGTGCTGCAGTTTCCGTTGAGCTATCTGTCGGGTTCCCGCGAGCGCGAGCTCGTCGAGGAGTGCCGCCGGGCGAACGTGGGCTTCGTGGCCATGAAGGGCCTTGCGGGCGGCCTCATAGCAAACAGCCGCGCCGCCATGGCGTTCATGGCCCAGTTCGACAACGTGCTGCCCATCTGGGGCGTGCAGCGCGAAAGCGAGCTTGCCGAATGGCTGTCGTACATGAACGACACGCCTTCGATGGACGAGGGGCTGCGCGCGTTCGTCGAGCGCGAGCGCGCCGAGTTGGTGGGCGACTTCTGCCGCGGGTGCGGCTACTGCATGCCGTGTCCCCAGGGCATCGTCATCAACCAGTGCGCGCGCATGGCGCTCATGCTGCGTCGCGCCCCGTCGAGCGCATGGCTCACCGAGCAGTGGCAGCGGGCCATGGAGGACACGAGGCGTTGCACCGAGTGCCGCGCCTGCACGACGAAGTGCCCGTACGGCCTGGACGTTCCGGCCCTGCTGCGGAAGAACTGCGAGGATTACGAGCGCGTCCTCGCCGCCGGGGGAGCCTAGGCGCGCATCTCGCGCTCCTTCGCGATCATCTCCTCGTAGTTGTCGATCTTGTAGTTCAGGCGGTCGAGGCCGGCCTGCATCTCGGCGATGCGCTCCCGCACGAGGTCGCGCTGCTCCTCGAGGATAGCCTTGCGAGCTTCGAGCGTCGAGTCTCCTTGCTCGAACAGGGCCATGTACTCGATGAGCGCTTCGATGGACACATGCGCCCCGCGCATGCACTTCACGAACTGCACGCGAGCGCAGTCCTGCTCGCTGTAGTCGCGGATGCCGCTTGCGGTGCGCGTGACGTTCGGCAGAAGGCCGATGCGCTCGTAGTAGCGCAGCGTGTCGGCGGAAAGCCCGTATACCTTGCTCACTTCGGCGATCTTCATGAAACGCTCCTCTCTTCGTCTTGCCATTGAAGCACTTGGAGTGCACTCCAAGTCAAGCGGCTGAGCGAAGCGCGCAGCCGACGAAAGTGCCTGCGATTCCTATCTATCGGTAGAGTTTTCGAGCGATGAACGAGACGGCCAGGGCGAAGGCCGCCGCTGCGAGCGAGCCCGCCGTGGGCGCCTTCCTCCGGTTCGGATGCGCGCGCAAGTCGGCTATGCTCGTGTTGGGGTTTCTGGTCATGGCGTCTCGCCTCCTCTGGTCTTAGCGCGGTCGCGCTCCCTGATCGACCGCGCGGCCCTCGCTCCATTGTAGGTGCTTTCTGGTGTCAGCCGGCCTGCTTTTCCACAAGCGGCCTCTTCCGGTATCATAAAGAGGCCGTGCGCAGGGCTTCGCGACAACCGCGGGCCGCGCCGCGAAGGAAGGACGCAAGCAGAAAGCACGCACGCATCATGATCATGCAGCTCGAACATATCTCTAAGTCGTTCGGAGGCCGCCAGCTCTTCCGCGACGTGACGTTTCGCCTCGAAGAGTACGACCGCCTCGCGCTCGTGGGGCCGAACGGGGCCGGCAAGACCACCATGCTCAACATCATCTCGGGCAAGGAGGACGCTGACGAGGGCCGCGTGCTGTTCGCCAAGGGCGCGCGCGTGGGCTATCTCGAGCAGGAGGCCATCGAGATGGAGGAGCGTTCCATCTTCGAGGAGGTCATGTCCTCGCAGACGGAGGTGCTCGAGGCCGAGCAGCGCCTCCACCGGCTCGAACAGGAGCTTGGCGAGGATCCCACAGAGCAGCAGCTGGCGGCAGCGGGGCGCGCTCGCGATGTTTACGAGGCGCTCGGCGGCTACACCATCGAGGCCAAGGTGCGCGGCGTCATGTTCGGCCTCGGGTTCAAAGAGGAGGATCTGCGCCGTCTGACCACCGAGTTCTCCGGCGGCTGGCAGATGCGCATCGCGCTGGCGAAGCTCCTCATCCGCAACCCCGAGGTGCTGCTCCTCGACGAGCCCACGAACCACCTGGACCTGGAGAGCGTGAAATGGCTGGAAGGGTTCCTCCGCGGCTACGCGGGCACCGTGGTGGTGGTGAGCCACGACCGCGCGTTCATGGACAACATGGTTGACCGCGTGGCCGAGGTGGACAACGGTCAGGTGAACCTGTACAAGGGCAACTACTCCACCTACCTCAAGGCGCGCGAGGAGCGTCTCGAGCGCCTGCGTGCCGAAAAGGCGAAGCAGGACGAAGAGATCGCGCACATGGAGGCGTTCGTGGAGAAATTCCGCTACAAGCCCACGAAAGCCAAGCAAGTGCAGGACCGCGTGAAGAAGCTCGAGAGGATCAAGCGCATCGAGATACCCGAGGAGAAAAAGACGGTCCGCTTCAACTTCAAACAGCCGCCGCGCACGGGCGACGAGGTGGTGCGCGCCCGCGGCCTCGTGAAGCGCTTCGGAGGGAAGACCGTTTACGACGGCTTCGACTTCACTATGTACCGCGGAGAGAAGATCGCGCTCGTGGGTCCTAATGGGGCGGGCAAGTCCACGCTCTTGAAGATGGTCGCCGGCGCGCTCGCCCCCGACGGGGGCACCATCGATTACGGCGTGCACGTCACCAAGACCTACTATGCGCAGCATCAGCTGGAAGAGCTGCATCCCGGCAACACCGTGTTCGAGGAGCTCGACCGCGTGGCGCCCGGATGGACCATCTCGCAAGTGCGAACGCTCCTCGGTGCGTTCCTGTTCACAGGCGATGCCGTGGACAAGAAGGTGAGCGTGCTCTCCGGCGGCGAGAAGAGCCGCCTCGCGCTCGCGAAGATGCTCGTGGCCCCGCGGCCGCTTCTCTGCCTGGACGAGCCGACGAACCATCTGGACATCGCGAGCGCCGACATCCTCGAGCAGGCTCTGCGCGCTTTCGAAGGAACAATCCTCTTCATCACGCACGACCGTCATCTCATCCGCGGTGTGGCGAACCGCATCGTCGAGATCGTGCCCGGGCGCGTGACGAGCTACGACGGCGACTACGACTACTACTTGTTCAAGAGCGGCCAGCTCGACGGGGCCGCGCCAACGGAACGCTCGCTCGTGGACGAGGTCATGGGCGAGGGGACGCCTCGTGGATCGAAGGGGCGCGGAGGGGCGGAGACGGGTGCGAAGGGGCCGGGTCGTCGGACGGGCGATGGCTCCTCCGCATCGGGATCGAGGTCTGAGCTCACCGCGCCGCGCTCGAGCGCGCCCAAAACCAAGGAGCAGAAACGCCGCGAGGCCGAGGCGCGCAACCGCGCCTATGCGGCCCTCAAGGACCATCGCAAGCGCATCGCCCAGCTCGACGCGCAGATGGAGCGCGACAATGCGCGCATGTCCGAGCTGCTCGCTCTCATGGCCGATCCCAGCTTCTACATCAACGAGGATGCTTCCTCAGACGCCATCGCCGAGCATGCGCAGCTCAAGCGCCGTCTGGCTGCCGCCGAGGAAGAGTGGCTGTCCCTCAACGAGGAGCTGGAGATCGAGATGGCCCGGCAGGCCGAGGCGCGCTAGCATGGGCGCGCCGCTCAACGTCGTGCTCGTGGAGCCGGAGATACCGCAGAACACGGGCAACGTCGCGCGCACCTGCGCGTGCACGGGCGCGCGGTTGCACCTCGTGGAGCCGATGGGCTTCAGGCTGTCGGCTAAGCAGCTCGCACGTGCGGGCTGCGATTACTGGGAGGAGGTGGACATGGTTCGTTGGCCGTGCTCGGCGGCGTTTCTCGAGGCGCATGGCAAAGACGAGCTGCACCTTTTCACGGGCCGCTCCGCACGTGCGCACTGCGACGCATCGTACGGCGAAGGGGCCTTCCTCGTGTTCGGCCGCGAAAGCCGTGGCCTCGACGAGGATGTTTTGACCGCGCATGCGGAGCGGTGCGTGCGCATCCCCATGCGCGCGGGTCTGCGAAGCCTCAACCTGTCGAACGCCGTCGCCATCGCGACCTACGAAGCTCTTCGCCAGCAAGGCTGGCCGGGATTGAGCTAGGACAAGTTTGTGCTAGCTGCCATGCTGTCGTTCGAGATGATCGTTTTCGGTCAGAGGCCGATTGTCTGGTCGGCATGGGCCTCGCGCCTTCGGAGTCCTTTAAGGGGCCTTCCCATCCGGAGAGGACCGCTTTGGACGACGATGAGCCTCAACCGTCCGGGCGCGGATTCGCTGCTTTAGCGGGATGGAGCGAAGGGGAAGGGAGCTGCGCGCGTATACTGATAGCATCGTCCGCGCGCCAAACTAAGGAGGTCGTCCATGTCCCGTGTCTACAATTTCTCCGCCGGTCCCGCGGTGCTGCCCGAAGAGGTGCTGCGCCAAGCCGCGTCCGAGATGCTCGACTACCGAGGTTGTGGGATGTCGGTCATGGAGATGAGCCATCGCTCGGCGGCGTTCAAAGGCATCGTCGAGCAGGCCGAGGCTGACCTCCGCGAGCTTTTGAGCGTTCCGGATAATTACCGCGTGCTGTTCCTGCAAGGAGGCGCCACCTTGCAGTTCGCCGCCGTCCCCATGAACCTTATGCGTCCCAGGTCCGACGGCCGCCCAGGCACGGCCGACTACGTTGTGAGCGGCTCCTGGTCGAAGAAGGCGTTCAAAGAGGCGGGGCTTTACGGTGAGGCGCGCCTTGTCGCCTCGTCGCAGGACGGCAACTTCTCCTACGTGCCCGACGTGGATGCCCTTGAGTTCTCGCCTGATGCCGACTACGCCTATATCTGCCAGAACGAGACCATCTACGGCACCCGCTATCCGAAGCTGCCCGACACAGGCGACGTGCCGCTCGTGGCAGACGTGTCCTCGATGCTCCTCTCGGAGCCGATGGAGGTGTCCCGTTACGGTCTTCTCTACGGCGGTGCGCAGAAGAACGTCGGTCCGGCGGGCGTGACCATCGTCGTCGTGCGCGACGACCTCGTGCGCGACGACGTGCTGCCCTTCACGCCCACCATCATGCGCTACAAGACGCAGGCCGAAGCGGGCAGTCTCTCGAACACGCCTCCCGCTTACGGTATCTACGTGTGCGGGCTCGTGTTCAAATGGCTCAAGGAGAGGGGAGGGCTTTCGGCCGCGCGCGAGCGCAACGAGGAGAAGGCGCGTCTGCTCTACGATTATCTGGACCAGTCGAGGCTGTTCAGCGGCACGGCCCGCAAGGAGGACCGGTCGCTAATGAACGTGCCGTTCGTCACCGGGAGCAGCGATCTTGACGCGAAGTTCGTCGCTGAGGCCAAGGCGGCCGGCCTCGAGAGCCTCAAAGGCCATCGCAGCGTCGGCGGCATGCGCGCGAGCATCTACAACGCCATGCCCCTCGAGGGCGTCGAGGCGCTCGTCGCCTTCATGGATCGATTCGAGCGTGAGAACGGGTAGGGCGTGGACGGTTGCGCTGCGAGGGGTCGCTCCTTGGCGGCGCAGCCGGATTTGGTTGGCTTCGTCGCCGTCTGCCATCTGCCTCCTGCCGTATGCCGCGAGCGGCCTTTCCGGACGTTTCGGCGAGGCCCCTCCAGGTTTCTGGCGATGATTCGCCGCTCTTCCTCCGAAGAGTTCACGCGGGGGCTGTCTCCACGCGATTTCGGCTAGGGTGCGGGCGAAAGCTCTTTGAACCATCGTTGCCGACGACCGCTGCGCGAGGCGAGCTCCCCGCTGGCCCTCGTGTCTTTGCATGATGGCGCGCCCTGCGTTTCCTTGTGAAGTTTCGCCTGTCAGATGCGCCAGCTGTCCGGGTTGCGCTAGACTGGTCTGCATTATGATTTCCATTCCGTACCTCATCTGCTCCATCTTGAGCTTCGTTCCTGCCATCGTACTGCACGAGGCGGCTCATGGGTTCGCGGCATGGCGGCTTGGCGATCCTACGGCGAAGCGCGCGGGGCGATTGTCGATGAACCCCCTCAAGCATATCGACCCCTTCGGCACGGTGATCATGCCGTTTCTTCTTATGGCTATGAACATGCCTGCGTTCGGATACGCAAAGCCGGTGCCCTACAACCCGGCGTACTTCAAGGATCCGCGCAAAGGCGATCTCATTGTGGGCCTCGCAGGCCCTGCGGCCAACCTTGCGCTCGCCGTTTTGGGCGCAGCCGTGCATGCGATCGTCTCATGGACGATGCCCGCATACCTGCTCGTTGAAAACGATCTGCTTTACTATGCCATCGTGCTGTTCCTTCCCCTGTTCTCGCTCATAAACCTCTACCTTGCCTTCTTCAACCTGCTGCCCGTTCCGCCGCTTGACGGCTCGTCCATCTTCGCGTTCTTCCTGCCGGCGAAGTATCTGCCGAAGTACTACAAGGTGCAGCGCTATGCGATGCCGGTGTTCCTCGTCGCGGTCGTCCTCGTGCCTTATGTGCTGCGCGTGAATCCCGTCGGCGTCTATCTAGACGTCACGGCGGACAACGTGTTCGACCTCCTGTTCTCCTTCGGTGGGTAGAAGAGGCGAATCCGTGTCCTACAAGGTTCGCATAGACAGCTTCGAGGGTCCGTTCGATCTTCTGCTTCATCTGGTCAGCCGTCAGAAAGTCGATATCGGGGCCATCTCGATCACTCAGATCGCCGACCAGTACCTCGCCGAGGTGGAGCGCATGGACAGCCTCGACCTCGATGTGGCAAGCGACTTTCTGCTGGTGGCTTCGACATTGCTTGAGATAAAGGCCGAGAGCTTGTTGCCTCGCGACCGCGATGCGACGACCGACGAGCTAGAGGAGCTGGCGCCCAGCGAGGCGCGCGATCTGCTCGTTGAACGGTTGCTGTCCTACAAACAATACAAAAACGCAGCTGCCGCGCTGCACGCGCGCTTCGTGAGCGAGGGGCGCATGCATTCGCGCCCGTTCGGCCCCGATGCGTGCTTTCTGAATCTCATGCCGGACTATTTGAAGGACGTCACGCTCGAAGGCTTGGCGCTTCTCGCGGCTCGCGCTCTCGCGCGTCGAGACGTGTTTCTGCTGGAATCCGAGCATATAGCGGCCAAGCCGATTCCGGTAGAGGTTCACGTGCGCGCCATACACCAGCGCATCCGGAACAAGAAGAGGCTGCGTTTTTCCGAGCTCGTCGACAAGCGCACGCCCGTGCCGGTGGTGGTGGTGACGTTCCTCGCCATCCTGGAGCTGTATAAACGGGCGATGGTGAGGATTGAGCAGTCGGAGCTGTTCGGCGACATCGACATACGCTATATCGAGGGGTCGGGTGAGCTTCTGCTCGATGGTGATGACGCCCTCACGTCGGTCGAGGAGGGGTAGGTCATGTTCCAGGGATTGCAGGACGGTCAGTTGAAAGGGGCGCTTGAGGCGCTGCTGTTCGTCACAGACGAGCCGGTGGGCACTATCGCGCTGGCCGATATGCTGGAGGTGGAGCCTGCCGAAGCCGAGCGCGCGCTCGTCGAGCTGCGCGCGCAGTTGGCCGAAGAGGGTCGCGGTGTCCAGCTGCGCGAAGTGGCGGGGGGCTGGCGTCTGTACACGCATCCTGCCTTTCACGAGCTTATCGAGCGCTACGTTCTTTCGTGGGACACGCGCAAGCTTTCGCATGCGGCCATGGAGACGCTCGCCGTCGTGGCGTACCTTCAGCCCGTCACACGTTCGGGTGTGGCGGGCGTGCGCGGCGTGAATTCGGACAGCTCCATCAACTCGCTTGTGGAGAAGGGCCTCGTGCGCGAGGCGGGTACGGCTGATGCGCCGGGCAACCCGACGCTCTACGCCACCACGCGCGCGTTTCTGGAGAAGTTCGGTTTGCGTTCGACGGCCGATCTGCCCGATCTCGACCAATTCGCGCCAGACGACGACACGCGCGCCTTCATCCGGGAGCGCCTTTCCGCTACTCGTGAGGAGGTGCGCATCGCTGAAGGGGCTTTTGCGGATGGAGAGCCCGATCAGGATGACCCGCTGGGCGGAGCGGAGTTGGACTTCGATGACGAAGCGGTGGTCGAAGGCGCGCGGACCGCGCATGAGGATGCGGCGGCCCGAGCTGCCCAGCAGATGCTTGCCGACGCCATGGCGAGCGGGTTCGGTCTGGTGGAAAAGATCGATTTCGATGACTTGACCTTCGAGACAGACGACGAGTGACCCCTTCGCCGCTTTGTCGAGCTGCAGGACGTGTCGACGCTGCGGCCCCTTCCGCGTTTCCCGGTCGCTTTGCGGTTCGGTCCGCTTTTGCGCGAATCGAGCCCTTATGAGGCTTTGCGCTAGTTCTTGACGATTTTGGAGGAGCTGTGAGTCAGGAAAACGAAACGGGCCGCATCGTCCCCATGCGGTTGCAGAAGTTTCTCGCACGTGCCGGCGCGGCGAGTCGACGGGGGTCGGAGAACCTTATGACGGCAGGCCGTGTCACCGTGAACGGGAACGTGGTCACCGAGCTTGGCAGCAAGGTCGATCCGCTCGTGGACGAAGTTGCCGTCGACGGCAAAGTGGTGCGGCTTGCGGACGGACCCGTTACGATCATGCTGCACAAGCCTGCCGGCTACGTGACCACGATGTCCGATCCTCAAGGCCGTCCGACTGTGGCCGAACTCGTGCCCGTTTCCGCGCATCCGGGGCTGTTCCCGGTAGGTCGGCTCGACGCGGACACGACGGGGCTGCTTTTGTTCTCCACCGACGGGGAGCTGGGTAACGGCCTTCTGCATCCGAGGCGCCATGTGGTCAAGCGCTATCTTGCTTGCGTGGAGGGACGGCCTTCGGAGCGCGAGCTCGAGCTGCTGCGTCAAGGAGTCGAGCTCGACGACGGTCCTTCCCAGCCTGCAGAAGCGAGCGTGCTTGAAGGCGCGGACGCGCGTCGCGCCATGCGGGTGCTCGACGTTCCCCCTGTCGTCGCGCCCAACGCTTCGCGCGAGCGCGCCGATGCGCTCCGTAGGCGCGCTCGCGAGCGCGCCTACGTGCGCATCTGCGTGCACGAAGGCAGGAAACGACAGGTGAAGCGCATGCTCGCAGCCGTCGGGCATCCGGTGGTGGCGCTTCACCGAGATTCTTTCGGACCGCTTGATCTGGGGGATCTCCCTCGAGGCGCGTGGAGGGCGCTCTCGGAGCGAGAGGTGGCCGCGCTGCATGCGGCCACCTCTCGCGCGAACCTTGACGAGAGGGGGGCTCTCCCCTAGGCCTGGTCGCTGTCGCCCGCCGGAGCCCAGGATCGCCCTGTGGCCTGCCAGCTCTTCGGGTCGTCAGCGTCGCCGACGACCGTGTACTCCAAGATGATCTCCGTTTCTTCGCGGACGATCATGGGGTACGATTTCCTGTCGACGGAGGCCGGACGCTCTCCGAACAGAGGCATTCCCCGTTGGTCGCCGTTTCCTCCTGCAGCTTCGAGGATCGTTGCCGAGATGTCCTGATGGGAGACGGGGTCGGACGACGTTGCAAGGGGGGAGTGCTCGCTGCCGGCTGTTGCCGGTTTTGCGAGCAGAATGGGAACGGCGGGGTTGGGGCGCTCGTTCGGAGGAAGGACGTCGCTCACGAGCCCGTGATCGGCCGTGACGATGATGGTGGTGCTGTCGTACGCCCCGAGCTCTTTCAGCTGGCGCAGGTACTCGGAGACGATCTCGAGGGAGCCGAGGGCCTGCGTTGGCTCGTCCGTCTCGTCGTCCGTCCTTTGAGCGGCTTTGTCGAGGTGGTAGGGCCAATGGGCTCCGTGCAGATGAATGAAGCGGAACGACTTCTTTTCGGCGTCGAGGGAAAGGCCCGTTTCCTGCAGGGTCCGGTAGTAGGCGTAGTCGTCCGTCAGGTACGGCCCCGTGCTGCCGTGCAAGACGGAGCGGTTCACCTCGTCCGCATACGTTTGCTCGTAAAGCGAGCTTTTGAACGCGAGGGGCAATACGCGGTAGAGCCCCAGGTTGGTAAGGGAGCGCACGGTTCCCGCCCAGTCGACGGACACCTCCTGCTCGTTTACGGGTCGGAGGTTGTCCGCTTTTGAGCCGATGCTCTCCAGGTGGGTTTGGAGGGAAGCGGAGTACACGCCTGTGGAGAACCCTTGCTCTTGAAGCTCGTCGAGCAGGTTTCGTTGCGCGAAGTTCTCGCTGATCTGCTGATACGACCATGACTGACTGTCGAGGTCGAGAAAGGGCCGTCCCATAAGGAGGCTCGGGATGGCGGTGCGCGTATGGCTTGCGAGCTGCGAGACGTTGTCGAAGCGCGTGAAGCCGGAGAATTCGGCCAAGGTTTCGGGCGCGAGGGCTTGGTCGTATGCGTTGTCGAGGATGTTGTCGTCGAACATGTCGAGCACGAACACCACGATGTCGCCTTCGCCCGAGAGCGTGTAGAGGCCGTCGGTGGTCAGGTAAGGCCTTTCGGACGAGCTGCCAGCCTCGGGAAGGGAGACGAGGGTGCCCGCCAAGCCCACCGTCTGCGCGAGAACGAGCGCGAAGGCGGTGAGGGTGGTGATGGGCGCGAATTTGGAGCGGAATCGCAAGAAGAAGAGCAGCAGCAGGGCGAATGGGGCAAGGTAGAGAGACGCGTCGAATACAAAGAGCAACCACGGATAATCCGAGAAGTCCATCTCTCCCCTTGAGGGAAAGGCGAGAAATCCCAATTGGGACATGGCGAAGTACGACGACAGGATCGCGCTGGACACGATGGCGAGCGCGATCCAATAGGCCTTTCCCCGCAGAAGCGAGAGGGCGAGCGAGAGGGCGACGGACACGGTCAGGGCGAAAGCGGCCAGCACGGGCAGCGCGTCTGTCGGAAGGAAAAGGAATTCGTTAGGGTTCTTGGCGACGATCTCGAGCGGCGTCGAGACGCACACGGTGAGCGCTGCGAGCAAGAGGGGGGCGAGCATGCCGAGAAAACGACCGCGCCAGGGGATTGGCTGCAGCGGAACCGGGGACCGGAGCCGTTTTGCGTCCTTTCGGGCGTCTTGGTCGGCTTGCAGGAGCGTTTCGTTCCCTTCCGGATCGTCGCGGTCGACGAAGCGCACCGGAGGCTCGGCTTGCTTGCGGGTCGCCTCGCTCAGTCCGAGCACTCCCAGAAGCCGCTTGCGCGTTGCGCGCCATGCCGTGCCGACGACGGCGGAAAGGGCGACGGCGGCCCCTGCGACGGCTTGCACCGTGTAGCTTGCGACCGACGGGTCGATGTAGGCGTATGCCGGCTGAGTCCATGCGAGGGAAAGCGCAGAGGACGCGAGGAGGAGAAAGACCGCATCCACCGCGAGTACGGCAAGCGGGAGGCGCTGCTGGTTTCTGACCGTCCTCATGCCGCACCCCCCCCCCTTCGGCGCATGATCCTGCTTGGACAGGATGCGGTCGAGGACGTATGTTCCGGCGGCTTCTCCTCCCCGTCTTCCGTTGAAGAAGAAGTCGGCGCGTCTCGCTTCGATCCTTTTGGCCCACGATTCCGCGTCGTCGAGCATGCCTAGGGCGACGGCTCCTGCGGTTCCGACGTCGTCGAGGGAAAGGACCCTTCCCGTCTCCTTCCTTAGGCTGATGTCGGTCGGGATGATCCCGTAGTCTTCCCAGCGAGGGTTTTTCGCCTTCATGGGCGTGTCGATGAAGAGGGAGGGCCTGAGGGTTGAGAAGGAGAATTCGTAGGCTATGGAGGACCAGTCGGTGACGAGCAGGTCCGCCTCCCCCAACCCTTGATCGTCCGCCTTGAACCCGTCTTCGAACTCGAGATGCTCGGGGAAACGCTCTCGGCATTGCGCGACGAGGGCGTCCCAGCGCGCGGCGTTTCTTTTGGTGTATTCGGGATGGGGCCGGACGATCGTGCGAAAGCCCGCTTCGATCAGCGACTCGACGACTTCGACGGCGCACAGATCCAGGATGCAGTCGTCTTGCCAGGAGGGGGCGAGGAGAGCGGTCGGACGGCGGTTCGGCGACGACTTCGCGCCTCCGAGGGCTGCGCATGATTCGATTTGGCGATCAATCAGATCGTATCCGCAGGCGACGAGCTCTTTCTTCGGAAGTTCGCGCAGCTCCTCCTCGCGTCTCAGCTCCTCGATCTGATGAGGTCCGACGCATAGCACGGCGTCGTAATGGTCGAACGATCCCTCCGCCGACACCATGTGCATGCTCGTTGCGTGGTGCGGGAAAAGGATGTACTCGGCGTCCTTGCGGACAAGGGAGCGTTTGAGGTGATGCTTTCCAAGCTCGTAGAGCGTGAGGGCCACCACGTCCGCGTCGAGCTTCATCATGAGCGTTATGAGCTTCCTCTCGCCTATATAGTAGGGGATGACGCGGGGGCGCTGCTTCGCAAGCTCGAATACGCGGTCATCGGGGTCGCTCGTGATGTAGTGGATGCGGACGGTCGAATTGTCGAGGAGCCATTCGATCGCCCCCTGGAAGTACTTGTAGAACCCGTCGCGCTCCGAGTAGAACACGACGTGCTTTCCCTCCACGCGGAAGAACCTCTCGTAATCGGCCTTTTCCCTGCGTGCAAGTTCGAGGCTTCTCTTGCGGGAATCGGAGGTCCTTCCCACCGATTCCAACAGGGCGATCTCCTTCTTGCTTTCCTCGAGGTCGTCGCGGTCGATGGTTTTTCGAGGATCCATCACGATGTTGCAAAGCATTTGGACGACGATGGAAAGGAGGTTCGAGCAAATCCAGTAGAACGCAAGCCCTGCGGGGACGAAGATGCCGAGCGCGAAGGAGATGGCGACAGACGAGCCGTTGGCGACGAGCTGGCTGCGCTTTCCCTGCTCTCGTTGGAGGGGGTTGATGCGGTTCTGGGAGTATCCGAGCGCGACCGCCGAGAGCGCGGCGAGGGGCGGCATGATCCATGATCCTCCGCCATCGCGCATGGGTATGGACCCCCAGAATCCCAGATCGTCTTGGGCGGCGATGGAGTTCACGGCGCCCACTGCGACGAGCAGGACGGCGATCTGCGCGGCGAACGGCGCCAAGGAGAGGAGAGGGTGGTAGTGGTTTTGCCTGTACAGCTCGAGCTGCTTTTCCGAAATGGCCTCGCCATCCCCGAAATGGCGAGCCTTGATGCGATTGATCTGAGGCATGAGGCGCACCATGGCGATGCTGTTCGCATGGCTCCACAAGGAGAGGGGGAACAGGATGATTTTGGCGGCGACGGCGAGGGCGAGCAGAACCACCCACCATACGCCGACAAGATCGTAACAGGCCCGCATGGCGGCAGCGAGCGCTTCGGATAGAGGAAAGCCCATGAGTTGCTCCTTTAGGGACGAACGGGGGTCGATCGGTCTTGCGTTTCGGTACGGTCTTGGGAAGCGTGCGCGGACGCTCGTCCCGCGCGGTCGGTCTCTTCGGTCACGCTTCTTTCCCTTGCGGCTCTTCGACGTGCTCCGCAATCGGTTCTCGCGCGATGCCGCGGTACACCTCCGCCACGTCTTCCGGAGAAAGCTCGACCGGGAAGTTCGCCAGACGCTCCAGGTTGACCGTCCCCGTCAGATGTGCCACGTCGTCGTTCGACAGGGTGGTCGAGCGAGCCGTTCCCGCAAGTTCGACGATGGACTCGAACGCCTCGAGTCCCGACGACGGACCGCGCGACGTCTCCTGTGCGAGCGACCCCTCTATTTCGGCGAGCTTCTCCGCAAGCTCCGGATCGCTCGAGGCGCGTTTCGCGAGGATGCGCCAACATCCGGGCATGCACATGGCGACCGCATGGCCGTGGGGCAGCCCCTTGAGCGTGGTCAGTCCATAGCTCAGGGCATGGGGTGCGGTCGTGGTGGTGAGGTTGATGGCCTTTCCGGCCAAGTTGGAGGCCGTCATGATCGAGCGCGCCGCCGCGGCATCTCCTTCGAGGTAAGATCCTGCATCGCGCGCGATGCGGCGCATCGCTTCCGCGGAGAGCGGCCTGCTCGCGTCGCATGATCGCACGGACCAGTGAGACTCGATCGCCTGGCAAAGAGCATCGAGCAGCGTGCAGCGCCTCTGGTAATCGGGAAGCGTCGATAGCAGACGGGCGTCGAGAACGGCGGCGTCGGGAAGGAGCCGCTCGGAGCTGATCGAGCGCTTCGTGCCATTCACGTACACGGTGGCGAAGCGGGTCGACTCGCTTCCCGTTCCGGCGGTGGTGGGCACGGCTATGTGCGGGACGTCGATGCGAGGGGAGGGGAGGTCGGGATGCGTCCCGAGCTCGAGGGGGTCGGGCGCGCCCAGGAGCGCTTTCACGCATTTCGCCAGATCGATGGCACTGCCTCCGCCAATGGACACCAGGCCGTCGCATCGCTGCGCTCGAAAGGACCGAAAGGCCTCGACGGCTTGATCGTAGGTGGGGTTCGGGCTGAAACCGTCGAACGCCGCCGCATGATCCAAGTCGTCCAAATAGGCGCGGATCGGTCCGGATGACCTTGCGCGCGGGCCGCATACGACCAACGGGCGCCCGATGCCGTGGAGGGAGAGGAGCTCCTTCCATGTTCGCTCGCCGCTTTCGTCGGCATCGCGCAGGATGAGCCGGCAGCCGGGGTCGAGGGCCTCGTAGACGGGCTGCTGCTCGTAATCGAACAGCTTGACGCAGGTTTCGGCGTGAAGGAGGTCCTCCGGGGTGTCCACCTCTCCCACGAAGCAGCCCTCATACGATAGCGCTTCGACGTTCATCAGGGGAAAAACCTTGTTCGCGGCCTCTTCCGCGTAAACGTCGAGGGCACCGCGCTGCACGAACCTCTCCACCTCGTCGAGCCAGAGTCCGAGAGAGCGTTCCGAAAGCCGGTAAAACGGTTGGAAGGCGTAGCAGTCAGGCCCCGATGCGTCGACGGAGACGTGCTCGATGCGCCCGTTCAGGACCCGTGCTTTGAAGTCCTTTCGAGGCGGCAGAGCCGCGCGGTTCACGGCTCCGAGCGATTCGAAGGGGGATAGGAGCGCCCTGCGCGCGAACGAGCGATCGAACACGAGGTCGCCGTGGAGCAGGAGAACGTCGTTTCCCCTCAGCAGGTTTCGGGCAAGCCAGAAGGAGTACAAGTAGTTGGTGTCTGCGTAGCGGTCATTCGAAACGAAGGAGAACGAGCATCCTCGCGCTTGAAACGGCGTTGCCGCCTCGCGTATCTGGTCGGAAAAGGGGCCGGTGGTGACCACGAAGTCCCTGACTCCCAGATCGGAGAGGATGCGCACCTGCCGTGCGAATATGCTCTCGCCGTTGATCGCCGCCATGCACTTCGGTCGCTTCGCGGCGATGCTTCCCAGGCGGCTTCCGAGGCCCGAGTTGAATATCAGGGCTTTCATGCTCGGGACCCCGCCCCTTCCGTCAGCATGTCGATCATTGCGAGCTTGTTGTCCTTCGGGGCGATGTCCGGGCACCCCAGATCGCGCCTCGACCCTTGGCGCGTGCGGACGACCAGGGCCTTCCTTCCCGGTTCGCGCATCGTCTCGAAAGCCTCTCTCGCGTCGAGCTCCGCGGAGACGCTGGTCGTTTCGAACCCGCATGCGCGCAGGATGCCAGCGATGTCGACGCTCCGTCCCGCGGTCGGGAACCCGCCGACGCTTTCGTGGGCGCCGTTGTCGTTGAGGACGTATTTGAGCGTGTCGGGGGCCATCGCGCCCGCCACGGCGAGCGAGCCCATGTGCATGAGGAAACTGCCGTCCCCGTCGACGCACCACACCGTGCGATCGGAGCCGAGCGCCATGCCGAGGGCGATGGAGCAGGTGTGGCCCATTCCGCCCACCGTGAGGAAATCGCGCGCGTGCCCCTGCCCTCGCCTCTCGCGCGCTTCGAACAGCTCGCGGGACGTCTTCCCAGTCGTGGCCACCACGATGTCGTCGCTCCCGATGCTGTCCAAGAGCAGCTCGAGCATCGCTTCGCGGGTGAGGGGCGCGGGCTCGACGGAAGGGGGCAAGGGGGAGGAGGAGAGCGCGCCTTTGCGCACCACGAGGGCGACGGGTCGGCTTTCGATCCGCATGCGCGCTTCAAGGGAGGAGATCTGCTCGCGCCAACGATCGATGTCGAGCACCTCGTACGGAACGCCCATCGCGTCGAGGAGCGCCAGGGTCGCTTTTCCCTGCTTGAGGTGCTGGGGCTCGTCCGGAACACCAGGCTCTCCGCGCCATCCGATTACGAGGAGCATGGGGATCGAGTACACGTCGGGATCGGCGAGCGACAAAAGCGGATTCACGGCGTTCCCCTCGCCTGAATTCTGCATGTACACCACCGCGGCGCGTCCGGTGGCCACGTGCCACCCGCATGCCATGGCGACGGCGTTGCCTTCGTTTGCCGCGATGACGTGGCGGTTCGAAGGCACGTTTGCCAGCAAGTGCGAGCATAGGTCTTTGAGCAGGGAGTCGGGAACCCCGCAGAAGAACTCGAGGCCCCTTTGCTCGAGGGCCTCGCAAAACGCGCTCGGATGGATCTCGGTCATGGCAGCTCCTTGGGCACGAGGGTCAAAACGTCGTGTATCGGAAGGCACAGCGAGTCGGCCTCTTTGCTCCGTCCGTGCTCCAGGATGCTGTCGGCGGTGTTCCGCATGGCCATGTACGCGGCGCGCAGAAGATGGTTCGCGTGGATGACCACGCTCGCGCCCGCGCCGAAAAGCTCATCGTCGGTGATATGGTTGTAGGAGGTGGGGACCAAGACGACGGGGACCTCGGGCCACTTCGATCGAAACGCGCTTAGGAACTCGAGTATCTCCTTGCCGTCCTTTTCCTTCGAGTGGATCATGATTCCGTCCGCATGCCCTTCTTCGAGGTAGATCCGGGCTCGCATCATGGCGTCGTCAAGGCCCGCCTTCGCGATGAACGACTCGATCCGGGCGAATATCATGAAGTCGCGGGTTCTTTGGGCCCTCTTTCCGGCGAGGATCTTGGCGGCGAAGGCGTGAGGATCGTCTTGGAGCTGCGGCACCTGGGTGCCGAACAGGGAATTCTGCTTGAGCCCCGTCTTGTCTTCGATGATCACGGCCGACACGCCGATGCGCTCGAGCGTGCGGACGTTGTGGGCGAAATGCTCGACGCGCCCGCCCGTGTCCCCATCGAGGATGATGGGCTTGGTGGTCACCTCCATGATCTCCGTGATCGTCGCGATGCGGCTGGTGAAGTCGACGAGCTCGATGTCGGGCTTGCCTTTGAAGGCGGAGTCGCACAGCGAGGACACCCACATGGCGTCGAACTGCCGCACCGCGCCTGACTCGGGGTCCGAGAACCGGGCGGCCTCCACGATGAGGCCGGAAAGCCCGTTGGAGGCCTCGAGCGCGCGCAAGCGGGGTCTCGTCGCGAGCAGCTTCCGCAGCGCTCCCCTGCGCGCGTCCGGGGAGGCGTATGCCGCCCGCAGGTCGCTCTCGAGGCCGCTCATGGAGACGCCGCGCGTGTAAGGGACCTCCACCAGCTTTCCGCCCCATTCGCCAAGCGTGTCGACGACTTCTTTGCGCACGGAGCTTTGGATGCCGGTTCTCCAGTCGTCGCCGTGCACGACGAAGTCGGGTCTGACCTCGAGGAGGTTTTCCCGATAGGAAAGGGTTTTTTGAAGCATGGCCCGCGAGACGCCTTTAAGGTTCGCGTACATGCGCAGTCGCGAGTCCTCGTCGAGGATCGGCGGGCGCTTGTAGGAGGCTATCGTCTCGTCGGAGAGCACCCCGACGATCACCGTGCCAAGCTGGCAGGCTCTTTCCATGACGTTGAGGATGCCTTCGTGAACGATGTCGGATGATACTGACAGGTAGACGGTTTTGTCCATGGTCGGTCTTTCTGTAGGAAGATATATAGAGTGCCCCGGATGAGGGCGCGTGAAATCGCCTCCGTCGTAGGAGGCGATTTCATATGCGATTTGTAATATTACAGTATTTTTGCACAGGGGGAGGGTATGAATTTTCTGGACCTAATCGAGGGAAAGCTCTCTCCTCAAAGGGCGGGAGGGGGGGCTCGCGTGTGACCGGCCCGCAAAGCCGCCTGCATCCTTGGCGGCGAATGATCCGGGAATCCAACTCCGTTTGCTGAAAAGACGTGCTTGCTGCACGCCGTCTCCTTCGGAGGAGATTAATGGTAGAATGCCGTTGAGTTCGCTTGGCCCCGTTCGGGGCGAAAGATCGGCGCGACATACAAGGAGGAACCTGATCGAATGGCACAAGGGCAAGCTGCGCAAAGAGGCGAATCGGGCTTCGGGCGCATCGCCGTTGTGGGCTTCGGCCTGATAGGCGCGTCGTTTGCCGCCGCCGTCCACGAGGCGCATCCAGGTGCGGAGGTGCTTGCCGTCGACGTGGACGCGCGCACGCGCGACGAGGCGCTTGAGCGCAAGTGGGCGAGCGCGGCCTCCCATCCCGACGACGCGGCTTTCCGGGAGTTCGTCGAGGAGGGCTGCGACCTCGTGGTGCTCGCTGCGCCGGTGGACGCCGTCGAAGGACATCTCGAGCGCCTCGCGTCATGGAACTTTCGCGGCATCGTCACCGACACGGCGTCCACGAAAAAGCGCATCTGCGGGCTGGCGGCGCGGACGCTTCCGCATCCTGAGAACTTCGTGCCGGGACATCCCATGGCCGGTTCTGAGAGAAACGGCATCGACGGGGCGCGGCCCGACTTGTTCAA
Organism: Gordonibacter sp. An230; assembly: GCF_002159915.1. GTDB lineage: Bacteria > Actinomycetota > Coriobacteriia > Coriobacteriales > Eggerthellaceae > Rubneribacter. The sequence continues at coordinate 39,492 of NZ_NFJP01000008.1, forward strand.
AGGCGCGCACTGGATACTCTGTCCGGACGCGGAAACGCCGGCCGAGCATTTCGCGCGCATGCACGAGTTCGTCACCTCTCTCGGCGCCCGCGTCGTGGTTCTGCCGCGCGAAGAGCACGATGCAGCGGTGGCCGTGGTGAGTCACGTCCCGCATTTCGTAGCCTCTTCGCTCGTTCAGCTTGCCAACCGTCACGCTGACGACAGGCAGGCGCTCATGCGCCTGGCCGCCGGGGGCTTCAAGGACGCCACGCGCATCGCCGCCGGCTCTCCGGAGCTGTGGTGCGGCATCGCGTTCGACAACAAAGATGCGCTTTCGGCGGGCCTCGACGAGATGCGGGGCATCATCGCGTCGTTCTCCGACGCGCTCGCCTCGGGGGACCGTTCGCGGCTCACTGCTCTTCTGTCCGAGGCGGCCGAGGCGCGCCGGGCTCTGCCCGCCGCATGGGTGCCCTCGACCGAGCGCTTGGTCGAGGTGCGGATCCCCATGGAGGATCGTCCCGGCGTGGTGGCCGAGGTCACTACGTACGCAAGCTCGGCCGGTTGCAATATCCAATCCATCGAAATCGATCACGTCACTGAGGACAGCGCCGTGCTCAGCCTCGTGCTCACCGACGAGGGCGACGTAGGGCAGCTGTCGTCGCGGCTCATCGACGCGGGGTTCTCGGTGTCGTTCAGTCCTTTGACGGCAAAGGAGCACGCCCATGTCGCATGACCAGACATCCGGCACGACCCTCTTCGCGCCCCTGACCGCGCCGCTGACCGGCGCGATCTCCGTGCCCGGCGACAAGTCGATCTCTCATCGCGCCGTTCTGTTCGCCGCGATGGCCGAGGGCACGTCGCGCCTTTCGGGCGTGCTCGACTCGCAGGACGTGCGCTCTTCCATTCGGGCAGTGCGTGCGCTCGGAGCCGAAGCCTCGCTCGAGGAGCAGTCTGACGGAAGCCTTGCGGGCGCCGTGACCGGATGGGGCGGGCGCGGGCCGAGCCAGCCCGACGGCCCCATTGACTGCGGCAATTCCGGCACTACCGCGCGCCTGCTCATGGGCGTGCTTGCGCCGTGGGACGTGCGCGTGGAGCTCACCGGCGACGACTCCCTCGTGCGCCGTCCCATGCGCCGCATCACCGCGCCGCTCATGAAGATGGGCGCGCGCTTCGAGCCCGAGGGACGCGAGACGCTGCCCATCACCGTGTGCGGTTCGCGGCGGTTGCGCGCCATCGCCTACGATGCGCCCATGGCCTCGGCGCAGCTCAAGACGGCCGTGCTCCTAGCCGGTGTCTATGCCGAGGGCACGACCGTCCTGCGCGAACCCTCTCCCTCTCGAAACCATACCGAGCTCATGCTGCCCGAGTTCGGCGTGGACACCACCGCCGCCGACCGCGCTGCCAGCGTGACGGGTCCCTCCCTCCTTAAAGCGTGCGAAGTTCGCGTGCCGGGCGACCCGTCATCGGCGGCTTTCATCGTGTGCGCCGCGACGATGCGGTCTGGCAGCTCCGTTCGCGTCGAGGGCGTGAGCCTGAACCCTGCGCGCATCGGCTTCGTGCGCACGCTCGAGCGCATGGGAGCCGACGTGAGCGTGCGCCGCACGGGCGCGGCGGGAAAGGAGCCCTACGGGGTTATCTCGGTGCGCCACACTCAGAACCTGCACGGGTGCGAAGTGCCGGCCGAGAAGATAGCTTCCATCGTCGACGAAGTGCCGGTGCTGGCGCTTGTGGCCGCGCACGCGCGCGGTGTGACGGTGTTTCGCGAGGCGGGGGAGCTTCGCGTGAAGGAGACCGACCGCCTGGCCGCCATCGTCGAGGGTCTGGGGCGCCTCGGCGTGGACGCATGGGTGGAGGGCAACGATCTCGTTGTCGAGGGACAGCCCGGTCTGCGCACGCCCGAAGGCGTCTCTTTCGACTCCAAGGGCGACCATCGTCTCGCCATGACCTGGGCGCTCGCCGGCCTGTGCGGCACATCTCCCGTCGAAGTCGAGAACTTCGCCTCCGTCGAGGTCAGCTATCCCCGGTTCCTTCTTGACATCGAAAGGTTGGCGCGATGATCATTGCCATCGACGGCCCGAGCGGGGCCGGAAAGTCCACGGTCGCGAAAGCCGTGGCGCGAGAGCTCGGTTTCTCCTGTCTCGACACGGGCGCCATGTACCGCGCCGTGGCGTGGAGGGCGCTCAGGGACGGTGTGGCGCTCGACGACGAGGAGGGGCTCGGCCGCATCGCGCGCGAATGCGAGATATCCTTCGTGCATGGGTCGGGGGACCCCATGCCCAGGGGCGTCGCTGTCGACGGCGTGGACGTGAGCGCCGCCATACGCGAGGCGGAGATCGACCGCGCCGTGAGTCCCGTGTCGGCCGTGTCCGCCGTGCGCGAGGCGCTCGTGGAGCAGCAGCAGCGCATCGGCCGCTCGGGCGATTACGTGGTGGAGGGCCGGGACATCGGCACGGTCGTGTTCCCCGAGGCTCCGGTGAAGGTGTTCCTCACCGCTTCCGCCGAGGAGCGCGCGCATCGCCGCGTGCGCCAAAACGTTGATCGCGGGGTGGGGTCCATCGATTACGACGAGGTGCTCGCCGGCATCCGCCGTCGCGACGAAATCGATTCGTCCCGCGCATCCTCTCCTCTCAGAGCGGCCGAAGATGCGGCTCGCATCGACTCCACGGGCCGTTTCATCGAAGACGTGATCGGCGATATATGCGCGCTCGCGCGACGGGCTGTCGGTGCGCGCGTCGATGGCGATGGGAGCGAGGGGGCGCGATGAGCCTCATCCTTCCCTACGAGAAGATGTGGGACATGCCCCTTGGCGGCGTGTCCGAAGGACGGCAGGTGCCGCATTGGGCGGGCAACCTTATCTGGGGCTTCCTGTCGTGCGTGTTCAAGGCGTGCTTCCGCTACCGCGTGGACCATCGCGAGCGTGTTCGCGCTTTCGACGGGAGATGCGGCGTCGTGATCGTCGCGAACCACACGTCGTTTTTGGACGTGGCGTTCATGTACCTGGCCACGCGCCCGCGGCAGTGGGTGCGCTTCATGGGCCGTGAAAACCTGTTCGACAACGCGCACGGTTTTGTCGGGCAGATACTCTCGCGCGTGGGGGCGTTTCCCGTCAAGCGCGATGCGGCCGACCGCACGGCTATCAAGCGCGCGACGCGCATGCTGAAAAACGGCGAGATCGTGGGGATCCTGCCCGAGGGGACGCGGCGCGGCAAAGGCTCCAAGACGCCCGAGATCCATTCGGGTGCGGCGTTCATCGCCAAGATGGGCAAGGCGCCCATCCTTCCCATGACCGTGCGCAATGCCGAGTTCGTGAAGCAGAAGGGCAAGTTCCTTCGCTTTCCGAAGATCACCGTCGAGTACGGCAACCCCGTCCTCGTGGAGGACTTCGATTTCCTGCCGAAGGAGGATCGTCTTGAGGGTTGCACCTGGTACGCCATGCGCGAGTGCTTCGCGCTGTCTTTGCGCGTGCCGCGCGAGCAGGTGGACATGCGGGCGCTGTTCCCGGAGGGCCGTGATTTCACGGACGAGTTCGCCCGCCATCCTGTGCCCGAGCGAACTTCCGAGGAGGTCGCGTCCGCTCTGGGGATCGCGCGAGCCGAGGCAGGGGGTCGCGCATGAAGGTGATGCTCGCCCGTCATGCGGGCGCGTGCTACGGCGTTCAAAGGGCGCTCGACATGGCGCTGGCCGCCGCGGAGGAGGGCGACGGCGCGGCCACGCTCGGTCCTCTCATCCATAATCCGCAGGTGGTGGCGGACTTAAAGAGGCGTGGTGTGCGGGCCGTCGAAGGCGTTGACGACGTGGGAGGCGGGCCGGTGATAATCCGCAGCCACGGCGTGGCTCCTGCGGTGCGCCGCCTCGTCGAGGAGCGCGGACTGCCTCTCATCGACGCAACCTGCCCCCATGTGGCCCGCGCTCAGAAAGCGGCCGCCGAGCTCGCGCGGCGCTGCGGCCGCGTCATCGTGGTGGGCGAGGCTGGGCATCCAGAGGTGGAGGGCCTTGTCGCGTACGCGCGCGAAGCGGGAGGCGAGGTGGCCGTGGTGGCCTCGCCCGACGATCTTCCAGAGGATACGGGCGAGGCGGCAGGTGTTGTCGTGCAGACCACGCAGACGCGCGAAACGCTCGACGCGGTGGTGGGCGCGCTTTCCGAGCACGGTGTGGCGTGCGAGGTGAAGAACACCATCTGCTTCGCCACTCGCCAACGCCAGGAGGCTGCAGCCGCACTCGCGGGCGAAGTGGACGCCATCGTGGTCATCGGAGGGCGCAACTCATCGAACACGACCCGCCTTGCCGACATCTGCGCTGCGGTTTGTGCGCGCACCCACCATGTGGAAGGGCCCGACGAGATCGATCCCGCTTGGTTCGAGGGCTGTGGGACCGTTGGTGTCACCGCAGGCGCCTCCACCCCGGAATCGCAGATAGCCGCCGTGACGGCGCGCCTCGAGGAGCTGTGAGCCCGTTGCCGCGACGAGGGCCGCGGGCCTCCGCCCTTCGCCTCTCTTGTTTGGCGGGATACTATGTGTACGCCTATATTTTCTTCAACCGGCTGTCCTTCGCTCCCGAGGTGGGATTTCACTATCATCCCGTGTTCGTTCAAGCTGCGATGATGCTGTGCGCGGCGGTTGCGCTCGCGTTGCTGGCCTTCCGAGGCCGTTTCGACTTGAGACCCGATGCGCGTTCGTGCCTTGCACTCGGAGCGCTTTTCATCGTCGGAGTGGCGGTCGATCAGGCGGGTTTGGTGATGGGCGGGCAAGGGGGCCTTGCCGTCCAGCTTTTCGCCTGCATGCTGTTCGGATGCGCGTTCGTGCTGTATACGCTGTTGTGGGTGCAGGTCTACGAGGTGCTGCCGCTTCCCCGCCTGTTCGCGGCCGTCTCCTGCGCGCTAGTCCTCAGTGCGCTTGCGCGCGCGGTGACGTACGTGGACATGCGCGGCCAAGGGGTGTGGTGCGTGGCGTTTTGCGCCGTGATGGCTCTGTCGTTGACCATGCTCAACCGCTCGTTTCGCATCGTGAGCGCCGGCGCGACGAGGTCTGAAGGGCCGCTCGGGCGTGAACGGTTTGCGAAGGGCCTCTTGTTCACGCTGAGGGGCCCTTTCGCCGCCGCAGCGGCCGTTGCGTTCGGCACCGGGCTCACGTGGGGCGAGGCCGCGGTGGAAGAGTACCGTCCGCCCATCGCACTGGCCGCGGCTTTTCTGGTCTGCGCTTTGAACCTCGTGTTTGGCTTCTGCGGCCGCAATGGGCCCAAGGCTCGGTCGGCCCTCTTCGGAGCGGTGTTCCCTCTCTCGACCATCCTCTTGCTCGCTTCTCTCGTGCTGGGTCGCTTCGACGGGGCGGCGGGCCTGCCCGTGCTTTTCGACGCAATGTACTACGTGGGGCTTTCGTTGTTCGAAGTGCACGTGCTCGTTGCCATCATCGTGGCTTCACGGGGCAGCGGCGTTTCGTCTTTGGCGCCGTTCGCCGCGAAGATGGTCGTGTACGGTGCGGGATTTTTGGCGGGCAAGGCCTTGTCCTTTGCATTGGATCCGGCATCCTTGCCGGCAGTCCTGACGGCCGTGCTCCTCGCTTACCTCGCCTTCAACGTTGTGGTGCTCGCCGTGAACCAGGTGTCCGACGCGGCGGGTTCCTCCGCACCTGTGCAGGAGGCCATCAGCATGAGGATGGGCGAACGCTACGGGTTGACTCCGCGCGAGAAAGAGGTGCTCTCCTGCCTTCTGGAGGGCAGATCCTACGAGGGGATAGGCAGAACGCTGTTCATCTCATCGAGCACTGTGAAGACGCATGTCAAGCATATCTACGAGAAGGTGGGCGTCGGAAGCCGCGACGAGCTGATCGATCAGGCGTTCTGACGGCGCATCCGTCTCGAACGGGCGAGGGCCCTCCGAAGAGGGCCCTCGAGGCGCGCCGGCGGTGTCGGTTAAGCGTTAGATGGCGCGCGCCGCTTGGTTGCCGGAGCTCACGGCTTCGGCGATGGTGGAGAACACGGCGGCATCGCCGACGAGATGTTTTTCGATGTCGGCAGGGATCGTGTCGAACAACTCGGTGTTGGGCGTCAAGGGCTGGCAGTTGACCACGGAGTCGCACGGCACGGAGACGGTGGCGCCGAAGTTGGTGGCGACGCTCACACCGCCCTCTTCGATGGCGAGGAGGGCGGACTCGTAAAACACTCGCAGGCCCTTGCTCTCCATCCACGCCTTCGTGCTGTAGCGCACCCACGAAGGATGTTCGACGTCGAAGAACTCTTGCGTGCGGCCAGACAGTATGATCACGGCCTTACCCCGCTTGATGAGGAAGACGGCCAGGTCGATGGCATGGTGGTTGTCGCCGACCACCACGACGCGTTCGCCGAGGTCTGCTCCTGCGGCAGCCTCTTCGATGGTCTTTACCAAAGGCGAACCCTCAGCGCCGGGAGCGTCGAGGGCGGGGCGCACGCCCCCCACGGCCACCACCACGACGTCGGGCGCCTCCTCTGCCACGAGGCCGGCGTCCACCTTGGTTCCGGTCGTCACCGTGACGCCCTTCACCTCCTGCTGGCGCTCGAGGTAGGCGCAGAAGTCAGCTATCTTCTCATGGGGGCCTTTCACGGTGGCGGCGAAAGTCATGAGCCCGCTCAGAGAGCCGTCCTCCTCGTAAAGCGTCACCTCATGCCCTCGTTCGGCGGCGATGCGTGCGGCTTCCATGCCGGCGGGCCCGCCGCCCACCACCATGACCTTGCGAGGCGAGGCGGCCGGCTCGGGTTTCGCGCTTGTTTTTATGCCGCCGTCCTTCACGCGGCCGAACGTGGCGTTGCAGCGGCATCCCACCGTCACAGGATGGGGGAGTACTGCCTGCAGGCACGTGAGGCAGTGGTTGCAGGGTGCCACCTCGTCGCGACGGCCTTCTCTCAGCTTGTTTGGCAGTTCGGGGTCGCACATGAGCGGACGGGTCATGGCGATGTAATCGATCTTCCCCTCGGCGAGCGCGTTGTCGATCAGGTCGGGAGCCAGACGCGGGTCCATGACACCGACGGTGCCCACGGGAATGCCCACCGCCTGTTTGATTTCGGCGGCCACCTCCAACAAGGCGCACGCGCCATCGAACTGTCCGTTGACCTTGCCTTCGAAATGACGGCGGAAATCGACGCGCGTTCCATAGCCGGTGTTTCCGCTCTCCACGGCGTGCAGGGCATCGGTGAAGAACGACGCGGCATGGTAGCCGTAGGCTCCGTAGCGGATTTGGAGCATGTCGGCGCCCGCCTTCTCGAACAGCCGGGCGAATTCCTTCGCCTCTTCGATGGTCATGCAACCGTCGTTCTTTCCAAGGTACTCCACGTTGTCCTCGACGCCGTTGTAGAGCACTTCGACGATGAAATCTGCTCCGCATGCCTTTCTGATCTGCCCGATCAGTTCGGTGAGGATGCGCGCGCGGTTCTCGTAGCTCTGGGGGCCGTACTCGTCATCGCGCTGCGTGTTCCAGAATCTCGAGAGGAACGAAGAGAAGGTGTGGTCGCATCCGGCATTGAGCGTGACGCCGTCGAAGCCGGCCTTCTGCATCATCTCGCAACGATGCACGAGGTCGGCCTGGAAGGCGTGGATCTCGTCGATCGAGAGCATCTTGCGGACGGCGGCGCGATTCTCGAAAGGGGCCGTGATGGCCCCGTCGCAGGAGCATTGCGACCATGGCCCCCACACCTGCATGCCGATGAGCGCTCCTTGGTCGTGGACATAGTCGGTGAACTGTCTGCACAGAGCCGCGTCCTCGTCGTTGGCGATGGGGGTGTTGCCGTTGGCCGCCTTGCCGGTGAAGTCGACGAACTGGTCCATCCAGATCAAGCCCACGCCGCCTGCGGCCATGCTGCCGTAGAAGTTCTTCACGTCGTCGGAGAAGCCGGCGCCTTGGGAGACCGTGCGCGAAGTGGCGCCGGACTTCACTATGCGGTTCTTCACGGTGCGGGATCCCACTTGCATGGAGCTGAACAGATGGGAGTAGTCGGTGGTGAACGCCGTGTAGGACCCGTCCTGCGGATTGAGCTCGTATTCGACCCCTTCTTGGGACGGTTCGGGCTCGTCTGATCCTTCCTTTCGCGCTTCGGTGTTGGCTGCCGGAGCGCAGCCGCCGAGGCTGGCCGAGGCCAATGATCCGGCAGCGACCGTCGCCCCCAGTCCAAGGAGCTGCCTTCTCGTCAAAGATGTCTTCCTCATCGGTCCTCCTCTGATCGATTTGTCGGCCTGCGGGCCGTTTACGCCTGCCACGATAGGGAATGCCGAAGCGGACGGGATCGCCCATATGGACGATCCTGCATCGACGATACGGGTGATGCGCGGTTTGCCGGCTCTTTTCCAAGAGGGCTGCGCCGTTTTGCCGTTCCGTGCGGTTTTAGGGTCGGCATGCGAGAGAGGCGAGGTCGTCGCTGCGAATCGCCGATACGTTGCCGATGCCGTGCTGCACCGTCGTCGCGGGTCGGAGGGCGTCCAAAGAGGTTTCGCATGCGGCAACGCGATGCGCGGTTGCAATACGGTATCCGTCGTCGTGACGTTTGGGAGGCGACCACATGGGTTCGCGAGATCGAGAGCAGAGACGTTCGAGGGGCTTCGAAGAGGGTCCGCCCCGATTCCGTTGCGATGAGGCGGCACGTATGCGAGAATGGACCGCATGCGAGCAGGTTTCAACATTCGAACAGCAGGACTGTCCGAAAGGCGCTTCAACGCGCTTTCCGTCTCGTGCGTTCGAAGGCCTCGGAAGGCTTCGATATGGCCGTGAGCGCCTATCCCTGTCGAGATGCCGATCGCGAGGCGCGCTCGGTCCGATGCGCGGGCGCGCGGCCGCGCGCTCTCGTGCGCGCGGTCGCGGCGGGCAGTCCCGCCGATGACGCGGGTTTCGAGCCGGGCTGCTATGTGACCAGCGTGGGCGGCCTTCCCGTGCGCGACCTCATCGACTGGAGGTGGCTTACGGCGGACGATGCCGTCGAACTCGGCTACGTCGATCTCGACGGCGATGCGGGCACGGTCGAGCTCGTTCGCGAGCCGGGCGAGGAATGGGGGTTCGAATTCGACGGCGTCGTGTTCGACGGCGTAAGGCAGTGCCGCAACGCCTGCACGTTCTGCTTCATGCGCCAGCTGCCCGATGGCGCCCGCCCGTCCCTCACGCTGCGCGACGACGACTACCGTCTGAGCTTTCTGTCGGGGACCTTCGTCACATTCACGAACCTCGACGCCGACGACGAGGCGCGCATCGTCGAGCAGCGTATCTCCCCTTTGCGCTGCTCCCTGCACGCCTCCGACCCGGATGTGCGCCGCGACATGATCGGCCGCCACGCGCAGCACGGCATCGACGCGCTCGAACGGCTGCTTGAAGCGGGCATCGAGTTCCACGCGCAGATCGTGCTCGTACCCGGCCAGAACGACGGAGCCGTGCTCGTTGACACGTTGGAGTGGGCTTACGCGCGTCCCGGCATCCTTGACGTGTGCATCGTGCCGCTCGGGTTCACGAAGCATCAAAATGCCTTCGACCGCAGCTTCGACAGTTCGGAAGCGGCGCGCGCCGTCATTGACCTCGTCGAGCCGTACCGGCGCCGGGCGCTCGCCGAGCGTGGGAGCATGTGGGCTTTCCCGGCCGACGAGTTCTACGCGCGCGCCTTCGGGCCCGCGCTCCTCGACAACTTGCCGTCAGCCGAGACCTACGGCGACTTCGGCATGTTCGAGGACGGCGTGGGCATCATCCGCTCGTTCGTAGACGACTGGCGTGCGGCTGAGGACGCGGGCTCCGTCGAACGCGCCGCGCGCGCCCTTCGCGCGGCCGGAGCGCGCATTCGCTACGTGACGGGCGAGGCCACGCTCCATTTCCTCGAGCCGCTTGTGGCGCAAAGTCCACTTTCGGGCCTGTTCGAGCCGCTGTTCGTGAAAAACGACTACTTCGGGGGGAACGTGGATGTGACGGGACTGCTCTGCGGATGCGACATCGCCCGTGCCGTGCGGGCCCTCCGCGGATCCTCCGCCGGGCGCGTTCGCGAGCTGTTCGTCGTCCCTCGCATCGTGTTCAACGACGACGCGGTAACGCTTGACGATATGAGTTTGGAGGATATGGAGAAGCGCGCGGGCGCGCCGCTGTACGTGGTATCCTGTAATGCGTCGGATTATCTCCTGGAGATCATCGACCTGGTCGGACGCATCGCCCAGGCCCCCGACCGAACAAACGGATCCTATTATGCGAGGTAGCACATGCCCTTACCACTCGTCGCGGTGGTCGGACGGCCGAACGTCGGCAAGTCCACCTTCGTGAACCGCATAGCCCAGGCCAACGAGGCCATCGTTCATGAGATGCGCGGCGTCACGCGCGACCGCTCCTATCACGAGGCAGACTGGAACGGCGTCTCGTTCAAGCTTGTCGACACCGGAGGCATTGAGATGGGCGACGACGACGCCTTCCAAGGCTCCATTCGCGCGCAGGCCATCGCCGGTGCGAACGAAGCTGACGTCATCGTGTTCATCGTGGACGGCAAGACCGGCATCAACGCCGACGACGAGGAGGTGGCCCGCATTCTGCGCAAGACGCACAAACCGGTGTTCCTCGTCGTGAACAAGATGGACACGCCGAACCGAACCGACGAGCTGTGGGAATTCTACCAGCTTGGCCTGGGCGATCCATGGCCGGTGTCGTCCACGCATGGTCACGGCACGGGGGATCTGCTCGATGCGGTGGTCGACGAGCTTCGCAAAGCGGATCTTGCCGGTGGCTTCGACGAGGACGGCGGCGTCAACGTGGCCATCATCGGACGACCGAACGCCGGCAAGTCGTCCCTGACGAACCGGCTGACCGACAACGAGCGCTCCATCGTCTCGGACGTGGCCGGCACCACCCGCGACGCTATCGACACGCGCATCGAGCGCAACGGAAGGCGCTACACCATCGTTGACACGGCGGGGCTTCGCCGCAAAAGCCAGATCGACCAGGACGTGGAGTACTACGGCTTCGTGCGCGCCATGCGGGCCATCGACCGCGCCGATGTGGCGCTGCTCGTCATTGATTCCACGCTGGGTCTGACCGACCAGGACCAGCGCGTCGCCGGATTCGCGGCCGAGCGCGGTTGCGCCATGGTCATCGTGCTGAACAAATGGGATCTCGTCGAGGGACCCGAGGCGAAGGCGGAGATCCGCGAGCGCATCGCCGACCGCCTCACGTTCGTGGGCTACGCGCCGGTCATCGCCGTCTCGGCGCTCACCGGCAAGAAGGTCGATCGCATCTGGGATGCTGTCGACACCGCATACGCGAACTTCTCCCAAACCGTTCCCACGAGCAAGCTGAACGCCTGGTTGGGGGAGATACGCGAGACGGGGCACACGGTTTCGAGCGGAAAGTCCGTCCTGCGCATGAAGTACGTCACCCAGACCTCCACGCGCCCGCCGCGGTTCACGTTTTTCGCGAACCGTCCCGATCTCGTCACCGACAACTTCGAGCGCTTCCTTGAGAATCGCTTGCGCGCGCGCTTCGACTTGACGGGCACGCCCATTCAGATGAAGTTCAAGAAGAAGGATTAGCCATGGCGGACGGCTCCTCCTCCCGATCCTGCACGGTGCTGCGCGGGTGGCGCGCGGCGGGTGTGCTGTGCCTCTGGGCGTGCGCAATCTTCGGATTTGCAATTGCCGGCTCGGTCAACTCGACGTTCGCCGCCGCCGCGGTGTTCCTCGCGAGCGCGCTTCTCGGATCGATCCCCTGGGGCGTGATCATCTCGAAGGTGTTTTTCCACACCGACATTCGCGAGCACGGCAGCGGCAACATCGGCACTACGAACGCCCTGCGCACGATGGGCAAGGCCGGAGGCGCAGCGGTGTTCTTGCTCGATTTCGGCAAAGGGCTTGCTTCGGGCGGTTTGGCTCTTGCGGCATGCTGGCTGCTCGTGCCGGGGGGCGGTCTCTCTTCGCAATCCCCCGTCTCCTACGACCTCATGGTGACCCTTGCGTTCCTTGGCTGCATCTGGGGTCATGTCTTCAGCCCGTGGCTGGGTTTCAAGGGCGGCAAAGGCATAGCGGTTGCGGTGGGTTGCCTCTTCGCGACGTTCGGTTGGATCGGCGCGCTTCTCGAGCTCGCCTTGTTCGCCATCGTCGTCGCCGCGACGCGGCGCGTGTCGGCGGGATCGCTTGCCGCCGCGCTCGCATGCCCTTTCTTCGCGCTTGCCCTGTTCTGGGGCGAGGCGGCGCCCATCGCCCTGTGCACGCTGGCGGCCTTCACCGTGATATGGGCGCATCGCGGCAACATCGCACGTTTGCGGGCGGGCACGGAAAGCAGGATCGGCGGAAGGAAGGCCTGAGCCTCCTAGAGGAGAAGGGAGACGCGCCGGTCGGTCGGCGCGGTGGAAAGGACGGCCATGAGGATAGCGGTCATCGGCGCGGGGTCGTGGGGTACCGCGCTTTCGCAGGTGCTGGCGGGCAATGGGCACGAAGTGGGGCTATGGGCCCGAAAGCAGGAGGTGGTGCGTTCGATCAACGAGGAGCGCCGCAACCCGCGCTATCTTTCCGACGTTGAATTGCGCGAGGGGATCGCGGCGACGGACTCGTACGAAGACGCGCTCCAACGCGCTCAGGCGGCTGTGATCGTCACGCCGTCGAGTCTTATGCGCGATGTGGCGCGGAGGCTGGCCCGCCTGGCGGGCGACGGTCTTCCCATCGTCATCTGCTCGAAAGGCGTAGAGGAGGGCAGCGGCCTTCTGCCGGTGGAAGTGTTCGAGGCCGAGATGGGCGGCGCGCACCGTCTGGCCGCGCTGTCGGGTCCGAACCATGCCGAGGAGGTTGTCAGAGGCGTCCCGTCCGGCACGGTGATCGCCAGTTCCTCGGAGCAGACGGCGGCTCTGTTTCAGGAGGTGTTCGCGTCGGAGTCGTTCCGCACCTACACAAGCGACGATGTGCGCGGGGTCGAGCTGTGCGCCGCGTTCAAGAACGTCATCGCCATTGCGGTGGGCGTGAGCTATGGGCTGGGGTTCGGCGACAATACGGCGGCCATGCTGATGACGCGGGGCTTGGCTGAGATGAGCCGCCTCGTCGCGCGCGCTGGGGGGCGGGCGCTCACGTGCATGGGCCTGGCCGGCGCGGGCGACCTTGTCGCGACGTGCACTTCCGAGCACTCCCGGAACCGCCGCTTCGGAAGGCTCGTCGCCGAAGGGGGGACGCTTGCGGACTTCACCGCGCAGACCCATATGGTCGCCGAAGGCGCACTTGCCTGCAAGACCCTCGCCGTGCTCTCCGCGCGATACGATGTGGAGCTGCCTATCACCGATGTCGTGCGCAGCGTGGTGTGGGAGGGGGCCGATCCGCTCGAGCTGGCTCGCGCGCTCACGAGCCGTCCTTTGACGACGGAGTTCCACGGGTTGTCGGTCTGAACGCCTTCAAGCGCACTGTCCGACAGGGCTTGCGATTGCTCCCGGTCGGCGACGGACGAGGCTTTGCGGCCGAAGGGCCTGATCCTCCCGATCAACATGATGGCAACGACGCGTTGACCGGGCGTCCACCGTCATGCGGAACGGGTTGCACGGGCACAGGTTGACGGATAGAGTGTTCATCGCGCCGTTGGTCGGCACCCTGACAACCTAACCGAGCGCCCGTCGTCTCGTCTCTCGTGTGAACCCCCTCTCTCACCCTCTCTCACCCTCTCTCAACACCTCCGACGGGCCGTGAGCATGCGCACATTCCCCCCTTCTCCTCGGTGCGCACTGCTGAAGCGCCTCCGGGACCCCCCATCCCGGAGGTGCTTCCCTTTTCCTTTCCGCAACCTTTGGCGTTTCGGCCTCTTACGCCTCTTTATGTCCGTCGCCTCGGAGTCGTTCCAGGTAAAGATCGACGTCGACGAGGGTGGCGAGCCTGATGACGCCGCATGCTCGCGGGGCGGGGGAGGACAACCCCGGTTTGAAGGCGAGCATCGTTACGGTGAGGTCGGCGAAGAAGCAGGGACGGGCCGCCCGGCCCGTTTGGGCCGACAGCCCGCTCGGCACGTCGATGGACACGGCAAAGGGGGCGTCGTGAGCTTTCGGCACAAGCGCACACTCGCCTCGTCGCTCATGGTCGCCGCGCTCGCAAGCGCGCTTGCGGTGACTGCCGCGGCCCGCTCCGCGCGCGCCTTCGAAGCGGCGTCGGTTGGCGGCCCTGATCCACGAGGCATAGGGCTCGCGCACCTCCTCTCCCGAAAACCCCGTGCCGAGGACGGCGTCCACCACGGCCTGCGCTCCTTCGAGCTCTTCGTCGAGGATGTCGGCGCTAGGCGCGACGAGCACGCGCAGCGGCAGCTTGTCCCGAGCGGCGTCGGCGAGCACGGCGAGGGCGGTCGAGCGCGCGGGCTCGGCCTTCATCCGCTCGGCGATGTCGGGTGTGACGAGCGTGACGGGGTAGCCCTCTTCGGCGAGCATGCGGGCGCACACCCAGCCGTCGCCGCCGTTGTTGCCCGCGCCCGCGAGCACGACGACGGGCGCGGGGTCGGGCACCCAGGCGCGCACCTCTTCGGCCACGGCGCGTCCCGCGCGCTCCATGAGTTCGGAAAGCGGCGTGCCGTCCTTCGCGATAAGCCCCTCGAGGGCGCGCACCTCGTCCACGTCGAGCACCAGTTTGCGCTTCCTCATGAGCGTCACCCCGGCCTCCGTCATGACGCGCGTGTTCGACAGCACCCCGTTGAGCATGACGAAAGGGGCGCCTCTCAGCTTCGCCCGCACTGCGCGCACGACGAGGGTCGCGATCCAGAGCGCCATGAAAGCAAGCCATATCTTGGTCGTCGTGGGGTCGTGCATGTCGATGAGCGGGGCATCATGGCATCCAGGATAGCTTTCAGCGAGGACGTCAAGCACCCCTACGCCGATGATTATGTCGACGAACGTCCAGGCGAACAGGAAAAGGAGACCGTAACGGGCGAATATCTGGTACCAGCGCGCCGGCTCTGCGTCTGGTCGCACGATGCGCAGCTTCAAGATCATCTGTCCGAACGTTCGACCCTTGAAGGCAACGGGGACGATTCCGAAGAAGAGCACGAGCGGAAACCATCCGATCCAACGAACGAAAAGAAAGCTCTCGGCGGTCGTGTGAGGGTTGAAAGCCACGAAGAGCTGCGCGAAGATGAGAACCGTCATGCTCGCGAAGGCAAACGCGAGATCGATGGCGAACGACAGGGCGCGTCGCGTTGCGCTCGCGCGCACGCCAGCCTCGCGAGTCTCCATGGCGATGAGCCGGATGTCGGGCAGCACGCGCAGGGCGGGTCCCGCGGCCCAAAAACCAACCATCGCGCCAAGCGTCTTCAGGATGAGGTCGTCCACGTCGAACGGGCGATAGGGATGCTCGTAGAGGCCCCAGAACCCGGTGATCTGCGTGGCCTCGAACGACAGCGTGACCAGGAAGCCGATGAGGAGGGTCTGCCGCCATGAGCGTCGGAAGTAGCAGCGCAGATACATCCCGAGTGGCACGAGCAGAAGCACGTTGAAGAGCGCCTTGTATGCGTAAGGGTTGCGAAACGTTGGAAACAATGAGTAGGCATCGCAGAAAAACGCGTTCTCTGTCAAGAACCCTCGAGCGAAGTTGAACGGAACGAGCTGGGGCGTTTGTGCGTAAAGAACGACGGCGGAGCAGTTGGCGAGCAAGGGCAAGAGCACGAGGAAGCAGGCGCACACGAGGTAGAGCGCAAACGAATACACGACAAGGGTGCGCAGCCAGGGCACGGAGTCCGCCTTTCGGTGCTGGTGGATGAGGTAAGGCAACGTGATCGCGAGCGCGATGAACGGAAGCGATACGATGGCGGGAGCGATGTTGGAGGCGTAGACGTTCACAAGTCGGCAGGCCTTTCTGATCAAGGGATTCCGAGAGCGGTCGGCGCGGGATTCTCAGGAGGCCGTGTCCTGGTTCCTTCGCTCGAAGTCGAGCAGCGCCCCGCGCAGCCGGGCGGCTGCGCCCGTGCCGGAGGGACGGCCGTCCGCGCCGACGACGCGATGGTCGGGCACGAGCACTGCGAGCGGGTTCCTGCGCACGGCCGCCCCCGTCGCGCGGTGCGACCCGGATCTGCCGATGGCGTGGGCGAGCTGAGAGGCCGTGAGGGCCTCCCCATAGGGTATGCCGCGCATGCCCTCCCAGACGACGAGCTGGAAGCTGCTCCCCTCGGGGGCGAGGGGCAGGTCGAAATCGCGCCGTTTGCCAGCGAAGTACTCCAGGAGCTCTGTGGCTGCGCGGTTGGTGAGCTCGCTGGGGCGTCGTTCGCCCTCCATCGGCACGTCGCCGAACGCGACGTTGGTGACGCCGCTTTCAAATGCGCGGATCGTGACGGGCCCGTGTGGCGTGCGGTACGCGTAATACGTGGCGGAGCGCATGGTCATGGGGCCTTCTTTCGATCGGGTCCTCCTATTATAGTGCAGGCTCTCGGTCGTCGCGTCGGCCTTTTCGAGGACGATGGGCAGGCGTTCGCGCCTTTGCGCGTCGGGGTGCCCCGTCCGCGGGGAGGGGCGGCATGTGTTTTTCACCTCTCGGCGACGTCGGACGGGCGGGCGCGGAAGCGTTGCGCTAGAATGGACGACGTATATGCGACGGAAGGGGTCAGAGCATGTTTGAACCGGTCAAGATCGCGCCGTCCATCCTGTCGGCCGATTTCGCGAACCTTGGGCGAGACGTCGCCCTCGTCGAGGAGGCGGGGGCGGGTTTTGTGCACGTCGACGTCATGGACGGCCATTTCGTGCCCAACCTCACGATGGGGGTTCCGGTGGTGAGGTCGCTCAAGCGCGTCACGTCGCTGCCGCTCGACGTCCATCTGATGATCGCGAACCCCCTCGAGCAGCTGCCATGGTACCTCGACGCCGGTGCGGATTCGGTGACCGTTCATGTTGAGCCGCTCGACGCCGAGGAGCTCTCGCGCGCCGTGGAGGCGATCCGCTCCGCCGGCGCAAAGGCGGCTGCGAGCGTGAAGCCGGACACGCCGGTCGAGGCGCTTCTGCCAGTCTTGGCCGATCTGGACATGGTTCTTGTCATGAGCGTGGAGCCGGGCTTTTCGGGTCAGGGCTACATTGAAGGAAGCGAGGGGAAGGTGGCGCGCGTCGTGCAGCTGGCGCGTTCGTTGGGGGTGAATCCCCTTGTCGAGGTGGATGGCGGGATCGGCCCCGCCACGGCGGCGCGCGTGGCGGCGGAAGGGGCTGACGTGCTCGTATGCGGCAGCGCCGTGTTTGCCGCCGGCGATCCCGCTGCAGCTCTCGCGGCGGTGCGCGACGAGGCGGAGAGCGCGCGCCTCGCGTCGCTCGAGGCTGCCTCGAAGGGGGCGTGATCGACCGTGGCCTTCGATCCCGACACCTACGTCTACCTCGATTACGCAGCCACCGCCCCTCTTTGCGAGGAGGCTGCGGCCGCGATGGCGCCCTACCAAGTCTCCGGTCGTGCGAACCTCGCCGTGGGGGCGAACGCGAACTCGCTGCACGGTCCCGGACGCGCCGCGTTCGAGGCGCTCGAGGCCGCGCGCCGCTCGCTTGCCCGCGATCTGGGCGCTCGACGCCCCTCCGAGATCGTGCTCACTTCCGGAGCCACCGAGGCCGACGATGCCGCCGTGCTCGGCATCGCGCGCGCGGCGGCGAAGGAGCGTCGCCGGCGAGGCGCGGGAGCTGCGTTCATTCCGCATGTGGTCACAACGGCCGTCGAGCATGACGCGGTCCTTGCGCCCGTGCTCCGCCTCGAGAAGGAGGGTTTTCGCATCACGCGCCTCTCTCCGAATCGCCAGGGGTTCGTCGAACCCTCCGCGCTCGCCGAAGCGCTTGGCCCCGACACGGTGCTCGTGTCGGTGCAGGCTGCGAACTCGGAGGTTGGCAGCGTCCAGCCCGTGGCCGCTCTCGCGCGCGCGTCGCACGATGCGGGGTCGCTCTTCCATACCGACGCCGTCCAGGCGCTTGGCAAGATCCCGCTCGACCTTGGGGCGCTCGGCGTGGACGCGGCGTCGCTGTCGGCGCACAAGGTGGGAGGGCCGAAGGGCGCAGGCGCGCTCTACCTGCGCTCACGCACGCCCTTCGAGGCGCACTTGATCGGGGGAGGCCAGGAAGGCGGAAGGCGCAGCGGCACGCAGAACGTGGCGGGCGCCGCGGGGTTTGCCGCCGCCGTCCATGCGGCCGTGGGCATGCTCGAGGGCGAGTCCGTTCGCTTGCGCGCGCTGCGCGACCGCCTGTACGCGCGGCTTGCGGAGATCCCGGGTGTCGAGCCCACTGTGGTCGTCGAGCCGGAAAGCGAGGACTTCCTACCCAACATCGTGCACGTGCTCGTCGACGGGTTCGAGAGCGAGACCCTCGTCCTGCGGCTCGACATGCAGGGGTTCGGCGTCTCGGGCGGTTCGGCATGCTCGTCTCATTCGCTCGAGCCGAGCCACGTGCTGCGCGCGCTCGGCGTGGATGCGGACAGGGCGTTGGGGGCTTTGCGCGTTTCGATGGGGCGCTGGACCACTGAGCACGATGTCGACTCCTTCGTCCGTGCGCTCGAGGCGAGCTTGGATTGGAACACGTGAAAAGCGGAAAGGATCCGTCATGGAGCTTGTCACCACGCATACGCACACCTGCTTCACGAACCACGGCGAGGGAACGGTGGGAGAGCTGGTCGCGGCCGCTGCCGCGGCGGGCGTTTCCACCATCGCGGTGACGGAGCACTATCCGCTCTCCGATGCGTTCGATCCGGTTCGTTACGTGTCGATGGGCGCAGAGAGGGTGGGGGAGTATCTCGCCGCCGTCGAGGCGGCGCGCGCCGCGCATCCCGAGATAGAGGTGATCGTCGGTTGCGAGCTCGATTGGCTCGGCGACGACGAGGACCGCGACCTCTCGCATGAGGACTTCTCGTCGTTTCAGGTCGTGCTCGGTTCGGTTCATTTCGTGGACCATTGGCCGTTCGACGATCCTGCCCAGCGAGATCGTTGGGACGAGGTGGGCGTCGACGCCATCTGGCGGCGCTACTTCGAGGTGTGGTGCGAGGCCGTCTCTTCCGACGCGCCGTTCACCATCATGGCCCATCCCGATCTGGTCAAGAAGTTCGGCTTCATGCCGAGCTTCGATCCGCAGCCGCTCTACGAGCAGGCGGCCGAGGCGTGCGCTGCCGCAGGGCGCATGGTGGAGGTGAACACTTCGGGGTTGCAGTACGCCTGCAAGGAGATGTTCCCAGCCCCGGCGCTTCTCGCGGCGTTTTGCCGTGCGGGCGTCCCCTGCACGGTGGGGACCGACGCGCATGCTCCCGAACATGTGGCGCGCGGCATCGAGCAGGCGTACCGCCTCATGGCGCAGGCCGGTTATCGAACGGTAACGGTGCCGACAGCCGACGGCGGGCGCCGCGAGGTTACCATCGAATAGCCCGCACCGGTGCCCTTGCGCGTGCCGGGCGGGCTCCTGTCGGTCCGGAGGGGCTTGGAGGGAAGACGACGTTGAAAGGTGGTTGCCATGGTTGGAGCGAAGAAGGATCGGAAGAGGGAGGACTCATCCGAAAGGGGTCTCGCCACGCGGTCGTCGGGCACCCTTTCGAAACCCGCGCCCTCCCTCACCGTGGGCGCGCTCGAGCGGGCGCTGCTCGCAGAGTTCCCCGTCGTCGACGCCGAGACGTGGGATCGCACGGGGCTGATCGCGGGAGATCCCGCGCGCCTCGTCTCAGGAGTGGCCGTGGCGCTCGATCCCACGACGAGGGCCGTGGAGGCCGCGGCGGATGCGGGGGCGAACGTCCTTGTGACCCATCATCCCGCCTTCCTTGCCCCTCCCGACTCTTTCGCGCCCGCTTCCTCGCCTGCGGTCAGTCCGGGCGCTGTTGTGTGGAAGGCGATCGAGCGCGGTGTGGCGCTCATGGCGTTCCACACGGCGCTCGACGTGAGCGCTCGCGCTCAGCGCGTGCTGCCCGGCATGCTGGGCCTTTCGTTTGAGCGGGTGCTCGAACCCTTGCCGGGGGCGCCGGACAAGGGGTATGGGCAGCTGTGCGCGGTCGTCGACGAGGGCGGGCTTTCGCTCGGGCAGCTGGCCGCGCGCTGCACGTCGGTGTTCGCCCGCCCGCCGCGCGTCTGGGGAGGCTTCGACCGGCCCCTCGACCGGGTGGTCACCTGCACGGGGTCGGCGGGCGACCTCGGACGGGCGTGCCTCGGGGCGCGGGCCGACTGCCTCGTGTGCGGTGAGATCAAGTACCACGAGGCGCTTGACCTCTCTCAGGCGGGCCTCGCCATCGTGGATCTGGGTCATGACACGAGTGAACTGCCCCTTGCGGGCGTGCTTGCGAGCGCGGTGGAGGCCGTCGGCGTGCCCGGCGAGCGCGTGAGCGTGATCGCCCAGCAGGATAATTGGGCCTATCCCGAGACAGTGCGGATATAATGGGGAGAGCGCCGCGGACGGCGATTTGACGAGAGCGAAGGGATCCCATGCGCGTAGACACCGACGACCTTGCCATGCTGCTCAAACTGCAGCACATCGATTTGGAGATCCTGCGCGCTAAGAAGCGCCTCGAGGAACTTCCTCAGCGCGCGGCCATTCTCGAGGCCCGTACGAAGAGGAAGGCCGTCGAGCAGAAGCGCGTCCGGCTTGACGCGCTGCGCGCCGACGCCGACCAGAGGCTGGCGAACGTGGGCGACGAGGACGCTGCGCTTGCCGAGAAGCAACGCCGCGTGCAGGCCGAGATCGATGAGGCTCACGGTGATTACCGCAGCGTGGAGGCGCGTTCGAAGGAACTCGACGGCTTTGCGAAACGCCGCGCGGCGCTCGAGGCCGAACTCGCGGCGATCGGCGAGGAGCTCGAGAGGATCGAGGGCGTCCAGGGGCAGGTGGCGCAGATGCTGGTCGCTCTCGATGAGAAGGAGCGCGCTGCCACCGAGTCGTTCGTGAAGGAGGGCGGCGTGCTCAAGGACGTCGTTTTCCGCGGAGAGGCCGAGCGGACGGCCTTGGCCTCCTCGCTGCCCGAGGAGCTCCTCGCCTCCTACGAGAAGACCGCGGCCCGCACGGGCGGCGTTGCGGTGGGACGGTTGCAGGGGGAGAGCTGCGGAGCGTGCCGCATGGCCATAGAGAGGGGCCGCCTCATCGACATGAAGGGCCAGGGAAACGTGGGCGTCTGCCCCCAGTGCGGCCGCTTGCTCGTTTTGGAGTAGCGAGGCGAGGGGGGGGGCGTGCGCCCTCCGCCTTGCCGGTTCTCTGGCCGCTCCTCGCAGCAAAGCGTGCGAGCGCGAGGTGCCGTTGTCGCCCGAAACGGTCGGTTTTCGCGCTGGAACCGACCGTTTCGGGCGACAACGCGGGTGCGGGTTCCGTCGACGGGCGTCCGTTCGCTGCCGAAAACGACGAAAAGCCCGCGAAAGCGAGCTTTTCGTGTCATGCGGTTCGCCCTGTGGGGTGCAGAAAAAGCTCCTGCGCCGAAACACCCTATTCGCTGCCGGGCCCGAAGACGCGAACGGCGAGACAGGGCGAGATTCAGTGCAGGAGGCTTTTTGCTCAATCGGGCGCGGTTCTCCGTCCGCGGGATCGAGGAAGGGGGCTACGCGCGCTCGACCTTGCCGGCCTTCATGCACTTCGTGCAGATATTGGCCTTGCGGACGCGACCCTTGCTGTCCTTGATCGTCACCTTCTGGATGTTGGGACGGAACCAGCGGTTCGTCACGCGGTGCGAGTGGCTGATGCTGCGCCCCGCGACCGGCGCCTTGCCGCAAATTTCACAAACCTTCGACATCGTTCTCTCACTCCAATTACGTCGGTTGCTCGTCGGCTTAAGCCGTTGTTGGCAAAAAAGCCCTCATACTATAGCACATAAACTGAGCCGGTCACAAGAATTTTTCGTGTAGTATGCTCTCTGTTGCGATCCGGCGCGACGCACAGTTCGGGGCCCATGCGCTATACTGCTCAAACAGCGTCTCGTCGTGCGCGGAGGGGTCCGCGCCGTGAAAGGAGTGCCATGAGCGACACGATACCGGGCAACCTCCATGTTGCCAACGACGTTCTGGCCGACATGGTCGGCAACGCGGCGCTCGAGTGCTACGGCGTGGTGGGCATGGCAGCCCCCAGCGCCGCTGACGGCATCGCGAAGATACTCCCCGCCTCCCGCCTGCGTCGCGGAGTGGTGGTTTCCGCAACCGATTCGGGGGTTCACGTGGAGCTCTACGTGGTCATCGAGTACGGCACGAACATCAACACGGTGTCCCAGAACCTCATCGACCAGGTCTCGTTCGCGCTTACCGAGTACGCGCGCGTCCCCCTCGACGGGGTCGAGGTGCACGTGCAGGGCGTGAAGGTGCGCAAATAGCGCCAAGGCGGCTTCGACGGGCCGCAGGGTCGCCGAGGAGGGAGGGGCGGCGCGATGCGGCGTGTACGCGTATAAAGGAGAATCGAAAGCAATGTCAGAATCCTACACCGCGAACGATCTGCTCAACGCCATCGCTGCGGCGAGCAAGACCCTGAGCGAGCGAAAAGACGAGATCAATCGTCTCAACGTCTTCCCGGTTCCCGACGGCGACACGGGCACGAACATGTCGTTGACGCTGGAGACGGTCGTCGAGAACCTGGCCAAGCTGCCCATCGGGGCCGAGGCCGTCGAAATTCGCAAGGCGATCACGACCGGGGCGCTCATGGGCGCGCGCGGCAACTCCGGTGTCATCACCTCGCAAATTTTGCGCGGCCTGTGCGAGGGCAGCGTCGGGCACGAGCTCGACGCCGTCGGAATCGACGCGGCGTTCTCCTCGGCCGTCGAAGTGGCGTTCCAGGCCGTGCGCAAGCCGGTGGAGGGCACCATCCTCACCGTTCTGCGTGACAGCGCCGCCGCCGCGAAGCGCGCGCGCAAGAAGAAGCTCTCCACCGACGAGGCGCTCTCCTCCGTGGTCGAGGAGGCCTACGCCTCGGTGCAGCGCACGCCCGACCTTCTGCCCGTGCTGAAGGAGAACGGCGTGGTGGACGCGGGAGGTTTTGGCCTCGCCATCTTCTTCGACGCGTTCGCTGCGGCCCTCACGGGAAGGGAGGGCCCGCTCGGCGACGAGCTCGCGTTCGCGCGCAGCGCCGCTCCTAAAGTCGAGATCGAGCAGATCAACGATTGGGAGGGGTCGGCGTACCGCTACTGCACCGAATTCCTCGTGCATTCCGAGGACGTCGAGGTGGACGCGGCGAAGGCGTTCCTGCCCACGATGGGCGACTGCGACCTCATGGTGGGCATGCACCCCAACTTCAAAGTGCATGTGCACTCGAACCGCCCCGACGAGGTGCTCGGGTGGTTTCTGGATCGCGGCGCGCAGGTCTCCGAGGTGCACATCCACAACATGCAGCTGCAAAGCGCCGCGCGCTCGGATGCGCTCGCGGCCGAGCAGGCCGTCGAGCGCAAGCCCCTTGGCTTCGTGGCCGTGGCCGCAGGCGAGGGCAACGCGAAGATACTCGAGAGCCTGGGGGTTGACGTGGTTGTGTCCGGCGGGCAGACCATGAACCCCTCCACGAAGGATCTGCTCGACGCGATCGGCGCGGTCAACGCTGAGTCCGTCATCGTCCTGCCGAACAACAAGAACATCGTCATGGCGGCCCAGAGCGCCTGCGATCTGGCCGATATACCGTGTGCCGTCGTGCCAACGAGAAGCGTTCCCGAGGCGTTCGCAGCGCTGTTCGGTTTCGACGAGGATGCGAGCCTCGAGGAGAACGTCGAGTCGATGACCGAGGCGTATGCGGAGGTGAGGACCGGCGAGGTGACCTGCGCCATCAAGGACTCGAAGGACGCCCATGACAATCCCATAAAGAAAGGCGACGTTATCGGCATTGCGGACGGATCCATCGAAGCCGTGGGCTCTTCCGTCGAAGACGTTGTGCTCTCGCTGCTGACTGCGATGGGCGCCGCGGAGGCGGACACGCTCACCATCCTTGCGGGCGAGGACCTCTCCGACGAGGCTTTCGATGAGCTTGTCGAGCGCATCGAAGTCGCCTTCGACGAGCTGGAGGTGGATGCCCATCGCGGCGGCCAGCCCCTGTATCCTGTTGTGATGTCGGTTGAGTAAAACCGTTGCGTCGCTCTCCGAACGGCGCACCTGCTCGACGCTGCGGGGCGCTCCGGCGCCGAATCTCGACCCTAGTGCGCTGCGCGGCGCGTGCCGAAGTACGCTTGGCGGCGCGGCGGGTCGATCTTCGGCGCGAGAGCGCCCCTCGTTGGCCTTACGAACGACCTGGAGAAGTGCATGGACGCGCCTGACCGTTTAGCAGCAACGCTCGCGCTCGACGAACCCGTCGAGCGCGTTCGTCTGGTGAGCCCGTCGCGCGCTCGCGCGCTCGCGGGGCTCGGCATCAAGACGGTGCGCGACCTCGTCACCCATTTCCCGCGTCGTTACATCGATCTGTCCGCGAAGGAGACGGTGGCATCGAGCGTCATAGGAGAGTCCTGCACTATCGAGGGCGTTGCCCACGAGGTGAAGCTCAAGCGGCCGAAGCCGCGGCTTCCGCTCGTCGAGATCGCGCTCGTCGACGGTACGGGCGTGCTCGTGGTGACGTGCTTTCGCCAGCCGTGGCTTGCCGAACAAGTGAAGCCTGGCATGCGCATCGCCGTGGCGGGCAAGCTGGAGTTCAACTACGGGTTCAAGCGCATGACGAACCCCTATCTCGAAGTTCTCGGCGACGAAGGGGCGGCGGAGGGCATGGTCATCCCCGTGCATCCTGCGTGCGAGAAGGTGTCGGCTGCGTGGATGCGCCGCCTCGTGGGCAACGCGCTTTCCGCGTGCACGGGTCTGCTCGATCCGCTGCCGCTTGAGCTGCGGGCGAGATACCGGCTCATGAGTCGCGGAACTGCGCTGACGTGCATCCATTTCCCCCAGACGATGGCCGAGGCGGCGGAAGCGCGTCGGCGTCTTGCGTACGAGGAGCTGCTATTGCTCGAGCTCATGCTCATGATGCAGGCGCGCGAGCGCGAGCGGGGATGCGAGCCCGTGCGCCACGTCGTGGACGGCCCCCGCATGGCGGCGCTGGCCGCGGCGCTGCCTTTCGAGCTGACCGACGAGCAGCAAAGGGCCAAAGAAGACATCCTCTCCGCGCTGTCCGCCCCTCGCCCCGCGAACCACCTGCTTTTGGGGGACGTGGGCACGGGTAAGACGGCCGTGGCCTCCTTCGCGCTGGCTGCAGCGGCGGACACGGGGGTGCAGGCGTTGCTCATGGCTCCCACAGAGGTGCTCGCGCGCCAGCACGGCAAGAGCTTGGGGCCCCTGTTCGACGCGGCGGGCATGGGATGGGCCGTGCTCGTCGGCTCCACGCCAGCTGCTGAGAGGGACGACATCCTCGCGCGCCTCTCGTCGGGGGATCTCGACGTGCTCATCGGCACGCATGCTCTTTTGGAGGACGATGTGGCCCCTCGCCGTCTCGGCCTCGTCGTGATCGATGAACAGCAGCGGTTCGGCGTTGATCAGCGCGTTCGGCTCCTTTCGAAGGGGGAGGCGCCCGATGCGCTCTACCTCACGGCCACTCCTATCCCGCGCACGCTCGCGCTCGCGCTCTACGGGGGCCTTACGCTGTCCTACCTTAAGCGCCGTCCGCATGGCGCGGCGAGCCGTTCGACGAAGGTCCATCGAAAGGAAGACCGCGGGCGCGCCTACGATGCTGCGCGCGCGGCGCTCGCTCGCGGTGAGCAGGTCTACGTTGTGTGCCCGCTTATCGGCCAGGACACTGGAGAGCGTGATGCGAAGGCGGCAGGGACGCGCCGGCGCGAGGCGGACGAGGAGGCTTACGAGTACGCGGCCATCAGCATCGAAGGGGAAGGAGACTTCGAGGGCGACGACGTAGCCGCTGCTTCGAAGGAGGCCGCCTACCTGCAGTCCCACGTGTTCGCCGACTATCGCGTCGAGCTTTTGCACGGGCGTATGGGCGCCAACGAGAAGCAGGCGGTCATGGAGCGCTTTCGCCAAGGCGAGACGCAGGTGCTCGTGGCCACCACCGTCATCGAGGTGGGCGTGGACGTGCCCAACGCCACGGTCATGATTGTGGAGGATGCCGACCGCTTCGGCCTCGCTCAGCTCCACCAGCTGCGCGGGCGCGTCGGGCGGGGCGAGAAAGACGCGGAGGTGCACCTCGTGTCCGCGTCGAAGTCCGATGCCGCGCTTTCGCGCCTCGCCGCCATGGAGCGCACTGACGACGGTTTCGAGCTGGCCTCCTTCGATCTGTCGCTGCGGCGCGAGGGAGACATCCTGGGCAACCGCCAGCATGGCGCATCGGCGCTCAAGCTCGTGAACGTCGTGCGCGACGGGAGGATCGTCGAGGCCGCCCATGCCGACGCGCTCTCCCTTCTCGAGGAGGACCCTGGGCTCGATCTGCCCGAGCATCGCGCGCTCGCCCGCGAGGTTCGCCGGACGTTTCACGAAGACAACGCCGCCCAAGGAGGCTGACATGAGGATTGTCTCGGGCCAGTTCAAAGGCCGCCCGCTTAAGGCTCCAAGGGGTGATCGCACCCGTCCCACCACCGATCGCGTGCGCGAATCGACGATGAGCGCAGTGGCGAGCGCGCGGGGAGGCTTCGAGGGCGCTGTCGTGCTCGATGCCTTTGCCGGATCGGGAGCGCTTGGGCTCGAGGCGCTCTCGCGCGGGGCGCGCTGCGCTCATTTCTACGAGCGCTCGGGCGAGGCTCTGCGCGCGCTGCTCGGCAACGTGCGAACGCTCGGCCTCGACGAGGTTCGCGCCCGCGTCCATCGCGCCGACGTGCTCAAAGAGCCGCCCGTCTGGGCAGCCGAGCCGTTCGATCTCGTGTTCCTCGATCCCCCCTACGCGCTCGGCGCGTCGGAGGCGCTCGGCGTGCCGGCCGCCCTCGCGGCGCGTGGCGCGCTTGCGAAAGGGGCGTTCGTTGTGTACGAGCATGCGGTCTCGACGTGCGCCGATGCGGACGCAGCGGCCGATGCGGGCGGTTTGACCCTTGCGCGTCGCAAGAGGTACGGCGATACTGTCGTGGATGTCCTGCGCTTCGGTGCGCAGGACGGCGCCGAAGAGCGAGAGAAGGACGGGAACCTCCTATGAAACGAGCACTCACGCCCGGAACGTTCGATCCCATCACGAGCGGGCACCTCGACGTCATCACCCGCGCCGCCCAGCTGGTCGACGAGGTGGTGGTGGCGGTGGCGGTCTCTCGGAAGAAAGGGCCGCTGTTCAGCCTCGAGGAGCGCGTCGATCTCGTGTGCGCGGCCACGAGCCATCTTCCCAACGTGCGCGTCGAGCCGTTCGACGGCCTGCTCGTCGACTTCGCACGCAAGATGGACGCAACCGTGGTGGTGAAGGGCCTGCGCGCCATCACCGACTTCGAGTACGAATTCCAGATGACGGCGCTCAACTACCAGCTGAGCCAAGAGCTCGAGACCTTGTTCATCATGTCGCCGCCTCAGTACATGTACCTTTCGTCGTCCATCGTGCGCGAGATTGCGAGCCTTGGGGGCGACGTGGCGCGCTTCGTGCCCCCGTGCGTGGTCGGGGCTCTGGAGGGCAAATTCGCCTCGGCCCGTTGACGGCGCGGAAGCAAGTCGGCGACAGGTGGCGCTCCGACCGGGAGAAATGTGCATGCTTTGTGCATTGGAGGGCGGCGTGGGCGGCTTTAATGCTAGAATGATGCGACGCATGCGCGCTCGATACCTGCGCGCGCTCACGCAGATAAAACGCAGCACGCCAAGGTGGAAGGACGATCATGGACGAAACAGGAGTCTTGGGGCTTTTGGAAGAGCTCTCGATTCTGCTTGAGGACTCTAAGCCGGTGTTCGGCAAGAGCAACATGCGCCAGGTTGATATCGCCGCGGCGTTCGAGATCATGGATGAGATCCGCGACACGTTCCCGAGCGAGTTCGCCCAGGCCCGTCAGATCGTGCGCGAGCGCCAGAGCCTGCTCGACGACGCCGAGGCCGAGGCGAACCGCATGATCGAGGACGCGCGCAGCCAAGCGATGACTATCGCGAGCGAGCAAGAGATCGTGCGCATCTCGCAGCAGCAGGCCGATCAGGTGCTCGCCGACGCGCGCGAACTCGAGCGTCAGACGAGGGCCGGCGCCGAGGATTACGCCGACGAGGTGTTCGGCCATGTGGAGCAGAGCCTCGACACGTTGCTCGGCAACGTGCGACGCTGCCGCGACCGCCTCAACGCCAACTCGATGGCCGCAGGCCGCTGATGTCCGACGCGCGCGTGTTCATCCCCGCCGAGCTCTTTGCGCCGGCGGAGACTTCCCGTTTCGAAGGGGCTCTTCGGCTCCCCTGCTTGGAAGCCGGTTTTGATCGTTACCGGTTCCGGGAGCCTTTGGCTTGGCAGGTTGATGTGACCAACACGGGCGAAGCGCTGCTCGTGTCCGGCACGGTGGCCGGAGAGGCCGAAACGGAGTGCGCGCGCTGCCTCGACGGGTTCGTGCTTCCGCTCGAAGGCGAGGTGGAGGGCTATTTTCTGCTCGACGCCCGCGACGAAGCGCCCGAGGGCATGGATGACGACGAATTCGACGTTCTGCCCGAGGACCACGTGATCGACCTCGAGCCGCTTCTGAAGGCCGCTCTTCTGCTCGAGCTTCCTCTTGTGCCGCTGTGCGGTGACGACTGTCGCGGGCTGTGCCCTTTGTGCGGGGCGGACCTCAATGAAGGACTGTGCACCTGCGAGCGCAACGGCGAAGACGGCGAGGGCGATGCGCCTGCCGGACCGTTCTCCGTGCTCAAGGATTTTCCCTTTGAGAAGGAATGACGCCGCTGCGCGCGTTTGCGCGCGAGAGGTGGCTGCGCGTTTCGCGAGCTACTATCGTCCTTACAAGGGGTTGCTCTTCTTCGATCTCGTCTGCGCAACGGCGCTCGCAGGGGTCGACTTGGCGTTTCCGCAGCTGCTCAATTTCTTCACAAAGGAGTTCTTCCAAAGGCCTTCCGGGGAGGTCTTGGCTTCGCTTGGCGGAATCGCGCTGCTGTTCCTTGCCTTGTACGCGCTGCGGACCGGTTGCCAGTACTTCATCACGAGCTGGGGGCACATCATGGGAGCGCGCATGGAGGCCGACATGCGTCGCGACTTGTTCGCCCAGTACCAGCGCCTCTCCTTCAGCTACTACGACCGCAACAACACCGGCGAGATGATGAGCAGGTTGCTCACCGACCTGTTCGACATCTCGGAGTTGGCACACCACGGTCCTGAGAACTTGTTCGTGTGCGCGCTCAAGATAGCGGGATCGTTCGCGCTGCTGTTCCTTGTCAACGTGCCGCTCACGGCCGTCATGCTGGCGGCAACGGCGCTCATGGCGGCCTACGCGCTGTGGCGCAATTACCGAAAGCGCGTCGTGTTCACCGAGAACCGCAAGAAGATGGCCGACGTCAACGCGCGCTTGCAGGATTCGCTCGGCGGCATCCGCGTGGTGAAGTCCTTCGGCAACGAAGATGTCGAGATGGGCAAGTTCGCACGCGCAAACGAGCGGTTCGTGTCCACGAAGGAGAGCTCGTACCGGTTCATGGGGTCGTTCCATGCGGTGAGCTCGGCGTTCACGGGAGTCCTGTACGCGATCACCGTGGTGGGAGGGGGCTACTTCGTCGCCATGGGCGAACTCGACGCGACGGATCTGGCGATCTACGCCCTCTACATCGGGATATTCCTCTCGCCAATCGAGGTGCTCATCAACTTCACCGAGCAGTTCCAGAAAGGATACGCTGGTTTCCGCCGCTTCGTTGAGGTGCTCGCCCTGCATCCAGACATCGTCGACGCACCGGGGGCGTCGGATCTCGCCGAGCTCGAGCGCGCCCGAAACGGCGGTCGCGCTCCCTCGTCGGTGCGCTATCGGGGGGTGAGCTTCAGCTACGATGGCGAGCACGAGGTTTTGCGCGGGCTCGACCTCGACGTGCCCGCGGGCGCGACCGTTGCGCTCGTGGGGCCTTCGGGCGGCGGTAAGACCACCACGTGCTCGCTTCTGCCGCGCTTCTATGATCCGACGGCAGGATCGGTGGAGATCGACGGCATCGATGTGCGCTCGCTCACCGTATCGTCCTTGCGCGACGCCGTCGGCATCGTGCAGCAGGACGTGTACTTGTTCGGAGGCACCATTCGCGACAACATCGCCTATGGGCGTCCGGGCGCTTCGGACGAGGAGGTCGAGCGGGCGGCGCGGTTCGCGAACGTCCACGATTTCGTCATGGGCCTGCCAGACGGCTACGGCACCTTCGTCGGTGAGCGCGGCGCGCGTCTGTCCGGTGGCCAGAAGCAGCGCATCGCCATCGCGCGCGTGTTCCTGAAGGATCCGCGCATCCTCATCTTGGACGAGGCCACGAGCGCGCTCGACAACGAGAGCGAGCGGGCCATTCAGCGTTCGCTCGCCGAGCTGTCTGCCGGTCGAACGACGATCGTCATCGCGCACCGGCTGTCCACGATCCGCAACGCCGACCTCATCGCCGTCATCGAGGGCGGCCGCGTGGCGGAGGTGGGCACCCACGTGGAACTGCTCGGCCTCGGCGGAATATATGCGCGCTATTGCGAAATGCAGTTCGGGCCCATGGGGGAGCGTCGGTCCGCTCTGTGAGCTCTGTGCTCGTTTGGGAAAATGTGTCCGTAGACCCCTTGCGATAGGGTGATGCCTTTGGTATCATACTTTTTCGCGTGTTTACCGAGTGAAAACGAGCGAGCGTTCGCGCGCCCGACGTACCTGAAGGAGATAGAGAGCCATGGCTGTACCTAAGCGCAAAATGGGCCGTGCCCGCACCCACGCCCGTCGCAGCATCAACGATAGGATCGCTGCGCCTTCGCGTTCGGTGTGCCCGCAGTGCGGCGAGGCGAAGCTTCCGCATCGCGTGTGCCCGAACTGCGGCTTTTACAAGAACCGTGAGGTCATCGAGACCGAGTAGCCCGGTTCACGTCCGCGCGTCGGCGTTGTTCGGCGCGCATGGAAAGCCTCCCCGCACATCGCGCGACCGCGCGACGCGCCGGGAGGCTTTTTGCTAGGGTCCGCCGCCGCAAGGCGCGGGCGGGCCGATGCCGCGAGGCTTCGATGCACCTGATCATGCTCACCCCTCTTCGCGGGAGAAGGGCCGACGCGCTTGCGGCGCTCGGCGGGGAAGACGCCATCAGGCACTTCGAAGCCTCTCGCCGAACGTGTTGCGAGAGGGAGGTTTGGAATGCCCGACACAGTGACCATCGCCGTGGACGCCATGGGAGGAGACGACGCACCCGGCGTCGTGCTCGAGGGCGTCGAGGGCGCGCTGTCATCCGATCCGGCCCTGCGCGTCGTGCTGTGCGGCCCTGGCGAGGTGGTGGAGCCGTTCGCTGCAGTGCACGAACGCTGCGTGGCCCGGGTCGCCTCCGAAGTCATCGGCATGGCCGAACATCCGGCGGGCGCGGTGCGCGCGAAGAAAGACTCCTCCATCGTGGTGGGCTGCCGGCTCGTGAAAGAGGGGGCGGCCGACGGCTTCTTCTCCGCAGGCTCCACGGGGGCATGCTTGGCGGCCGGGACGCTTGTCATGGGGCGCGTTCGCGGCATCGCTCGGCCGGCGCTCGCTACGGTCATCCCGTCGCCGGTGAGGCCTGTCGTCATGAGCGACATCGGAGCGAACGCCGATTGCAAGCCGGAGTACCTCGTGCAGTTCGGCCAGATGGCGTCTGTCTACGCCGAGAAGGTTGTAGGCATCGACCGCCCCCGGGCGGCGTTGCTCAACATCGGCGAGGAGGACACGAAAGGCTCTCAGTTCGCTCAGGAGGCCCACCGTCTCATGAAGGAGCGCTTGGAAAACTTCGCCGGCAACGCGGAAGGCGGCGACATCCTGTCCGCGACGTTCGATGTGATCGTCACCGACGGCTTCACGGGCAACGTGTGCCTCAAGACCATCGAGGGAACGTCGAAAACCCTGTTCAAGGCGCTGAAGGACGTCATGCTGGGAACCCTTGCCACAAAGCTCGGCGCGCTCGCCCTCAAAGGAGGCCTCAAGGAGCTCATGACCCAGGTGAGCCCCGACACCTACGGAGGCGCTCCGCTTCTGGGCGTGAGGGGCGCGCTTCTCGTGGGCCATGGATCGTCGAGCGCGCTCGCCATCAGAAACGGCGTGCTGACCACAGCTCGCATTGCGCGCGCCGACGTGGCGGGCGTCATCGCCCGAACGGCGGGGGGAGGATTCTCCTCCGCGAGCGGGCCGGGATCTGGTTTGATCGGGGGGACGGCATGATGGGCAGGAGCTCGAGGGCCAAAGAGGCGGCTGGGGGACGGCGGATCGATCCCGCGTTCGACGGGGCGCTCACTGACGAACAGCGGCGCAAGCTCGACCGTGCGCAGGAGGTCCTCGGCTACCGTTTCGGCAATGAGCAGCTTCTCCTGTCGGCCATCACGCATCCGTCCGCAACGGAGGGCAAATCGGTCAAGTTCTCCTATGAGCGTCTCGAGTTCCTCGGTGACAGCATCCTCGGGGCCATCGTCTCGTCCATCGCTTTCGACCGGTTCCACGACCTCGACGAGGGCGGCCTCACGCGGATCAAGGTTGCTCTCGTGTCGGGTGCGAGCCTTTCCGACGTGGCAAAGCGTCTCGGCTTCGCCGACGTCATCGTGTTCGGGTCATCCGAGACGGGCACGGGCAAGCGCGGCTTGCACTCGGCGCTCGAAAACGTCTACGAGGCCGTGGTGGCGGCGCTCTTCCTCGACGGCGGCATCGACGCGGCCTGCGACTTCGTACGCGCGACGCTCATACCGCGCATGTCGCTCGACATGGCGCGCGAGCCGGAGAACCCCAAAAGCGCGCTGCAGGAGAAGCTGCAGGAGGGCGGCATCACGCCCACCTACAAGCTCGTTGAGACGCAGGGGCCGCCCCATGACCGCACGTTCGTGGCGCAGGTGTTCGCCGGAAGCCAAGGCCTTGCGCGCGGCACGGGCCGCACGAAGAAGGAGGCCGAGAGCCAAGCCGCCAAGAGCACGCTCGCGCGCCTCGGGGAGTTCTTCGGGCTCGGTGCCACCGACGAGGAGCGCGCGGAGAAGGCCGAAGCCGCCAAAGTCGCGAAGGCCGAGAGGGCCGAGGCCGCCAAGCAGGCCAAGGCCGAGAAGGCGGCGGCCCGCGCCGAGGAGAGGGCCCGCAAGAAGTCGGAACGCGAGCGCGCCCGCCAGCGCAGGCAGGGGTAGGGCATGTACCTGAAGTCACTTGTGCTCAAAGGCTTCAAGTCCTTCGCCGATCGAAGCGCTCTATCGCTCGAACCGGGCATCACGGCGGTGGTGGGACCGAACGGTTCGGGCAAGTCGAACATCTCCGATGCGGTTCTGTGGGTGCTCGGCGAGCGCAATGCGAAGCATTTGCGCGGTCAGGCCATGGAAGACGTCATCTTCGCAGGGTCGTCCGCGCGCAAAAGCGTGGGTGTCGCCGAGGTGGATCTCGTGTTGGACAACTCGGACGGCACGTTGCCGGTGGAGTACTCCGAAGTTGCCATCACGCGCCGCATGTACCGTTCGGGAGAGAGCGAGTACCTCATCAACGGAGTGCTTGCGCGCCGCATGGACGTGCTCGACATCCTGCATGACTCGGGCCTGGGCACGGGCACGCATTCCATCATCTCGCAAGGTTCGCTCGACTCGATCCTGCAATCGAGGCCGGAGGACCGTCGCGCGCTCATCGAGGAGGCCGCTGGCGTGCTCAAGCACAAGCAGCGCAAGGCGAAAAGCGAGCGCAAGCTCGCCGCCATGGACGCGCATCTCGCCCGTGTGAGGGATGTGGCCGCCGAGGTCGAGCGCCAGCTGGGGCCGCTTGAGCGCAAGGCCAAGCGAGCGCGTGCCTACCAGGAGCTGGCTGCCGAGCTCGCCGAGATGAGCCTCGCCTTGGCCGTGGACGACCTGCGCACGCTGCGAGGCGGCTGGGACGAGGCGTCTGCGCGCGAGAAAGCGCTCTCGGCCGAGCTTGAGGAGAAGCGCGCCGCGATCGCGAAGGCCGAGGAGCTGTCCGAGGAGTTGCAGGAGCGCATCAGGCGCGAGAGCGCCGATGCGGGCGAGCTGTCGCGCCGCCATCGCAGAGCGTCGTCGGCAGTTGAGCGGTTCGATGGGGCGACGCTGCTTTTGCACGAGAAGCGCCGCGCTGCGCAGGGCTACGAGGCCGAGCTTCGCGTGACGCTCGAGGCGAACAAGGGCAGGCGCGCCCAGGCCGAGGGCGACCGCGCGCAGGCCGAGGAGCAGTTGGCCGAGGTGCGCCGCGAGCGGGCTCGCGCCGACGCTGATGTGGAGCGCCTCGCATCCGACCAAGCGCGCAACGCCGAGAGCCGGCGCGCCCTCGAGCGCGAGGCCGACGAGCTTGAGCGCGCCAAGCGGGACGCCGAGCGCGAGCGCGAGCGCGTCCGTCGCGAGTTGGCCGAGACGCAGGAGTCGCTCGCAAGCGGTCTGGCGCACGTGCGGCTCATCGAGGGGCACGGCAAGGAGCTCGAGCTGCAGCTCGAGCGCGCGCAGACCGAGGCCTCGTCGTTGTCGAAGGCGGCCGAGAATGCCGAGGCCTCCCGCGAGGAGGTCGCCAAAGAGGAAGGAGCCGCCCGCGAACGGGTAGGCGCGGCGCTGTCCGCTCGCGAGGCCGCTCGCCGCGCGTTGGACGAAGCCCGCGATGCGGCGTCGTCGCTGTCGTCGGAGATACGCGGTCTCGAGGAGCTCGAGCGCGCGAGCGCCGTGTCTGGGCCGGCCCGCGCATGGGTGCTCGACCATGCTGACGATCTTGGAGATCGCATCGAGCCGGTCGCGCATGCCGTGCGAGCCTCGGAGGGCTTCGAGGCGCTTGTCGAGCGCCTGCTCGGATCGGATGTGTCCGCCCTGCTCGTGGATGATGCGTCCCGCGCGCGGGCGGTGGCGTCCGCATTGTCCGCCTGCGAGGAGGAGGGCGAAGTGGTGCTCATGCCGCGCGCGGGGGAGGCGCGGGCCGCATGTCCCGCGCGCGAAGCCGCGGCTGCCGGCTTGGGCCTCGCGCTCGTGGACGAACTGTCGTACGCCGACGCCGACGCCGACGCTGTGGAGGCGCTGCTCGGCGACGTGGCGGTGTGCGACGGCGTTGAAGAGGCGTTCGCGGCGCACGCATGCGGAGCGAACGGCGTGCGCTTCGTGACGCGCGACGGTTGCGTCGTGTGGCCGAACGGCAAGGTGAGCCTTGGGGCGGCGGTCGTCGACGACGAGGAGGGGGCGCTTGCTCGCGCCAGACGGTTGGAGGAGCTGCGTTCGCGGCGCGCCGCCGCCGAGGAGGCGCGCGCCGCCGCCGAGGAGGCCGCCGAGGCGGCCGAAGAGGAGCTGC
Organism: Gordonibacter sp. An230; assembly: GCF_002159915.1. GTDB lineage: Bacteria > Actinomycetota > Coriobacteriia > Coriobacteriales > Eggerthellaceae > Rubneribacter. Next base: position 74,558 of record NZ_NFJP01000008.1, read on the forward strand.
GTCGCGCGCAGGCCGACAGCCTCAAGCTTTCGCAGAGGCTCGCCGAGCTGCGGGGGACGGCCGATGCTGCCCGCGCTGACGCCCGACGGGCCGAGGAGAAGCTCGCGAGCGTGCGCCGCGAGTTCGAGGACATCGAGCGCCAGCGCGCCCAGGCCGAGCGCACGGTGGCCGAGGCGCGTCCCTCGGCCGAGGCGCTCGAGTCGCGGCTCGGCGAGCTGGGTCGGAAGCTCGAGGAGGGCGCTGCGCGTTTCGACGAGGCGCAGGAGGCGGTCGTGCCGTTGCGCAAGGAGGCGGCACGCGTGCGCGACGCTCTGGCTGAAGCCAAGCTCAAGGCCGCCACGCTCGCCGAGCGCGAGACGTACACGGCCCGCGTCGTCGACGCCCGTGCGCGCGACCTCGAGGCCGTCGCCCGAAGCGACGCCGAGGCGAGGGAGGCTTTGGCGAGAAAAGTAGCGGCGCAGGAGCGCGTCGAGCCTCTGCTCGCGCTCTTCGAGGAGCTTGAGGCGAGCGCACGGAGGTGGACTCGCGAGCTCGAGGATGCCGCGTCCGCGGCGCAGGACTCCTCGGCGGGGCTGCATGCCCAGGCGAACGACGCCCGGGCCGCCGCCCGGGCGGCCCATGATGCCTTCGACGATGCGAACGCGCGGCTTTCGGCGGCGCGCGTGGAGAAAGGGCGTCTCGAAGTGCAGGTCGATGCGGCGGTGAACGCCATCGTCTGCGATTGCGGCGTGCCGCTCGACCGCGCGCTCGAGGTGCCCGCGCTCGAAGATCGTGGCGCTGCGGAGGAAGCGGCATTCAAACTGCGCCGCCGCATCGCGAACATGGGCACCATCAATCCCGATGCGGCCGAGGAGTACGAGCAGATCAAAACTCGCTACGACTACCTGTCGGCCCAGCTGGCCGACCTCGACGGCGCGCGACGCGCGCTCGCCAAGATCGTGCGGGTGATCGACGCGCGCATGAAGGACGACTTCGTCCGAACCTACGAAGCGGTGGACGCGAACTTTCGCGAGATATTCGCCGTGCTGTTCCCCGGCGGATCTGCGAGCCTCTCGCTCGTCGATCCCGACGACCTGGAGAACACGGGCGTGGAGGTGACGGCGCAGCCGAGGGGCAAGCGCATCACGAAGATGATGCTCATGTCCGGCGGCGAGAAGTCCTTGACGGCGCTTGCGCTCCTGTTCGCGGTGTACCGCATTCGCGCAACGCCGTTCTACATCTTGGACGAGGTCGAGGCCGCGCTCGACGACTCGAACCTGCGCCGCCTGACGGCCTACCTCGACAGTCTGCGCGACTCCACGCAGCTCATCATGATCACGCACCAGCGCCGCACGATGGAAATGGCCGACGTGCTGTTCGGCGTGTCCATGCAGTCTGATGGCGTGACGAAGGTGGTCAGCCAGAAGCTCGAGAACGCCCTGCGCCACGCGGAGTAGGGCGCGCCTTGTGCCGCACGGGGCGGAGCGCACATGACGGGATTCCTGCACGGCGGGCCTCGGGCTTTCGATGCGCAGGAATCCTTCGCTTCAGGTTCGCGTCGGCCTTCGCACATCGCGCGCGAAGGCCGACGCGAAAGGTTAGCCGAGCAGGATCGGGACGATCACGGTGAGTGCGAACACGGCCATGAGCGCCCAGTTCGCCTTTGTCAGGGCGTGCACGGCGGGGCTCGTCGTGCGCCGTGCCTGATCGAAGCCCACGGAGCCGAAGAACACAATGGCTACGGGCAGCTCGAGCTTTTCGGCGCCGTTCGCGTCCCCGAGGGCGAGTTTCGCGAAATACCAGATGAACAGTGCCATGGATGCGACGAGCAGGATCAACGCGACCACGGTGTCCCGCTTCTCGCCCGCCGTCTTCTCGGTCATCCTCGGGCGCGCCTCGTCGCTGCATATCTCGGTCATGGTTCCTTCTTTCCTTTCGGGCAGGGGTCGTCTTCCCGTTTTCGGCGGGAGCGTTTGTCCATCGATGAATTCGCCCATGGTTTCGCGCGCGGTCCTTCGATGGGGTATAGTGTGATCCGCTTGCAAGCAGCGAGAGTATAGCATACTATATCCATTATGGATATAGGGAAGGAGCGCGATGGCGAAGCGCAGCCCCTACGAGACGGGGGAGCTTTCCGACAGCATCTTCCTCATCCTGTTGGCGACTTTCGAGCCGGTGCATGGATATCGCATCATGCACGACATCGAGTCGTCCACGCGCGGCGCGGTCAAGGTGGGCCCCGCCACCATGTACACGACGCTCAAAAAGCTCAAGGCGGCGGGGTGGATCGTCGAGATCGCCGAGGAAGGGGGGCGCATCCTCTACGCGGCGACCGACGAGGGCCGAAAGGTGCTGCGGCGCGACTTCGCGCGGCGAAAGAGGCTCGTCTCCGTCGCGGAGGAGCGGTTGGGGACGGCGAGCGAGGAGGACGATGGCTAAGTACCGGGTGTGCGGCGGCTTGGCGATGGCGGTCGAGCGCGACATGGAGCTGCTCAAGGACATGAGCGCGAAGGGATGGCACGTGTGCGGCCTGTCCGGCGGCCTTCTCTACCGTTTCGAGCAGGGCGCGCCGCGCGATTTCGACTACGCGGTGAGCTTCGTGCTCGATTTCACGCCGGATGTGCAGGAGCTGTTCCGCGCAGGCGGCTGGCATCCCGTTGTCACAGGGTCCGGTTGGCAAGTGCTACGCGCCGAAGCGGGCGCGACGCCGCTGTTCACCGATGAGGAATCGAAGGAGGAGTCGCTGCGCGCGATCCGTGCGAGAACGGGTCGATGGGCGCTTGTCTGGACGATCCTTTCGGCTGCGTTGCTCGCGGCCGAGGCTTTCCTCGACGCACAGGGCGCCGAAGTGGTCGCTGCGGCCTGTCTTGTGGGAGCGGTCGCATCGGGTGCGGGACTCGTTTGCACCGCGCTGCCGTTCCTTGGCTACTCGTTCTCGCTGCGCAGGCTCCGTTCCGGCCGGTAGCGTCGGAGCGCTTTGCGCGTCCGGATGCCGCGCCGCATCCCGAAGCCTTGCGGTCGCTGGCACCTTTGGCCTCTGCGGCCGATGCGTCCTTTAGCCGGCTCGATCCTTAGAATCGCATGCTGGTCGAAGCGACGAGGGATCCCGTGCGCTCTCCAAGCGTTTTGCCGCGGTGCGCCCATGGTGCGATTCGCATGCCCCGTGCGGCGATGCGCCAGGAGGTTTTCCGGGGCGGCGTGTCGTTTTTCAGCCTCGAGGAAACGTGAAAGGGCCACCGCCGCTTTTCATGCGATCAGTTGGGGTGCGCTATCTAAATCCTCCCAGATTGGTCGTCGTTTGCTTTGCAAAGAGGCCGATGGGTATCGGCTCTCGGGCCTCGAGCGCTCTGCCGTTGGCGGCTTCGATCACGTGTCGGGGCTTGGGCGCTGACGGACGGTGGCGTTTGAGCTACACTAAGCAGATTACGGCGAAAGGAGCCCAACATGGGATTGTTCGACAGGATCAGCGAGGGGCTGGCGCGTTCGCGTGATCGGTTCAAGGAGCAGATGAACGTTCTTCTCGATCGCGGGCCGGACCTCGATGAGGAGTTTTGGGAGGATCTCGAGGAGACGCTCGTCTTGTCCGACATCGGTGGCGGAGCGGCCAGCGAGATCGTGGAGGGTCTGCGCGACACGGCCGTGCGCAAGGCGCTGCCGGACGCCTATGCCGTGCTCGATCTGCTGAACGACCGGATAGCCGATGCGTTCGCGACAGGAGGCGGGGAGGTGCTCTCGGGCGGACCGGCCGTGGTGCTGTTCGTGGGCATCAACGGCACGGGCAAGACCACCACGGTGGGCAAGCTCGCCAAGGAGGCTGCGGATAAGGGCCGCACGGTGCTGCTCGGCAGCGCGGATACGTTTCGCGCAGCGGCCATCGAGCAGCTCGAGGAGTGGGCGAGGCGCGCGGGCGTGGAGGTGGTCACGCGCGAGCGCGGCAGCGATCCGGCCAGCGTGTGCTACGACACCCTCGATCGCGCCGAGCGGAAAGGCGCCGAGCTCGTGCTCATCGACACGGCGGGACGTCTGCACACCTCGTCCGACCTCATGCGCGAGCTCGAGAAGGTGGTGGGCGTGGTGCGCAAGCGCTCAAAGCTTCCCGTGTTCACCGTGCTCGTCATCGACGCCACCACCGGCCAGAACGGCCTGCAGCAGGCCCGCGAGTTCGACCGCGCCCTCGATCTGGACGGGGTGATCGTCACGAAGCTCGACGGCACCGCGAAGGGCGGCATCGCGCTCGCGGTCTCTCACGAATTGGAACTGCCGGTGCTCAAAATCGGCGTGGGAGAGGGCCTCGACGATCTCAAGGACTTCGACGCGCACGACTTCGCCCGCGCCCTCGTCGGCGATTTCGACGAGCGGGGGTAGGGCCACATGTCGTGGAGCAAGGTTCATTCCGATCCCGATGTGTACGAGGTGAGGGTGCCCTTCCAAAACGTGTCCACGAGCGCGACGAACTGCTTCGTCGTGATGGACGGCGGCGAGGCCCTTGTGGTGGACACGGGCGCTCCCACCGAAGAGGGCGCGGCTGTGCTCGACGCGGCGCTCGACGAGATCGGGGTCGAGCGTTCGCGGGCGACGTTCTTCCTCACGCACCTGCACTTGGACCACGCAGGGCTTGTGGACCGCGTGGCGCCCGAGGGCGCGACGGTTCTCGTGGGCTCGGCCGATTTCGACGCGATGCGGGCCTCGGGCGCGTCAGCCTACGAGCGGATGCGCCGTCTGCTCGCATCGGAGGGGGTGTCCCTGTCCGATGCGTCTGGGTACGCGCGCCATTCGGTCGAGATGCCGCTGTTCGATCCTGCGCGCGTGGACGTGCGTTTCGCGGTCGAGGGGGACGAGGTGCCCGTCGGGGGGCGGCGCTTGCGAGTGGTGGAGGTGCCGGGCCACACGCCTGGCAGCCTTGCTTTGTTCGATCCTGCCTCGCGTATTTTGTTCGGCGGCGATCATGTGCTGTTCGTCATCTCGCCGGGTATCGCCCTGTTCCCCGACGGCCGCGACGGCCTTCAGGCTTACCTCGACAGCTTGGAGAAGGTGCGCTCTCTCGGTTGCTCGCGCCTGTTCGTGGCCCATGGGGACGAGCGCGCCGATTTCGAGGCGCGCATCGACTGGTTGCGCGCTCACCATCTGGGACGTCTTGAGGAGGCGCAGGGCATCGTGCGGTCCTGCCCGGGCTTGTCCGGCGAGGAGGTCGTCCGTTCCATCAAATGGAACGTGCCCTTCGAGCGATGGGAGGACATCTCCTTCATGCAGCGATGGTGCATCGTCATGGAGGGACTCGTCTTTTTGAACCACCTCGTTGACCGGGGCCTCGTCCGCAGGGACGAGGACGAGGCGGGCGTGCGCCGGTACTTCTGAGGATCGGCGGGTCCTTACCGACCCGCCAACGGGTCGACGGGCTTGGCGAGGAACTCCGTGAAGCTGCGCGCGCCGATGCAACGTCCCTTTGCCAGCATGTCGGCCCAGATCGCGTTCGCCTCAGCTTCCGATACGAGTCCGTTCTCGTATGCTTCCACGAGGATGCTGCCCGTCGTCTTGTACTTCAATCCGAAGGCGCGGATGTAGGCGGCGGTGTCGCGGAAGTTGTTGCTGGCCACGATGCCCCCATGGGCGATGGCGAACGCCATGGCCGCCGCCTCGCCGCGGCCGATCACCTTGAATCCCGGCTTCGGACGGCTCGTCATCTCACGGTACAGGGGGAGAGCCGGCGAGGCGAGGTCGATGTCGCAGACCTCCACGGCGGCGTCTGCGGCCAGCGACGCCACGCGCTCCTCGAATGCGGGCGCGCAGACGCGCGAGAGCTCGTCGAGCACCGATTGGGGGATGACGACGCGCCCGGGGTAGAGCTGCGTGACGATGCTTTCCCGACCGGTCCAGAGGAAGGCCGAGAGGCAATCCGTGTCGAAGAACAGCGGATCAGTCAACGAGCTCGCCGTCCTCGAAGGTCTCGATGAGGATGTCGTCGCGGAACCCGTCCGCTAGCAGTTCCTCTGCCTTGCCTTGCGACAGAGCGCCCTGGCCGAAGAGATCCGCGATGCGGTCGACGTAGTCGCCGTCGGCCATACGCGTCTTGCTCCCGCGCAGCGGCTCGTACAAGGCCGTCGGGTAGCCGAGCTTGCGGGCGCCCGCCTTCACGTTGCGGCCGAGCGCTTCCTTCTGCGCGGCGTTCACAACCCCTTCGTCCTGCAGACGCACGAGCAGGGCTAGGCGCGAGATGCCGAACCTCTGCTCGATGGCCACCACGGACGCGAGCAGTCGTTCGTCGTCGGCCGCCTCGCCTTCCGTGAGCCCGTGCGTTCGCAGCTCGTTTCGGAGGGCGTGGTAAGGGAGCAGGAAGTGCGAGGCGAACGCATCCGCCGCCCACTCGGTTTCGTCGTAGCGCTTCGTGCTCTTCGGGCAGATGGTCGTTGAGGACGCATCGTCGTAGAACAGGTGGTACAGCTCGTGGGCGACGGTGAAGCGCTGCCGCCCGAGCGTCTGCGCCGAGTTGTACGCTATGAGCGAGAAATCGTCGTGCTTGACGCACATGCCGCTTATGGAGTCGCCCAGCGGGTAGGCAACCGTAGTGAGCCGTGGGACATCGCGGACGCAGGCGAGCACGTCGACAGGGGAGAGATTGTCCTTGCCGAAATCGGCGCGCAGCTCCTCGGCCAGGCGCGCCGCCTCGTCCCTACGCTTCATGGCCCGTCGCCTTCTCGAGCGCGGCCAGATCCTCGAGGTTGCGCACGATGCGCCCGATGGCGGCGAGGGCCTGGAGATCGTCGACGCCGAACCCGTCCGCGCGGAACGCCACCGCCTTTGCTTCCGACGTCTGGGGGCCGTCGTCGAGCAGGTCGTCGAGCGTGCAGAAGAACAGGTCGCAGAGCCGCTCGAGCGAGGCTACCCCGAGGGAGCGTTGACCGGCCTCCACCTTGCTCACAAGCGTCTGATCGATCCCAAGGTACTGTGCCACGTGCTCCTGCGTGAGCCCGCCGCGCTTGCGCAGACGCTTGACGTTCGCCCCAACGGTCGCGTTGATGTTCGCCATACGGCCGCCTCCTTTCCCTTGACAGGATACCATGTCTTGTCATATTTGGGGCAAGAATAGTTTCAGGAAATATGACGGATCGTTGGCGACGAGGCGGGCGGAGATGCGGGAGTCTGATCTCTGGAGGCATCCTCCCAGCCGTTGAAAAGGTGAAGTTCATCTCCGGCGGAGGTCGTCGGGTATAATCTTGCCCTAACGAACGACATGACCGACGACGGGAGCGCACCTTCATGCTCGAGAACCTCTCCGAACGCCTTCAAGGCATATTCAGCGGCCTGCGCGGCAAGGGCCGCCTGACCGAGGACGACATCAACGGCGCGATGCGCGAGATCCGCATGGCGCTTTTGGAAGCTGACGTGAACTTCAAGGTGGTGAAAGGTTTCATCGCCCGCACGAAGGAGCGCTGTCTGGGCGCGGAGGTGCTCGACTCGCTCACGCCGGCGCAGAACGTCATCAAGATCGTGCTCGACGAGCTCACCGAGCTTCTCGGCCGCACGGACAGCAAGCTGGTTCTCTCCAGCCGCATCCCCAACGTCATCATGCTCGTGGGCCTGCAGGGCTCCGGCAAGACGACCGCGGCCGCGAAGCTGGCCTGGCGCCTCAAGCAGGAAGGCCATTCGCCCCTGCTCGTGGCGTGCGACGTGTACCGCCCCGCCGCCGCCGATCAGCTGCAGACGCTTGGCGGCGAGATCGGTGTGCGCGTGTACCGCGGAGACGGGCGGGATCCGGTGGAGATCGCGCGAGAAGGCGTTCAGGACGCCATCGACAACCTGCGGGACGTGGTGATCGTCGACACGGCGGGCCGCCTGCATGTGGACGAGGCGATGATGGACGAGGCCGAGGCCATCAAAGCGGCCGTAAAGCCCGATCAGATCCTCATGGTGGTCGATGCGATGACTGGCCAGGACGTGGTGAACGTTGCTGCGGCCTTCGCTGAGCGCGTGGACTTCGACGGCGTGATCATGTCGAAGATGGACGGCGATGCTCGGGGAGGCGGTGCGCTTTCCATCAGGGAGGTCACGGGCAAGCCCATCAAGTTCGTCTCGTCAGGCGAAAAGCCCGATTCGCTCGAGGAGTTCCACCCCGACCGCATGGCGAAACGCATCCTCGGCATGGGCGACGTGGTCAGCCTCATCGAGAGCGCCGTCAAGGTGCAGCAGGAGGAGATCGAGCAGGAGCAGGCAGAGCGCATGATGCGCGCGAACCTGAATCTGAACGATTTCATCGAGATGAACCGTCAGATCCGCAAAATGGGCGGCATCGCGAAGCTCGTCTCTGCGCTGCCGGGCGGCGACAAGGCCATGGCGGCAGGCCAGGTGGATGAAGGCGCGCTCGACCATATGGAGGTCATCATCAACTCTATGACCAAGGCTGAACGCGAGAAGCCCGATCTGTTGAACGGATCTCGACGCGCCCGCATCGCGGCCGGCGCCGGCGTGACCGTCTCGGATGTGAACCAACTGATCAGGAAGTTCAACGAAGCCAAGAAGATGATGAAGAAGATGATGCCCGCCGTGGAGGACATGCAGGGCGGCAAGAAGGGCAGAAAGGGCAAGAAGGGTCGACGGCGCCGCATGGGTTTGCCCGGCATGGGAGGCATGAGCATGGCCGACTTGAAAAAGCTCCAGGACATGATGGAGGACAAATAAGGGACGGTTCCTTTTTGTCATCTTGCTGCCCCCGTCAGAGCAGGAGAATGGCCATGAGGAGGCGAACGTGCCTAGGGCTGCGAGGAAGAAAAGCGCGAGCGGCATTTACCACGTGCTTGCAAGAGGGATCAACCAGCAGCGAATTTTCGAAGACGACGCTGATTTTGCCCTTTACTTGAAGATACTTGCGCGCGTGAAGCGGGAAAGCCCATTCGTTTTGTATGCCTATTGCCTGATGAGCAATCATGTTCATCTCCTTCTCGGCGAGCAAGACGTCTCTCTGTCGCGGGTCATCCAGCGCATAGGGGTCTCGTATGCGTATCGATTCAATCAGAGGCACGATCGAAGCGGGCATCTCTTTCAGGATCGTTTCAAAAGCGAGCCAGTAGAGGATGATGGATATTTCATAACCGTCTTGCGCTACATTCATGACAATCCTGTCAAAGCGGGGCTATGCTCCAGCGCCGAGCAGTACAAATGGAGCAGTTGCGGGCGGTTAGGCTGCGCGGACAGTCTCGTGGACGAATCGAATTTGTTCGATATCGTGCCGCGTGAGGAGATCGCGGAGGCTGAGCATGCGGGAAAGGAGCGCCTCGAGCCTTTTCCTGCGACGCGGAAGGGACGTAAGCCGCGTCTGAGCGATGAAGAGGCGATGGAGGTTCTGAAGGAGGCGAGCGGGGTTTCCTCGTCCGGTGCGTTCCAGAGGCTGCCGAAAGAGGAGCAGCGCAGAGCTGTCTGCGGGCTTCTCGAACAGGGCTCGTCCATTCGGCAAGTCGCTCGAATAACCGGCTTGGGCAAAGGAGTTGTCGAAGCATGGCGCAAGCAGCTTCTCCGGTTGTGATGCTGTTTCGCAAGACAAAAAAGAACCGTCCCTTATTTGTCCTTATTTGTCCGACCGGGAAGGGGAAGGGAGTGCGATGCCGAGCATACTCATAGTCGACGACGATGCGGACCTGTCCGCCATCGTGGCACGCTACCTGGAGAGCGAGGGGTTCGCGGTCGAGCGCGCGGCGAGCGCGGAGGAGGCTTACGACGTCCTTGCCGCTCGTGCGTTCGACCTGGTGCTGCTCGACATCAACCTGCCGGGCGACGACGGGTTCGCGGCGTGCGCGGCGCTGCGGCGCGCAAGCGACGTGCCCATCGTGTTCGCCTCGGCGCGCACGAGCGAGACCGACCGCATCGTCGGGCTCGACACGGGCGGGGACGACTACCTGCCGAAGCCCTACTCGTTGCGCGAGCTCTTGGCCCACGTGAACGCGCTGCTCAGGCGGTCATGTGGGCGAGCGGGCGGGGGAGCGGCGGGCGCTGCGCTTTCGGCCGGGCCCTTCGTCCTCGACGAGGGGGCGGGCGCGGTGCTGAAGGACGGCGAGTCCGTTGCGCTCTCGCCCAAGGAGTTCGCGCTCGTGCGGTTCCTCATGGCGCACGAGGGCGAGGCCGTGTCGAAGGAGCGCCTGCTGGCCGAGGTGTGGGGCGCGTTCTCGGAGGTGGAGCCGCAGACGGTCTCGGTGCACATGAGCTGGCTGCGGGCGAAGCTCGAGGACGATCCGGCGCATCCCGCCTATTTCAAGACCGTGCGCGGGCGGGGCTACCGCTTCGACGCCGAGGGCGGCGCGTCGTGACGGCGGCCTCCCGCGAGGGCGCGCGCATCGCGCGACGGCTCGTCGGCATCGCCGTCGCTGCGACGCTCGTCCTCGTCCTGGCGGCGCTCGCGGCCACGGCCCTGCTCGCGGGCGACGGGCCGGCCGCCGAGATGCGGGCGCAGACCGTGGAGCTGAACGCGGCCCGCGCCGAGCTGCCCGAAGGCGCGGACGCGGAGGCCGCCGACGCCGCGCTCTCTCGCGCGCAGGAGGCGCTGCGCACGGCTACCGACGTGAGGGGCGGCCTCCCCATCGCTCTGGTCTGGGCGCTCGCCGCGCTCGGGGCGGCGGTCGTGTGGGGCGTCGTCGTCTACCTTCACGTCAGCGTCGTGCGTCCGTTCATGCGGTTGGAGGCGTTCGCGCAGGACGTGGCGGCGGGCAACCTCGACGCTCCGCTCGCCTACGAGCGCAGCAACCCGTTCGGACGCTTCACCTGGGCGTTCGACAACATGCGCGCCGAGATCAAGCGTGCCCGCGCCGCCGAGGCCGAGGCCGTGGAGCAGGGCAAGACGGCGATGGCGGCGCTCTCGCACGATATCAAGACGCCCATCGCGTCCATCCGCGCCTACTCAGAGGCGCTCGAGCTGGGCCTCGCGCGCGACGACGAGGAGCGCGAGGGCTACGCGCGCACGATCGCGCGCAAGTGCGACGAGGTCACCTCGCTCACCGACGACCTGTTCCTCCACGCGCTCGCCGACCTCGACCGCATCCAAGTGCGCTGCGAGGACGCGCCCATCGCCCGCACCGTGCGCCAGGCGGTCGCGGATTTCGGCGTGACGGGCAACGTGGCGCTCGGCCGGGTCGACGAGGCGCGGGTGTCCCACGATCCGAAGCGCCTCGAGCAGGCGCTGGAGAACCTGCTGGCGAACGCCGCCAAGTACGCGCCCGGCGCAGGCGTGGAGGTGGAGGGCGTCTTCGACACCGCCGCGCGCGCCTACTGCGTGCGCGTGCGAGACCACGGTCCCGGCATCCCGCCGGAGGACCTGCCTTTCGTCGCCGACCGCTTCTACCGCGGCTCCAACGCGCACGACGCCCCTGGAGCGGGCCTCGGCCTGTTCATCGTGCGCCACCTGGTAGGGCAGATGGGCGGCAGCTTAAGCCTCGAGGACGCAGAGCCGGGTCTGCGCGTTCGGGTCGAATTCCCCCTCGAACCTTAAAGACTCCTTAATGTTGGCACGGCTACGATGCCTTCCAGAGACCAAGCGAGACGAGAGGGCATCATGAAAGAACCCATCATCCAAACCGAGCGGCTGTGCAAGAGCTACGCGGCCGACGGAGTGCAATCCCACGTGCTGAGCAACGTCGACCTGACGCTCTACGAAGGCGATTTCACCGCCATCATGGGACCGTCGGGCTCGGGCAAGTCGACGCTGCTCTACTGCCTGTCGGGCATGGACGCCCCCACGGCGGGCGACGTGCTCTACCGGGGCAAGAGCATCACGAGCCTGCGCGAGCAGGACATGGCCGAGCTGCGCGCGCAGTATTTCGGCTTCGTGTTCCAGCAGGCGCATCTCGTGTCGAACCTCACGCTGTTCGAGAACGTGGCCGTGCCCGGCTACCTGAAGGACGGCCGCGCGCCAGCCGACACGCGGGCGGCCGCGAGCGCACTCATCGAGCGCATGGGCCTCGCGGAGGACGCCCACCACCTTCCCAGCCAGGCATCCGGCGGCCAGCAGCAGCGCTGCGCCGTGGCGCGCAGCGTGGTGAACGGCCCCGACATCGTGTTCGCCGACGAGCCCACCGGTGCCCTCAACCGCGCGAACACGCCCGAGGTGCTCTCGCTGCTTTGCGAGCTGAACGGCAGCGGCCAGTCCATCTGCATGGTCACCCACGACGTGCTATGCGCTCTGCGCGCGAACCGCGTGCTGTACCTGGAGGACGGCTCGATCAAGGGCGAGCTCGACCTGCCCGCCTTCCGCACGCAAGGCGACGCCGCCTACCTCAAGGCCCGCGACGCCCAGGTGAATGCCTGGCTGTCGTCGCTGGCCTGGTAGGGGGTGGACGTCATGGCGCTCATGCGAACGCTCGTCGCGGCCGGCCTCAAGCGGGGTAGGGCCTCGTTCGCCGGCATCTTCCTGCTCATGGCCTTGACGGCCGCCGCGCTCTCGTTCACCGTGAGCATGTACGCAGACCTCAACGCCCGCGAGGAAGCGGCCCTTGCCGAGATCGAAGCGGGCGACGTGTACGCCGTCGACGTGGCGGCGAATATCGATGGCGAGGTGGTCGCTGAGATCGAGGCGCTACCCGAGGTGGGCGAAATCCGTCTGAACGGCGCGCTTTCCGTTCCCGTGCGGTTCTATGGCGCGGACGGCGAGGCCGTGGGCGAGAACCCCACCTCGGGCACCGCGCTCGTGGCTTGGGGCGACGCCCTCGATTTCCGTCTGCTCTCCGACGACGGGATGCGCCTTTCCGACGATACGCCCGAGCCCGGGCCAGACGAGGTCTACGTTCCGGTGTCTCTCAAGGCATCTCCCGGCGTGCAGGAAGGCGACAAGCTAGAGGTGCTCGTGGGCGACGAGGCGCGTTGCTTCACCATCGCGGGCTTCTTCGAGGACCCGCAGCTCGGCACGCCGTTTCTGGAGATGAAGCGCTTCGTGGTGGCGCAGAGCGCCTACGACGAGGTGGGGTCGCTTGTCGACGAGGCCGCAGCTCTGGTCGAGGCTCCGGCCGACCCCTTCGCCTCGCAGGCGAAGTTCGCCGCCTACCGTATGGCCGAGATGAATGCGCACCTGTCCGACGACGCGCGCGAAGCGGGCTTGACCGGCGCGGATCTCGTGCGTATCCTCGCCGAGGAGGTCGCATGGGCAAACACTGCGACGGGCATGTTCGCCTCCGACACGCTCGTGGGCTACGCGATGATGGTGGTGGTCATCGGGGGCGCCGTCATGGGCGTGTTCGCGCTGCTTCTGTTCGCGATAGCGCTCATCATCTGCACGCACACGGTGTCGACCTCCATCGAGGAGGGCTACGCCGACTACGGCACGCTCAAGGCCCTCGGCCTGCCGAACCGCGCGCTGCGCGGCATGCTGGTCGTCGAGTACGCGGGCGTGAGCCTGGCGGGACTCGCCGCGGGACTTGCGCTGGGATCTGTCCTCGTGCCCTTTGCGCTTCCGTTCTTCGCCCAGCTCACCTGCGTGCTGGCGAGCAACGCCGCCCCGCCGCCGGCGGCGATAGCCCTCCTGGCCGTGCTGCTCGCGCTCGTGGCGGCGGTCGTCGCGCTCAAGACGGCCAAGCTCGCGCGCATCTCGCCGCTCGTGGCGTTTCGCGGCGGAACGTCCGACGTGCGCTTCCGCAGCCGCGGCGAGCGTCCCTTGGGCGGCAGCCATCTGAGCTTGCAGCTGGCGGTGCGCGCCATCATGTCGGCGAAGCGGCGCTACGTGGGGCTCGCAGGGTGCGCGTGCGTCCTGTGCGCGTTCATCGTGCTCGTGTTCGGCATCGGCGGCACGCTGCGCGGCGAGAACTCGGCGCAGGACGCGTTCGGCATGTGGGAGAGCGATCTGTCGATCACCCTCGCGTCGCCCGACGTGGACATAGCCGAAGTCGAGCGCGTCATCGAGGAGACGAGCCCCATCGAGAAGTCGTGGCAGGAGGCGTTCGCCATGGTGAACTTCGGCGGGGAGGGTCGCTCGTTCGCAGGTCTGAGCGACCTAACCCTCGTGCAAGGCGTGACGGAGGGCCGTCTGCCCGAGCACGACAACGAGGCGCTCGTCGGCGTCAACCTGGCGAAGTCGATGGATCTGCGAGTGGGCGACGAGCTCGTTGTGGACGGCGCGGACGGGAAGGAGCGCCGGTTCGTGGTGTGCGGGCTGCTCTCCGCCATGTTCAACGCAGGCTACGGCACCATCCTCACCTACGACGGAGTGCGCGACCTGGCCGGAACCGCCGAGGACGCCGCCGAGCCGTCGCGCCAGTACCAGCTGGCCGACCCCGATGCCGCCGACGATGCGCGCGCCGTCGTCGAAGCGCGGTTCGGCGATGCGGTGGACACGCGCGCGACCGGCATGTTCGCCGACACCGGCAGTATAATCGATCTCATCCAGCAGCTGTTCGCCGCCATGGGCTATGCGATGGCGGCCGTCGCGGCAACGCTCGCGTTTTTGGCCGTGTCGCTCATCATCGGGCGTATGCTCACGGCCGAGCGCCACGACCTGGGCGTCTACCGCGCGCTCGGCTTCACGTCGCGCGCCCTGCGCCTGCAGTTCGCGCTGCGCTTCTTCCTCGTGGCCTTCGTCGGCTGCGCGCTGGGCGCGACGGCGGCGGCGCTCGGCGGCAGCTGGCTCATGGGGCAGCTGTTCGGCCTGTTCGGCGTGTCGCGGTTCGCCATCGACGCAAACCCGCTCATGGTGGGCGGCCTCACCCTCGGCCTCGCGCTCGTGTTCCTGATCGCCGCTTACGCGAGCGCCCGAAAAGTGAGGCGCGTGGACGTGCGCGAGCTGGTGGCCGAGTAGGGCGGCTCCGCCAACCTCCCCGGGTCCTCCTCCCTCCCGCATCCGACGGTTGCCGCCGAGCCGCATGGACGGCGCGGCGCCCTCTGCTATACTGGCGCCGCACATGGCGAAGCCCGCGAGAAAGGATGCGCCCATGGCCCTGGAGATCCGGCCGTACCGCGAAGAGGATGTCGCGGGAATGCTCAAGGTGTGGAACGAGGTCGTGGAGGGTGGCGAGGCCTTCCCTCAGATCGAGCCGCTCACGCATGCGGAGGCTGAGGAACTCTTCGCGGCCCAGACGCTTTCCGTGGTGGCCGACCTCGATGGAAGGGTCATGGGACTGTACGTGCTCCGTCCGAACGACGTGGGACGCTGCGCGCACGTGGGCAATGCGAGCTACGCCGTGGCGTCGAGCGTGCGCGGTCTCGGTCTGGGCCGTGCCCTCGTGGAGGACTCGCTCGCGCAGGCGGCGCGCAAGGGCTTCCGAGGCCTGCAGCTCAATGCCGTGGCGGCCGGAAACGAGCCCGCCATCCGTCTTTGCGAGGGGTTGGGCTTCGCGCACGTCGGAACCATCCCCGGCGGCTTCGCGAATTTCATGGGCGACTACGAGGACGTTCGCATCTACTACAAGAGCACGGTTCCCGCATGGCGTGCTTGTTGAGGTTAGCGGCTGCCGCCCGGTCGGGCGGCTCGCGCGTTTCCAAACGTGGGCTTTTCGAGGATGCGCGGCCTCGGCGTTGGCCGGCTTGGTTCGTTTCGCTACAATTCTGTTCGGTAACCAGCTTGTCAAACGGCCGTTCACGTCGTATCATAAGCAATTACTGTTTTCGCTACGCTGCGGATCGCGGCGTCGAGCGTCTAATCGAAGGCAAGAAGCAAAAAAGGAGTTCAACTTCATGGCAGTCAAAATCCGCCTCGCTCGTCACGGCGCGAAGAAGCGCCCCTACTACCGCATCGTCGTCGCCGACTCGCGCAGCCCGCGAGACGGGCGTTTCATTGAAGAGGTGGGCCGTTACAATCCCTGCGTCGAGCCCTCCATGGTGAAGTTCGACATGGACAAGGTCGACCAGTGGATCAAGAACGGCGCGCAGCCGACCGACACGGTTGCCGCGCTGCTCAAGCGGGCTCGCGAGAACGCCTAGCCCTATGGCCGAGCAGACCGAAGACATCGTCGGCCTCGTCGAGTCGGTCGTTCGTCCCCTCGTCGATTTCCCCGACGATCTGGATATCTCGGCAAGCGATGCCGAAGACGGGTCGATCCTTGTCGAGATGCGCGTGAACGAAGAAGACGCCGGCAAGGTCATCGGCCGCCAGGGCCGGGTCATCAAGGCGATCCGCACGCTCGCTCGCGCAGCTGCCTCGCGCACGGGTGCCCATGTCGAAGTGGAGCTTCTCGACTAGATGCGCGCGTGGGCGAACGTGGCCGAGTTGGCCAAGCCGAAAAACCTGATCGGGGGGCTCGTCGCGCGCAGCGCGCCGGGCCTTCCTTTTTTGCTGCGAGAGGGGCTCGAGGTTGCTTTCGTCCCGCCGCAGCTCGACGCGCCGCGCCGAGCGAGGGTCGTTTCAGTGCAGGAGCAGGCGAAGGGTGCCTTTCTCGTGACGTTCGAGGGGGTCGATTCCATCGAGGTCGCCGAGCGCCTCGCCGGTTGCTGCTGTCTTGTGCGGCGTGCCGACCTTCCGCAGGACGCGCTCGTCGCTCCTGGGGAGGGGCTCGAGGGCTTCGAGGTGCGTGATGCGCGCGCAGGGCGCGTGGGCCTTGTGGCCGAGATGGTGGAGGGGCCGGGCCAGACGCTGCTTTCCGTCGAACGGCCCGACGGGCGCACATCGCTCGTGCCCTTCGTCGACGCCTTCGTCGTGAGCGTCGACGAAGATGCGCGTCGAATCGACGTCGACGTGCCGGACGGCCTGCTCGACTTGTAGCTTGCGCCGACGAAAGGACCTGCCCCATGATCATCGAAACGCTGTCGACGTTCCCCGGCATGTACGCCTCCGTCATGGGCTCCTCCATGATGCGCATAGCCCAGGAGAAGGGCATCCTCGAGTTCAAGGCGCACGATCTGCGCGATTGGACCCACGACCGCCATCGCACCACCGACGACGATCCCTACGGCGGCGGCGACGGCCTCGTGATGAAGTGCGAGCCCATCTTCGAGGCGCACGACGCCATCGCGAGCACGGGCCCGCGCCCGACCACCGTGTTCCTCTCGCCGTGCGGCGAGCCCTTCGACGACGCCGTGGCGTGCGAGCTCGCGCGCGAGGAGCGCCTGCTGTTCGTGTGCGGCCACTACGAGGGCATCGACGAGCGCGCCTACGCGCTGGCCGACCGCGTGATCTCGCTCGGCGACTACGTGCTGACCAGCGGCGAGCTTGCCTCCATGGTGGTCATCGACGCCGCCGTGCGGAAGCTCCCCGGCGTGCTGGGCGCCGAGACGGGAGCGCTCGGCGAGAGCTTCGCTGACGGCCTTTTGGAATACCCCCAGTACACGCGCCCGGCGACGTTTCGCGGCATGGACGTGCCTCCGGTGCTGCTGTCGGGCGACCATGCGGCTGTTGCGCGCTGGCGTCGGGAGCGGAGCTTG
This sequence comes from Gordonibacter sp. An230, assembly GCF_002159915.1. Classification (GTDB taxonomy): domain Bacteria; phylum Actinomycetota; class Coriobacteriia; order Coriobacteriales; family Eggerthellaceae; genus Rubneribacter. The sequence continues at coordinate 91,853 of NZ_NFJP01000008.1, forward strand.
GAGCGCACCGCGCGCCTGCGCCCCGACCTCTTGGAGCGTGCGGAGCTTTCGAGCGCCGACCTCGAGCTGCTCGAAGCGCTGGGGACGGCGGCCGAGGCGTAGGCGTCGCGCTTCGCTAAAGCGCGCCGCGCATCGACCGCTCGAAAGACGTCGCGAGAGTTTCAGTGCGCGGTCGGACTGCGATGGGGAATTTCATGCGGAGCGGTTGGGTAAGCGCGTGGGATGCCGCGCTGTCCGTCGACGAGGGGTGGTGAGTCTCGCCGTCCTCGCGACACAGCGGCCTGTCGGCTTTACGCGGCGTGCTTGGAGGGGATGAGCCCCTGATCTGCCGAAAAAAGCTGTCCGGCAGGGGCGGTGTCGAGCCTGTGCCGTTTGGGGAAACGGTCGAAGGGGGTCCCTCGCTTATCTCTCGGTCCGTTTTTTTGCGCATGCCCGCACCCTCGCAATTCCGCTCGATCGCATCGCGGCGGTGCGCTATCATGAGCCTTGTTTCCCGATTGGTCGCCGTGTCCGCTTCGAAAGGATGCACTCAGCTGATGAACTCCGGAAAGCATGTCGCCATGCAAAGGCCCGCCCTACCGCGCCGCTTTCTCAACTCGTTCGCATGGCTGGGCTTCGTCGCCTTGCTGTCGTGGCTGACGCTTGCGTACGTGGGGCGCGCCTACGCGGTGCCCTCCGGCTCCATGGAGGAGACCATCATGACCGGCGACATGGTGTTCGCCGAGAAGGTGAGCTACCTCTTCCGCGACCCCGAGCCGGGCGACATCGTGACGTTCAAGGACCCCGAGATCCCGGGCCGCATCCTCATCAAGCGCTGCATCGCCGTGGGCGGGCAGACCGTCGACATCAACGACGAGGACGGGCTCGTGTACGTGGACGGCGAGCCGCTCTCGGAGCCCTACGTCGACGGGAAGCCGTCGTACCGGCTGGCCGGCGGCGTGGTCTACCCCTACACGGTGCCCGAGGGGCACGTGTGGGTGATGGGCGACAACCGCACGAACTCCCAGGACTCCCGCTTCTTCGGCGCCGTCCCCGTGTCGACGGTGGAGGCGCGCGGCTTGGTCGTACTGTGGCCGTTTGACGAGATGCGCTTGCTTTCGTGACGCGCAAGGTGGAACGCGCCGAATCGTTGCCAGCTTGGTGGGGCGGACGGGCTTGCCGCACTCCAAAGATCGGATGAGCGCTTTCGAAGAGCAGCCTCGGGGCTTTTTGGGTCGATTCGGAGAGGCGGCGAGATCGCGCCCTTTCCGCCCGTTGTCCGGCCTACCGCGCCGCCGAGTGCCGATGGCTTTGCTCGGCTGAGGGAAACCATGCTCGCCGCGAGCGTCGCATGCTGTTGCCTTTTCGCCGGATGATCGGGAATTTCTGCAAACTTTGTCGAACGTGGCGAACACATGGCGCGGACGCGCTATCATATGCTCTCGTGGTCTCAGCCGGGCGCTCCGCCCGCGTCGAAAGGATAGACATACCTCATGGATTCCGGTCAGCACGCCGTTCGACAGCGTCCGGGCATTCTCAGGACGCTTCTCGGGCTTCTCGTCATGGTGGCCTTCGTCTTCGTGCTGTCGTGGCTGTTGCGCACGTTCGTGTTCCAGGCCTACGAGATACCCTCCGGCTCCATGGAGGAGACCATCATGACCGGCGACATGGTGTTCGCCGAGAAGGTGAGCTACCTCTTCCGCGACCCCGAGCCGGGCGACATCGTGACGTTCAAGGACCCCGAGATCCCGGGCCGCATCCTCATCAAGCGCTGCATCGCCGTGGGCGGGCAGACCGTCGACATCAACGACGAGGACGGGCTCGTGTACGTGGACGGCGAGCCGCTCTCGGAGCCCTACGTCGACGGGAAGCCGTCGTACCGGCTGGCCGGCGGCGTGGTCTACCCCTACACGGTGCCCGAGGGGCACGTGTGGGTGATGGGCGACAACCGCACGAACTCCCAGGACTCCCGCTTCTTCGGCGCCGTCCCCGTCTCGTCCGTGACGGGCCGGGGGGCGCTCGTGTACTGGCCGCTCAACGATTTCAAGCTCCTCGACTAGCGCGCAAGGTCGAGGGCGACGGGTTTGATCGAGACAAGGAGAACCATGGCAACGCACACCGCATCAGCGCACGGGGGGCGCGACCGAGCCGAAGGACGACCCACGCCGACGTTCCAGGACGTCATCATGAACCTGCAGCGCTACTGGGCCGATCAGGGCTGCGTCATCCTGCAGCCCTACGATAACGAGGTGGGCGCCGGCACGAACGCCCCGGCCACCACGCTGCGCTCGCTCGGTCCCGACACGTGGCGCACCGCCTATGTGCAGGGCTGCCGCCGCCCCACGGACGGCCGCTACGGCGAGAACCCGAACCGCACCCAGTTTTACTACCAGTTCCAGGTGCTCATGAAGCCCTCGCCCGACGATATCCAGGAGCTGTACCTGGGATCCTTGCGCGCCATCGGCATCGACGTGGACGCGCACGACGTGCGTTTCGTCGAAGACGACTGGGAAAGCCCCACCCTTGGCGCGTGGGGGCTGGGTTGGGAAGTGTGGATCGACGGCATGGAGGTGACGCAGTTCACCTACTTCCAGCAGGTGGGCGGCTTCGAGTGCGCGCCCGTGCCAGTCGAGATCGCTTACGGCCTCGAGCGTCTCACCATGTACATCCAGGGCGTGGACAGCATGTTCGACATCGTGTGGAGCCGCGGCGCGGACGGCGTCGTGTTCACCTACGGCGACGTGTACCTCGAGAACGAGCGCCAGTACTCGCGCTACAACTTCGAGGTGGCCGACACCGACTTCCTGTTCCAGGAGTTCAACGACCGCGAGGCCGAGTGCCTGCGCACGCTCGAGGCGGGCCTGCCGCTGCCGGCCTACGACAGCGTGCTCAAGTGCTGCCACGCCTTCAACCTGCTCGATGCGCGCGGCGTGATATCGGCCACCGAGCGCATGGCCTACATCTTGCGCGTGCGCACGCTCGCGAAGGCGTGCTGTGCGAGCTACATGGAGCACGTGGTGGGCATCGTGCCCGCCGAGGAGGGCGAGTCCGCCGCGGAAGCGGCGGGGAAGGAGGACGGCCGTGAGTAACCTGCACACGCTCGCGTTCGAGATCGGCACCGAGGAGATCCCGGCCTTCGACCTGCATCGCGCGACCGCTCAGCTGGCCCGCCTCGTTCCTGACGCGCTCGACGCCGTGCGCATCCTGCATGGCGAGGTAACCGTCCATACGACGCCGCGCCGCCTCGTCGCCATCGTCGAGGACGTGGCCGAGCGCACCGAGGCCCTTACGGAGACGTTCCGCGGCCCCTCGGTCAAGATCGCCTTCGACGCCGACGGCAATCCCACGAAGGCCGCCGTCGGCTTCGCCCGCGGCAAAGGCGTTGACGTGGGTTCGCTCGAGGTGCGCGAGGAGAAGGGCGTCGAGCACGTGTTCGCTACGCGCCGCGTGGAGGCGCGCGACGCCGCCGATCTTCTGCCGGAGGTGCTCGAGGGCGTGATCGTCGGCATCTCGTGGCCGAAGTCGTGCCGCTGGGGCTCGACGAGCGAGTATTTCTCGCGTCCGGTGCGCTGGATCGTGGCGATGCTCGACGAGCGCGTCGTCCCCGTGCGCTTCGCGGGCCTCGAGGCCGGCAACCTGACGCGCGGCCACCGCTTCCTCGCGCCCGGCCCGCACGAAGTGCCGACGGCGCGCGCGCTTTTGGACGTGCTCGAAGCGGCTCACGTGGTGACGAGCGAGGGAGCGCGCGAACGGGCCATCCGCGAGGGCGTGGCCCGCGTCGAGCAGGAGTGCGGCGCACATGCCGAGCTGCCCGAGAAGACGCTTCTGGAAGTCGTGAACCTCTGCGAGCAGCCCACCGTGCTCGCAGGAGCGTTCGATGAGGAGTTCTTGCAGGTGCCCGAGGAGATCATCGTGGACGCGATGCTCATGCACCAGCGTTACTTTCCGCTTTACGACGGGGACGGCAAGCTGACGAACCGCTTCATCGTGGTGAGCAACGGCGATCCGGCGTGCGCCTCAACCATCGTGGACGGCAACGAGCGCGTTGTCCGCGCGCGCCTGTCCGACGCGAAGTTCTTCTACGAGGAGGACCTCAAGCGTCCGCTCGAGGCCTACGTGGAGCGTTTGGACGAGGTGGTGTTCCAGGAGTCGCTCGGCACGATGCGCGCGAAGGCCGAGCGCATCACGGCGCTCGCGCGGCACCTCGCGGCCGATGCGGGGCTCTCCCCGGCCGATGCGGCCGACGCAGAGCGCGCCGCGCACCTCGCGAAAGCGGATCTCGTGACGAGCGCCGTCGTGGAGTTCACGAGCGTGCAGGGCGTCATGGGCTCTTACTACGCCGCGGCGTGCGGCGAGGGCGAGAAGGTCGCGCGCGCCATCGCCGACCATTACCGCCCTCGCTTCGCCGGCGATGAGCTGCCGGCATCCGCTGCGGGACGCGTGGTGGCCATGGCCGACAAGCTCGACACCATCTGCGGCCTAATAGCCGTGGGCCAGGGGCCCACGGGCTCGTCAGATCCGTTCGCGCTGAGGCGCAGCGCGCTCGGCATCCTGTCCATGCTGCTCGACGAGGCGCTGCCGCTTCGTATCGGGCTTCTGCGCGCCATCGACGAGGCGCTCTCGTCCTACGCGCGCCAAGGCGTGGCCTTCGATGCGCAGGTCGTTCGCGATGAGGTGGCGGACTTCTTCGTCGCACGGGCGAAAGTGCTGCTGCGCGACGAGGGGCGCGCGCCCGACGCGATCGACGCGGTTCTGGCCGCGGGCGTTCGGGAGCCCGTCGAGTTCGTGTCGCGGGTGCGTGCGCTCGATGCCGCGCGCGAGGGAGACCCCGACGCGTTCGCGGATTTGGCGACGGCTTACGCCCGCGCGAACAACCTGCGCGACGCGTCGCTCGGCGCGGAGGTGGACGAGGCCCTGCTCACCGAAGTGGAGCATGCGCTGTCGTGCGCGGTCGTGCAAGCCGAGGGCCGCGTGGCGCGCGCGCTGGCCGCCGACGACTATCCGTCCGCTCTCGCCGAGCTCGCAAGCCTGCGCAAGCCCGTCGACCTGTTCTTCGAGCGCGTCATGGTCATGGACGAGGACCGGGCCCTGCGCGAGAACCGCCTGCGCCTGCTCAACCGTTTCGTGGCCGTGTTCGAGGGCGTGGCCGACTTCGGCAAGATGGCGAAGGGCAAGTAGCATGTCGGAGTTCATCGCCTATGGAAGCTCCACCGAGCTGCCCACGATCCATGTGATCAGCGACTCGGTGGGGCTCACCGCCCAGGCGGTGGCCCGTGCGGCCGCCGCCCAGTTCGGCGTCACGAATCCCACTATCGAGGTGCTGCCGAAGGTGCGCACGTTCGAGGAGATCCGCCGGTTCATCGACGAGCACGGGGCCGTCCATGCGCGCAACATCGGAGACGGGCGCATGCTCATATTCTACACGCTCGTCGACCGCGTGCTGTCGCGCCAGCTTGCCGCCTACGCCGCCGAGCGCGACGACATCGTGGCCGTCGACCTGGTCACCGACGCCATCGGGGCCATCTCGCGCATGACGGGCCGCGAGCCGTCCACGAAGCCCGGCGGCCTTCACGTGGCGGACCAATACTACTTCCAGCGCATCGAGGCCATCGAGTTCACCATCGCGCACGATGACGGGCGCAACCCGCAGGAGCTGCATCAGGCGGACATCGTGCTTCTAGGCGTGTCTCGCTCGTCGAAGACCCCGACGTCGATCTATCTGTCCCAGCAGGGCTACAAGGTGGCGAACATCCCGCTCGATCCGTCCACCGAGCCTCCCGCCGAATTGGAGAGCGTGGATCGGACGCGTCTGTTCGGCTTGATGACGACCGCTGAAGTGCTCATCGGCATCCGTCAGCGCCGCCTTGGGCGGGCTGTCGGGGTTGCATCGCGCTATGCCGATCCCGAGTACGTGTACGAGGATCTTGAGAAGGCTCGCTCGCTCATGCGCAGGCTCGGGTGCATCGTCGTCAACACGGAGAACCGGGCCGTGGAGGAGACTGCTCAGGAGATACTGCGCTACTACGAGCGCGTCCATCCTCCTTCGATCACCCCTGCTCTGCGTTGATCGCGGCAAGGGGATGCGCAGAGAGCGGGGCGGAGCCAAGTTCCCGCGGATGTCGGGCGGTCGTCGGCTTTCGGGGGCGTGGCGTTGCCTCGTTTGCCTGTCGCGCTCGGTCATAAAGGGGCCGTCTGCCACAGCTTGTTTACCGCAGGGCGCGTCTATGATCCTGCGGGAAGGGTTTTGTGCTACGATTCGAGAGCGTCCATCCTTCGCCGGACGCGCGGGCGGGCCGCAGCGGCCTCCGCTCGCACGAGGCGGGGCGCGTTTCTGCAACCAAGCGGTTAAGGAGAAAAAGGTGACCGAAGAAGTCAAGCGAGTCTATGCGTTCGGCAAGGACGCCGAGGGCAACAACGTGACCGAAGGCAACACGAGCATGAAGGCGATCCTCGGCGGCAAGGGCGCCAACCTCGCCGAGATGGCCAATATCGGGCTGCCCGTGCCGCCCGGCTTCACCATCACGTGCCAGACCTGCATGGAGTACGCCAATGCGGGCAACACCTGGCCCGAGGGCGCGCTCGACACCATCCAGGCCTACCGCGAGGATCTCGAAGCTCGCATGGGCAAGAAGATCGGCGATGCCGAGGATCCCCTGCTCGTGTCCGTGCGCTCCGGCGCGCCGATGTCCATGCCCGGCATGATGGACACGGTGCTGAACCTGGGTCTGAACGACCAGTCCATCAACGGCCTGATCAAGCAGACCGGAAACCCCCGGTTCGCCTGGGACTCCTATCGTCGTTTCATCCAGATGTTCTCGAACGTGGTGATGGGCCTCGACGGCGACCTGTTCGAGAACGCCATCACCGCTATGAAGAACATGCGTGGCGCGGCTTCCGACACCGACCTCACCGCCGAGGACCTCACACAGCTCGTGTCCGAGTTCAAGAAGATCTTCTCCGAGAACGTCTCGGCCGACGAGCATCCTGCGCTCGTGGTCGACGGCGTCGTCCAGTTCCCTCAGGACCCGATGGCGCAGCTGAAGCTTGCCATCGAGGCCGTGTTCGGCAGCTGGAACAACCCGCGCGCCACGCTGTACCGCAAGCAGAACAAGATCGCCGACGATTTGGGCACCGCCGTCAACGTGCAGTCCATGGTGTTCGGCAACAAGGGCGACACCTCGGCCACGGGCGTGGCGTTCACGCGCAACCCCGCCAACGGCGAGAAGGAGTTCTACGGCGACTACCTGGTGAACGCCCAAGGCGAGGACGTCGTGGCCGGTATCCGCAACACCTCGCCGATCGCCGATCTGAAAAACGTCGCCGGTCTCGAGGAGGCCGGACGCGAGCTCGAGGAGGTGTTCGTCACCCTCGAGAACCACTTCCGCGACATGTGCGACATCGAGTTCACCATCGAACAGGGCAAGCTGTGGATGCTGCAGACCCGCGTGGGCAAGCGCACCGCGGCCGCCGCGCTGCACATCGCCATCGAGATGGAGAAGGAGGGCCTCATCTCCAAGGAGGAGGCCGTCATGCGCGTGGATCCCGAGCAGCTCGACCAGCTGTTGCACCCGCAGTTTGACAAGAACGCGAGCTACGACGTCATCGCCAAGGGCCTCAACGCCTCCCCGGGCGCCGCGGTGGGCGAGGCCGTGTTCTCGGCTGCCGATGCGGTGGCCTGCGCCGAGGCCGGTCGCAAGTGCGTGCTCGTGCGCTGGGAGACGAACCCCGACGACCTGGCCGGCATGATCGCCGCCGAGGGCATCCTCACCTCGCACGGCGGCAAGACGAGCCATGCGGCCGTCATCGCCCGCGGCATGGGCGCGCCGTGCGTCTGCGGCGTCGAGGCGCTCAAGATCGACGCGGAGCGCAAGCAGGCCGCCGTCACGGGCACCGACATCGTTATCCGCGAAGGGGATATGATCTCCATCGACGGCACCACCGGCACGGTCGTCCTGGGCGCGGTGGAGCTCGTGCTGCCGGAGATGACGGGCGATTTGGACACCATCCTCGAATGGGCCGACGAGTTCCGCGCGCTCGGCGTGCGGGCCAACGCCGACAATCCCGAGGACGCAGAGCTCTCGAGAAACTTCGGCGCCGAGGGAATCGGGCTCTGCCGTACCGAGCACATGTTCCTAGGTGATCGCAAGCAGATCATCCAGACGTTCATTCTGAACGAGGACGAGGTCGTGCGCGAGCGCGCTGTGGGCGAGCTGCTCGAGGCGCAGACAGGCGACTTCCTCGGCATGTTCCGCGCCATGGACGGGCTGCCGGTGATCGTGCGCCTGCTCGACCCGCCGCTGCACGAGTTCTTGGAGAGTCCGCGGGCGCTTGACGTGGAGATCGCGCGCTTGGAGGCCACGGGCGGCGACAAGGAAGAGATCGCCCGCAAACGCCTGCTCATGGAGCAGATCGACGGCATGAGCGAGGCGAACCCCATGCTGGGCTTGCGCGGCTGCCGCCTCGGCATCGTCTACCCCATTCTGCCGACGATGCAGGTGCGCGCCATCGCGACCGCCTGCGCCCAGCTCAAGAAGGAGGGCCTCGACCCCAAGCCCGAGATCATGATCCCGCTCGTGTCCGTGACGGCCGAGCTCGAGAAGCTGCGCCGTGTGGCCGAGGATGTCATCGCCCAGGTGGCCTCCGAGGAGGGAGTGGAGCTCGACATCCCGGTGGGCACGATGATCGAGCTGCCACGCGCCGCTGTGACGGCCGACGAGATCGCCACGCAGGCCGACTTCTTCAGCTTCGGCACGAACGATCTCACGCAGACGACGTTCGGCTTCAGCCGTGACGACGTGGAGGCCGAGTTCGTTCCACAGTACTTGGCGGAGCGACTGCTGCCGTACAACCCCTTCGCCACCATCGACCCGGGCGTGGCGAAGCTCGTGAAGATGGGCGTCGAGCTGGGGCACGAGGGCAATCCCGATCTCGTGTGCGGCGTGTGCGGCGAGCACGGCGGCGATCCCGATTCGGTGAAGACGTTCCACAAGATCGGGCTCGACTATGTCAGCTGCTCTCCGTATCGCGTGCCGCTCGCGCGCTTGGCCGCTGGCCAGGCGGCGCTCGCCGAGAAGATGGGCGACGGGCGCGACAAGTAACCGCATTCCCGACCGTTTCCGACCAAAGGGTCCGCAACTCTGCGGACCCTTTTTGCAGGCCTTCATCCTCCGTGCCGATGAAGCCGCAAGGCAAGGGCGCTTCTCGCCCGCTGGATCGGGGGATCTCGGAACGCGAGGCCGGAGGCCTTCGTTTCGCGAGCTTGGAGACCGTGGAAGGATCGGGCCTCCGGTCGCGTCGACGGAATTCGCCTGGCTTCCTCAGTTTTCGCCCTGCGGGCTCGATCCGCGCCCGGCACGGTTGATCGCAGGCCGTCAAACGCCTACCTCCCCCTGAAGACTACCCGTTCGGGTGATGCGCGCCGATATCGAAGCCCCTATGCTTGCAGCGAGGAAAGGAGGGGCCGATGCAGGTGTTTCCGCGCGCGTGCGTCTGCGTGCTCGCGGCGGGGGAGTCGAAGCGCATGGGTTCGTGCAAGCTGCTCGCGCCGTTCGCAGGCTCGACGCTGCTCGAGCGGGCGCTCAAAGCGGCTGTCGGATGCGCAGCCGAGGAGGCCGTGGCGGTGACGGGCGCGTACCGGGACGATATGGCGGACGCGATTGCGCGCGCCGACGTTCGCGAGGCCTACAACCCATCGTGGAGAAGCGGGCAGTCGACCTCGGTGCGCACGGCGGCGCGCTTCACCGCGGCGCACGGCTACGACCTGCTGCTGGTCATGGTGGCCGACCAGCCCTACGTGGAGGCGGAGCACCTCGACGCGCTGCTGCGCGCGTACGCGGCGGGCGGCGTGCATGCGTGCGTCACGCAGGATGCGCTTCGCCGCGGCAACCCCTGCCTGTTTGATCGGGCGTGCTTCCCCCTGATCGAGGAGCTGGACGGCGACGAGGGGGCGCGCTCGATGCTGCGTGCGCATCCGGAGATTGCCGTGCGCGCCGTGCCGGCGGACGCGCGCGTGCTCGACGACGTGGACACGCCCGACGAGCTCGCCCGCATCGAGGAGGCGATCCTCGATGGACGCTAGGCCCGCGGCGGACGCGACGCCGCTCGACCGCGCGCAGTTCCCCGTGCTCGAGCGCCGCATCGGGCGCGGCGGCGACCGCCCGCTCGTCTACCTTGACAGCGCGGCCACCTCCCTCGTGCCGCTGCGCGTGACCGAAGCCGTGACGCGCTTCCTCCATACGAGTTGCGCCAACATCCATCGCGGCGCGCACATGCTGGCAGAGGAGGCCACCGACGCCTACGAGTGCGCCCGGGAGCACCTCGCGGCCCATCTGGGCGTGGACGATCCGGCGCGCGTCGTGTTCACGCACGGCGCCACCGAGTCGCTCAACCTGGCGGCGCTCGGCTGGGCGGAGCATGCGCTCGGCCCGGGCGACGTCGTGGCCGTGGCCGAGGACAACCATCACGCCAACATCGTGTGCTGGCAGATGCTGGCCGAGCGGCGCGGCGTCGAGATCGCCTGGATACCCGTCGATGCGGACGGACAGCTCGACTACGGTGAGTGGTGCCGCATCGCCGAGCGCGGCCCCAAGCTGGCAGCGCTGGCGCAGCAGTCGAACGTCGTCGGCTGGGAGCAGCCCGACCTGGCCCGCATCTTGGACGACGCGCGCCTGGCGGGGGCCTTCACGGCGCTCGACGGCGCCCAGGCGGCTGTCCACGGGCCGGTGGACCTGGCCGCGCTGCCCGTCGATTTTTACGCGCTGTCGGCGCACAAGATGATGGGGCTCACCGGCATCGGCGCGCTCGCATGCTCGCCCCGGGCGTTCGAGCGCATGCGGCCCGTTTTCGGAGGGGGCGGGATGGTGGCGCAGGTGGACGCGTGCGGCTACGTGCCCGCTTGCGGCCCGCAGGGCTTCGAGGCGGGCACGCCCGCCATCGCCGCGGCGGTTGCCTGGAACGAGGCGCTGCGCATGCTGGAGGAGGCGGGCATGGAAAGGGTGCGTCGCCACGTGGCCGCATTGGCTTTACGCGCGCAACGCGGGCTGAGCGAGCTACCGGGCGTGCGCGTGCTGGGCGGGCCGACTCCCGCCAGCGCCTCGCTCGTGAGCTTCACGGTGGACGACGTGCACCCCCATGACGCGAGCGCAGCCCTCGATGCGGAGGGCGTGCTCGTGCGCGCCGGGCACCACTGCGCCAAGCCGCTCCATGCGGCCCTCGGCGCGCGGGCCAGCGTGCGCGCCAGCTTCGCGGGCTACTCGAACGATGAGGACGTGGACGCGCTGCTGAGCGCCGTGGCGCGTCTCGTCGAGCGGAGGGCGTGAGGGCCGTGCGCATCGACGACGGGAGGATAGTGGAACGCGCCGCGCATCCGACGCGCAAGGGCTTCTCGGGAGCCTACGACGCGAAGGGGGAGGGCGACAACCCGTTCTGCGGCGACGCCCTCGAAGTGCGCGTGGCCCTCGAGCGCCGCGACGGCGGCATGGCGGTCGCCCGCGCGGCGTTCGACGGCTACGCCTGCACGCTGTGCACGGCGTGCGCCGATGCGCTCATGGAGCGCGTGGAGGGGATGCGCGTCAGCGAAGCCGAGGCACTTGCCTTCGAAGACGTGCTGGGGCTGTGGGAGGGGCTCGAGGTCGGACGCACCCGGCGGGGATGCGTCGAGCTGCCCCTCATCGTGCTGAAGCGGGCGCTCGCTTTGCTACAATAGGGGCGCAAGCGTCAGGGCGCGAGACGACGGGGGAATCAGCGTGCGCGAGGGGAAAGCTGAAAGAGGCAAAGGCGGGGTCGTCCTGCCTTCGAAGGTGGGCGTTCCGACGGTGCCGTCGACCATCGTCGATCGGCCCGCGTTGCGCGAGAAGCTGTCGCAGACCCTGACGCGGCCGGTGACGTCGGTGGTGTCGGCGGCGGGCTACGGGAAGACCACCGCGATCGCCTCATGGGTCGTCTCGCTTTCCGATCTGCCGGCTGCTTGGTATCGCATCGAGGCCGAGGATGCGCCGCTCGAGCGCTTCTGGCTGCATCTCACGACTGCCCTGCGTGCGGCAGACGAGCGCATCTGCCTGGCCCTCGACGACGTGAGGCTGGAAGACGGCTTCGCCGACATGCGGCCTATCGTCGACTCCCTCCTGCTCCAGATGGAAGAGTTCGCGGATGCGTTCGTCTGCGTTTTGGACGACTTCCATGAAGTCCAGGAGGACGATGAGGTGCGCGAGAGCGTGCGCTACCTGCTTCGCCACCTGCCTGGCAACGCCCACTTCGTCATCGCTTCCCGACGACCCCTCCTGTTCCCGACGGCCAAGATGAAAGTGGTTGGCGAGCTGGGGGAGTTGACCGAGGCCGACCTGCGGTTCTCGTTCGAGGAAACGCGGGCCCTGTTCGCGCAAAAAGGCGTTCATCCGACGAACGACGAAGTGGAGACGATCCGCAAGACGACGCAAGGGTGGGCGACCGGCGACAAGCTCGTAGCCCTTTTGTGCGGCGGTGGATCGCAGGCGGGTCTGGACCAGGCGCTCGAGCAAGCCCAGCGCGGCATGAGCGAGTACCTGTTCGAGGAGGTGTTCTCGGTGCTCGACGAGGACACTCGGCGCTTCCTGGTGCGCACGTCGGCGGTGGAGTCGTTCTGCTTGCCGCTGGCTGAGCGCATCACGGGCCTCCCGCGCGCCGAGGTTGCCGAGCATACGGCCTATCTCGTTGCGAACGATCTGTTTATCGAGCGGTTCGAGCGTCAGCAGGGCGAAGATTGGTTCCGCTACCATCGCCTCCTGAACGACATGCTGCATGATCGCTTGCGCGCGCTGGAGCCTGAGGAGCTCGCGCGCGTGAAGCGCGCGGCGGGCGATTGGTACGAGGAGAACGGTTTTCTCGACGCCGCGGTCGAGGTATCGGCCGAACTGGGCGACGTCGAGCGTGTGAGCCGGATCATCATGGAGAACTGGCTGGCATTGTACATGGACGACAGTCATCACGTGCTCGTGCGCTGGGCGGCGTGTCTTCCCGAGGGGGAGATCGAAAAGCGTCCTGGCTTGTGCGCGGTTCTCAGCATGCCGTATGCGCTCAGAGGGTGGTTCGAAAGAGCTGAGCAGCTTTTGAGCCGGGCTGTCGGGCTTCTGCGCGACGAAGAGGATCCCTTGTCCTCGCTCTGCCTCGTCCAGAAGGCCTACCTCGCTTCGTTCAAGGGCCGTCGCGACGAGATGCGGTCGTGCGCGGAAGAGGCTCTCGCCCACCTTCCGGAGCGGGAGTTCTATCTGAGGGGGATGATGCTTCAAATACGGGCATCGTCGTTCGATGCCGAGCCCCTTAAGGCGAAGGCCTCGTTCGAGCGGGCCGTTGAGCTCCAACGAGGCTGCAACAACGCCAACCTCTCGTGCTCGGCGTACTGCAATCTCTCCCGCGTATGCGCCAACCTGGGGTATCTGCAGGAAGCCGACTACTACGCCGATCTCGCGTTCGGGTTGTACGACGAGCGCGAGCGGCGCTACAAGCCCATGCTGGCCTACGCGTACTTGACGAAGATGATTGCGGCCTACGAGCGCGGTTCGTTCGAGGAGGCCCTCGAACTGCACGGCAAGTTCGCAGAGCTTTCTGCGGAAGGATTGGTCGAGAGCTGCGTTGCGGAGGCGGCTACCGTGAAGGCGAAAGCGCTTTTCCGGCTCGGGCGCCCTGAGGCCGATCAGGTGTTTTTCCGTGCTCTCGACCAAGACGAGCTCGGCGCGCTTTCGGGATTTCCGCCGCTCGATTTCGTTCGAGCGTATTGCACGGCTTTTCGGACCAAGGCGCTCGAACGCTGCGCGCTGCCGGCCGAGGATTCCCAGACGACGGTGTTTCATGCGATGCTCGATTTCCATCTCGCGCCCGAGCGGTACGAGGAGGCGTGCGCGGGCATCGATGCCATCGACGGTGCCGAGCGCCTTGCTCGCGTTCACGGCTTGGCGGTTGCGGCTGCGTTCTCGGACAAGACGGCCCGTCCCGCTCGCGCCCTCGTGTACCTTGAAGAGGCCGTTCGTTCGGCGCGTGAGTTCGGCCTCGGCGAGGCGCTTGCACAGAACGCAGCCTACCTGCGCCCGGCGGCCAAGCGTTTGGCGCCCGCGCTGCACGATCCGCGGCTGGCGGCCTATGTCGAGGCCCTTCTCCGCCCGAAGGAGCGAGCGGCGTCCTCGTCGCTCACCGAACGCGAGCTCGACGTCATGCGCTGCGTTGCATCGGGGGCGACGGTGGCCCAGACAGCCGAGCGCCTGTTCGTGTCGCGTGACACCGTCAAAAAGCATTTGGCGAATGCGTACGCGAAGCTCGGCGTGCACTCGAAGATGCAGGCGGTTGCCGTGCTGCGCGACGAAGGGGTCATCTGACCTTCGTTTCACCCTTCTTCTCACCCATGCGGGTAATGTTCTGCGTTCGAAGCGCCGGGTATCGTTTGAGGCGTGGAAAACCGGAAACGAGAAGAAGGGACCTGTATGGCGCAAAAGGTTTCACGCCGCGACTTCTTCAAAGTCGGCGGCATGGCCGGCGTCGCCGCCAGCGCGGTCGGCCTGGGGATCGGTTCGATCCTCGGCGCTCCGGCCGAAGCGCGCGCCGAGACGATCACCGTCACCGATTTCGTGTACACCTGCCCGCTATGCGGCCGGCAGACCACGGATTACGATGCGCTCGTCAAGCACTTCGAGGAGGAGCATCCCGAAGCGGCGGTGCCGGAGTGCGCGACGCTCGCCATCAACGGCACGGAGTTCAAGGTGCAGGTGGAGCCTCACTGGACGCTGCGCGAGACGCTGCTGAAAGCGGTCGGGCTCACCGGCAATGCGAAGGAGATGTGCGATCGCGGCGGTTGCGGGTCGTGCACGGTGCTCATCGACGGCGTGCCGGCGCTCTCGTGCACGACGCTGGCCGTGGAATGCCAGGGCAAGCAGATCGAGACGTCCGAGGGCATCGCTGCCGACGAGAGATGGCGCCCGCTCGTGGAAGCCTACGCGAAGCACGACGCCGCGCAGTGCGGCTACTGCACCCCTGGCCAGTTCACCGTGGCCAAGTACATTATCGAGAAGTACGGCCAGCCCACCGAGGAGCAGATACGCGCGGAGCTTTCCGGCAACATCTGCCGGTGTGGAACCTACTCTCGCCACGTGCAGGCCATTCAGGAGGCCGCGGCCGCGATCGAGGGAGGCAACTGATGGGCGAGACCAGCACGTGGGTTCCCGAAGGAACCAACCAGGACCGCGAGGACTTCAAGGTAGTGGGAACCTGGGGCCATCCCGGCCGCCAGTCGTGGGACATGGTGTCGGGGGCGGCCAAGTACCCCACCGACCTGTGGATGGAGGGCACGCTCACCGCGATGGCATTGCGCTGCCCCTACGGGCATGCCAAGGTCAAGAGCCTCGACGTGTCGGAGGCCGAGAAGATCGAGGGCGTGAAGCTCGTGCTCACCTATGAGGACGAAGAGCTTGCCAGCATGCCCAAGTACCGTCCGTCCTACTACGAGTTCGGCGGCAGCCCTCTTCTGGGCGACGAGGCCGAGTTCGAAGGCGACGAGGTGGGCGCCGTCGTCGTGGCCCTCAACGAGGAGATCTGCAAGAAGGCCCTTTCCGCGATCAAGGTCGAGTGGGAGGTCCTGCCATTCGTTCTCGATGCGCGCGAGGCCGCCAAGCCCGGCGCGCCCATCCTGCGCCCCGAGATGAACCCCGACTCCAACATGACCGGCAACACGTTCGGGGCCGCGGTGCAGTGGGAGCAGGGGTGCGTCGAGGACGGCTTCAAGGAGGCCGACCATATCGAGGTGATCAACTACGGGCGTCCCATGTGGAGCCAGTTCAGGCCCATGCCGCCCGCGTACTTCTCCTACTGGGCGAACGATCCTTGGGGCAACCCCGATGGCGAGAAGATGTGCTATGTCACGAACCATGCGCACTTCCCCTCGAACGGCCCCATCGTGTCGGCCTTCATGGGCGCTGGATCGTACGCGGACAAGTACCGCGCGCTCTCGCCGTACATGGCCGCCCGGTACTGCGACTTCGTCGAGAAGCGCGGCGCGCAGTTCGCTCCGGTGCTGTCGAAGCGCTTGGGGGGCGTTCCGGTGCGCTACGTGCAGAGCCGCCGCGAGTCGTTCGACGCGGCCGTCCCGCAAACCTACCTCACTGTGCGCATCGGCTTCAAAGACGATGGCACGCTGGTGGCCGTGCAGTCGAAGAACGTGCACCAGACGGGCGCGCGCGGCGGTTACGGCGACAAGACGCACGGGCATCTGGTGCTGCCGCCGAACGCGCAGGGTTTCAAGCAGACGGTCAGCCCCAACATCTACTCCGAGATGGCCTACTACGTGACGAACGGCGCCTGCACCACCGCTGATCCCGGGCAGCCGAACTACGAGCCGGTCAACCTGGCCTTCGCGCGCATCGCCGACAGCTTGGGGATGGACGTCTCCGAGGTCATCATGAAGAACGTCAAAGTGACCGAGCCGTCGCTGTCCGCGTGCATGGCCGCTGCCAAGGAGGCGTTCGACTGGGAGGGCAAGTGGCACCTCGCAGGGGAGCGCACGCTCGAAGACGGCCGCCTGCACGGCGTGGCATGCCGTTACGGAGCGTCGCAGACCTGGGGCATGATATCGTACAACATCAACCTGCGCATGGGTGTCGACGGCAAGATCTACCTGCCTTACGCCGAGGCGCTCATCGGCACGTACTGGCCCGACGCCGTGCAGCTGGTGGTGGCTGAGGAGATGGGCATGAAGCCTGAGGACGTCATCGTCTACTATGCGCCCAACTACAACAACTGGCAGCAGGGCGACGCGGCTGATAGAGGCGCCACCTGCACGTGGGCTGCGAAGGAGGCGGCCGTGCTGCTGAAGGCCCAGATACTCGAGACGGGCTCCTCCCTTCTGGGCGCCTCCGTTGACGAGGTCGATCTGGTCGACTCCATGATCACCCTCAAATCCGACCCTTCCAAGCAAGTCTCGCTCGTCGGCATCGGGCAGCTCGCCGTCGGCTATTGCGGCAAGCCGAAAGTTCCGTTCCAAAACGACGTCATCCGCACGATGAACGTGGACATGTGCGAGGTTGCGGTCGATCCCGAGACAGGGCTCGTCGAGATCATCGACTACGTCGTGGCCCACGACTTCGGCAAGGTCATCCGCCCCTCATCGGCGCTCGGCCAGATCGAGAACGCCGTCACCATGAACTCGGGCCGCGCCTTGCGCGAGGAGCTGGTCTGGGATGCGGACACCGGCGTGCTGCTGAACGGGACCATGTACGACTACAAGGTGCCCACGTCGCTTGACCAGCCGAAGTTCGAACCGGTTGCTGTGGAAACCCGTTGCGGCGGCGGCGCGTACGGCTCGACCGGCGTGGCTCATGCGCATGCGAACCCTGGCCTGGTGGGTCTGGCCATCCAGAATGCGACAGGCGGCGACTTCATCGAGATGCTGCCGTACACGCCCGACAAAGTGCTGGCCGCCTTGGGCAAGATCGGCCGGTAGGAGGACAACCATGAGGCATTTCAAGCATATGCAGGCCTCCTCGGCCAACGAGGCGGCTTCGGTGATCGGAAAAGGCAATGCGCTGGTCATGGCTGGCGGCACGGATCTCTTGGGAACGTTGAAGGACGAGATCCTTCCAACGTATCCCGAGACGGTCGTCGACCTCAAAGCGATCCCCGGCATGGACGGCATCTCGGAAGACGGCGACGACGTGGTCATCGGGGCGCTTGCGAAGCTTGCCGACGTGGCCGAGAGCGAGACGGTGCGCGCCAACTGCTCGGCATTGGCCGAAGCGTGCGCCCGCGCAGCGTCGCCCACGATCCGGCACATGGGCACCATCGGGGGCAACGTGTGCCAGATGCACCGCTGCTGGTACTTCCGCGTCCCCGACGACCGGTTCCATTGCCGACGCAAGGGCGGTGACTATTGTCCCGCGCGCATCGGAGACAACCGTTACCACTCCATCTTCGGCGACCAGGACGGCTGCTTCGCGTCCAGCTCCCACGACACCGCGCCCGCGCTCGTGGCGCTCGGCGCCGTCGTCAAGACCACGAAACGCGAGGTGCCCGCAGAAGAGTTCTTCAAGGCCAACGGCGTTCGCTCGAACGTTCTGGAAGACGGCGAGGTCGTCACGGAGATCCGCGTGCCGAAAGCGCAGAAGAGCGCGTTTCAGAAGTTCGCCTTGCGCAAGTCCATCGACTTCCCCGTGGCGAATTGCGCGGCGGCGCGCCTGGCCGACGGCTCGGTGCGCGTGGCCCTGGGCGGCGTGTATCCGGCTCCGGTGCGCTCCGCATCCGCCGAGGCTGAGGTCGTAGGCGGCATCGGCGAGTCTTCGGCCGCGAAGGCGGGCGATGCTGCGGTGGTCGATTGCAGGCCGCTGTCGAACAACGAGTACAAGGTCGAGATAGCCCGCACGCTCGTGAAGCGCACCTTGCTCGAGCTTGCCGACTGACGCGGAAGGAGGGAGCGCGATCATGGCTGTCCGGCATGCGTGCGCAACCGCCGCCGACGAAGCGGACGGATTCCGCGGTTCGTGGCGGGAGGCGTACGTCGAGCTCGCGCGCTTCGTGGGAGGGCGCGGGGATATCAGGATCGACGAGATGGGCCTGTCGGTGCCGGGCGCGTTGCGCGGCGAGTTCTACGGACTGGTCGAGCGCGTGCAGGAGCGTCTAGCGCGCGAGGTGCTGGGCGCGCGGCTCGAGTTGGCGCGCGAGACGGCGAAGCGCGCTGCTGCCATGCGGGGGCGGCTGGTCGAGATGAGCGGGCTGAGGGCCTATCGCGTCGCTCCCACGCTGGAGAGGTTCTTGAAGGATGCGGAGGCGACGCTCGCGAAGCCCGCGTTCGCGCTCGTGCTCGACGCGCTCCAGCGGGGCGAGGAGCCCGACGGCCTTGAAGAGCGCGCCCGTCTCGAACTCGTGCCGTTCTGCGCTTCGATGCGGCGCAACGCCTACGAGGCGTGGGTCTATTTCGGCGTGGTGGCGGCGCTCGGGCCGAGAAGGTTCTGGGCGGCCGCCTCGGTCGATGCCGAGGACGTTCGCGCCATGGAAACCGACGAAGTGGGCGCGGGCTTCCAGGTCGCCTCTCCCGAGCGGCGCATACCAGAGGCCGCCTTCGAGACGGCGGACGGGCGCGTGTTCGCCCTCAAGATGGAGGCGGCGCGCGAGCTGGACTACTACGGCGTGAAGATCGAGCGGAGGCGCGACACGTCCGCCGGCGGGAACACCGAGGGCCTCGTCGCGCATCGGGTGCTGCTGCTGTACCGGCTCGGCTCGGTGGAAGAGCTGGGCGTGGTGGTCGATCGACAGAAGCGTTGGCAGGTGCCCAACGATCTGATGGTGGAGGTGCTCGAGCCGGCCGACCTGTCTCGCCCGGCGCATACGAGCTCGTTCGTGGCCCGGATCAATGCGGCGCGCTCGCAGCGGCCCGTTCAAGCAGTCACCTTCGACGAAGAAGGAGCTTTTCCCGATGGGATGCTCGACGATCCTACGGTGGCGCCCGTCGAGCGGCGCGTCGTCGGGTTCGACGAGAACCGGTTGAGCCGGATCGCCGCCTTGCTCGGCGAATGACAACATCGAACGAATGGAGGAAGGAATGGACAAAGCGAAGGGAAGGCGCGCGATGCGCGCGAGCGCGCTCGCTTCCGCGATCGTGCTCGTTCTCGCGCTGGCTTCGTGCGCTCCGAACGGGGCGTCGACCGTCGACGAGGGCGCCTCGGCCGGCAACGACACGGCGGTGAAGGGGGAGTACACGCCCTACGATCCTGCAAAGGAGGCCGAGCTCACGGCCGGCAAGGCCATCGAGGGCTCCGATGAGGAGAAGCTGCAGCAGGAGCGCATCGCGGGAGGCGCGGTGGACACGACCATCAAGTCGCAGAACCTCGAGCCTCTCGAAGGCATCGTCGATGGTTCGGAAGGGTCTTACGTTCCTCGTTACGGGATGGAGGATCAGGCTCCGGCCATGGGCCACGACGGTGATCGCACCGAGTGCCTCAGCTGCCATGAAGGGGAAGGGACCTCGGTTCGCATGCCGGCGAGCCACGAGGATGCGGGCCTCGGGAACGAAGAGTGCGCCTCTTGCCATGAGGCGGAATAGCAGCGCGCTTTGCCCGGCGGAAGGCGCCTCGACGGGCCTCGGGCCTCGGTGAATCGGGATTCTGGAGGAGGAACGAGCATGCGAGAAGTGGCTGAAGACGTGTTGCGGTGGCTTTCGGAGGGCGAAGCCGTGGCGCTTGCGCAGGTGGTGAGGACGTGGGGATCGTCTCCGAGGCTGCCGGGCTCCGTCATGGCCGTGAGCGGCAGCGGGCGGATCGCGGGGTCGGTGTCGGGTGGATGCATCGAGGCCGCGGTCGCCCGGATCGCGGTCGAGAGCCTAGAGGCCGGCCGGGGGTCGCTCGAGGAGTTCCGCGCGTCCACGGCGTCCGCCCGTCAAGCGGGGCTTTCGTGCGGCGGGAGCGTCGAAGTGCTCGTGTCCCCGCTCGATCCGGGGCTGTTCCACGTCGAGGCGGAGCTTGCCCGGACGGAGTGCGAATACGTTCGGGCGAGCGTCCTGCGGGATTGCGGCGACGCGCCGACGGGGACGTCGTTTATCGTCGCCGCGGAGACGGATGCCGAAGAGGCGCTCGATCGTTGCGGCGACGGGGGGATCGGGCTCGCCCATGTTCCGGGCGAGGGGCTCTGCGTCCTTATGCGCTCGTGCGGGGAGGCGACGTCCGCGTTGGAGGAGGCGGCCGTCGCGGTGACCCGGAAGGCGGCGGAGCGGCCACGCTTCGAGGAGTCGGGCGTGGTCGAGCATGGTGGATCGCCGTGGTTCTTCGTTCGGCGGTCCCCCCAGCCGCAGCTCGTGTGCGTCGGCGGCGTGCACATAGCCATCCACCTGTGCCGCATGGCGAAGGCCCTCGGGTACCGCACCGTCGTCGTCGACCCGCGGCGCGTGTTCGCCACCGCCGAGCGCTTCCCGTTCGTGGACGAGCTTGTGCACGCTTGGCCTCAGGAGGCGTTCGGCCGCGTACGCCTCACCGAGCGGACGGCGCTGTGCGCGCTCACCCACGATCCGAAGATCGACGTGCCCGCGCTTGCGAGCGGGCTCGAGTCGCAGGCGTTCTACCTCGGATCGCTCGGACGGCCTTCGACCCAGCTTTCGCGAGCGCGCCAGCTCGCCGCGCTCGGATACGGGGAGTCGGCCCTTGCGCGCGTGTTCGGCCCCATCGGGCTCGATCTGAAGGGGCGCGAGCCTGCCGAGATCGCGCTCTCCATCATGGCCGAGATCACGGCGGTGCGCCACGGCGGCCAGATTCCGATGTCCACCATGGAGGAAACGGCGCGCAGGGAGGCAGCCTGCTCCGAAGCGGCGCTAAAATAGGATCTGCGGCGATCTCGGAGCGTGGCGAGCTTGCCGGGATCGCGATATCCGTCCCGGGAACGCTGCGCGCTTGCGGTCGCCTGGGAGCGCGGAGGCCGCGCTGCGCATGCCGCCCCTTCCTTGAAGCCTCGAGAAGCCCTACAATGGAGGAGGGCGCCGATCCTTGCCGGGAGTCGCTCTTTGCAGCTGGCCATCGACGAAAGGGACTGTTCGTGACGTTTGCCCTCCACCTCGACAACCTGCCGCGCACCATCGAGCTCGTCCGGGCCGCCGATGGCGCGGCAGAGCTCGTCTATGTCGACCAGCGCCTGCTGCCGGGCAGGCTCGCGTTCTCGCGGACGCGCGATTGGCGCGCGGTCGTGGACGCCGTGAGGTCGCTTTCGGTGCGCGGCGCCCCCGCCATCGGCGCGGCGGGGGCTGCGGCAGTGGCGCTGTGGGCCCAGGCGCGCGCATCGTCGCGCGCAGACGGCTCCTACCTCGCTGAGCTCGAGCGCGTGTGCGCCCAAGTGGCCTCGGCGCGCCCCACGGCGGTGAACCTCTCCTGGGGCGTGAGGCGCATAGAGCGCGCGGCGCGGGAGCGCGTGCGCGCTGGAGGAGGGGCCGGGGAGGTGGCCGCGGACCTCTTCGACGCCGTAAAGGCCCTCGAGGCCGAAGACGAGGCTGCGAACCGCTCCATCGGCGCGCACGGTGCGGCGCTGCTGCCGGAAGGCGCGCGCGTTCTCACGCACTGCAACGCCGGAAGCCTCGCCACCGTGTTCTTCGGCACGGCTCTCGGCGTCGTGTACGCCGCTGCCGCGCAGGGCAAGGTCGCTCGCGTGTACGCCGATGAGACGCGTCCGGTGGGCCAGGGTGCGCGTCTCACCGCCTGGGAGCTGGCGCGCGCGGGCGTTCCCGTCACGCTTATCTGCGACAACATGGCGGCGAGCCTCATGGCTGAAGGCGAGGTGGACGCCGTGGTGGTGGGAGCCGACCGCATCGCGGCCAACGGCGATGTGGCCAACAAGATCGGCACGTACGGTGTGGCCGTGCTCGCTCGCCATCATGGCATTCCGTTCTACGTGGCCGCGCCCGAATCGACCATCGACCGTTCCGTTCCCGACGGCTCGCGCATCCCTATCGAGGAGCGGGATCCTGCCGAGGTGGCCGATCCCCTGCCCGGCGTGGAGGTGTGGAACCCCGCCTTCGACGTCACGCCGGCCGAACTCGTCACGCGCATCGTCACCGAGAAGGGGGCATTGCGCCCTTCGGAACTGCTATACTGATTCCTGTCGTCGGTCGGGCGGTTCGCAAGCCGCTGGACGGCTTAGGGCCGAGGGTGACAGGAGGGACGCCATGCTCATCGTCCAACGCGAGGATCAGGAGCGTCGCGAGCACGCGACGCTGTCGGACGACGCTGCGTTCTCCGACGAGGGCGAGGGCCGCGACCGTTCGGTCGAGCCCGACCGTCTGCGCACGGACTATCAGCGCGACCGCGATAAGATACTGCACACGAAATCGTTTCGCCGCCTGTCTCACAAAACGCAGGTGTTCTTGGCCGTTGAAGGAGATCATTTTCGCACGCGCCTCACGCACACGTTGGAGGTGGCGCAGATCGCGCGCACCATCGCGCGGGCGCTCGGCCTCAACGAGGATCTGACCGAGGCCGTCTCGCTCGGTCACGATCTGGGGCACACTCCGTTCGGCCACACCGGCGAGAGCGCGCTGTCCGGATGCCTGGCACGCCACAGGGGCATCGACCCGGCGAGCCCCGAAGCCGATGCGCTGTACCGTCACAACGAGCAGAGCCTGCGCGTGGTGGAGCGCATCGAGAACGGAGGCCGGGGCCTCAACCTCACCCCCGAGGTGCGCGACGGCATCGTGAACCATACGGGCGATCTGCGCGCCGAGACGTTGGAGGGCCGCATCGTGGCCACAGCCGACCGCATCGCGTACGTGAACCACGACATTGACGACGCCATCCGTGCCGGCATCCTCTCCGAAGCCGACCTGCCCGCCTCCACGCACGCCGTGCTCGGCCCCGATCATTCGTCGCGCATCGAGCGGCTCGTCACCGACATGGTGGAGACGTCGGCTGCCTGCGACGACATCCGCATGAGCGCGGGCGTGTGGGAGGCCATGATGGAGCTGAGATCGTTTCTGTTCGAGCGCGTCTACACCTGCGACGCGGTGATGGCGGAGGTGGCGAAGGCGACGCACCTCATCGACGACCTGTTCGACCATTACGTGGCGCATGTGGAGGAGGTTCCCGAGGAGTACAGAGGGATATCCGAAGGCGACGATCTGCGCGCTGTCACCGATTTCATTGCCGGGATGACGGACCGCTACGCCAAGAACCTCTACCAACGGCTGTTCATCCCTTCGGCTTCCCACCGATAACGCGCGCGCGGCGGGCGGTTCTCCGCGGCGCGCCCGGCACGGGCAGCAGCGCCCCCGCGAGCGCGGCAGGCGCCATGAAGGGCAGGCTTTGCGCGGGGAAGCACAGAAGCATGACGAGCAGCGCCATCGCCGGCTTGCGGGTGAAGCCGGCGATGAGCGCCGTCGAGGTCGCGGCCGCGCAGAGCATCGCGTCCGCCCCGGTGACCGCGGCGATGCCGAACCCCGTGCTCACACCGCAGAAGATGAGCGGGAAGAAGGGGCCTCCGTTCCATCCGAGGTTGAGGCACAGCGCGACGAACACCGTTTTGACGACTCCCGTCGCCAGGAGAATCGCGGCCGGCGTGTCCGTCCACTGTCTAGCCAGATCGGCGGCCTGCTCGGTTCCCGGGAACAGCACGTAGGGCAGCGCGAGGGCGGTCGCGCCGAGCGCGAGACCGCAGAGCGTCGGCTTGAGCACGGGGTGCCCTCCGAGCGTGCGGGAGAGGCGCCCGGCAAGGCGCGTCGCGAGGGCGTAGAGCGCGGCGAGCGCCCATCCTGCCACGGCGAGCGGAACCGTCCAGGCGACCGCCTCCCAGGTGAGCGAGGCTGCGCCGAAGCGGGGCAAGGGAATGCCGCCGTCGAAGAGCGCGGAAAAGGCGGCGGCGCCGGCTGCTCCGCCGACGGCACCGAGCGCGTAGAGGGGCACCTTCTGCGCGCGGGAGAGCGGGCCGTCCAGTCCGCTCGCTTTGCGCAGCGCCACGCCCACCCATGTGCAACCTGCGGCGGCGAAGCCCGTGAGCCCCGCCTCCGGTCCCACCGAGCCTCCGAACGCGATGGGCAGGAGGAACGACACCGAGGCCGGCGCGACGCGACCGACCGAATACCCGCCCTTCGCGCGCGTATCGGCCATCACCTTCTCAAGCGGTTTCGGCGCGCTGTCGAACCGCGCGTTCCATAGCCCGATGAGGACGCCTCCCAACGTGCACGCGAGAAGCGGGAACGCCGGCAGGTCGAGCGCGTTGCCGATGCCGTCCCATACGAGGTCGGAGAGCAGATACGATGCGCTCAAAAGCGCCCAGATGCAAAACCCCGTGCCCGCTCCGAGCGACAGCGCGAGCGCACCGAGCGCGCATGCCCGCGCCGTTCCGAGGCGCGGCTTCCTCGCGCTTCGAGGAACGCCCTTTCCCGCGTCCGCGTTGCCTGCGTGCTCGTTCCCAGCTGCCCGCCGCGCGCGCTTCTCGCTTCCGGGTCCGCCGTTCTCCTGTTGCATGGCTCCTCCTTTCGCTATCTTCCAAAAGGCGGTCTGCGCGGCAGTCTAGCTCTTGCGCCCCGCGCGCAACGCGGGTTTCGAGACGATATTGCTCAGGCGCACAAAACTTGTATAATCGGGTGGTCATGCTTCCAGGAGACCGCATCGAACAATCGCTCAAGGCGGCGCTGCCCATCATGTTGGGCTACGTCGCCATCGGCGTGCCCTGCGGCATCCTGTCGGCCTCCATAGGCCTTGACGCCCTGCAGGCGTTTCTGCTCTCGGCGCTGTTCTACTCGGGCGCGGGCCAGTTCATGATCCCGAACATGTGGATCGCAGGGGCGCCTCTGGCCTCCATCATCGCGAGCGTTTCGTTGGTTAACACGCGCCAGATGCTGTACTCGGCCGCCTTCGCCCCGGCGTGCAGGGGGGTGCGCAAGCGACTGGCGTTTCTGTTTGCGGCCACGGTGACCGACGAGAGCTACGGCGTGAACGTGGCGAAGTTCTCCGAGGGAGGGTGGTCGGTCGGTCGCGCCACGGCAGTGAACCTGCTGTCGCAAAGCTCTTGGGCGCTCTCGAACGTCGCGGGCGTGCTGGTGGGCAACGCCGTGGGCGTGCCTTTGGCCATCGCGTCGTTTGCCATGACCTCCATCTTCATCTGCCTGCTCGTGACGCAGAAGCCCTCTGCGGCCAACCTGGTGGCGGCCGTGACGGCCGTGCTCGGCGTGGTCGCTTGCAAGGCGGCGGGCTTGTCGGGGCCGGCCATCCTCGTGGGCGCGCTCGCCGGCGTGGCGGCTGCGCTTGCGTTCAGCTGGGCGGGAAGGAGGGGTTGATGGGCTCGATGGCCTGGGGCGACTTCCTCGTTGCGCTCGTGTGCTGCGGGGCAACGATGCTCTTATGCCGTGTGGTTCCCCTGTTCGCGCTCAAGGGCAGGAACCTGCCGGAGGGCGTCGAGCGCGCGCTCGGATTCATCCCGCCCGCCGCGTTCGCCGCGCTCGTGGCGAACGATCTGCTCTCCCCGGGAATGTTCGACGCTGGCCTGTGGCCGGCCGCCGCGCCGCTTGTCGCTGCCGGAGTGGTGGCGCTTGTGGCGTGGAGGACCAAATCGCTTCTGTGGTGCGCCGTGTCGGGAGTGGCCGCATACGCTCTGCTCACGCTCCTGTAGGGCGACCCTTCGGCTCGACCGCGATGCGTCGGACGCAAATGCGTCCCTACGGTGGCCGACGGCGCGGTCGCCCGTTGCCCGAGAGCGCTCGTCTGTGAAGATGGAGGAAAGGTTAGGTTTCTCCCTTGCAGTGGGCGCGGGCAGGCGTTATACTGTCCAATCGTGTCTTTACGAGACAACATGCACGAGATTCATTGAACATATAAGAAGGAACGAAACATGGATATCATTCGCGCCATCGAGCAGCAGCAGATCAAGCAGGACGTCCCCGAGTTCGACGTGGGGGACAACGTCAAGGTGCATTACCGCATCACCGAGGGCAATCGCGAGCGTATCCAGGTGTTCCAGGGCGATGTCATTCGTCGCCAAGGCGCTTCGAGCCGCGAGACGTTCACCGTTCGCAAGATCAGCTTCTCCATCGGCGTGGAGCGCACCTTCCCCGTGCATTCCCCGAAGATCGAAAAGATCGAGGTCGTGCGCAAGGGCGATGTGCGCCGCGCGAAGCTCTACTACCTCCGCGACAAGGTGGGCAAGGCCGCCAAGATCAAGGAGAAGGCCTATCGTTAGGCTTCTGCCGCACGGGCTTTCAGGCCCCGCGTCCGAAACGGGCGCGGGGCCTTTTTGGCGTTTTGACGGGATCTGGTATCATGGGCGTTCGAAACGGAGCGCGACGAGGACTTGGGGGCGAGAGCATGGGGCCTACGGTTGCCGACATCAAACGGCGTCTGCAGGATGCGGACGCCCGCGAGTTCGCAGTGCTCGAGAGGGCGCTCGTGGCCGATTCGCGAAAGGGAGTGCGCGATGCGGTGGAGGTGGCCCGGCGCCGCCTTGAGGCCGAGGCTGCCGAGCGTGCGCGCCTCGAGGGGCTGTACGCCTGCGAGCGCGAGCTGGCCGCGGCGCGGGGAGGGGGCGTTGTCGTGGGGCTCGACGAGGTGGGGCGGGGACCCTTGGCCGGGCCCCTTGCGGTGGGGGCGGTCGTGCTGCCCGCCGCTCCGTTGGTCGAAGGCCTCAACGACTCGAAGAAGCTCTCCGCGGTCGAGCGCGAGCGCGTGGCCGAGCGGGTGAAAGAGGTCGCTGCGGCTTGGACCGTCGAATACGTGGAGGCGTCCGACATCGATGCATGCGGTATGACGGCCTCGCTCGCGACGGCGTTTCGGCGTGCGGTGGCGCGCGTTGAGGCGGCGGGGGTCGACGTGGGCGTCGTGCTGCTCGACGGAAATCCCCTGCGTTTGGATGAACGCGAGGTGAGCGTCGTCAAGGGCGACGGCCGTTGCGCTTCCATAGCCGCGGCGTCCATCGTGGCGAAGGTCGAGCGGGATGCGCTCATGCGCCGCTATGCCGAAGAGTATCCCGAATACGGTTTCGAGTCGTGCAAGGGCTACGCGAGCCCCGCGCATATCGAGGCCATCAGGCGCCACGGCCTCACGCCCATCCATCGAGCGACGTTTTGCACCGCGTTCGTTCAGCCGACGTTGTTCTGAGGCTTAAACGCCCACGGCTTTGCCCCGCCGTGCCATTGCCGATACCTGGAAGAGGCGTCTCCCGTCCGCTCGAGCGACGGGCGCCCGGCACGTTGCGGCGACCCTTTTGCTCTTCGCCCTCGTGCGAGGCGAACCTCCGGCTCTCATGCTATGCGCTTCCCGGCCCTCCGGCCTTGGCCGCTGCTTCTCCGCGGCGCGCTTGCGACGAAGGCGCGGGGGGAGCGTGGAGGAAACGCGCATGCGGCGCGTGCTATGCGCGTTGGATTGGCGCGCGGATCGGCTGGATGCGCGCCATGGATCCGCTGGAGGGCTTCTGTACCATGGAGGCGGAGACGAAGGGAGCGATGACCATGGGAAGAGGTTCTGAGGCGGGCGTGGCGGAAGTGCGGGCGGCGATGCCGAGCAGGCGGGGTCGCAAGGGCGGTGGGACGGAGGGGGCTTCTGACGCCGCGCGGCGTGCTGAGCTTGGCCGTCGCGGTGAGGACGCGGCTGCGCGGTTCCTCGAGCGTCGAGGCTACGACATTGTGGAGCGCAACTGGGAATGCGCTGCGGGAGAGGCGGACATCGTCGCGCGCGACGACGACGGCTCCCTTGTGTTCGTCGAGGTCAAAACGCGTTCGAACTGTGAGCGCGGACTGCCGTCGGAGGCGGTGGACGCCGAGAAGCGCGAGCGCTACGAACGCATAGCGGCATGCTTTCTCGCAGATTACGACGTGGTGGACGTTCCGGTGCGATTCGACATCATCGGGATCGTCGCGGTTTCGGAGGATCGCGCCATGATACGACATCACATCAACGCGTTCTGCGCGGTCTGACATGGAGGGCCGATACAGAGTGCGTGCCGCCACGCTTCGAGGGGTCGAGGCCGTGCCGGTGGACGTGGAGGTGGCGGTGGGTTCTGGGGTTCCGGGATTCTCCGTCGTCGGCATGGCCGACGCCTCGGTGCAGGAGTCGCGCGAGCGCGTGCGGTCGGCGCTCAGGGCGTGCGGGTTCGTCATGCCGCCGAGCAAGGTGGTGGTGAACCTCGCGCCGGGATCGCTGCGAAAGACCGGATCGGGCTTCGACCTGCCAATCGCGGTGGGCATCCTCGTCGCCACAGGACAGGTCGATCCGCAATTCGCGCAGGGGAGGCTACTGGCGGGGGAGCTGTCTCTCGAAGGAGAAGTGCGCCCAGTGGCGGGGCTTTTGGCCTACGCGCTTTGCGCGCGCGATGCCGGATGCGATCTTTTGTGCGCGGAGGCGTCGGACGGGTTCGTGCGCATCGAAGGCGTGAGACGGCTCTCCATTCGCTCGCTTTCGGAGTTTCGCCGCGGGGAGTTCGCATTGGCGCCCGAAATCGCGTCGCCGCCCGCATCGCCTCCTGCGGACTTCGGCGACATCGCGGGGCACGAGATGGCCAAGCGGGCGCTCCAGATTGCGGCGGCGGGCAGACACGGTGTGATCATGGTGGGGCCGCCGGGGTCGGGCAAGACCATGCTGGCCTCGCGGATGCCCTCCATTTTGCCTCCCCTCTCGCAGGACGAGGCGCTGCAGACGGCGCTCGTGCACTCCGTGGCGGGCGAGGACCCGGCGCCTGCGTTGGCGGGTGTGCGGCCCTTTCGCAGCCCGCATCACACGGCCAGCTCGGCGGGGCTCATCGGTGGCGGGTCGCCTTTGCGACCGGGCGAAATATCCATGGCCCACAACGGGGTGCTGTTCTTGGACGAGCTGCCCGAGTTTCGCCCCTCGGTGTTGCAGGGAATGCGCCAGCCTTTGGAGTCGGGACGGGTCGTCATAACGCGGGCTGACGGAAACGTGGTGTTCCCAGCGCGCTTCACGCTTGTCGCCGCCTCGAATCCCTGTCCATGCGGATACCTCGGCGACCCCGAGCGCCAATGCGCCTGCACCATTCCCCAGATACGAAGCTACCAGGCCCGCGTGGGAGGACCTCTCATGGATCGCATCGACCTGCGCATCGATGTCAGGCGCATTCCTCCGGGCGAGGTGCTGAATGCGGGCGGCGGCACGTCTTCGGCGAAGTTGCGGGAAGACGTGCTGCGGGCTCGTGAGTTCGCTTCGTGGCGGCGCACGGTGGACGCGGAGGGGCGTGACGCGCTCGCGGGCGAGTCGGGTGCGGCCGAGCTCGTGCGTGCGTGCCGCCTCTCCGAAGACGACGAGTCGTTCTACGAGGATGTGGCGCGCAGCAACCACATGAGCGGCCGCGCCATCATGCGCACGTTGGCGGTGGCTCGCACGGTAGCCGACATGGAGGAAGCGCGTTGCGTGGGACGCCGCCATCTTTGCGAGGCGCTCGCGTTCCGATTGCACGATGGGGAGGGCTCATGACGGCGCGGAGCATGTTGGAGGGCCCGCGAAGCGTGCTCGTGCGCGGCTCCGACGCCTATCCGACGGCGTTCGAGGCGTTGGCGGATCCCCCTGCGAAACTTTACGTCATCGGCGATTTGGCGTCGCTATCCGAAGGCATGGCCATTGTGGGCGCGCGAAGGGCCACGCCGTATGGGCGCGGATGCGCTATGCGGTTCGCGCGCCTGGCTGCCGAGCGGGGCGTGACGGTGATCTCAGGCGGCGCCCGCGGATGCGATGCTGCGGCTCACGAGGCTGCGCTTTCGGCGGGTGGGCGCACGACGGCGTTTCTCGGCGGCGGTTGCGACCGGCTCTACCCGGCGGAGCACAGGGGCCTGTTCCAGCGCATCGTGGACGGCGGCGGGGCCGTCGTCTCCGAGCACCCGTGGGACGTCGCTCCGAGGCCTTGGATGTTCAGGCTGCGCAACCGCCTCATCGCCGCGCTCGCCCGGGCGACGCTCATCGTGGAGGCGGGTCTGCCTTCGGGCACGTTCAGCACTGCCGACGAGGCGCTCGCGGTCGGTCGCGAGGTGCTGGTGGTGCCCGGAGCCATCACGGCCGCCACCTCTCGCGGCGCGAATCGCCTCCTCGTCCAAGGTGCGGCCCCCATCGTGGACGACGAATCGTTCGAGGACGCTCTGCTGTCGCTTTTCGGCTGCCTACGTCAGGAGCGCTTCGCTGCGGAGGGATCGCGTCGCGCTGTTGGGGAAGGGGGAGAGGCCGTCTCCGAAAAGGCTGCCGGGGACGCGCCGTCGAAGCTCGCAGACGGGTCCTCGGTCGCCTCTTCCGCTCCCATGCCCGATCCGTTGGTGGAGGCGTTGCGCGCCGACGCGCTCGATATGGACGCCCTCTACGAGCTCGCCGTGGGGCTTTGCGAAGACGCCGATCCCCGTGCGTGGCTCATGGAGAGGCTTGTTGCGGCCGAGAGGTCCCACCTCATCGCCAAGCATCCCGATGGCCGGTGGGGGCCCGCGGGGTAGGGGCGTCGAGCGGAAGAAAGCCTTGCGCCCCCCGGGGGGGGGCGGTGCCGGAGGTTTCGTGGGGGCTTCCCGCAGACGGCGGGGTTTTGCTATCATTCGCGCATGCCTTCTTCAGTCACCATACTCGGCGCCGGCCTCGCGGGCAGTGAGGCGGCCTTGCAACTGGCCGCGCGCGGTATGAGCGTGCGGCTCGTGGAGATGCGCCCTGCGGTGCCCACGCCGGTGCATGCGTCGGGCGACTGCGCGGAGCTCGTGTGCTCGAACTCGCTCAAAAGCACGAAGCCCGACAGCGCGGCGGGCATGCTGAAGCGTGAGCTGGAGGCGCTGGGGTCGTTCGTGCTCGCCGCGGCCCGCCGCCATGCCGTGGCGGCGGGAGGGGCGCTGGCCGTGGATCGCGCGGCGTTCTCGGGCGCGGTGACCGCGCTCGTGGAAGGGCATCCGCTCATCGAGCTCGTGCGCATCGAAGCGCGCTCGGTGCGCGAGGCGGCTGCGGGGGCCAACGCCCTCGTCATCGCCACGGGCCCGCTCACCTCCGACGCCCTCGCGGCCGATTTGGCCGATATCGCGGGCGCGGATCACCTTGCGTTCTATGATGCGGCGGCGCCCATCGTCATGGCCGATTCCCTGGACGGGGGCAAGCTCTTCCGCCAGAGCCGCTACGAGGATGCCTCGGCGGGCGCGGGCGACTACCTGAACGCGCCTTTCACGCGCGAGGAATACGATGCGTTCATAGAGGCGCTGGTGGGGGCCGAGCGCGTGGTGCAGCGCGATTTCGAGGGCCGCGATCTGTTTCAGGCGTGCCAGCCCATCGAGGAGGTGGCGCGCAAGGGGCACGACGCGCCGCGCTTCGGCGCGCTCAAGCCCGTGGGGCTCACGGATCCGCGCACGGGGCGGCGGCCATGGGCCGCGCTGCAACTGCGCGCTGAGGACGCTCACGGCATGGGCTACAACCTCGTGGGTTTTCAGACCAACCTCACGTTTCCCGAGCAGCGCCGCGTGTTCCGCATGATCCCGGGCCTTGAGAACGCGGAGTTCGCGCGCTACGGGGTGATGCACCGCAACACGTTTCTGGACGCGCCGCGGCTGCTCGACGCCGACTTGAGGCTGCGCACACCGCTTGCGGAGGCGCTCGGCGCGCCCGTTTTCGTAGCCGGGCAGCTGGCTGGCACGGAGGGCTACTGCGAGGCCGTCCGCTCGGGATTGCACGCCGCGATCTCCGCGGCAGCCGCGCTGCGGGGCGTGGAGGCTCCCGCGTTACCTGAGGAGACGGCGTTCGGCGCGCTCATGGCCTACGCGACCGATCCCGCCACGGTCGACTATCAGCCCATGCATGTGAACTTCGGCATCATGGAGCCTCTCGCGCAGCATGTCCGCAACAAGCGCGAGCGCTATGCGGCCTACGCCAAGCGCGGCGACGAGGCGCTGGAAGCGTACGTCGAAGAGCTCGCCGAGGCGGGCCTCCTGCCGCAGGACGCGCGGCGAGGGGGAGCCGATGGCCGCTGAGCCCGCCGACGATCCTCTTGCGGTCGACGCGCGCGCCGCCGGGTTGGCCGAGTCGTTCTGCAGGACCCTGCGCGTCGAGCGCAACGCCTCCGAGCACACGGTGCGCGCCTATCGGGCCGACCTCATGGACTACCTGCGCTGGGCGCGCCGCGCTCGCGTCGAGCCGCTTGCGGCCACGCATCGGCAGCTGCGGCTCTACTTGGCCGAGCTCGATCGCGCCCAGTACTCGCGCACCACGGTCAACCGCCGGCTCTCGACCTTGCGCGGCTTCTTTCGCTGGCTCAACGTGACGGGGGTGCTCGACGAGGATCCGGCGGGCGCGCTTTCGGGGCCTCGTTCGCGCCGGAGCCTGCCGCATGTCATCCGCGCAGCCGACATGGCGCGGCTTCTGTCGGTGTACGCCGAGCGCGATGCTGCGGGCCGCGTGCGCGCCCAAAGCCCGGCCGACTTGCGCAACCAGGCGATCCTCGAGTTCCTCTACGCATGCGGCGCGCGCGTGTCCGAAGCGTCAGGCTTGCTGGCCGCTGACGTGGACCTCGTGACGGGCCAGGCGAAGGTGCTCGGCAAGGGGTCGAAGGAGCGCATCGTGCCCTTGCACGATCTGGCCGTCGCGTCGATGCGCGCCTACGCGTCCGAGGCGCGCCCGGCGCTTCTGCGCGATCGCTCCTGCGAGTTCTTCTTCGTGTCGACGCGCGGCGGGCGCATGGGAACCGACGCGATCCGCAAGATGTTCAAGGACGCGCTGCGCAAAGCCGGCCTCGACGAGAGCCTCTCTCCGCACGACATGCGCCACACCTTCGCCACCGATCTGCTCGACGGCGGGGCCGACCTGCGCAGCGTGCAGGAGATGCTCGGGCATGCGAGCCTGTCTACCACCCAGATCTACACGCACCTCGCGCCGGAGCGCCTCAAGAGGGTGCACGCACAAGCCCATCCCCGGGGTTGAGCGCATTCGTCTTCCGTCCGTCGCGCCTTCCGGAATCGTCCGCCACTGTGGCGAGGCGGTGCCGACGGCATGACCTCTGCTTGACGTTCGTTCCGCTTCTTCGCAGATGGCTTTCCTCTCGGGCACAATCGTTTTCTCGGTCAGATGCGTCGCGGGTCAGCGCGCAATACGACGAAAGGAGGCTCTATGAACAAGAAGATGCGCGCCTTCGCCTGGGCTGCGGCGACGGCCCTCGCGCTTGCCCCGTTCCTTGGCGGATGCGCGGCCGACGGCGCGGACGCTCAGCGAGGGGCTGCAGTCGAAACCCAGCGTCAGGATGCGGGAGATGCGATCGGCGAGGACGGCGAAGTCGTGAGGTTCGGTCTGGTGACCTCGGTGGAAGGCGAAAACGTCGTGATCGCGATGGGCGAGCTTGGGAGCTCCTTCGAGAGTGGACGAAAGACGTTCGGAATCGGAAAGGGCGAGGTCGCCCTCAGCACATCCGAGGTGAGGGTCGTCGACGAGTCGGGCTCCGCGGTCGAGGGGCGGGCGCTTCAGGTCGACGATGTCGTGGCCATGCGAGGAGCGTCCGAAGGCTCGTCCTTCAAGCCCCAGATGGTGGAGATCCTCGACGTCGCGTGCTCCGGCGCGAACGCCGACGACGGGCGCGTTCCCCAGGCGGGCTAGCGTCCTTTTCCCGTCGGAGGGGAGAAAGGCGGGCATCGTCTTCCCTCCGTCGTGCTCGACTGGTCATCGTCGCAGGCGGGCTCTTCGGCAGAAGGCAACCGGCATGGCGAAGGAACGTTCGGTGGGGCTGCGCTCGAGCAGGCGCGCCTCGCGTTCTTTGGTGTCGGGATCGGCGTTCGCGAACCGGGCAAGCGGCCGACGATGCCGGCGGGCGGTGGGCCTCATCCGCCGCTCGCGCGAAGCCCTGCCGTTCTCATGGCGCTAAGACGGCCTTCGGATGGTCCTCGCTTGATTTCGCTGATGGCGCCGACCTCGCTTTTGGGTCTGCCCTCCACGACCTGCAGGGCGGGCATGTGCCACAAAGGACGCTTTTGCGGGCCATGGGCTCGGCGGCCAAACGCAATGACGCATGGGGCGCTTGCGTTGCACGAGGCGCTCGAATTCGTTTTCGCTCTCGACTATTGCGGCATCCGAAGGCCTGGGGGGCGCAAAGATGCTTCGGGCTGCTTGCGGGGTTCGAAACCCGGTGGGAGAACCCGCATTTCGATTTGTTCGTGACGAGGGCGAACGATATATGCCGTCGCCCATATTCGCAGAAAGCCTCATCCCCCTTCGCTCGAACTATGTCCTTGTGACGCTCGCGACCAAGAGAGAAGGCCGTGTCTTGGGCAAGTTCTTTCATGGATGATTTCGTGAAGGGCGCTTTGATATCCCTTCTTCTGCTCTTGCTTGATATCCTTCTTGCCCGTGTTCCTCTTTGAGCCTCTTGCCAACCGGACCGAGAGGCCTATAATGACGGGACGCCGCGCATCGCGCGGCGCTTCGCTTCGAAGGGACGAAGGAGGAGGCGCAGATGCTGAGGATATCGACGGAGAAGCTTTTGCTTGTGGCCGGGCTTGTGTGGCTCGTCGCTGGCGCGAACGTCGCGGGAATCGGGCTCATCGCGTACTTCCACGAATCGGGGTGGGTGCTGTGGTCGCTCGTCGGGGGCACCTTCGTCGTGTTCACTTTGTTCCATGTCTTCGTGTTCACGAAGATGGTTGGCAAACATGCCGAGCGCATCAGGGGGTACGAGGAGGATCGCACGCATGTGCTCAAGTTCTTCGACAAGAAGGGCTACGTGACGATGGCCGTCATGATGGCAGGCGGCATCGCGCTGCGCGCTTCGGGCGTTGTTCCCGAGTGGTTCGTCGCGTTCTTCTATACGGGCCTCGGCGCGGCTTTGGCCGTGGCCGGAGCGAGCTTCGCACTGCGCTACTTCAGAAGCTCGAAGCCGTCCTGCCCGGTGATGCCACGTGACGGAGCGCGACGAGGGGACGGGAACGCATAGCATTCACGTCAACGAATCGGTTACGGCTCGCCTTCGCAGGGCGGGCCTTGGACTACGATGGACCGGATGCGGTTGCGTGCGGATCTGCGCAGAGAGCGGCAGGGTGAAATGAGAATGCGCGCCGAGGCGCGGCGCGGGAAGGAGGGCTCATGGCGCGCATCTTCGTGGTTGAGGACGACGCGTCGCTGCGCGACGAGCTTTTACGGCTGCTCGAGCTGCAGGGTCACGAAGCGCTTTCGTGTTCGTCGTTCGACCGGGTTGTGGAGGACGCCGTTGCCGCCGACGCCGATTGCGTCATCTTGGATTTGAAGCTGCCCGGCTCGGACGGTCATGCCGTGTGCCGCGATCTTCGCCGCGAGAGCGATGTGCCCATCGTCATGCTCACCTCGTCCGACAGCGAGTTCGACGAGGTTATGAGCATGAACCTCGGTGCAGACGATTACGTGACGAAGCCCTATCGTCCTGCCGTCCTGCTCGCACGCGTCCAGTCGGCCCTTCGCCGCGCCGGGCGCAGCGAAGGGGCGCGCATCGCGTGCAAAGGCGTCTCTTTCGATATGGCGCGCGGAACCGTGGAGCACGAGGGGCGTGCGGTCGAGCTTACGAGGAACGAGCAGAAGATCCTCCACTTGCTCATGGCGAACCACGGCGTCATCATCTCGCGCCAAGAGCTCATGGTCGAGCTGTGGCAGTCAGACGCCTTCATCGACGACAACACCCTCACCGTGAACATCAACCGCCTGCGCAAGAGCCTGGCCTCCATCGGCGTGCCCGGCGACTTCCTCGTCACGCGGCGCGGCCAGGGATACCTGGTGTAGGGGGGCGCATGACGCCGAGAGCCTATCTGCGCGATCGGGCCTTCGTCCTGATCGCCATCGCTTCGGCGTCTCTCTTCTCGGGCGGCGTTCTGGCCGCGCTCGGGCAAGGCTGGCAGGCCGCCGCTTTGGTCGCGGGCGTCGTCGCGGGATGCGGGGCGGCAGCGCTCGCCTTCGGCTATTTTCGCGCTCGTCGCTTCTGGCGCGAGCTAGCGTGTTTCTCCGACGGCCTCGTCCGCGCCTGGTACGCGCCGTCCCTCATGGAGGAGCCGGGGTTCCTCGAGGGGCGCCTCGCCTACGAAGCGCTCGAGGCGCATGCGAAAGCGGCCTCGGACGAAGTGGCCGCGCACAAAGGGCAGGCCGAGGCGTACCGCGGGTACGTTGAGCTGTGGATACACGAGATAAAGACCCCCATCGCCGCAGCGGGCCTCATAGCGGCCGGAATGCACGGCCCTCAGGCAGAGCGCATGAAAGGCGAGCTCGATCGCATCGAAGGCTATGTCGAGCAGGCGCTGTACTACGCGCGCTCCACTTCGCTTTCGCGCGACTTCTCCATTCGGGAGACGTCGCTGGCCGACGTCGTGCGCGGGGTTGCGCGAAAGCATGCGCGCTACCTCGTCGAGCAGAAGACGATGCCGGTTTTCGACGTATCTGCCGATGTGCGCGTATGGGCCGATGCGAAATGGCTTGCCTTCGCGCTGGGGCAGCTTGTGACGAACGCGGCGAAGTACGGTGCGGCCTCGGTGCGCTTCTCGGCATGCGAGGAGGGGGAGGGCACTGCGGAGGCGCGCACCGTGCTCGAGGTGGCCGACGACGGGCCCGGCATCCCCTCCGAGGACGTCCCTCGCGTGTTCGAGCGCGGATTCACCGGGCGCAACGGGCGCGCGTTGGGCTCGTCTACCGGCATGGGGCTCTACCTTGTGGCCGAGTTGTGCGAGAAGATGGGGCTCGGGGTTGCCCTTGCTTCGGAGGAGGGGCGCGGCACGCGCGTGCTGATCTCGTTCCCGCACGACCGCCGTCGCCTCGACGCGCAAGCGGGGATCCCAACCTGACGAAACCGTAAGGTTCGGGTAAGGCTCTTCTATGGCGCACGGGTGTCGGACGGCGTAGCATCGTCTTCGCATCCGATCAGGGAAGGAGACGAGATCCATGGCAGAAACGTTCGCGACGCCGTGCGCCGAGACCGCCTTGGGCGCGCAGGGCGCGCATCCCATCTTGTCCGTGCGCCAGATCGAGAAGGTCTATGGCAGCCGCGATTCGATCACGCACGCGATAAACGACATCAGCTTCGACGTCATGCCCGGCGAGTTCGTGGGGATCATGGGGCCGTCGGGATCGGGGAAGACCACGCTTCTGAACTGCGTGGCGACCATCGACACCGCGACGAGCGGGCACATCCTCGTGGACGGACGCGATATCACCACGCTGCGCAGTCGGGCGTTGGCGCGCTTTCGTCGCGATGACCTGGGCTTCATCTTCCAGGACTCGAACCTGCTCGACACGCTCACGGGTTTCGAGAACATCGCGCTTGCGCTCACCATCAAAGGTGAGCGGACTTCCTCGGTGCGAGCGAAGGTGGAGCAGGTGGCCGCTGTGCTGGGCGTGTCGGAGGTGCTGGGAAAGTATCCACGCCAGATGTCGGGAGGGCAGCGGCAGCGCGTGGCCGCGGCGCGCGCCATGGTCACCGACCCGAAGCTCGTGCTGGCCGACGAGCCCACCGGCTCGCTCGACTCGCGCAGCGCGTCGGTCATGCTCGACACGCTGTCCATGATGAACAAGCGGCTGGGGGCCACCATCATGATGGTCACGCACGACTCGTTCGCCGCGTCGTTCGCGAACCGCATCCTGTTCATCAAGGACGGAGCTGTGTTCAACGAAGTATTGAAAGGCGGCCTGAGCCGCGCCGAATTCTTCAATCGCATCATGGAAGTGGTGACGTTTCTAGGCGGTGACGTGCGCGATGCTTGCTAGGCTAGCGATCCGCAACGTGCGCCGCTCGATGCGCGATTACGCGGTGTACTTCGTCACGCTCGTGTTCGGTGTTGCTGCTTTCTATGCGTTCAATTCTGTGAAAAGCCAATCCGTCCTCTTCGACCTGCAGGGTGTCGCATCCGAGGATACCTTCAATCTCACGGCTCAGTTCCTGCAAATGTTCTCCGTCCTCATCGCGTGCGTACTGGGGTTCCTCGTCATCTATGCGAACCGGTTCCTCATTCGCAGACGGAAGCGGGAGTTCGGCACCTGCCTTTTGCTAGGCATGCGTCCCGCTCAGGTGTCGGCCATCGTGCTCATGGAGACGGCTTGCGTGGGCACGGCGTCGCTTGCGACGGGGCTTGCTCTGGGTCTTGCGTTGTCGCAGGGCTTGTCATTTCTCACAGCTGGGTTGTTCAGCATCCCCATGCAGAAGTACCGCTTCGTGGTTTCGGGCGAGGCCTTCGTCCAGACGCTTCTGTGCTTCTTGCTCATCTTCGTGGTCGTGGCGCTGTTCAACACGCTGTCTTTGCGTCGCTGCAAGCTCGTAGACCTTCTGAGTGCGGCCGCGCGTGTCGAGCGTTCGCCTGTTCGCGGCCCCTTGACGGGCTTGGTCGGATTCATCGTTGCGGCGGGGCTTTTGGCATGGGCCTACGTCACGCTTTTCGAGAGCGGTTTAACGGAGTTCGGCGCCGAGTTCTGGAAGGCGACGGCGCTCATGGTGGTCGGCACGTTTCTGCTCTTCTGGTCGGCGGCCGGTTTCGTCGTCGTTGTGCTCGAGCGGGTGCCCGGCGCGTATTTCAGGGGACTCGCCATGTTCACGACGCGTCAGGTGGCGAGCAGGGTGAACACGGCGTTTCTGTCGCTGTCCACGGTGTGCGTCATGTTGTTCTTCTCGCTTGCCGTGTTCTCCACGGGCGCAGGGTTCGTGCAGGTGTTTTCGGACGGCATCGAGAAAGGCACGCTGTTCGACGCCTCGCTCACGGCGAACGCCTACCTCGCGGCTGACGACGAAGGCGAGAAGGCCGTATCCGTGCGCGAGAGGGGGGAGGCCTACGATTGGGACGTCTTGCGCTTCCTGCGCGACTCTGTGCCGAATTGGGACGAGTTCGTGGAGGGAGCGGCCCAGGCTGACCTTTACCAGCCTCGGGAGGGCACGGAAACCTACGGCGAGCTCATGGGCCGTCTCGGCGTGGGTCTTGACGGCGGCCTGCAGGAGGAGGCATTGTCGTCTCAGACGGTGGGCATGGTGGGGCTGTCTCAGTTCAACGCCGTGCGCGCCCTGGCCGGGCGCGAGCCCATCGATCTTTCCTCGGGCACCTACGCCGTGAACAACGCCGTCGCCTTGTCCGAGGACCTTTCGCGAGCGATGGCCGGGGAGGGCGTCGAGATCAAGGTGGGGGGACGGATGCTTTCGGCATCGGGCCTCTACGTTGAGCAGCCGCTGTCCACTTCGATGTTCGTCACGGACGGGGCCATGCTCGTGGTGCCCGACGAGGTGGTGGAGGCGCTGCGCGCCGCCGGGGAGACGCCCTACGTGTGCTACCTCGATTTGTCCTACCGCACGGACAGGGCCGAGGGGGACCGGCTGCTCGAGGAAGCGCTCGCCCGCGCCCTGCCGATCGAGGGTCAAGAGGGGGCGAGCGGCCTCGACCATGCGACGTCTCCTTGGCCCGTCACCATCGTCAGCACGGCCAACGAGACGATCGAGCAGTCCGGCGGCATGCGCATGATGATCACCTACCTGGCGCTTTACATAGGGTTCGTGTTCCTCATAACCACCGCGGCGCTTTTGGCCATCCAACAGCTTTCCGAAACGAGCGATTCGTTTTCGCGCTACCGCACGATCGCCGAGATCGGCTGCGACCGGCGCATGATGTTCCGATCCCTTCTCATCCAGGTGGCCGTCTATTTCCTTGCGCCTCTTTCGCTGGCTGCGTGCCACACGGCGTGCGCCGTGAGCGTGATCGGGCGCGATGTGCTCGACCAGCTGGGTGTGTCGGTGTCCGAAGCCGTGTTCGCGGCGGCGGCGTTCACGATTCTGGTGTACGGCGGGTACCTTCTGGTCACGTACTTCGCAAGCCGTGGGCTCGTGCGCGCTTCGCTGGGCAAAAGGCTTCTTGGATAGCGGGTCTCGCCACGGTCGATCCGAAGCCCAACTTAGAGCAAGTTCCTTTGACGTACGGGATGCTTCGCGGCTCCTTGCCACGAGCATTGTTCGGGAAAGGCGGTTTCAACGATGCAGGCAGTGTCAAACGCGCTTCTTGTCGTATCGATCACGTTTCTGGCCATCGCCCTCGCGTCGGCCGCGAACTCCGTGCTCAAGCACGGTCTGACGGGGCTGCACGCTCTCGGAAAGGGGACGTGGGCGGCATTCGGGATGTACGTGCTTTCGTTCGTGGGGTTCATCGCGACTCAGGGGCTTTAAGACTTAGCGCGGCGACCGGGCCGCGCGCTCCCTGGCGCCCCTGCGTTATCGGGGGCGTTCGAACGGGCCATTTCCATCCTGCGAACGCTCGGCTCGACGATGCGTCTGGAAGCGGGATCGGGCGAAGGAGGTCAGAGGGCCGACGCAGGGCTTAGGAGTGGTGCCGCCGAGGAGCGCGGCAGCTCACGCTCCCAGCAGATGGCGCAGGGCAGCCACGGGGTGCCTTGCGAGCATGCGGGGGCCGGCATAGCGCATGACGGCCCGCACCTTCTCGCGCATCGCTGGTTTGTAGCAGTGGTTGCCGCATTGCTCGCACGAGGTTTTCGCGTCCATCTTACGGCAGCGCTCGGTGCGCAGCGCCGCATAGGCGTCGAGCTCCGCGCACGCGCGGCATACGGGCTCCCCGCACGCGGCGCGCTCGGTGCGAGAGGCGGCATCGTGGTTGCCGGCGCAGTACAGGGCGATCATTTGCGAAACGGTGCGCTTCTCGCGAGCGCGCCGTTTCGCGGTCTTGGGGGTGTCGTTGAGCTCTCTCATGAAGGCTATGGTAGTGCATTTTTGGAGCGATCGGACGGCGTGTTCGAGAATTTCGGCGGCCGCCCTCCCCTCTGCCCTCACTGCCATTCGCTTGGAAGGCGTGCTCTGCGAATATCGGCGCGAGGAGGCGCATGGGAAGGGGGCTTGCCCGCGCGATGTTCGCAGGGGCGGGTCGAAGCCGAGTGGCGCGCTGGATATCGTTTTTCGCCGCGCAACCAGGATCGATGCGCATCGGTGCAATTCCGATTCCGGATCGTGCTCCTTGCGACCTGACGAGGCGGAGGGGAGCTTTGTCGGGCGAGGGGCCCTCCCAAACGCTGGAAAGATCTGCGCGGCGGGCTATATGACGGCGCGCGTTTCGCATGGCTCCCCGGCTTTGCCCCATGAGCGCGGGCATGCGGATCGGAGAATGGGGGGCCGGCTTCGGGATTCGTGCTCAGGATTCGAATGGACGGTCGACGCCTGCGCGGGTTCGAACGAAATGTGGGAAAACCTTGAACGCTTCAACAGGAACAGATGTTCTTTCGAAAAAGGCCGACGGCGCTGCGCTACAATGATCGTTCGCATGAAAGACCACCTTCCGTTCGTGCTTCGCGCGGACGGCGACAAGATAGGAAGCGCATGGGACAGAACGCCATCGTCATCAAGGGCGCCCGCGAGCACAACCTCAAGGACGTCGATCTCATGATACCGCGCGACGAGCTCGTGGTGATCACGGGACTGTCCGGATCTGGCAAGTCGAGCCTCGCGTTCGACACGATGTACGCCGAAGGCCAGCGCCGCTACGTGGAGAGCCTTTCCAGCTACGCGCGCATGTTCTTGGGGCAGATGTCGAAGCCCGACCTCGACAGCATCGACGGCTTGTCGCCGGCGGTGTCCATCGACCAGAAGACCACGAGCAAGAACCCGCGCTCCACGGTGGGCACCACCACCGAGATCTACGACTACCTGCGCCTGTTGTTCGCGCGCGTGGGCGTGCCGCACTGCCCCGAGTGCGGCCGCGTCATCAGGAAGCAGACCACCGACCAGGTGACCGACGAGATCCTCGCGCTCGCCCCCGACGCCAAGGCCATCGTCATGGCGCCGGTGGTGGCGGGACGCAAGGGCGAGTTCACGAAGCTGTTCGCCGACCTCCAGAAGGAGGGCTTCAGTCGCGTGCGCATCGACGGCGAGATCGTGAAGCTCGACGGCGAGCCGCGCACGCTCAACAAGAAGATCAAGCACTTCATCGACGTGGTGGTGGATCGCGTGCAGCTGAAAGGGAGCGCGACGAGCCGCATCGCCGAGGCGGTGGAGCTGGCCACGAAGCTCGCCGACGGACGGGTGCTCGTGCAGGTGCTCGGCGACGACGGCCAGCCGCTCGGCGAGGGAGGCGGGCGCTCGTCCGGCGCCACGGGCGGCCTGGGCGCAGGCGAGCACATCTTCTCGCTCGCGCTGGCGTGCCCCGAGCACGGCCATTCCATGGACGAGCTGCAGCCGCGCGACTTCTCGTTCAATGCGCCCTACGGCGCCTGCCCCGACTGCCTCGGCATCGGCAGCCGCGAGGAGGTGGATGCCTCGCTCGTGGTGCCCGACCCGTCGCTATCGCTTGCCGAGGGCGTGATCGCCCCGTTCCGCACGGGGAACTACTATCCTCAGGTGCTGCGTGCCGTCGCGAAGCACCTGGGCGTTGACGAGGACACGCCGTGGGAGGACATGCCCAAGAAGGTTCAGAACGCGCTGCTGAACGGTCTCGGCGGAGAGAAGGTGCGCGTGGACTACGTGACCGTGGACGGGCGCGAGACCTACTGGTACATCGAGTGGGAGGGCGCGCTTGCGGCGGTCATGCGCCGCTACCAAGAGGCGCAAAGCGACGCGCAACGCGAGAAGCTGCAGAGCTACTTTGCCGTCGTGCCGTGCGCCACCTGCGGCGGCAAGCGCCTCAAGCCGGAGATTCTCGCAGTTACGGTGGGCGACAAGTCCATCCACGACGTCACCGAGATGAGCGCCTCAGAAGGACTGCGCTTCTTCGAGGGACTCTCTTTCGAAGGCCAGCAGCTCTCCATTGCCGGCCCCATCGTGAAGGAGATCAAGGCGCGCCTCAAGTTCCTCGTGGACGTAGGGCTCGACTATCTCACGCTCGAGCGCGCCACGGCCACGCTCTCCGGCGGCGAAGCGCAGCGCATCCGGCTCGCCACGCAGATCGGCGCGGGGCTCATGGGCGTGCTCTACATCCTCGACGAGCCTTCTATCGGGCTTCACCAACGCGATAACGAGCGCCTTATCGCCACGCTTGCCCACCTGCGCGATCTCGGCAACACCGTCGTCGTGGTGGAGCACGACGAGGACACCATCCGCAGCGCCGACTTCGTCGTGGACATGGGTCCGGGCGCGGGCGAGCACGGCGGGCGCGTGGTTGCTTCGGGGACGCCTGCGGAGGTGGCGCGCGCCGAAGGCTCGCTCACGGCCGATTACCTGTCGGGTCGACGGCGCATAGAGGTGCCCGAGAAGCGCCGCAAGCCCCGCCGCGGCTCGCTCAAGCTGACGGGCGCGACCGAGAACAACCTGAGGAACGTGACGCTCGAGGTGCCCTTCGGCACGCTCACCGTGGTCACGGGCGTGTCGGGCTCGGGCAAGAGCTCGCTTGTCACCGACACGCTGGCTCCGGCCCTGGCGAACCGTGTGAACCATGCGCATCGCCGCACGGGCGCATATAGGAAGATCACCGGCCTGGACAAGATCGACAAGGTCATCAACATCGACCAGAGCCCCATCGGTCGCACGCCGCGAAGCAATCCCGCCACCTACATAGGGCTCTGGGATGACATCCGGGCGCTGTTCGCCTCCACGCAGGAATCGAAGGCGCGCGGATACAGTCCGGGCCGCTTCAGCTTCAACGTGAGCGGCGGGCGCTGCGAGGCATGTAAGGGCGATGGGCAGATCAAGATAGAGATGCATTTCCTGCCCGACATCTACGTGCCCTGCGAAGTGTGCGGCGGTGCGCGCTACAACCGTGAGACGCTGCAGGTGACGTACCGCGGCAAGAACATCGCCGAGGTGTTGGACATGACCGTGGAGGACGCGCTTGCATTCTTCGAGAACATCCCGGGCATCCGTCGCAAGCTGCAGACGCTCTTCGACGTGGGGCTGGGCTATATCCGCCTTGGGCAGCCTGCTACCACGCTTTCGGGCGGCGAGGCTCAGCGTGTGAAGCTGGCGAGCGAGTTGCAGCGCCGTCAGACCGGCAAGACGTTCTACATTTTGGACGAGCCCACTACGGGCTTGCACTTCGAAGACGTGCGCCAGCTTCTGGTCGTGTTGCAACGGCTCGTCGACGCGGGGAACACGGTGCTCGTCATCGAGCACAACCTCGACGTCATCAAGTGCGCGGACCGCATCGTGGACCTCGGCCCCGAAGGCGGCGAGGGCGGTGGACGCATCGTGGCGCAGGGCACGCCCGAAGAGGTGGCCGAGGTCTCCGGAAGCCATACCGGCCGGTTCGTGAAAAAGATGCTGGAGGACGGCCGGCTCTAGCGCCTCTCCAAGGCGTCATGCGACGACCTTCGCAGACCGCTCCTTTTCCGTCGGGGCCCG
The DNA here is from genome assembly GCF_002159915.1 of Gordonibacter sp. An230. GTDB lineage: Bacteria > Actinomycetota > Coriobacteriia > Coriobacteriales > Eggerthellaceae > Rubneribacter. Next base: position 136,484 of record NZ_NFJP01000008.1, read on the forward strand.
GAGAGATGCCCTCTGCTCGGACGGTCGCTCGAGCGATCGCGCAGGTTGGCCTCCGCGGTGTGGCGTCGCGGAGGCGAACGCGATCGGCAGGAAGCCGGATAGGGTGCGAGGCGGCTCGGGCATCGGCACCGCGGACGTGCTCGGCTGCGAGAGCCGCCGAGTGTTCCGCGGTCGCTCGCTGCGCAGATGGCTCGAAACGCCGCGCACGCTGGCATGCATTCGGGCCCTCCCTTCGGGACTCAGGCCGGATCTTGGTGGCATCTGGCGCAACAAAGCTTCCAGCGGCAATTTATTTACCGGTTGACGTGGCTTTTTGATCACTTGCGCAAAACTTGGCGAAACTCGGGTCGCACCTCTTTACCAGCGTCGTCGGACGTGCGACAATGCGCAGGTGCCTATGGCGGGCGCGAAGGGACGGGACGCGGAAGCGGGAGAGGAGGACGGCGTGGCCTCGGATGTTGCGGAAGCGGCCCTTCGGTCGGAGGGCGCGGCAGGCGGTCATGTGGCGCGCGGTATCGCATGCGCTGCGCTTGGCGGCATCTGTTGGGGCTTCTCGGGCACATGCGCCCAGCTCATGACGGGTGGATTCGGCGTTCCGGTACCGTGGATCACCTGCGTGCGCCTGCTTTCGGCGGCGGTTGTCTTCCTCGCGGTGTGCGCCGTGCGCGAGCCGCGCAACCTGTTGGCCGCCCTGCGCGATGCGCGCTCGCTCGCGCGCATCGCGGCGTTCGCTCTTTTCGGCGTCCTGCTCACGCAGGTGAGCTACCTCACGGCCATCTCGTACACCAACGCGGGCACGGGCACCGTGCTCGAGCGCCTGGGGCTCGTGCTCATCATGCTGTACGTGTGCCTACGCGCCCGGCGGCTGCCAAGGGCCCGGGAGGCGGTTGGGCTCGTGCTGGCCATCGCCGGCACGGTCCTCATTGCCACGAAGGGCAACTTCGGCGAGCTCGCCATCCCAGCGGAAGGTTTGTTCTGGGGTTTCGTGTCGGCGTTCGCGCTCGCCTGCTACACGCTCATTCCCGGCAAGGTGCTCGAGAAATGGGGCAGCTTCATCGTCACGGGGCTCTCCATGCTCGTCGGCGGCGTGGTGGCCACCGTGGCCGTGAGGCCTTGGACCGTCGGGGTGGAAGTCTCGCTCGATCTTGCGCTTGTGATGGGGGCGATGGTGCTCGTGGGCACGTTCGCCGCGTACCTGTTCTACCTGCAGGGGATCACCGATGCGGGCCCTGTGCGCGCCGGGCTCGTCGGCTGCGTTGAGCCGGTGTCGGCTGCGGTCATATCGGCCGTATGGTTGGGAACGCCGGTCGCGCCGGTGGATCTCGTGGGCATCGCGCTGATCATCGGCATGATGTTCCTCGTCGCGCAGCGGGATGGCCTTCCGGCTAAAGGAGCGGTCGCCTATGACGGGTCGGCAGACGACTTGCCGTTGTTTCAGGGGCGTGCGAGCGAGTTGGGATACTACCGTGCGCGTCGCGCCGTGCGCAGCGACTTCGCACGCATGAAGGCAGTGCTCGAGGAAGGGCATCGCGCGGTACGCGCGCTCGGCATCGAGGAGGGCCGCAAGAGGTATCCTTCGGCTCGGCGCCTCATGCGCGCCATCGAAGCCGGATGCGCTTACGTCGTGGTCGCAGATCGCCCCGCTGACGGGAAGGAGCCCGCAGATGCTCGGTTCGCCTCCGGTTCGGAGCGCATCATCGGCGTGTTCGCTCTCGATCCGAAGGGCGATCCCGCTTATGCGCGGGCCTGCGGCGCACGATGGACGGAGCCGACGGAGGGCGACGCGGCCGCTTACGCGTCGCTGCATTGGGTGACGGTGGCAGAAGAGGCTCGCAGACGCGGCGTGGGCGGCTTCATCCTTGGAACCGCCGAGCGCATCGCGCGTGAAGAGGGGCTTTCGGGCATCCGTGCCGACGTCTACCGCGACAACGCTCCCGTCCGCGCGCTGCTCGAGGGCGGAGGCTACCGTTGCTGCGGCGATATCGAGCTGAGGCCCGGTTTCGGTCGCGTAAGGCGGCGCGCCGCTTACGAGCGGACCTGGTAACATCCCTTCGCCCAGCTTGCAGTGGGCGGCGAGAGAAAGCGACGAGAGAAAGCGAGCCATCGTGCACTTCCGTAAAGCGACAGAGAGCGACATCGAACGCATCATGGAGATCGTCGCGGACGGCCGCGAGGCCATCCGGGCGCTCGGCCTCGATCAGTGGCAGGGCGGCTATCCGCATCGCGGCGTAATCGAGGGGGATGTGGCTCGTGGGGATTCCTACCTTGTCGAAGACGAGAACGGCTGCGTCGTGGCAACCGCGATGGTGGGGTTTTCGGGCGAGCGCGATTACGACCGTATCGAACAAGGAGCATGGCTCACGTCCTGCACGTCGGAAGATCCCTGCTATGGCGTCGTGCATCGCGTGGCCACCGCCGCAGAGAGCCGCGGGCGGGGCGCCGCGGTCTTCGTGATGGCCGGCGCCGAGCAGCTGGCCCGCGAACGCGGCGCAGCGAGCGTGCGCGTGGACACGCATCCCGGGAACGCTCCCATGCAAAGACTGCTCGAACGATGCGGCTACTCGAAGTGCGGCATCATCTTTATCGGCCATGCCGAAGGGGCCACTCCCGAGCGCATCGCCTACGAGAAGCTCGTCTGAGCTTCCGCATCGCGTTTCGCACACGCCCTTCCTGTCGAAATTCTGTCTCTTGCGGGGCTTTCCCTAAGCAAGAGGCGGGCGCGGTATAATACAAAGACTATGTCTTCCCGATCACGCGAGAAAATAGCCTTGGTGGTGTTCGCCGCCCTCATCGTGCTGAGCCTGCTCGGACTCGGATCGTACTTGATCGCAGGACATTCATGGAACGTTGCCGCCTCCAATATCGACGATACGTTCGGCAGCATGGAAGGCTATACGGCCATAGTTTATGCGGGCACCGTCGACCCCGAGGAGCCGTTTGAGCCGGGGGAGGACGGTTTCGGAAGCCTTGCGACGCCCTCTGCTGCCGACGCTTCGGAGGACGAGGTCGTCGACGAAACAGACGATACGGCCTACGACGGAGCTTCCGGGAGGGACGATGCGCGGCTGCCGCTCAGCATCGACGACGTGAAAGAGAGCTACGAGCAGAAGGGCGCCGCGGTTTTCTCTCTGTCCACGCTCGATCCCTCCAGATACGAGGAGGGCGTCATCCTGAAGAAGGGCGGGCTCCGTTTCGGAGTGCTCAGCGTGACCGAGCCCGTCCCGTCCCGCTACCTCGAGCTTCAGGCGGAGTATTTCGACGAGCACGCGGTGGACTTCGTCGTGGCGGTCGTGTCCGACAAAGACTACCTCGAGGGCGTCGAGGGGTTCGACATCGTCGTCTCAACGCAGGATGAAGGCCTGTTCGTGATGGGCGAGACGATAGGCTCGACGTTCTACGTGAGCGCTCCGGAGCTTGGCAAGACGGGCGCCATCCTCATATCCCCGAGCAACGTCGTGTCCGCCAAGGTCGTCGAAGGGCTTTAGGCGCCTTTCCGACCTCGCCGCTTTTCTCGCCTCTCGCATCCTTTCCCCGCTCCTCGGCGACGACTGCACCCCCC
>NZ_NFJP01000009.1 GCF_002159915.1 Gordonibacter sp. An230
GACTGGTCGGAGCCGTTCCCCGACCTGCTGCCCCCTTCGCAGCGCGCGGCGCGCGCCGAGGCGAACTCGGAGGGGGCCGACCTCGGCGGCGGGACGCTCCACGGACGGTTCTTCGCCCGCGCCCAGGCCGAGCCGGATGCCCCGGCGCTGCGGTGGGGAGCCGACGGCGAGGCGACCTACGGGGAGCTTGCCGGCCGCGCCCTGCGCATCGCCGGGGGGCTCGCCGCCGCCGGCGTGGGCGAGGGCGACCGCGTGGCCGTCAGGCTCCCGAAGGGGCCCGGCCAGGTGGCAGCCGTGCTGGGCGTGCTGGCCGCCGGGGCGGCGTACGTCCCCGTCGGCGTCTCCCAGCCCGAGGCCCGCGCGGCGCTCATCCTCGAACAGGCGGGCGCGTCCCTGTGCGTCGACTCCACCGAGCTGGCCCGCCTCGAGGCGGCCGACCCCCTCCCCGCGCCCGCCGGCCCCTCCGAGCGCGCGCTGGCCTACGTGATCTACACGTCCGGCTCCACCGGGGTGCCGAAGGGGGTGGCGGTGAGCCACGCCGCCGCGTGGAACACCATCGCCGATGTCGTGCGCCGATGGGGCATGGGGCCGGGAGATGCGGTCCTGGGCGTGTCGGCCCTTGACTTCGACCTCTCCGTGTTCGACATCTTCGGGGCCCTCTCGTTCGGAGCCGCCGTCGTGCTGCCCGACGAGGAGGAGCGCCGCGACGCATCGGCGTGGCGCGAGCTCGTCTCGTCCCGGGGCGTGACGGTGTGGAACTCGGCCCCCGCCCTGCTGGACGTGATGCTCGACGACGGCCCCGGGGCCGCGGCCGGTCTGCGGTTGGCCCTCGTCTCCGGCGACTGGGTGCCGCTGGGTCTGCGCTCGAAGCTGCCCGAGGGGGTGCTGCTCGTGGCCATGGGCGGCGCGACCGAGGCCGGCATATGGTCGAACTACTTCGAGGTCGGGGAGGTCGATCCGTCGTGGAGCTCGATCCCCTACGGCAGACCCCTCTCCAACCAGTCCTTCCGCGTCGTGGGCGAGGACGGCCTCGACTGCCCCGACTGGGTGCCCGGCGAGCTGTGGATCGGCGGGGGGAGCCTGGCCGACGGGTATCTGGGCGATCCGGGGAAGACGGCCGCCTCCTTCGTCGAGGACGGGGGGCGCTGGTACCGGACGGGGGACATGGGCCGCTACTGGCCCGGAGCCGTCTTGGAGTTCCTCGGTCGCAAGGATTCCCAGCAGCAGGTGAAGATACGCGGCCACAGGGTGGAGCTGGGCGAGGTCGAGGCCGCCGTGGCCGGATGCCCCGGGGTGAAGGGGGCCGTGGCCGTCGTGGCCGGCGAGCGCGAGCGCTCGGTGGTGCATGCGTTCGTGGTCGCCGACGAGGGGGCTGACGTGGATCCGGCCGGGGTGCTGTCCCGCGTGGCCGGGCTCCTTCCCTCCTACTTCGTCCCCCATGACGTGACGGTCCTAGACGAGTGGCCCTTGAGCGCGAACGGGAAGGTCGATCGAAAGGCCTTGGCCGGCATGGCCCCCGAAGCGGCCCCGTCCGCATCCTCCCTGTCCGAACCGGCCACCGAAGCGGAGCGCGCCGTGGCGTCGGTGTGGGAGGAGCTGCTCGATGCGGGGCCCGTCGGAAGGGAGTCGAACTTCTTCGAGCTGGGCGGCGACAGCCTCATGGCCATGAGAATGACGAGCGCTTTGGAAAAGCGTCTTGGATTCAAAATTGGACTTCAAGAATTTATATCCGATCCGACTGTAGCCGGAATCTGCCAAAAGATAGATACGACATGCGGGGACACATATGAGGAGGGAACCCTATGATGGACGAGATCCGATGCCTTCTTGAAGAGATGGCAGATGCGGGAATACGTTTATGGGTCGAGGACGGAAAGCTAAAATTCAGAGCGCCATCTGGAGCCATGACGGTAGAAAGGGCTAACCTGATAAAGAAGAACAGGGATGCTGTAATCGCAGCCCTCAACGAACCTCGCCCGATAAAGCGCGAGCCCGAGAAAAGGTACGATCCTTATCCTCTTACAGACATACAGCAAGCTTATCAGCTTGGCAAGAGCGAAGCTTATCCCTACGGCGGAGTGGGATGCCAAGGGTACATGGAGATTAGCTTGGGAGGCGTTGAATTCGAGCGATTGAACAACGCATGGCGAAAAGTGGTGGCTCGGCATGACGTACTTCACTCGGTCATTTCTGAAGACGGTTATCAGCAGGTGCTGGAAGAATATGATGTGGGATTGATTGAATTCGTCGAAGCCGAATCGCGAAGCTTAGAAGAGGTCGCTTCCGAATGTCGTAGAACCATGGATCACAAGGATTATGCAACCTCGGTCCATCCGTACGAACTGAAAGTGAGTACTGATGGGATTAAGTCAATCCTCCACATATCAGTCAACTTGGCTCTTTGTGACTTTTTGAGCATTACCATAATCCTCAATGATCTGGCTCGGGCATATGACGGCGAGCAACTAGATAGCAGCGACGAGATTTCCTTCAGAGATTTTGTCATGGATGCAAAAACCCGAGGAGTTTCCAGCCCTTCTCTAAAAGCAGATGAGGAATACTGGTCGGCACGCATTGACGAATTGCCTCCCGCCCCTATGCTTCCCATGGGGCCGAATCCTGACGTGCGAACGGGAGTTAGATTCATTAGGCACCAGATGAGCCTTACCGATAACGAATGGGCAGAATTCCGTCGCACAAGCGCAGAGAAAGGGGTTACCCCCACAGCTGCATTGGTCGCTGCATTCTCGGACACTTTGGCGCTGTGGGCGGAATCATCGGATTTCACGATCAATATGACAATGTTGAACAGGGGGGACGACATTCCTGGAATCATGCGTACGGTCGGTGATTTCACAATGTCAAGCCTATTGGGATTGATTCGTGACGAGCGCGCGCCCTTCTTCTCCCGCGCTCGTGCAGCGCAATCACAGCTATGGTCGGAACTTGAACATAGAAGCTTCTCCGGAGTCTCCGTGCTGAGAGAGATCGCGCGACGACGTGGACGTGCGGGCGGTGGGGCGCTCATGCCGTTCGTTTTCACGAGCAGCATCGGCCTACGCGGAGGATCGTCCTTGAGTGAAACAAGCCTCTTTCGTGGCTCTCGAGTCATCGGCGGACTTTCACAAACCCCCCAAGTATGGCTTGACTGCCAAGCGATGGAGTGGAATGGGTCTCTTGTAATCAATTGGGATGAGCGCGCTGGAGTCTTCCCTGACGGTCTGGTTTCAGATGCCTTTTCATCCTTCGAACAGACCCTTAGAAGTCTTGCCTCGAGCAAAGCGACATGGGAAGAGACACGAATAGTCCATTTACCTCAAAAGCAGAAACTTGTTCGTATCGCAGCAAACGACACCGGCAAAGAAATAGTGTCGAGTACCCTCCACTCAGACTTTATGAAGACAGCCCTCTCTCATCCAGAGCTCCCCGCCGTGCGATTGGGAGATGAGTTTGTGACATATGCGGAGCTGAGGGCGCTTTCCCTCAAAGTGGCCCATAAGTTAAAGCGAGGAGTTCGGACTGCGATCATTCTTGAGAAGAGCATTGCACAAGTAGTTGCGGTGATCGGCTGCAGCCTTGCCGGCGCTCCCTTTATTCCTCTATCCCCTGACCATCCTCGATCAAGAGTCGACACCGTTATGGGCAATGCGGAAGTGGGCGCGGTTCTCGCCAAAGCTGAAACCCTCGAAAGGCTTGACTTGGCCGGCAAAGAAGAGGCTATGGATATCGACCTTATCCTAAGCGATGACATTTCCGCTAACTTCGAGGATCGGACTTTGCCATCTGACGAAGCCTACGTGATCTACACGTCCGGCTCCACCGGGGTGCCGAAGGGGGTGGCGGTGAGCCACGCCGCCGCGTGGAACACCATCGCCGACATAAATTCTCGATTCAACGTTAGGCAGAGCGACAAGATCATCGGATTGGCCGAGCTAACCTTCGACCTAGCTATATATGATATATTTGGAATCCTTTCCGTCGGAGGAGAGCTTATCTTCCCCGAACCCTCATCACTTAATGATCCGTCGAGCTGGTGCGACGTAGTTGTTAAACGCAAGGTAACGATATGGAATTCTGTCCCCCAGCAGATGCAAATGCTTTCTTACTACCTTGATACGGCTCCGGATGTCCCCTCTCTTTCCTTGAGGCTCGCTCTCTTGTCTGGCGACTGGATACCCGTCTCTCTACCCAACGATATCGCAGATAAAATCCCTCACTTGAAAATGGTGAGCCTCGGCGGTGCCACCGAGGGAGGAATCTGGTCGATCTTCCACGAAATCAATCCATCGGATTCGGAAAAGGCAAGCATTCCCTACGGAAAGCCTCTTGCCAACCAGGAGTTTGATATCGTAGGACGCGAACTTGAATCGCTGCCTCTTCTCGTTCCGGGTGAAATCATCATTAGCGGAAAGAGCCTTGCTTCGGGCTACCTCAATGACCCTGTTCGAACATCCGAGAGTTTTATAATGCGGGATGGAGTGAAATGCTATCGAACCGGCGACATGGGCAAATACCTGGAAAACGGCGACATCGAGTTTCTCGGGCGTGCAGATCAGCAGATTAAAGTACGGGGTTACCGCGTCGAGCTAGGCGAAGTGGAAGCCGCTTTAGAAAAGGCACCGGGAGTGGACAAGGCTGTCGCATTTGCTGCCGACAACGATAAAACCGACAAGCATCTTCTCGCCGCAGTCATCGCCGAAAAGGTCAATCCCGACAAGGCAGAATCCTTGTTCAAGAGATCTACGGTCGCCATGAAAGAATGTATGAGAGATCGCTTCAGCAAAATGGCTGTCAACGAAGTTGCAGAGTATTGCCGCAAAGTTGACGAGGTCTGCTTGTCGGCCATGATGAATTTGATAGCAGATGCCGTTAGCAAAGATGGCTTCTCAATGGATGACATGATGCATGGACTCAATGCCAAAGAGAGGAACAGAAGGCTCCTAGAGAGATGGGCGAAGTCTCTCGTCGACATGAAAGCGCTCAATGCAAAGGGCGACTCGTTTTGCTTCTCGGACGATTATAAGAGAGGCGACATTGAAGCTTTATGGCAACAGCTCGAATCCTTGGAACTGAAAGTCGAGTACAGCAAAGGGCTTTTGTCGTTTTTGCACACATGCATAGATTCCTTATCCGGCCTCGTGTCGGGGAAAGTGGATCATTTATCCATACTTTTTCCCGAAGGTGGTTTTGATGTAGCCGCTTCAACCTACAGGGACAACCTAGCCTCCAAAACTCTCAACTCCACACTAGTTAGCATGGTTTCGGAATTTGCGCGCATCAAGGGTGGGTTGAGAGTTCTTGAGGTCGGGGCCGGTACGGGAGGCAGCAGCGACTCGCTCATCGATGCGCTTGAGGGAACGGGGAGCACATATCTTTTTACTGACATCTCTGAATTCTTCCTCTCTGAAGCCCGAAATCGCTACGAAGGTAAAAACTGGATTGGCTACGCCATCTACGATGTCAATAAGGATGCCAGAACTCAGGGACTTGCAGACAACTCATTTGATCTCATCGTAGGCGCAAACGTACTCCATAATTGCATCGATGTCCTTGCAGGGCTGGGGCAAATCAAATCCCTTCTTTCTCCGGGAGGCATTTTGGCCTTTATTGAGGCCACGCGCGAGAGCTTTCCCCTTATGGTCAGCATGGATTTCCAAGATGCCCTCGGGATGGAGTACTCGGATTTGCGTGCAGGAACCAGCAAGGTATTCCTTAACCTCGACGAATGGAGCGGAATCCTCGCAAAAGCAGGTTTTGGCTTGACGGACTGCTCTCCTACGAACGAAGAACCGGATCTCTTTGGCCAGCACCTGATAGTCGCACAAGCAAAGGCTGATATAGCCGCGCTTTCGGTCGATGATGTGGTATCAGCCGCACAAGAAACCCTTCCCTCATACATGATTCCTGAAGCCATTGGGATAATCGACACCCTTCCCCTTTCGAGAAACGGAAAGGTTGACAGAGCCGAGCTTAAACGCCTACCACTGCTCGGAAGAACGCAGTCGAAAACTGCGGGCATCGGAGATGAGAGAGACAGCTACCGTAGCGATTTGGAAGCACGCCTAGCTGTAGAGTTTTCTGAAGTACTCGGAGCAGATAGCGTCAGGAGGGATGATGACTTCTTTGAGCTTGGAGGCGATTCGCTTTTGGCCACCAAACTCGCAGCCCAGATAAAGAAGAACGTAGACGAAGCGGCTGAGCTTGAATGGGAGTGGCTTTTGAGAAAGATGATGGAAAGCCCAACGGTCAGCTCACTCGCACTCGCGCTCTCCAGTACAGAAGAAGCAGAAAAGGCCGCGCCCAAAGGGCAGATGGCGCCTGTTGTCGTATTGAAAGACGGAAACGGAGATGGCGTCGTTAACGTATTGGTGCATGACGGAACAGGCACTCTTGACCCATACCGCGACCTTATTAGCGCTTCGGGTGACAAACTCATCATCGGTGTGCAAATGCCCGACATGCAAAAAGCCTTGGATTATGACACCCGATCTCTTATAGAAACCCTCGGAAGAGAGTATGCCGACCGCCTCTCGGAATGGAATGGATGCAGCTTTAGGATAGTGGGATACTGCATGGGAGGTTTGATCGCAACAGAGATTGCAAGAAACCTGATGGAGCAGGGAGAAACCGTTGCCGATCTCTTTGTCATCAGCTCATATGGGTTCCCGTTCAAAATCACCGAAGACGTAATGATTGAGTATGCTTTTGCTCGCGTACTTAATGCCCCAACTGAAGACCTCGGGTATCCGAAAGACGACGAAGCCTTCGCCAACGCAATCGCTGATGCCCAGATCCGACACCCCGGAGTATTGGATCTTCTCGATGGTGAAGGCCCTGTTGTCGAAAAACTGAAGAAGATTGCCTCCCTAGATTCGAACGAGCGCATGCGTAGGATACTTTCAACCGTGACCGCCGATAGCAACGTCGTAGAAAGATTGACCCAAATTTACAGGACGTTCAAACATAATTTGATTGCAGTAATGGAATACGAATCAAAACCCTATCTTGGCCCTATCCACTTTTTGCGAGACAGTGGAAGAATGGGGCTATTCAAGAACATCGGTGGTGATGAAACGGTTTTCTGGAACAGCGTCGCCCTCATGGGGATAGACACCCAAGATATAGAAGGAGATCACTTTACCTGCATATCCGGAGAACACGCAAAAGATGTCGCAAAGAGAGTGGGGCTTCGATGATCGGAGTGCTTGGGTCGAGCGGGCATGTTGGATCACTGCTTGCCGACATGCTGAAAGCTAAGGGGTACGAGCTTCGCCTCGGTTCTCGCTCGGCCGGATTCATCGTCAACATGACAGACCCTAGTTCTTTGTCAAGATTTCTCGATGGATGCGATGCGGTGGTCAACTGCGCTGGCCCCGCGTATCTACTGAGCGAACCAGCAGCAAGAACCGCCATAAGCTCAGGCGTTGCATACTTTGACGTTGCCGGCTGCGAAAACCTGTGCAAAACCCTAGCTGACGAATCGGCGGAAACACCGGTTGTATTTTCTGCAGGAATGGTGCCGGGGCTCTCGGGTCTTCTACTAAAGATGGCTATTTCCGCAAACAAAGGACAGGATATTGTTGGCTTTGCCGGGGGAGTCCAAGATATCTCTCTGGGTGCTGCGGCGGATCTAGTTTTGAGCATGTCCGATACGTCGGGATATGGCAACAATGGCTCCATGTGGCGTAGCGGCGCAGTCCGCGAACTTGACCACGATCCAACCCCCGCCCCCTCTTGCTTTCCCGAAGGGTCGTTTTGCAGAGCCTTTTTGTCAGAAGAGGCGAGAGTCATAGCCGAGAAGGAGGCACTTCCAAGACTTGAATGGTATAACGTATTTGTAGGTGATCTGTTTTGCAAGGCTCTTGTCGACGCACAGTTGTCGAAAACCCAGAGCCTCGAAGAAGCAAGCAAGAAAATCAGCATAGCCGCATCCATCGATGCTATGGGTAGACAGGCATTTTATACGTTGGCTGCAACTTCTGGAGAAATGGCCTACATTGTTAAATCGGCCGACAGCTATGAGCTAACTGCAGCAGTGGCATGCTATGCCATAGAGAGTTTCCTTGCTGGGAGCATCCCCAATGGCGTATACAACTTGCCCGATCTGCTTGATCCAGAACTGGCGATATACGGAATTCTATCTTTGTCTAAGAGTGCTCGAATCGAAATTGCACCGTCAAAGTCTTTGTTTGAAGTCGAGGAAGGCGAGTTATGAAAGCCGTGGTTGTGGGGAGCACGTTCGGAAGCGTATATGCCGAGGGCATTAAGATTGCCGACGATGTAGAGCTGGCTGGTATTGTAGGCAGGGGGAGCAAGAGAAGCGCCGCCTTGGCTGCATCATACGGAGTTCCTCTGTATCAAGGGGCTAATGCCGTTCCGGCAAACATAGATCTTGCTTGTGTCGTGGTAAGATCAGCCATGGTTGGAGGAGATGGAGTTGAAATATCTCGCTCCTTCCTCGAGAAGGGCATTCACGTAATCCAAGAGCAGCCCATGCATAGCAGCGAGGTTCTTGAGCTGACCAGATGCGCTGCAGAACATGATTGCAAATTCATGCTTAACGGTTTCTATCCATATCTCGATTCGGTTAAGCGCTTCATTGATGCCGCAGCTTCCCTTCGCAAGGAACACGAATTGCTAAGCATAGATGTGACTACATGCGTACAAGTAGCATACCCTTTTGTAGAGGTGGTTGGGAAAGTGGCCGGAAGCTTGCATCCTTTCAGATTGGAGAAGATAGCAGATGCCGGTCCTTTTGACATCCTAGTCGGAGAAGTAGGAGGAGTTCCCCTTTCCGTTCGATTCCAAAACGAAATGGATTCCAGTGACCCAGACAATAATGCCATAGCCCTGATGCGGATGGATGTTTGCTCGGATAAAGGCATTCTGTCCCTATGCGACGTTTACGGAGATGTTCTTTGGACGCCACGGTTTCATGTCGGAAAGGCAGCAGCCGACAGCTCGAATCTCTCAACCGTCGAAAGCGCAAGTATTAACGTTCTTCATAGGAGAGCAGAGGCATATAATTCTATCCTCGCTGAACAGTGGCCGAAGGGGATTGCCAATATGCTCTCGGAGAGACTTGGAGAGCGCAACTCCCTTGCCACAACCCAATTCCAGATTTCCGCATGCCTAGCCTGGCAAGAGTTTACTTCGGCCTTAGGTGCCCCAAGCGAATTGAGGCAACGTCGTTAATGGTAGTCGAGCGAACAGCGTCATTTGGAAAGCTTCATTTAAAAGGCATTGTTGCTTCGGTAGGTTTGACCGCTGGGCTTCTCGTTTTGATATTTCCATTGCCGGAGTTGGAAAGCCCAGCACGTATTCAGCTTGCTCTCACTCTCGGTGCTTTATCGTTTTGGGCAAGCGGAGTGATGCCGGCCCCAATTACGGGCATGCTGTATATGGGGCTACTGCTCATCACGAACTCCTCTGATCCGCTAACAGTTTTTTCTGGCTGGACGAACGAAGGAGGCGGTCTATGGCTGGTGCTTTGCGCGTTTCTCATAGCTTCTGGAGTTGAAAGGTCTGGACTTGCTAGAAGAGCAGCTCTGAGTATTTGCGCATCCGGTCAAGTCAAAGGTTTTCAATCGCTCATTGCAGCGATAGCCGTCATAGAGCTGTTGTTCGCACTGATCATTCCAAGCGCCTTTGCAAGAACATTCGTCATATTGGCAGTTGCAAAAGAAGTGTGCAAAGAAAATAGCGTATCTGAGACGGATGCCGCTGTAATCAATTTTGCATGTTTTGCGCTTGCAGTTCCCACGACACTTATCTTTTTGACTTCGGAACCAGCCCTCAATACACTCGTTGTTGAATATTCCGAATTAGGGTTGAGCTGGGTTGGCTGGTTCAGCACTATAGGCATTCCCAACATCATCTACTTATTTTTAGTGACAGTTCTGTTTATAAGAGTGTTTAAGCCGTCTGGAAAGGTCTTTGTAGATGGGGTAAAAAGCCGCGCTTCGTTAGAAGACCTTGGCAGATTGAGCCCTAAAGAAAAGAAGATGGCTTTGTGGCTCTCTCTGATGATTGCATTCTGGTTGCTTTACCCTTTCATGGGAATAGGTATAGCGTGGGGAACTATGCTTCTCACATCGCTTATGTTCCTACCTCGAATCGGAGTACTTGACGCAAAAGCTTTTGCAGACGTTCCCGTGGGAACTCTTGTATTCCTCACCTGTGCGTTGTCGATCGGATCTGTAGGCGAAGCCACAGGTATGAGCCAGTGGATTGCCGATACGGCGCTCCCAGCTTCTTTACCAAGCGATATTCTGTCAACCGTCATTTTTATATCAGCAATATCATTGGCCATCCATACTTTGATAGGATCAGTGTTGGCCACCGCTGTCGTTATTTTTCCCATACTGATATCGTTCGGCGATGTAGCGGGATTGGGCGTAAGCGATGCGGGCGCTGTTCTGATCGCATACCAAATGATTGCCAGCCAGTTTTTTCTTTCGATGCATCAGGCACCGATTGCCTCTGGCATGGAGCTTGCTGGGTACGGCGAAAAGACCGTAATGAAGCTTGGCGCTCCCATGACTTGCCTTGCGCTTGTTCAGCAGGTACTCGTGACTGGCTGGCTTTTTCTTGCAGACGTTTTGTAGGATCGCTCCTAGGAGGACAAGCGTGAACAATTGGATAGTCGATCTCAATCAGAAAGAGCAAGCGAGAGGAACAGCTTTGGTATTTGTGCCCCATGCGGGCGGAGGACCCAATGCATTCAGATCTGTCGCACGCGAGATTCGCAGGAAACTTCCTGTCTACGCTATTTGCTATCCAGGTCATGAAAATAGAATATCGGAGCCTCTCGTAGACGATTTCTCGTTTGTAGCAGAGGGAATCGCCAAAGCAGCGTCCGCATATTTTGAAGATCGACCTTTTGCCTATTTCGGACACAGCATGGGGGCCTCCCTTGCCCATGAAGCAGCTCGAATCGCAGCGCTGGATAAACTGCATGGCCCTTCGCATTTGATAGTATCAAGCCGAGAAGCTCCTTCGAGCATCAGAGAGGCCCACGTCCACCTCTATGACGATGCCGAATTTAGGGAAGAATTGCTTCGCGTAGGCGGAATATCTCCCGAGGTGCTCGAGATAGACGAACTCTGCGATATATTTTTGCCGATCATTCGGAACGACTACAAACTGATAGAAGAGTACGTTCCTACAGAAAATTATGAGATGGGCATCGACTGTCCCGTTACGGCTTTCTTAGGGAAGGACGATCCGGAAGCTCTGGAGAATGAAATGAGGGATTGGGCAAACGTTACGACAGGCTTCTTCGAGATGAGGCATTTCCAAGGAGGGCATTTTTACTTCATGGACGATGTTTCCCAAGTCGCCACTGCTCTAGTCGAAACGCTGCACAACAACAGACAATCCAGCGTCTAGATCGCCACACTAACCCTCGAAAGGCACGGCGATTTCCTCCTCGCAGGTGTAGCGCGCCACTCTTTCCGCATGGGTGACAACGACAAGCGCCAAGCCCTCGTCTCGTTTCAGCTGGTTCAACGTATCGAGGATGTCCTTTTGAGTGGTGGGGTCGAGGGCGGAGGTCGATTCGTCGCAAACAAGCACCTTGGGCTCATGGGCGAGGGCCCGGGCGATGGCAACGCGCTGGGCCTGTCCACCCGAAAGCGAGCGGGGGTGCTGGCGTTTGATCTCGTCGGGCAAACGCACCAAGGCCAAAAGCTCCGAGACCCGCTCCCTCACCTCTTTCCTCGACCAGCGAGGATGCACCCGCCTGACGGCGCGAGAAAGCTGGGTGTCCACGCAAAGCGCGGGATTGAGGCTTGTCGCAGGATCCTGCGGCACCATCTGCACGGCGGCAAGCTCGGTTTGCGACCGATCCTTGAACGAGCGCGCGAGAACATGCATATCCCCATCGCCCAAATCGAGCGCCACAGAACCTCTTTCCGCAGGGCGCTCTCCCGTGATGGCCCTGACAATCGTACTCTTGCCCGACCCCGAAGGCCCGAAAAGGGAAAGCCCCCGGCCATGATTGATCGAAAACGCGGCATTCCTCGTTGCAACCTTGCCGTCGGGCGTCACGACATCGAAGCTTGATGCTGAAAACACAGGGGCACCGGCGGATGAATCCATTTCATCGCCGGGACGCCGTTCAAGCCGCTGGGCGTCAACGAGTTTGCGGGCGTAATCGGTTCCAGGGTTGTTCATCAGCTCGGAATGCGAAACCGTTTCGAGAACGCAGCCCTCTTTGAGGACGGTGACGGATTCGGCGAACTTGCCGGCCACATCAAGGTCGTGGGTGATGGCGACAACGCTCATTCCCGATTCGGCGCAGATTCCCTTGATGGTGGCCACGACCTCATCGGCGGTGGCTCCGTCGAGGCCGGCAGTGGGCTCGTCGAGTATAAGCACGCGAGGTTTCGACGCGATGGCCTTGGCGATGGCCACACGTCGACGCTGCCCTCCGGAAAGCGAGCGCGGCCTCCGGTCGAGCAGCCCTTTGACACCCGAGAGGCCCACCCTGCCAAGCAAGCCGAGCGCGTCCTCGTCGTCCATCGGGACGGATTCTGACAGCAGCGCGCGCACCGTCATGTGGGGCGTGAGCGAGAGAGCGGGATCCTGCGACAGCCACGATACCGTTTCCGCCCGGTAGCGCCTCAGCGATGAGCCTTTGAGAGAAAGCACGTTCGCCCCGTCGACGAAGATCGTTCCGGCCTCGTGGACGAGGCCGCTGCGGATGCGTCCCATGAGCGCGAGGGCGAGCGTGGTTTTGCCCGACCCCGATTCTCCGACGAGAGCGCGGTTTTCTCCGGCCAAAATCTCTATCGACAGATCGTCGATAACGCGTTTACCCCCGAGAGTTGCAATCGAAAGGCCCGCTATCTCGACAATCGCGTCCGATCCGTTCGTCACAGGTTGCTCCTTTTCCCTATTCGATCAAGCAGAAGATTGCCCGATATGGTGATGCAGGCAATCGCGATAGTGGGAGCAAGCGCGGCCCACGGGTTCAGGCTGATGCCCGTGACGCCCGTCTGTATCATGGTTCCCCAGTCGGAGCCCGTTCCGAGGGGGTCGAACCCGAGAAAAGCGGCCGTCGCAACAAGATAGACGGAGTTGATGAACCTCATGCCCACCGTGGTTGCCAAGGGAACCGCCAAGTTCGGAAGCACCTCGCGCACAGCCGTCTTCGCCGCCGAATCGCCGGAAAGGCGCGCCGCCGTCACATAAGGCGATGCGGCCACGGGACGGACGAGCGAGCGCGTGTACCGAGCTATGTAGGGTGCCGACACCGCCGTGGTCACCACGATCATCGTCCCCACTCCCGAACCAAGCCCGAACACAAGAACCATGACTACGAGTATCGAAGGAATGACCAGCAGCAGATCGAGCAGGTACGATAACACATCGGCGAACCTGCCCTTCGCACTCACGGCGAACCCGAGAGCCACGCCCACGGCAGCGGCGACGGCGGTGGAAACAGCGGCAACGGCGATAAGGTGCGCGCCGCCGTGCATGAGGCGCGCCAAAACATCGCGGCCAAGCCCGTCGGTGCCCAAAGGATGCTCGGCGCTCGGAGGCATGAACGCGGCCCCCACGGTGCTTGTCCCGTCTGCCGGGGAAAGCGATCCGGCGAGCGCAAGAGCGAGAAAAGCGATGAAGAAGACGAGAAGCACAAGATCGGGCCAAGAGAGCAGCTTCTCGCTAATGCTACGCTTCGATCTCACGGGACCGCCTCCTTCCCAACCCGTCGGCAATCCAGAAAGCCGCAAGCGACACCGCTATGACAACCGCCGAGCAAGCCATGAGCAAATCGGGCTCGCGGTTGAGCACGGCGTTGACAAGAAGCGTGCCCAAGCCGGGAAAGCTGAAAAGGGATTCAATGATGACCGTGCCGCCAATAAGATAAGGTACGACCGAAGCCGCCGACTGCGCAACGGGGGCGACGATTCCGGGCAAGAGGTTTTTGACGATCACCCTTCTTTCCGGCAGACCAGAAAGTCGGGCCGATTCGACATGAAGCGTTTGGTTCTCCCGCTCGACCACGGCGCGCACCGGGCGCACAAGGGTGCAAGCCCCGATGAGGGATATGGCGACGATGGGAAGCACCATGATGATGGGCTTGTCGAACATCGAGCCACTCCCAACGGGAAGAAGCGATACGGCGGGAAACCACCCGAGCTGCGTCGCGAACACCAAGATGAGAAAGAATCCGACAACGAACTCGGGTGTTCCCACAACAGCAAGCGCAAGCGTACTCACAATCTTGTCTGCCGCCTTGCCGCCATGAAGACCCGCGAAAATGCCACCAGCCGTGCCGACCACAATCACCAAAACAAGCGAGATCGCAAAAATCACTCCAGTTCGCGCAAGAGGGCCGACCATAGCGTCGGCTACGGGTAATCCCGACGCAAGAACGGTTCCGAAGTCGCCCTGCAGCGCATGAGCGCACCAGAGAACGAAACGATAGAGTACCGGCTTGTCGAGGCCGTATTGCTGCGTGAGCTCGGCCACACGCTCGGGAGTCGCCTGTAATCCGAGACGCTGCGTGGCGGCATCGCCGGGCAGAGCCTCAAGGGCGAGGAACACGAGCAGACACGTGAAGATCAGCGAGATCGCGAAGAGGAGAATACGGGAGAGTATCCGCAGTGCGCGGTGCCCTCCCGTACGGTCGGCGTTCGGTGACATGCCCTTCGTCCGATTCGCTAAGCGGAGAGGGTTGCCTTGGCGAACAGAGGCACCGAGAGCGTGATGTCTATGCCGTCGAGGCCATCTACCTGCCCGCTCAGATCGGCGCAGTATCCCCAAACGATATCGCCGCCCTCGGCCCAGAGACGCTCCTGTGCTTGGTTGAGGAGTTCCGCCCGGTCGGCCTCATCCACTGCCGAGGTTGCTTGGGCCAAGAGGGAATCGTACTCGTCATCCTTCCACTGGCTGAAGTTGTACGGCGAGCTGCCACCGGTGTACATGACGGCCGAAGCGATATACGGGCGATTGATGAGATAGGTTGCGAAAATCTGCGCTCCGTAGATGTTGTTCATGTCGGAGAACAGCGTCGTCGGATCGATCTCCTTCACCGACACCGTGATGCCCGCCTTCTCCAGCTGGGCTTTGAGCATCTCTGCAGAATCGTTGACGCCGGTGGTGGTTTCGGCGGTCGTGATCTCGAGCTCGGTCACGCCCTTTTCTTCGAGCACCTTCTTGGCGGTGTCGAAGTCGTAAGCACGCTGCTCGAGGGAATCATTGTAGCCCGGCATACCCTGGCCAAGCACATCATTGCCAACCACACCCGCAGAGCGGAAGATGGTGTCGTTCATGGTCTGGCGGTCGACGATAAGCTTGAGGGCCTCGCGTACCTCGGGATCATCGAAAGGCGCGGCGGACGCGTTGAGGCAGAAGCGGAAAGAACTCGAATTCTCGATGCCGCCGTTCAAAACGTTGAAGCCGGACTGGCCTTCGAGCGTGGCCGCGTTCGTCGTCGAGATTTGGTGGGCGAAGTCGACCTCGCCGCTCGTGAGCGCCGTGTACCTCGTCTCGGGATCGGTGATGGGGACGATCTCAACCGTGTCGATGGCCGGAGCGCCTCCCCAGTAATCGGCGTTCTTCTCAAGCACGGCTCCAGTGTCGGGAGAGAAGGAAACGAGCTTGAAGGGCCCGCTGCCGATGTCGCCAGAGAAATCGTCGCCGGCGCTGCCCGCCGGGAACACGAAGGTGACGGCGGAAACGACCTCGTCCCAGAAGGTGGCTTGCGGCGAGAGAAGCTGGAGCGTGAACGTGCGCTCGTCCACAACCGAGCTGCCCTCCCAATCGACGTTCGCGTAGAACGACGAGTACATGGGTGAGGTGCCGGCGTACTGGAGGCTGTAGAGCGCATCTTCAGCCGTGACGGTCTCGCCGTCATGATACTTCACACCGTCCTTAAGGGTGACGGTCCAAGCGCTCGCATCCTCGTTGGGTTCGATGCTTTCGGCAAGCGAGTTCTCCACCACGCCGTTGCGCAGGAGGATAAGCGAGTCGTACACGTTGAGCGCAATCGCCAACGGAAGAAGCGTGCTGAAGGTGGCTGGATCCAACGTGTCCGTCGAGCTGCCCATCATGGCAACCCGCAACGTCTTGGGCGTCTCATCCGACTGAGAAGCGCCCTCGCCGGAATCACTGGTGCCCGACGAGCAGCCAGCAAGCAGCGACCCCGTGCCCATGGCGATGGCGAAGCCTCCCATCAGCTTCACGCAGTCACGGCGAGAAAGAACCCCTTTCCCCAGCATTGTTTCATCTTGTGACATATCCGCTCCAATCATTTTTTCATATCATCCCGTACATCAGCATCTATTCCTTTATATTTAGATAGACACTGTCCAATTAGAACAAGGACATTATAAAGATAAAAGGTTTCTATGTCTAACTTTTTTGTTGGTGGCTTTCGATTGAAACCTGCACAACCGTTCTTTTAAAGCCGTGTTTTACAAATCAGTTTTAGTTTGATTAACAGAAAAACTGGTTTGATACCCGGCTCGGCAATATGTCGTAAGCGAGTAGTAGAGAAGTGTATTTGAAGCGACGAAGGGGGTCTCCTGATATCCTCAGAATCAAATCGGTCTCTCCAGCCCACTAGCTCCCTGCACGCGCTTTTTTGCTTGCAGGTGGCAAAGATTTTTTAGCCATGTGGTCAGAAAGGCACGCTTTGCAAATAGCTTGCGATTACGCCCTCTTCTTTTTCTGATGGAGACAGTGAAAAGCATGCATCCCGGGAGCAATTCGGTTTGAGAGCAAAACAACGCAGGCGCCAAAAGGAGGTTGGCTTGAGGGAGTTCGACCTTGAAGACTAAATCCCCCAGGGCTTATTGCGCTGGCAGCGCCAACCGAGGTAGGTGCCCAGCCGTGAAGGAGGATGCCATTACTCAAAAAGTAACGGAGTGTTGCTATCGACTAAGAGACCGCCTCTTCAAGAAGACGATGGGGAAAGCTTATGGCACTCCAGCGTCAATCGAACACGATAGCAGCGGGTCAGAAAGAGAGACAGCACCATTTTCTCTGCTTTCTGCGAAGTACGTCTTGAAGCTTGGCATTTCAAAAAGCGAGTTCTGCAGACGTACTTTGCTGTCGGAGAAAACTTACGAGCGAATCAAATATGGTCAACTTGCAGATCGTCCTAAACCAGAAACAGTGATGCAATTTTGCGTAGGCCTCGGACTCTCTTTGGAAGAATCCGAGAATCTTTTCAATGCGGCGGGTTATTACCTTGGAGGGTGTAAGCTTCATGAGGCATACAGAGAGTTGCTGTCCATGAACGACAGCCTAACCATCTACGAGTGCAACGATGTTTTGCGTCATTTGGAGCTGCCTTTATTGGCAAGATGGATAGAGATTTCTTAGAAAGAGCACGCCCCATACCCCATAATGAAAGGGCTTCCGACGCCGTAGGCGCTTCTCCTGCACGCATCGTCCGAATTGCCTTCGATGGTGCGCACGGTGGAGCCGTCGCACGACTCCACGATGCCCACGTGGTCGGAGACGCCGTCTCCGTCCCAGTCGAAGAACACGATGTCCCCAGGCGCCGGCGCGCTGCCTCCCGGCAGCCAGCGGCCTGCGGCCTTGAACCACTGCACGCCCGTGGGGCAGTAGGAGAACTTGGGCACCGCGCCCGAATCGATGTACCCGCACTCGTTCGCACACCAGCTCACGAAGCACGCGCACCATTCCACGCGGCTCTCGAACCCGTACCATGACCAGTACGGCCTGCCGCCCACGTTGCCCAGCTGGCTCGAGGCGATCTCCACGATGTCGGCGGCGCCGCCCGCGATCCCGTGGAGTACGGCCCGCCATGCGGCGTCGTGGCGCTCGTCCAGAAGCTCGCGCAGCGTTTCGAGTTGCCCCGCGTCGAACCCGTAGGCCGACGCCATCTGCTCCGCCGTCTTGGCCGAGAGCGTGACGCGCAGCACCTTGGCGGGCGGGGCGTCTTCGCCGTCGGAATCGCTCGGCTCGGCTTCCTCTATCTCGGTTTCTATGGAGTTCATGTCCCAGAACACGGCGCGCAGCGCGCCCTGCCGCGCGGCGTCGAGCGTCAGAACGTCGAGCGGGTTCTCGGCGTCTGCCGCCAGCTTGACCGCGAACACGGCGAGGGTTTCCTTCCACGGGCTCTTGCCGCCCGAAACCGAAACCTCGTCGCATTCCGCCGACGCCTTGGCCTCCTCCACCTTGGCGGCGTGCTCGGCGTCTATCTCCGCCACCACCTCGCGGAGCGGGGGGTTGCCGTCGCCTATGTCGCCGCCCATGAGGAAGATGCCGAACGCCGAGGTGGCGACGAACGCCGCGAGGCATGTCACCACGACCACTGCGGCAGCGGACGACCCAAGACCGGTGAGCGCCGCAGTTGCCGCCCGCGCCTGGAGCGCGGCCATGCGCGCGAACCGGCCCGCGCTGCTTGCCGCCCGCCGCGCGGCGGCGTTCGCGCCCTTCGCCGTAGCTTTGCGGGATGCCCGGGCCGCGCGTGCGCGCGACGCCGCCTGCGCCCTCGTGCGCATGGCTTCTCGGGCGCGCGCGTTCGCCGGCCGGGGCGCCCTCGGCGAAGGGCTCGATGCTTCGCGGCTTGACCCGCAGGATGCCGCGCAACCCCTCGGCGTGCGACGTTCGCCGCGCTCTGCGGACGGGAAGGTCGTGCGCGCGCGTTCCTTGGGGACATTGCGCCGCCGGATTGCGCGGGCGACCCGCGCACCGTTCGCTGTGGCCGCGAAGCCCTCGTGCGCCGTTCGCTCCGATTCGCCGCGCGCCGCC
This sequence comes from Gordonibacter sp. An230, assembly GCF_002159915.1. Taxonomy (GTDB): domain Bacteria; phylum Actinomycetota; class Coriobacteriia; order Coriobacteriales; family Eggerthellaceae; genus Rubneribacter. The sequence continues at coordinate 18,739 of NZ_NFJP01000009.1, forward strand.
GCCCAGCCGCCTTCGGCTTCATCGCCCCTTCGTTCGCGTGTGTGTGCGGGGTTTGCCGCCTTCGCCGTTTCGCCGACGCGCAGCGCTGCGGGCCGCGCCGCCTTTTGGAGAAGCGCCGCGCGGTCGAGGGTCTTCACGTTCCTGGCGACGACGCGCTCCTTGATGTCGCTCGGCAAGGCGGCCTCCTTTCTGCTTCGTCACTCCCCGGGCTTAGTGGTCATGAGGCGGTAGAGCTCGGTGTCCCTCGGGAAGCGGTTGGCGAACGGCACGATGGCGCCGCCGTAGCGCAGGAGGCCGCAGCCCGCCTCGGCGTTGGTGATGTAGCCCATCTGCTCTCGGCTGATGTTGAGGAGTTCGCCCAGTTTCCCGCGGTCGGCGGCCGCCTGGTTGAGCATGACGATGAGCTCGGAGTTGGAGAGCATCGTGGAGGCCAAGACCGAATCGAGCAGGTACTCCACGTTCTGCGTGATGGCCGTGGGGTAGGCGTTGCGCTTGCGGAAGCGGCGCCACGCGCTGTTGAAGAACGCGCCGGAGTACTCGTTCTCGAACACCACGTGGAACTCGTCTATGAAGATGTGCGTGCGCCTGCCCGCGCGCCAGTTGTCCGTCACGCGGTTGAGCATCGCGTCGGTGATGACGAGCAGCCCCATGGTCTTGAGCTGGCGGCCCAGGTCCATGATGTCGTAGACGAGGAGCCTGTTGCGGGTGTCCACGTTGGTTGGGTGCGCGAACGCGTCCAGCGTGCCCGAGGTGAACAGCTCCAGCGAAAGCGCCAGGTCACGCGCCTGCGGCTCGGGCTGGGCGAGCAGTTTGTCGCGCAGGTGGGCGAGCGTGGGCGCCTCGCCGCCGCGCAGGTAGTCGGCGTACACCGCCGAGGTGCAGCGGTCCACGACCGACTTGGCCTGCGGCCCCAGTCCCCGGCGGTCGAGCTGCTCGAACAGTGACAGCACGAACTCGCTCTTGTCGGCCACGGGGTTGCCTCCCTCGCCGTAGCCCTCCACCATGTCCATGGCGTTGATGTGGTGGGGGCTGCCCGCCGCGATGCGCACCACCTCGCCGCCCAGTGCCTCGGCGAGCGAGGCGTACTCGCGCTCGGGGTCGCATATCACTATGTCGTCGTCGGTCGAGAGCGCAAGCATAGCTATGAGCTCCTTGGTCGAGAAGCTCTTGCCCGAGCCCGGCACGCCCAGCACGAACGCGTTGGGGTTCAGGAGCCGCGACTTGTCGCACAGGATGAGGTTGCGCGATATGGCGTTCTCGCCGAAGTACATGCCGCCCTCCTCCATGATCTCCTGCACGCGGAACGGCATGAGCACGGCGAGGCTCTCGGTGGTGAGCGTGCGCATCGCCTCGATGCGACGCACGCCTATGGGCAGCGCGGTTGACAGCCCGTCGAGCTGCTGGAAGCGCAGGACCGAGAGGCGGCACAGGTGCTTGCGCGCGCACGAGAGCAGCGCCTCGGTGTCGGCGTCGAGCTCCTCGGGCGTGTCGGCAAAGTGGACGAGCGTCACCGTGGCGAACATCATGCGCTGGTCGCGCGACATGAGGTCGTCCAGGAACTCGCGGCTCTCCTTGCGCTGCTGCTCCATGTCGTAGGGCACGGCCACGTTATAGTTCATGTTGGCGTTCTGCCGGCGCGTCCAGTTGGTGATGTTCGTCTCCACACCGAGCAGTCGCCGCTCCACCTCGCGCACCGCCTCGTCAGTGGGCACGGGGACGACGTCTATGGAAAGCGCCATCGCGCGCCTCGCGTCGGTAAGCTCGGCCAGAAAGCCGTCCTTGATGTAGGACGCGTAGTCGGTCAGGTACAGGGCGCGCGCCCAGCGGCCGCCCACCCGCAGGCGGTCGGCCTCAATGCCCGCGCCCTCGGGCGCAACGGCGTCCTTGAACGAGTGCCCCCGGCGCATCGAGGCGCGCACGTCGATGGGCAGGTCGTCGGCGCCGCCCCGGTAGAAGCCCCTCAGAAGCCGCAGCTTGCCCTCTGCGTCGAGCTCCTCGCAGTGCGCCCCGAGGCGCGCGAGGTGCGCGGCCGTCTCCGCCGACGCGCGGTTGAAGTAGGAGCGGGCCTCCTGGATGCTTCTCCCTCCCACGGCGATGGTAAGGTATATCTCGCGCACCATGGAATTCGCCCCCGTGGCCTTCTCTATGAGCATGGCGTTGTACTCCTCGCGGTAGCGGTCGAGCCCGTCGCCCTTGGGCGGTATGAGGATGCGCCGCCCGAGGGCTTCGGCGTCGAGCCTGCGCACCGCCACGGTGACCTTGGCCCGCGCGTCGGAGTCGAAAGAGTTGAGCAGGTCCGAGTAGCCCAGGAACATGGCCTCCTTATCCTCCTTTGACGCCGCCGCGTAGTTCACGTCGCTCACGCGCCAGGTCTTCGCGTACTCGCCGTCGTCGGTGAGGCACACGCCGTCGGGCCAGATGCGGCGCACGGGCACGGCGTCCTCGGCGGTTTTCGGCGGGACGAACCGCGTGCCGCCTTTGCGCCGCCTAGCTGCGAGTGCGGCCATGATGCCCTCCTTTCTCGCGGCGGATGCCCTTCGCGCGATGCGGCGTGCAGACGGCCTCGTAGTACAGGTTCTGCGGGCGCGCGGGCAGTTCCTTGGGGGTCAAAAGCGCGTATTTGGCCCACGCCCACGCCGCGCGTTCGACCGCCATGCCGTGCCAGGTGACGAACCCCAGCGCGGCGAACGGGGCCGCTCCCGCGATGCACGCCCAGGAGAGCTCGTCCAGTCTCAGGAAGGGCGACAGCCCGAAGTAGAGCCCCACGGCGGCGACGCAGGCGAGCAGCGCGAAGACGCACTGCCGAAGCGACATGCCGAAGAACACCCCCTCGGTATACTCGCGTATCTCTCGGTTGACCTTCACTTCCACTTCTTGCTCCTCTCTGCCTGCGCGGCGAAGCGGGCGCGTAAAGCGCCCCGCGCGCGGCGCGGGCAATGTGTTCGTTCGGTTGTTTCGGGAAAGGGGAGGGGCGTCAAAGCCCCATCATCTCGCGCACCACGCGGTCGGCCATCTTGACCATGCCCGTGAGCACCAGCATGTTGAAGGCAAGCTCTCCCACGTACGACCACACCTGCGTGACCACGGGAGCCTCGGCATCCACCACCGGCGGCGCCGATGCGAACAGCGAGAATATGACGCATGCGAGCAGGATGACCGCACCCTCGAGGCACACGGCCCCGTAGCTTTTGAGGAACGCCTTGCCGACCGACTGACTCGGCTCGCCCGCGAAGGTGGACAGGGGTATGGGCGCGAGCGCGGTGTACATGTATATCTTGAAGAACCTGCCGTACACCGCCAGTATCATGATGAACGAGAGCACCGTGACGAGCAGCCCGCCGAGCAACGTCACCGCCCACAGGGGTATGGCGTCGAGGAAGCCCACGTCCTCGATGGCCTCCACCATCTCGCCAGGCAGCGCGGCGGGCGCGGCCGACGCAAAGCCCGCAGCATCCATCATGTCGCCGATGAGCCCCTGCACCACGTCGAGGAACGCCATCATGAGCTCAAGCCCGTAGACGACGGCGGCGTGCGCCAGCACGAACCGCACGAACAGCTTCAACACCACCTCCGGGCGCTTGGCCTCGGCGAACGAGCCGCAGGTCTTCACGAGGCCCGACAGGAAGAACAGCACGAGGAGCGCGAGCGCCACCGCCTGCACGGCGCCGTGGATGGAGAGCACCGCGTCCCATATCCCGCCGCCCCGGAAGTCGGCGGGCGACGCCGTGAGCAACCCCACGATCTCGCCCATCTTCTCGTTCCACGTGTCGAGCGCTCCCTGGAGGTTGCTGACCACCCAGTTGTCCGAATCCAACGGCCCGCCTCCTTTCGGGGCCCGCGCGACGGGCCTATCCGACGATGATATCCAAGATTTCCTTCGCGAACGTGATGACCACGCCGCCCGCCAGGGTCAGGAAGCCGTTGGCGCGCTGGGACGGGTCGTGGCTCTTGAGCGACATGCCCACCTGCACCACGCCGAAGCCGAGCAGGATGAGCCCGACGCTCCTGATGAGCCCGAAGATGAACGTGGAGAGGTTGTCCACCGCCGCTATCGGGTCGGTCGCCGCGAACGCGGCGGGCGGCTCCAGCGCCAAGGCCGAAGCGGCGCAGACGGCGATTGCCGCCATGAGCCGCGCGCGGGCTGCGGGGCGGGCCTTCTTCCCCTCAGTGGTCTTTCTCATGCGTTGGTTCTCCTTTCCCGCCCGCCGCCTCCGCCGCGAGCGCTGCCTCGGCCTCCTCCCCGTCGAGCACGACGCAGCCCGCAGGCGCGGCCTGCGCGCTCGCGGGGGCAACGCCTTCGTAGGGCGCCACGGCGGCGCTTGCCAGCGGGCAGGCGCCGTGCTCGTAGGGCGGCGCGCCGCCCTCGGGGGTGAGCCGCGCGGCGGGATGCCGCGCTATGTCGAGCTTTAAGTCGATGATGGGGCGCTCGCCGCGCACGAAGAGCAGCGCGCGGGAGTTGTCGAGCATGCGCACCTCGTCGGGCGTCATGAGCTCGCGCCCCGAGATCTGCTGGTTGGTGGACCAGCTGCCGCCCCTCCCGGTGGTCCTGCCGTGCGTGTCGAGGTCGATGGTCTCCTTGCCCAGAAGCTCGCTGACGTACTTGTGGGTGGATTGCTCGTTGCCGCCCAGGTACAGGAACTCGTCGCAGTTGCCGACGATGGACTCCCACTGCTTGTCGAACAGCGCCCGCAGCTGCGCCATGTTCTGGATGATGATCGACGCGGACACCCCGCGCCCGCGCATGGTGGAGAGTATCTTCTCAAAATCATTGGGTAAGCTCACGTTGGCGAACTCATCCATGAGGAAGTGCACGTGCACGGGCAGCTGCCCGCCGTGTTTTCCGTCCGCGAGCGCGAAAAGCTGCTGGAACAGCTGCGTGTAGAGGACGGACACCAGGAAGTTGAAACTGGTGTCGTTGTCGGGTATGACTGCGAACAGGGCCACCTTGCGCTCCCCGAGCGACGGCAGGTCGAGCTCGTCTGTGGCGGTGAGCGACGCCAGGGCGTCGAGGTTGAACTTCTCCAGCCTGGAGGCGAGCGTCACCTGGATGGATTTGAGCGTCTTGGCCGAGCCGGAGCGGTAGCTGCGGTAGTATTTGAGCGCGATGTGGCCAGGGTCCCTCATCTCCAGCCGGTCGAACAGCTCGTCGAGCACCGAGGCGTAATCGTCGTCGTCCTCGCGCACCTCGCCGGCGCGCAGCATCTCCATGAGGGTGGCGTAGTTGCGCTCCTCGGGCGGTGCCTCGTGCACGAGGTAAAGCAGAAGCGCCAGGTGCAGCATCCCGGCGGCCGTGTCCCAGAAAGGATCCTGGCTCTGCGCGCCCTTGGGAGTCGTCGCCTTGAACAGGTTGGTGTTGAGCCGCTGCGCGTCCGCGTCCGACTCGATGTAGGAAAGCGGGTTGTAGCAGTGGGACCTCTCCATGCGCACGAGGTCGAGCACGCGCACCTCGTAGCCCCTCGATTCGAGCAGCCCGCCCACGGCGCGCACGATCTCGCCCTTCGGGTCGAGCACCACCATCGATGTGTTGGCCTGGCAGGCGTTGGGCAGGCTGAACCCGCGCGTTTTGCCTGCGCCCGAGCCGCCCACCACGAGCGTGTTCATCGAGCGCCTGTGGGCGTGGGTGTCGTAGCTCATGCGAAAATTGCGCGTGAGCAGCTTGTCGCCTGCGGGGTCGCGCCCCCGGTAGCGGTGGCAGATGCGGCGGGCGTCACCCCACCGGGCGCTGCCGTGCTCCTCGCCGGGGCGCAGGTTGCGCCGGGTGAGCAGCCACGCCGCCGCGCAGGCGGCATACAGGACCAGGAACAGCAGCGCCCATCGCGCGCCGCCCGCCGTGGGCTTCGTCGAAAAGGGATCCGAGAACGCCGCGATGAGCGAGGCGAGCGACCCCCCGCCGTCCAAGGCGGGGGCGGCGACGAACCCCGCCCACGCCGCCAGCGGCGCGGCGAGCGCGGCGGCTGCCGCCTCGCCAGCCGTCGGGGGCCTCATCTGCCCTCCGACCTGTCGCGCCGCCTTTCGGGCGGGGCCATGCGCTCCGACACGTCGCGCGCGGCCTTGCCGATCTCGCCCAAGGCGTCCCTCACCTCGCGCGCGCTCGCTTCCGGTGGCGCGGGCGCGGCGACGGCTCCCGAACATTCGAGTCCCAGGCGGCGGGCGGCTATGCCCGCCGCGAGGTCGGCCTTCGCGGCGTGCGTCTCCCTGTCGTAGGCATCGAGGCCGAGCGCCATGCTGGCATGCGCCGCCTCGACTATCAGCGCCGAGAGCAGCTGCGGCTCATCGAGCCCTCGCTGCACCCGTATGGCCCCCGAGGCGTGATCGTACTCGGCGGGGACGCCGCCGAGGTCGTCAACCGGCTCTATTCTCGTCGGCGAGCGAGCGACCAGCGCCGCGAGCGCGGCGTGAGGGTCCACTCTGCGCGGCAGGCATGGCCGCGCGGTGGTCTGCGACACGTCGAACACCTTGCGCACGTCGTACAAGACGCCGATGCTGCCGTCGTCGCGCACGTACTCCTTGACGGGTTCGATGATGGGGATCGCCTTCTGCCCGCGCCTCACCGACGCTCCCTGCCTGCGCCAATGCTCAGCCGTGCCGACGCGCGTCGCGTTCGGTATGCGGTCGGCTATGAGCAGGATGTTCGTGGCGGAATGGTGGGGCAGCTGCGCCGCCACCCGCATGTACGTCTCCAGCGCCGCTGGATCCGAATTCGCGCGCAGCGCGGCGGCGTCGGCGCGGTCGAATGCCTCTTGGCGCTCGCTCTGCTTCCGCTCCGCCCACGCTTGCTTGTCGAACTCGCCTTCCGGCGCGAATTCCCGGCTACTGCGTTCTTCCATCATCCGGTAGATATCTTGCATGCTCTACCTTCCTTTCTCCAGGGCGCGCGCCATGGGCTTGCGAGTCGCATGCGCTTCGCCGCTCATTTCGCGTGCCGCCGATATGGCGCGCATCTCCGCGCGCACGGACAGCCTGCCGCAGCGCTTGCGCGCTGCCTCACCATCCTTTTCTGAGAGCCGTTTTCTCGCGGATGTAGGCCCTGACGGACGGCTTTCCGCCGGGGCTTGCGCTAAAGGGGAGGCGTCGCTGTCGCCCGGCGATGCCAGCAAATCATCGAGGAGCGCCGCAGCTTGTTCGGGTGCGCGCGGCGCCTGCGCGGCGTGCGCGCGCCCATCGTGCCGATTCCCCTCGCGCGGCTCGGGCGCTTCGCGGGCGTCGTCTCTCATGCGGCACAGGCCGAGCCTCTCCGCGATGCGGTTCACCTTGCTCGCGTCCTCGGTCCGCACCAGAAGATCGACGGATTCGCCGTCCTTCTGCTTCACGACGGCGTATGCGATGCCGTAGCGTCGGGCCTCCTTCGCGAACCCTTTCAGATCGTCAAAGCGGATGGGGAACACGCGCAGCTCACGGCCCGATTTGAGCATCGCCGAAAGCCGCGCCCTGCCCTTGGTTTTCTCGTTGCTCGCCGCGGCCGCCAGCAGCATGGCGGCCGCGTTCTTCGCGCCGGCGCCCGTGATGCGCAGCGCCACCTCGGTTCCCTCGAGCGTCATCCTCACGATCTGCTCAGCAGCCTCGCTCGATGCGTCCATGACCTTCCACCTGCCTTTCCTCTCTGTTCGCTTCGGCGCCCTCGATCTGCGCGATGCGGGCCGGCAGCTCGGCGCTTCTTGCCCGGATGCGCGCGCAGGCGCGCGCCTCGCGCCTTGCGCCCCGCAGCTCCGACGCTATCTCGGCGATGCGGGGGTTTGGGGGCGCGGGGGATCCCGCCGCCTTGGAGCGCCTCGCCTCGTTGCGCAGCGCGCGGCGTTCGGCCTGCAGCGCCTCGGACTTGTCGGCCAAGGCTCTTTCGTATGCCGCCAGCTGGGATCGCGTCTCTATCCCCTCGCGCGCGAGCAGCGCGAGCTCCCCCGATATGGCTTCGAGTTCGCGCAGATCCTCGCGCAGCAGGAAATGCGCCCGCCCGCCTGGCGCCCTCTGCCTCTTCGCGCCGTTGAGCAGCGCCATGTACCTGCGGTACAGGCTCACGAGCGTGCCCTTCGGCACGGGCGGGCGCTCCTTGGGAGCGGGCCTCGGCCTGCCGAGGGGCAGGCGCTGGCGGCTGTTGGCGAGGATGCGCGCGCCGATGCCCTCCTGCGAGTACGCGTCCCCGAAATTGCGGCGCAGGCGCACGAAACGCTCCTTGCCGGGCGGGCGCACCGATATGTCCTTGCCCACCTTCACGTCGTAGCCCATCGCGCGCAGGTTCGCGTGGAACTGGCGCATGCTCGCCGCACGCCCTACGGCCTCGTCCACGTCGGCCTTCACGAGCGAGCGCCACGTGGGGCGCCCCTCGCGCTCGGCGCGCCATTCGGCGTGGTGGCGCGCGCCGCCGCGCCCGGGGCTCTCCACCACCGAAAGACCATGCTCCCGGCACAGTTCGTCGGACGCTTCGCGCATCGCGCGGTAGCAGGCGGCGTCTCGGTGGAAGCGCCTGCCGTCGGCGAAGGACACAGAGTTGACCACGAAGTGGTTGTGGAGGTGGGCCTTGTCCAGATGGGTGGCCACCACAACCTCGAAGCGGCCGCCCCACAGCTCTTGGGCGAGGGCGACGCCCACCTCGTGGGCCGTGGCGGGGTCGGTCTCGCCGGGCGCGAACGCCTGGTATCCGTGGAAGGCCACGATGCCGCCCGTCTTGCCGTATTGGCGCTTGGTCGCGTTCATCTCTTCCAGCGCCGTGGCGGGCAGGCAGTTGACGCCGGTCACGTACAGCTGCCGCTCAGTCTTGCCGGGGTCGGCGGCGTAGAGGATGGCGGCGCCCACGCCCTGGAGCTCCCACTCGTCGGGCGAGCCTTCGGCCTTGTCCGGGTTCCCGGCGTACCCGAGCACGCGCGCCAGGCGCCCTTCGACCTTCCAAATCGACGTGACGGCCACCTCATCGCCTCCTTCCCGGCTCTTTGACCGCCGCCACGATCTCGCGGAGCGCGGCTTCGAGCCTTCGCGCCTCGGCGTCGTAGCGGGCGGCGTCCACGGTGCCGAGGGCGTGGGCCTTGCGCGCGATCTGGTTGAGGTTGTTCCCGATGGCGTGCAGCTCGCGGGTCATCGCCAGGTAGTCGGGCGGCGGCTTCGGCCTCGGGTCGATGCCCCCTATGAGCGCGCGCAGGTACGCCTCCTGCGACCAGCCCGCCCTGCGCGCCGCCTCTTTGAGCCGCGCCAGCTCTTCCTCCGTGAGCCTCACCGTGGCCTTGCGCGTGCGCCTTTCCATTCGCCGCCTCCCTTCGCGGGGTTGCAGGGGGTGCCCCCTGCGTCTGCCGAGCGCCAGCGCTCGGCGTTGCTTGCTGGTACGCGACGGTTTTCCGCCGCCTCGGCGGCGGACTTCGCAACCCGCCGAAAGAAAGATCACCTTCCCCTGTCGGGCGCTCGGCCTCTGGAGCGGCGGGCCAAGAGGAACTCATTCACGTCCTTACCCTCCGGGGGAGGCTCCATCGACGCCGCCACGCCGCGAGAAGCGGCTGCGCGCGCGATCTCGCGGGCGGCCCGCCTGCCCGCCTCGTCGTTGTCGAGATGCAAGGCCAACGAGGCGATGTATGGGCGGTCGTCAAGATGCTGCGCGAGGGCGAGCGGCAGCTTCGGGGCTCCGTTGCGCGCATGGGGGACCGACACCCCGCCGAGGGACAGCATCCCCAAGCTGGCCGTCTGCTTGCCCTCGTGCTCGAGGATGGTCGCGTAGGAAAGCGCGTCTATGGCGCTCTCGAAAACATGGAGCACGCCGTTGTTTCGGACGCTTTGCAGGGAGAACGCGAAGCGCTTGTCGGATCTGGGAGCCTCGCCCTTGAAGCCTCCCTCGCACGAGCGCAAGGCCGCGTACCTCGGAACGCCCGTGCGGTCCCTGCCGACGAACACCGCGCACGCGACCCCGCCGCGCATGGTGCCGTAGACGTCTCCGGCATCCACGAGGCCCTTCAGCAGGCTGCGCGAGATGCCGCGCGATTCGAGGTACCGCATCGCATCGTCGTCGGCGCACCGGCGTGGGAGGCGAAACGCCGGGCGCGGCGCGCTCGCCGGTGGGGCGGCATGCGCGGGCGGGGATGCTCTCGCAACGGCAGGGCGGTCGGCCCGCAGATGCTCCACGGCGTCGAGGAAGGCCATGTCGCGCACTTTGACGAGGAAGTCGAGCGCGCTCCTGCCGCCGAGATCCCGGCTCCACCAGAACCACTTGCCGTTGGAGATCTTAAGGCTGTCGTGTTCCTTCGTGCAGTAGACGCCGGGCGAAATGCGCACCAGCTCGTCGGGTTCGCGCTCTTGCAGGTAAGTAAGCAGGTCAACCCGCTTCACTTCAGCGATGATTTCAGGGTCGACGTATGGCATGTTTTCGTCCTTTTCTTGTCTTCGGATTTGCCTGTGGCCGCCGGAGCGGCGCGGCGTGCCCCCATTCGCCTTCGCTTCGCCATGCCGATTCGAGATGCGCGGAACGCGGCGTGCCCAAGAGACGCTGAAAGGGGTAGAATGGCGGGCATGGTGAATCCGAGTGAAACATACACTGCATGGAGCATCGGGGAGGGCGCGCACGAGGTGACGGGGCTCAAGCCGATGCTGAACCCGGAGGAGCAGGTTGCGCTTCTGAAGGCGAAAGGCGTCTCGTTCGAGCGATGCGGCGAGGAGCAAGCCGCGGACGCTTTGGCCCGCCGGGGAACCTTCGTGCACCTCGCGTCATGCCGCAGGCTGTTCCAGAAGCACGCGTCCGGCGACGACCGGGGGAAGTACGTGAGGCTTGACTTCGCCGACCTGCTGGCTCTCGATGCGCTCGACGACGAGCTCCGCAAGGCGTTCCTAGCTGTCTCGCAAGACGTGGAGCGGCTGGCCAAGACCTCCATGGTGACGCGCGCCTCCAGGCTCGACGACGAGGACGGCTACGGCATAGTCGCCGATTTCATGAGGGCGCAACAGAGGAGATACCGCAGCTACATCGAGCGGGATCTCTCCTCGCGCATGTCCGCCGGCATCGTCGGCGACGTTTACACCGGGCGCATCATCGGCCATTACCGAGACGCGATGCCCGTATGGGCGTTTTTGGAGGTGGTCACGTTCGGAACGGCGCTGGCCTTCTGCCTGTTCTGCTCCGAGCGATGGGACGACGCCGTCATGCGGGAGGAGCACTACATCCTCAAGGGCGTGAAGGCCGTGAGGAACTGCTGTTCCCACGGCAGCTGCATAGTCAACGGGATGGACGGCTCCAACGAGTGCGATTACGCGCTTTCCAGCCTGGTCTACGATTGGCTCGCCGAGAAAGGCGTCGGCAACAGCAAGACGCGCCGCGCCAAGTTAAGGAACCGTCGTATGCAGCAGCTCCTCGAGACGCTCGTGATGTTCGACCGATTGGGAGGGCCGGCGCTCTGTCCCCGTTCGACGGCGCTGCTGGAAGGGCTGCGCGCGAGTCTTCTCGGCACGTGCGAGAGCTACGGCGTCCAGAACGGGTTCGTGTCGTACCTGAGGTTTCTGGCGAATCTCATTGACAAGGCGCTCGGCTGATGGCACCATAACCTCAGATTCAAAAACCTTCGGGTTTTGTATGGGCCAATCCCGCTGGGATTGGCTCTAGTTTTTTGGGCTTGGTTGGCTCTCACGTCGCTTCAACTGCGTCTTCCGAACCGACGTCCGGCAGATCGCCCTCGTTTGCCCGACGGCGGAGCTCGGTTTGGCGGTGACTTCCATGAACACAAAAGGGCCGAAAAAGAAGAAGCAGCATTACGTTCCGAAGTTCTACTTGCGTGGGTTTTGCGGGAGCGGCGACACGGTGTTCGCGCTAGATAAGGAGTCGGGGGGAATATTTACACCCTCGGTTGGCGATTTCTGTGCGGAGAGGTACCTGTACGAATCCCTATCGAACGACCCCAACTGGTACAAGGGGAAATTCGTCTATCCGAACTACACTGAGGACGGCCTCTGCGAACTGGAGAGCGCTTTTGCCCCCGTCCTGAAAAGGGTGGCGGCCCTGTGCGTGCCGAACGCCCCGTTCACGTGCGTCGGCGATGACGACGCGAGAATCATCGCGTCTTTTGTGGCGAATGCGATTGCTCGCCATCCCAGCGTGTTCAAGCCCCTCCGGAATGAGCTTATGTTGTCGGCTTCGGAAGAAGACCTCTCTCCGTATCGCGACCTTATGAGGGCTCTGGGGCACGAGGGCGCGTTCGAGGGGGTGGCGGCGGAAGGCGTCACGCGCCGCCTGCTGCTAGATACGGGCGACGGGTCCTACCAAGGGCTCATCGTAGGAGAGCTGCTCGAAATGGAGGGGATCGTCCTGCGCGCGCCCGGGTGCGCCTCGTTCGCCACCGCGTCTTTCCCCGTCCTCCCCGTTGTTCGGGAAACAGGGGGGCGGGATCGCCTCTCCTCTCTGTACTGCCCTATCAGCCCGAATGCGGCCGTCATCTACGGCCCCGGCCCCCGTCGGGGGATGGGAGGTTGCGAGCTGCTCGGCGCGCGCGATGTCGTCAGGCTCAACGCCGCCTACTTCGAGGCGGACTTCGTCCGCTTCGTCGTAGCGAAGGACAGGCGGACCCTGGAAGAGGCCCGCTCTTTCGCCGAGGCTAAACGGCCTTCTCCACCCTCTCGCCGATCCATTTGACGACCGGGACGGCCATGGCGTTTCCGAGGGCTTTGTAACGACGGCCGTCCGGAGCCGGCTTGCCGCGGAACTCCACGTTCGTCCAGTTGTCCGGGAAGCCTTGCAGCCTCTCGCACTCCAACGGCGTGAGCCGCCTGACCGCCGGACCCTGCAGGACGTGGCTCGCCTGCTTGACGCCGGGATGCGCGGCGAGCGCGCCCACGTGGCTGCCCGACCCGCCGACGAAGCGCACCTCGTCGCGCGTGTTCTGGGCGAACGCCGCGACGGGGCCCACGCACGACGGGGAGCCGCCCACCTTCAGCGTGCCCGCCAGGTCCACGTCGCACGCCGCGTTGGCCGCGTCCCCCGAAAGGCACGCCATGGGCGGCCCCTTGGCGGCGTTCGCCGTGAGGCACCCGCACAGGCCGTCGCCCACGTGCGCGTTCGCATGGGTGGACGCGAGGCACAGGGCCTCGCGCGGCGGCCCGCCCGCAGGCAGGGCCACGGCGTGGCGGTCGGCGGCGGTGAGGGTGTACATGCCTTTCTCGTCGGGGTCGCAGAAGCCCGCGCCATTGCCCCCGTTTTCAGGCTTTCGGCCTATGGAGTTGCCAACGATGCCGTAGACGGCGGGCGCGTGCCAGTCGGCCGTGAGGGTGGGCGATTGCTCGGCGGCGTGGCCTACCGACCCGCTGGCGGGGGCGGCGGAGTACTTGAAGCCTGCCGTTCGAGCGCCTCCTCCAGCTGCGGCGGCAAGGAGCGCCCTCTTCTCCTTGCCCGGCGGATGATCCCAGCGCATGCAGTGGGGCTCAAATAGTACCTCGCAGGCACGGGCGGCGCTTCCAAGCACTCCGACAAGAAAGACACGCTCGCGTCGCTGGGCCAAGCCGAAGAATTGCGCGTCCAGAATTCTCCATGCCAGACCGTACCCGACCTCATCCATCGCCCGGAGCAGGCATCGGAAAGCCTCCCCGTTCTCGCTCGAGAGCGCTCCCGGGACGTTCTCCCAGACAAAGCATCTCGGCATGACCTCACGTACAGCTCGAATAAATTCGAGCATGAGGCCCGACTCGCCTTTGAGCCCCGTTCTCTTTCCGGCGACGGAAAAGCTCTGGCACGGGCTTCCGCCGATGACAACGTCGATCTCGCCACGCATCTCCTTCCACTCGACCTTCGATATATCTCCCAGGTTGGGCACGCTCGGGAAGCGAGTAGCGAGAACCGCGTTGCAGAACGGGTCGATCTCGCTGAAGGCGACCGCCTCCCAGCCGAGCGGCCCCCACGCGCAGCTCGCCGCCTCTATGCCTGAGAAAAGGCTCACGTACCTCACGAAGCCCCCTTCCCGCCGCGCGCTGCGGCGTTGGCTATTGACGACACCTTGCCGGGGGCGGCGCCCTCCCCGAACACGGCGACCATGCTCGGAAAGGGCGCGGGGCCCTGAGCGACGCCGGCGAGCTCGAACCTGATGCGGCCGCGAACGAGCCTTATCTCTGCATGGCCGAGGATGTAACGGAGGAACCACTCGGTGTCCGTGCGCGCCGCCACCAGCAGCGCGACCGTCGTGCGCGGCTTGGCGCCCTCGATTGCCGCCTTGCGCGCCCATGCCCCGACGCCCCGGCCGTAGGGCGGATTCACCCACACTCTCTCGCCGCCCCAGTCAGCCGCGAGCCCGTCGTCTCGTTTGGTGAGGTGCCTTTCGCATTTGGCGTTGGCGTCCGAGCTCGCCGCGTCAAGGGTGAAGTGGAACTCGGAATCGAGCGCCGAGAACAGCCACGCGGGGGTCTCCCAGTCGTCGCGCGCCGACGAGAAGGCCGCCCCGCCGGCGCCGGTGAAGCCGCCTGGCGGCGCTGCTGCCGCGCTTTTCACCGGCATAGCCCCGCCGCCTTTCGGATGGGCACCTCGCGCTCGCACACGTCAACGATGTGCAGGCACAGCCTCTCGGGGATGCGCCCGCGCTCGCGCGCGTTCGCCAGGCCCTGCGTGCCGGACTTCGACCCGCGCGGCGCCGACTCGTGGCAGGGCGCCCCGTTGCGGCACGGCGGGCAGAATCGCGGGTCGGAGGCGTTCGTGAATATGTCGGTCGGCTTCATGGCCCTCGCGCCGTATTGGCAGTAGGTGACGGTGTGGCGGGGGATGACCGCCATCATGTCCTGCTTGCGCAGGCCCGCGCGCGGGTTCTCTATGAAGTAGAGCGCCGGCCTCAGATCGCGGATGAGGCGGAGCATCGCCAGATCCACCCGGTCGCATTTGAGCGCGTAGTCGCTCACGGGGTCCAGGTTGCCGGTGTTGGCGTTCTTGCGCCTGTGGCGCGATATGCCCGCCATGGAGAACGTGGCGCAGTCCGGCGACGCCCACACCACGTCGGGCCGGCCGAATGCGCGCAGGACGTCCGGCGCTTTCAGGAACTCGATGTCGGCGTGGAGGTCGGCGGGCAGCGATTCGTCCCACTCCACCGAGAACACCTCGTGGCCCCGCTTTTCGAACGCCTCGCCGATGGAGCGCGTTCCGCTGAACAGTTCGAGCACTTTCATAAACATTCCCCCTTCGCGAAAAGGAATGCCCCGGCGTTGCCGCCAAGGCGCTCCATCGACCGATTCCGGTTTGCCGGCGATGAGGCGCATCTCGCGCGGCGCGGTGTGCGCCCTCACCGTTCGAACTCCTTTTTCTTTTCGGCACGTTCCGGCTCATGACCGTCGTCGCACAGCTGCTCGGGGCCGCTTTTTCCCACGTCGAGCAGGGCGTCGAGCTCCGCGAGGCGGGCGGACTTCTCTTTCAGCTCGCCTTCGTGGGGAAAAGGTTTGGTGGCCTCGGTGCGCGCAGCCTCCATCTGCCTGCGGGCTTCTTCGAGGCGCGCGCGGCACTCGTCAGCCTCCGCGCCCATCTTGGCGATGGCGTTGTCCAGCCTCGTCACGGCGCCTGCCGCATCACCGCCCAGCTCGCATTTGTGCTCGGCTTCGCCGACGATGCGCATCTCGAACGCCGCGCTCATGCGGTCGAACGTCAACTCCAGGGAGAACCCCCGGTACGACCCGAGCGGCATGGCCCCCGTCTCGGTCATCTCGCCGCGCGCCGCGAGCACCGCCTCGCCTGCCGCCGCACGCTCCCGGAAGGCGGTGCCGCGCACTTCCATCGAAAATGCCTCCTTCGTCGGCGGCGGGTTCGCCCTTGCCTTCGCGACATCGGCCTCCAGCGATTCGAGGCGCGCCGACAGCGACGCCATGCGCTGCGGGTAGTCCTTGGCGGCCTTGTCCTCCAGCGCGTACTTCTGCGCTAGGTGGTCGGCCTTCAGCATCCGCAGGCGGGACACCTCGACATCGAGGCCCATGCGCTCCTTGACGAGCGGGTTTCCCGTGGCGAGCGCTTTGAGCTCGGCGTAGGAAAGCGCCGCCTCGTCAACGTCGGCGGCTGTGCGAACGGGCGACTTCGAGGTCATGACCTGCGCTATGAATCGCTGCTTTCCCTCTACGAGCTGGTAGAGGTACGCGTCGAAGGTGCCTTCGGTGACGTAGCGGTACGCCTCCACCTCGGCATTCATGTTGCCCTGGCGCTCGATGCGCCCGAGGCGCTGCTGGAGGTCGGCGGGGCGCCACGGGCAGTCGAGGTCGTGGATGGCGGCGAGCCTGCGCTGCACGTTGGTGCCCGCGCCCATCTTCTGCGTGGACCCCATGAGGATGCGCACGGCTCCGGCGTTCACCTTCCCGAAGAGGGCGAGCTTCTTCGCCTCGGTGTCGGTGTCGTGGATGAACGCCACCTCGCCCTCGGGCACGCCGCGCGCCACGAGCTTGCGGCGCAGATCGTCGTACACGTTGAAGGACCCGTCGCCCTTCGGGGTGGAGAGGTCGCAGAACACGAGCTGGGTGAGCCTTTCCTCGGCGCCGTCGCGCCATATGCGTAGCACGTTCTCGCAGCAAGCGTTCACCTTGCTGCCCTCGAAGTCGGGCAGCGCGGGGTCGGCGAGGCGTTGGTCGAGGGCTATCTTGCGGCCGTCGTTGGTGATGAGGAGCATGTTGTCCTTCTCGGCGGGCACACTGCCCGCCCTCACCGCCTCGGCGCGCTCGGCGAGCCCCGCCACCAGCTCGCGCTGGACGGGGGAGGGCTGCACCGCCACGTTGCGCAGATGCACCTTGGGCGTGGGAAGCGCCAGCGTGTCCGCCGTCTGCACGTCGGCGACCTGTTTGAACATGGACATGAGCTCGGGTAGGTTATAGAAGCGCGAGAAGCGCGTTTTCTGCCGATAGCCCGTGCCTTCGGGGGCCAGCTCCAATGCCGTCACTGTCTCGCCGAACGTGGACGCCCAGCAGTCGAAGTGGGAAAACCCCAAGCGCTCCAGCTCGCCGTATTGCAGGTAGCGCTGCATGGTGTAGAGCTCCGCCATCGAGTTGGACACCGGCGTGCCCGTGGCGAACACCGTGCCGCGTCCGCCGGTCTGCTCGTCGAGGATGCGGCACTTCATGAACAGGTCGGAAGACTTCATGGCCTCGCTCTGGGCGATGCCGCTGACGTTTCGCATCTTGGTGTGGAAGAACAGGTTCTTGTAGTAGTGGGCCTCGTCCACGAAGATCCGGTCGACGCCGAGCTCCTCGAACGTGAGCACGTCGTCCTTGTCGGTTTGGTCAGCGAACTTGGCGAGTCTCACGTTCAGGCGCTTCTTCGTGATCTCCATCTGCTTCACGCTGAACCGTTCGCCGTGCTGCGCCTTGATCTCGGCTATGCCGTCGGAGAGCTCGGCGATCTGGCTCTCTATGAACGCTCGCTGACGCTCCACCGATACGGGTATCTTCTCGAACTGGGTGTGCCCCATGATCACGCCGTCCCAGTCCCCCGAGGCGATGCGGGCGCAGAAGCGCCTGCGGTTGCGCCGCTCGAAGTCGCGCTTGGTGGCCACCAGCAAATTGGCGGCGGGGTAGAGCCTCAGCCATTCCGACGCCCACTGCCCCGTGAGGTGGTTCGGCACGACGAACAGGGGCTTGGAGCAAAGCCCTATGCGCCGCAATTCCATGGCGGCCGCCGCCATGGTGAATGTCTTGCCCGCTCCCACCTCGTGGGCGAGAAGCGCGTTTTTCCCGTAGAGGATGCGGGCGACGGCGTTTCTCTGGTGCGGCCTCAGCTCTATCTCGGGGTTCATGCCGGGAAACGCCAGGTGCGAGCCGTCGAACTCGCGCGGGCGGATGGCGTTGAACCGCTCGTTGTAGGCGGCGACCAGCCTCTCCCTGCGCGCCTGGTCTGAGAACACCCACTCCTTGAAGGCCGCCTTGATGGCCTCCTGCTTGGCGAGCGCCACCGCCGTCTCCTTCTTGTTGAGGACGGGTTTCTTCTTGCCGTTTTCGTCCTCGACGTAATCGACCACGCGCGCGTCCTTGAGGTTGAGCGTCTCCTCGATGATGTGGTAGGCGCTCATGCGGCGCGTGCCGTAGGTCGACAGCGCGCGCACGTTCGAGCCGTCGCGGCCCTTGCCCTCGATGCGCCACTGCGCCGTGGCGGCGGAATACCTCACGGCCACCTGTTCGCGGACCCAGTAGGGCGGGTCGAGCAGGTGGAGCACGAACTCACGCACGTCGTCGGCGGGGATCCACGTCGCTCCGAGGCGCACGCTTATCTCGGCCGCCCCCAAATCGGGCGGCTGGGCGCAGCGCAGCGCCTCGATATTGGGAATGTACGAGGGGTCGGACGCGGCCGTCAGCTCGGCGATGCGCAGCTTCGCCCGCACGTTGCCGGAGAGGTATTCGTCGGCGGGCTGCCAGACGGGCTGCTCTCCGGTCGCCGTGGGAACGCGGAATATGGCGCCTTTCAGCGCTTCGGCCAGTTCGTTTTCCCCCATTCCGGTCAACCTCGCCATGTAGGGCAGATCGACCCGTCCGCGTTCAGACAGCGAGGCAGCCAGCGCCGCCTGGGGGTCGTCGGCGTGCGTCACGGGCGCGTTGGGCCGTATCGTGCGCTTGGAGAACATGTCCGCCTTGCGCTCGAAGTTCCCCTCGCCGTCGAGGATCTCCAATGCGCACAGCAGCGGGTAGGAGGAATCCTGCTTGAGCGCGGCGGCGTTCGCGCGCGAGTTCAGGATGCCGTGCTTCGCCGCGTAGGCGTCGTAGAGCGCGTTGAGCCTTGCGCGCTCAGCCTCCACCTCCGCATCGGGCGCGCCGTCCTTTTCGAGCGTTATGAGCCGTCGGGCGCAATCCCGTAGGGGGATCATTCCCCCGATTCGCTCAGCGGCCGCCTTCGAGGGATTCTGCCGGTGCATGAGGGGACCCATGCGGAAGTAGAGGGCGCCGCCAGATTCGGCGTAGGACCAGTCGCGCACGTCCGGGTCTGCGGGGATGGCGTCGCCGGGCTCGCTTTCGGGCGCATCCCATTCGGGGATGCGGGCGGTCATCTTGCCGAGGGCTTCGCGCAGCGCTTCTTCCAAGTCGGTGCCGGGCTTCGGCCTGCATTCGGAGTCCGCCCGCCCGTAGGCGTTCGTCGTCGCGGCGAGCTCGCCGAGCACCATGTCGGGGTGGGATGCGAAGTAGGAGTTCACGTCGATGCCCGCCTCGACGCGCTCGGTGTGCGCCCATTCGGGCTCGCAGACCTCGGCGCGCTCGCGCTTCTGGAGGATGACCACGTCCGCCGTGACTTCGGCATGCGGCGAGAAGGCCGTGTTGGGCAGGCGGACCGCTCCCACGAGCTCGGCGCGCTCGGCGATCCTTCTGCGGGCGGCGGGATTCTTCTTGTCGAGCGTGCCTTTGGACGTGACGAAAGCCACGATGCCTCCCGGCCTCACCAAGTCGAGCGCCCTCGCGAAGAACCAATCGTGCACGAGCAGCCCCTCGTCCCGATGGCGGGGATCGTCGACCTGGTAGCTGCCGAAGGGCACGTTTCCCACCGCGACGTCGAACGATTCGTCGTCGAGGTCTGCGTGCTCGAAGCCGCCGTGGATGATCTCCGCGGACGGATGGAGGGCGCGGGCGATGCGCGCGGTCAGGCCGTCGAGCTCCACGCCGACGAGGCGGCAGCCCGCAAGCGCCTCCGGCATGGCGGCGAAGAACGCGCCCGTGCCGCATGACGGCTCCAGCACCCTGCCGCCCGAAAGCCCCATGCCCCGGATGGCCTCCCATATGGGGCGCGCGATCTCCTGCGGGGTGTAGAACGCCGTGAGCGTGGAGGCGCGCGCCGCCGCGTACTCCCCGTCGGAGAGCAGCTGGCGCAGCCGGGCCTTCTCGTGCGCCCATTTCCCCGATTCCTCGTCGAACGCGTCGGCGAGGCCGCCCCAGCCCACGTAGCGCGCGAGCGCTTCGCGCTCTGCGGCGTCGGGCGGGCGGCCTTCCCCCTCGACGGCGACGAGCGCTTCGATGGCCGCGATGTTGCCGCGCAGCCGCCCGAGCGGGGTGGCGAGCTGTTCGGGATACTCATTTGCCCCATCGTCGAACGAGAAAGCCAGCTGGCCCCGTTCGGGCGGCTTTGCCTCGGAACGGCGGGAGGCGGGCTTGTCGCCCGCCTCCCTTCGGCTTGTCTTGGTTTTCTCTTGGCCGCGCTGCTTTTCTAGGCGTACACGACCTTCATCGCCGCCGCTTCGCGGGCCGCTGCCGCCGCCTCGGCCATCTTCGCCGCCCACGCTGCCGGATCCGCCACCTTCGCCGCTTCGTCCAACCCCCTGCTCTTCGCCACGCGGGCCGCCAGGTCGTCCGCCATCGCCTCCGCGAGGGCTTCCGTCTCGGCCAGGTGCCTCGCCAGCGCCCCCTGCGCCAGCAGGTCCGCCCGCAGCTCGGGCTTGCTCGATCTCAGGTATTCGTCCCTCATCAGCGCGAACGGCCCCAGGTTCGCCGCCGCTTCCTCTTCCGTTGCCAGGGTCGGCAGCAGAAGACCACCGCCCTCCCTGTACGCCATCTCCATCGCCTCTCCTTTCATCGGGCTCTTTTGCCGGATTATGGACGGCGGCGGCCAAGGGCGCAAACGTGCGATGGGATGCTTCCGGGGCTCTTTCCCGCATCGCGGGGGCTATCGTGCGCAGGACGGCTGCGGCGGCGCTTGCCGTGCGGCAGCCGAGCGCGTTCATCGCCCGGACCGTGCCGAACATCGGCAGGGCGTCCGCCGCGCGCGGCGTGATGAGCGCGCCGCCTTCGATGCCGCAGCGCGACGCCGCCTCGTAGGCGGCAGATGCCGCCGCGAGCTCCAGAAGCAGATCCCCGGCCTCGGGGGCTTCGAGGCGTTCCAGGCCGCTTCCGCCGCGCGCTTCCCCGATGGCCGCGACGGCCGATTCCGCGTTTTCGCGTACGGCGGCGCTCGCCGCCTCGGCGATGGCCTCGATGGTGCCTTTCCTGGCATCAGCCCCGAAGGATTCATGGAGGGCGCCGACGATGGCCGCCTCCTGCTCCGGGCCGCCAGCCCAAAGCGGCAGCGGGCGGGCGGCGCGCCCGGGCGCCGTGTCCGACACGTCGAAGTAGTAGCGCAACCGCCCCGTTCCCGGGGCTCCGAACACGGCGATTCCGACTGATCCGCGCTTCACCCGCCGGCCGAACAGGGCATCCCAGCGCTCCAATTCCAACACCGCCTTGGCGTCCGGGCGCTGCGCGTGGACGAGCGCCTGCTCCGGGAAGGGCAGCTTGTAGTTGCGGCCCGCCGATTCGAGGAACGCCTTCCACGCCTCGGGGCTTTCGCTCAAAGCGACGAGGGTCGTTCGGTAGAGTTCTTCAATGGTCCGGTACGTGCTCGCCACGCGTCACCTCCTCGGAAGCTTCGTAGGTTCGCTCGCAGGCGTGATTTCCCGCGGGCCCCTTGGTTAGAATCGGCCAAATCCTCCAATAGACGGGAGTTTTTCATGAGGAAGCTGCTCGCCCTGCTCAGGCTGGTGGCCGCCGTTTTCGCTCTGGCGGCTGCCGCCTACGTTTGCCTCGTCG
Organism: Gordonibacter sp. An230; assembly: GCF_002159915.1. Taxonomy (GTDB): domain Bacteria; phylum Actinomycetota; class Coriobacteriia; order Coriobacteriales; family Eggerthellaceae; genus Rubneribacter. The sequence continues at coordinate 40,168 of NZ_NFJP01000009.1, forward strand.
TTTTCGGCGTTTTCTCGGCTCTCGACAGCGCGACCTCCGGGTATTCCATCTACCGCTAGCCGGCAGGTGGCGAATGGCCCTCGCGGGCCGCCCGCCCGCCGCGCGCGTTCTCATCGGATCTCGGGGATTTCGCGCTCGCCGAGTTCTTCGGCGTCCTTCTCGCGGCACCGCTTCATAGCGACGGCAAGGCATCCGAAGCCGGCCGCCGCGATGGCGGCCGAGACGGCGGCCAAGGGCGCGAGGTTCACGCCGGTCTTGTCGAAGGGCTCGCCCCCTTCGACTGCGGGCGCAGGGGTCGCCTCGTCCTCCATGGTCACTGTCTGAACGTCGCCCGTGGCCTCGACCTCGAATTCAACGTCCTCCGCCAGCTCATAGCCCTCGGGCGCGCTTTCCTCGTGCAAGGTGTACGTTCCCGGCGCGAGCTTCTCTATGCGGTGGGGCTCTTCGGCGGAAACCCACTCCTCCACCACGGCGCCCTCGGCGTCGAGCACCTGCATGGCCGCCCCGGAAAGCGGCGCGCCCGTTTCCGCGTCCACCTTCTCGGCATCGACCTTGGTGAAGTCGTCCTCCATGGTCACCTTCTGGGAAACCTGGCCGGACACCACCTCGAAATCCACGCTGTTTGCGACCAGGTAGCCCTCGGGGGCGATCTCCTCGCGCAGGGTGTAGGAGCCCTCGTCGAGCACGATCTCGTGCGGCTCTTCCCCGGACACCCATTCGTCCACCACGTTGCCTTCGGCGTCGGTCACTTGGAGCGTGGCGCCCGGAAGCTCCTCGCCCGTCACGATGTCGGCTTTGGAGATGGAGACGTGCGGCTTGTCCGAGTTCACCAGCGTCCCGAGGTCGATGGTCGCGCCGTCTCGGTACACGCTCACCTCGAACGCGGGGATGAGTTCCCGGTCGGCGTTCGCCTCGCAGGGCTGCTCTTCCACGATGTAGGCGTCATACGGCAGCGCGCCCAAGGCGTCGTCGGGCTCCCCGCCGCCGAACCACACGCCGGACTCCGCCGTGCCGCCGTTGGTGTCGGCGGTGTGGGGGTTCCACGACGCGGCGGTGGATGCGCAGCCGTTGGCGTCGGTGACGATGGTGTGGCTTTCTCCAGTGGTGGCGCTGGTGACGAGGAACGGCACGCCGGCCATGCGGCCTTGGTCGCCCTCGCCGACCTTCACGAGTTTCAAGTCGCCTCGGATGACCTGCTCAGTGAGCTCGTCGGCCACCTCGTGTTCGAAAACGGGCGATTCGCTGCCCGCCATGTCCGCTGTGACGGTTATCTCGTGGGCCTCGGGGTCGGGCAGGTAGCCGGCGGGCGCTTTCGTCTCCTTGATGGTCACGGTGCCGAGGGGGATGCCCTCGAAAGCCAGCTTCGAGTTCTCCACGACGCCCTTCGCGGTCACGTATTCGCCGCCGTGAAGGTAGGTGGCCTCGTACTCCGCGCCGTCGAGAGATGCGGCTCCCTGTGGCTCGGGCAGCAAGGTTTCGGCGTCTTTCTTGATGAGCGTGAGATTCACCGTGACGGGGGCGTCTTGCGCGTTCACGTGAACGTTGCCGCCGGCGACCGTCACGTGGAACTCCTCCTGGGAAAGCGCGTAGCCCGCTGGCGCGCTGATCTCGCGCACGACGTAGTCGCCGTTGGGCAGCTTCTCGGAGGTCTGCCCGTGGCCGCTCTCGTCGGTGGTGAACTGCGCCACGAGGCTTCCGCCCTGGTAGACGCCGTAGACCGCGCCGGCGAGCGTGTACTCGCCGTTGCCGGCCGTCACCGACGCATCGGCGCTCGTCTTGTCGAGCGTGACGAAGCCGCCCTCGGACAGCCCCCTGTACACGGCGAAGCTGGCGTAGGTCTTGCCGTGCCCGCCGTCGATGCCCCACATGTAGTCGAATCGCACGTTGCAGGTGCCGAAGTGTTCGCTCCATGCGTGATAGACCGTTGCGCCTTCGCCCGCGATGGCGCAGTGCACGGTGGCACCCGACGCGTTGGAGAACACGATGACGTCGCCCGGCTTCACGGTTCCCGCCGCGAACGCGGCGTTGTAGTCATCCGCCGACGAGCCGCGGAACGTCTCGTGCGCGGCGCAGAACGCCGCGATGGCGTCCGTTCCGCAGTTGCCGGGGCTTCCGCCGGGCCAGCTCAGCCCGTAGACGTTGGCGATGACCCAGCCGACGAACCCCGAGCAATCCCAGCCCGAGGTGCCTTTGCCTCCCCAGACGTAGGGCGTGCCCATCAGGTCTTCTATGCCGCCTTTCACTTCCTCCCAAGTGGCGTCGCTGAGCGAGCCGTCTGCCGCGTATGCCGCTTGGCTGCGCGAAGGAAGCCCCGCGAACACCGCCGCCGCGACGAGGAGGGCCGCGAGCATGCAGCGGATTATCTTGCCCGCAGCGCGGCCGTTGGTTGCCTGTGCTTTCATGTTCTTCTCCTTGCGTTGTCGTTTTCTGCGTTTGCGTGCCGGACGTTCGGATCGCCCTTACATTCCGTGCTCCCTTCTCTCGCTTTGAGGCCGTCAGCTTTCCGCGGGCTGCGCGTACACGAGCGTCCTCTCGTTCGCGTAGGTCGTGTACGAGCAGGTCACGAACGTGAACAGCTGCGAAGCGTTTTCGTCGTTCGATATGCGCACGTCGCACTCCTCGAAGCGTTGCGCGTACCAGGCGCGCATCTCGTCGGCGGATGAGAAGTCCGTCCGCTTGGCGTTTTCGCTGCCGTCGATCACGTCCACCGCCGACACGGAAAGCTCCATGGCCCCGTTGGGAGTTTGCAGCTCGATGGTCGGATGCGAGCGCGCGAACGCCTCGTCCGAGTAGCGCGCGAAGTCAGCGAACATCGCCACGAATCCGCCGCCCATGTTGTGACCGAACACCACCGCGCTCATGCCGCCCACGCCGTCGCACGCCGCGTCCACGTAGGGGCATCCGTAGGGGTTCCACGAGCGGTAGATGTCGTGGCTCAGGTAGTAATCGGGGTCGCCGCCCGGCGCCTGCACGACGGCGTAGTCGATGGCGGTGCCATCGACGCTCACCCACGCGACGATCGCGGGGTTCACAACCCGCCAGTAATCCCAATCGACCCCTTCGGCATCTGCCGCGGTGGGCGATTCGTTCGAAGCCATTGCGGAAACCGCTGCCGCTGACAGGCTTCCGAACGGCTGCCCCCTGGGGTTGGGCACCACCGACGCGGCGCTTCCGGCGGTCGATGCCTGGAAGGCGGCCATCGCCCCGCAGAGGGCGAGCAGCAGGATCCCGGCGAGAAGCCAGCCCGCCGCCCTCCGCCTCGGTCGCTTGTGGTCGGCTTCGCTCATTGGCTGCCCCCTTCCAAAACCGAAGGCGGCCCCGCAGAGCCGCCTTCGGTTTTCGTTTCTCTCCGGTATGAGGTTTTATTTCCGGCAAGGTTGGTTGCCATCCCCTTCTTCGGCTGGTAATCCCCGGAAGGGGGTGGGGTGTGGGGAGGGGGAAACCCGGAAAACGCCCTGGTTGCAACATATGCTGGATCAGGGCGCACGTCCCCCTTGGCCTGTCGGTGGGCCTCAGCGCTCGCGGGCGCGCTTCCTCTCGTGGCGCTCTAAGAGCTCGAGCGCCTTGACTATGCGGGCCTCCACGGCCTCCCTGCTCGTGCCGGGCTTGAAGAAACGCTCTATCTTCTCGCGGGGGATGCGGAACTGTTCCACCTGGTTGGGTTTGCGCTCGCCCATGATGGACGCCATGGCTTCTCGCGACAGCGCGCCCTGCTCCGAGAGCCTGCGCATCCTGATCGCCTGGGCGTGGGACGGCGTGCACGCCTCCATCCCCATGGCGTCGAGCAGGTCGTCCTGCTCCCTTTCGGACAGATAGCTGATCTCCACGGCGGGGCGCATGGCCATCGACCCGCCGTCCACCATGTCGAGCAGATCGGGGTTGAGGTGCGTGAGGCGGACGTAGCGCTGTACTTGGCTTTTGCTCTCCCCCGATTGTTCCGCCACAATGTCGCGCGAGCGTGCGTTGGCCAACTTGTGCCCCACTGGGGCACAAGTCAAGTCGGAGCGGTACCCCTGCCGGCTCAGAGCGTCGATTTTCATCTTGTAGGCGAACGCTTTCTCGCTCGGCAACACGTTCTCGCGCTGGATGTTCGCGTCCACCATCGCGATGACCGCCTCGTCGTAGGTCATCTCCCGAACCACGGCGGGAAGGGCCTCCAGCCCCGCCATCTCGGCGGCGCGCTTGCGCCTGTGGCCGCTCACCATCTCGTAGCGCCCGTTCTCCTTCGGCCTCACGAGCGCGGGCACGAGCACGCCGAATCTGGAAACGCTCTCGGCCATGTCGCGCAAGGCGTCGTCATCGACGCGGAAGGGATGGTCCGGGAAGGGATCTATCATGTAGAGGGGGATGACCCCCACTTTCTCGCAGCCCACCTCGTCGCGCTCGGCCTGCGTGGTGAACAGGTCATCGAGCGACGGCAGGTCGATGGGTATCGCGCTTTCTCTGGGCATCTTCGAGCACCTCCTCCGCCAGCTTCGCGTAGGCCGCCGCGACGGGGCTTTTCGCGTCGTGTTGGAAGATGCTCTTTCCGTAGGCGCTCGTCTCCGCAGCCCTCACCGCCAAGGGCACGGTGGCGCCGAACACGCGCAGCGTCTTCCCGTAGCCTTCGCGCAGCGAGGCCTCGATCTGCTTGGCGAGGTTCGTCCTGCCGTCAACGAGCGTCAGCAGCACGCCCTCGATTTCCAAGTGTGGGTTGATCTGCCGCTTCACGCGCCCTATCGTCTTGACGAGCTGGGTCATGCCCTTCGCGGGAAGATACTGCGCCTGCACGGGCACGATGACGGAATCGGCGGCGGCCAACGCGTTGACGGCGAGCATGCCGAGGGACGGCATGCAGTCTATGAGGGCGTAGTCGTAGCCGCGCTTGGCCTCGTCGAGCCATGCTTTGAGCGTTCGCTCGCGGTTCATGGCGGTGACGAGCGCCACCTCTGTGCCCGACAGCTCGATGTTCGCGGGCATCAGGTCAACGCCCTCGGGGTGCTTCAATATCCCGGCATCGGGTTCCAGCGGCTCGTCGCGGGCGACCGCCTCCAAATGGGTCGCCAACGTGGTTTCCAGCTCGTCGGGATTGCGCCAGCCGAGCGATGCGGTGAGGTCGCCCTGCGGGTCGGCATCTATTAGCAGAACGCGCTTCCCGCTCATGGCGAGCGCCACGCCGAGGCTTGCGGCGGTGGTCGTCTTGCCCGTGCCGCCTTTCTGATTTGCTATCGCTACGACTTTGCACCTGCTCATAGGCGGTCTCCAATGGTTCGCAGGGCAGGTAGCGACGATGCGGCCACGAAACGAACACAAACGAAGCCCCTGTTGCATGGTCCGGCGGGGTCGAGAATGCGCACGTTCGTCAAAAGTTCGTCAAAAACGCGCGTTTCTCCTGTTTCCCGAACGGATGGAAAAACAAAGGCGTGTCGAAAAGTACGCCTTTGAACTGGTTTTTTGTGATTGTCTGTTTTGTGAGTTTCCTGAAAAATCGGGCGTGAAATTGATTGGGAAGCTCGGGCCTTACCACTTGGCGACACCCGCGAAACACCGCATGAGCGGCGCCAATCATTATAACCTACGGGGAGGAAAACCGATCGGAAAAGCTGAGGTGATTCAGAATCGCTCCATTTCAAGAGATGTCTTCGCAAGAATGCCCCAGTTCGAAAACTCATTCATCGAACCTGCTCCTTTCCATGGACGGTGGGCATCCAAAGTTCATGGAACGCAATACGGCGAAACTTGTTCAGGAGCATTTTAGGTGGCAACGGATATCTGCGGCCGCAACGAGCTCAGCGATGAAGTGCTCACGAACGCGATGAGGGAGTTGCATAGGAGCTCTTCGGAGGAGAATTGATTACGCTGGTTTGCGAAGACCCTTCGCGTTGCAGTGCGTGAGATTCGTGGCCGTTAGCGGAAGGTGCGCCACCTACAAGGGCGCAATCTTCGCGCCGGTTGCAGATGCGCTGATTACGGGAATATCCGGCATTGCAGATTGGCAGGCTGTCCGCACGGAGATTGGCCCACTGCGACTTTGCATCGGGCAAACGAAAAGAGGGCTTTGGTTGTCAGCTTCGTTATCGCATCCGCTCTTGAGTGATAACCGGGATCGTGGTTTCGAAGCGCTCATCGAGAGTTTTGCGTTTATCGGTGTTTGCTACGCAGGTAGCATGCGATTTTGGGCGGCGATGGATATCCGTTGTTTGTCGTCTCCTCTTTTGACGGTCAAGGTGTTCTTGAGGTTCGCTCCCCTTAACAGGGTATTGGGCGCGCATTTCTGATCGCCAGTGGCAAATCGTTCTCATCATGCGCATGGGACGCAGGCTGTGGCACTGCAGTCGCCCGATCTGCGATACCGAGATGGCATGAGACAAAGCGGGCATCGTGTTCCGTCTTGCCGCCGAGGTCATCCGGCGCCCCTCTTTTTCATTGATATCTATGAGCGCCTCGTCGAGGTGCTGATGAGCGCATCCGTTTCGTCCATTCTTTCCGTCTGCGGTTCCCATGCTTCTCCGAAATCGACTTCTCTGAACAAAGCCGCAATGCCGGTGATTTGCTTGAGACGCAATATCTCGTCGCGCTCCATGCCCAGGTGCTTTGAGATCCATGCATCGGAACGACCGAGCTCATGAAGATCGGCCACGATATTGCTCATGAGATCAACGCTGTGGGAACCGCGTGCCCGGTTGTGACGGATGGTGCTGGCCATTCGACAGTCAATAGGCTTGTCGATCACCGAGACGGGCAGCATCCCTCCCTCTCGCTCGCGAATGTCGGAATGTTCGAGCATGACCCGGTAGCGATGGAATCCGTCCACGATGATGTACTCATCGGACTCCTCGTCGTGATAGCACACGATGGGCATGGTGTACCCGTCTTCCTTGATGCTATCGTAGAGCAGCTCGAGCTCCGGCGGGGCGACCGAGTTCGGATTGTAAGTGTTCGGCTTCACTTTATCGATAGGTACGGCAATGACGCTGTACACAGGGCTTCGAAAGGTCATACGACCGCCTTCCTCTCAACGACTTCGGCGTACTCTCGTTTGAGTGCGTTCACGTGGTGTTGCTGCTCGCGCGTCAGCCCGAAGCCCATGAAGCGGCAGATATGGTCGTTTTTCAAGATGCAGTAGCACATGCGCTTCCAGCTGGGTATATCCTTCGTCGATTTTATGTCGTCAGTGCTGTCTGGCAGTTCGCCCACGAACACGACGCGCGAGCGTTTGTTCAGTGTGTAGTTCGACACGCCGTTGCGGCGTATGCGGTAGCCATGATCGAGCAACTCTTGAATGACCGTCTCGTCTAAGCCGCCGCCCGTTTCATACCAAAATTGGATAGACGTCTTGAACTTGCGCACATAGTTCTCACGCAGTCGCTCTGGCAGGGTCTCCAACAGGAAGAACGTGAACGACTTCCACGTGTGCCCTTCGGGAAGTTCTAAATTTCGATAGCCCATGGCTTTCGTGCGGCTGTAGATGGCGCCGAAATTGGCCCCTTGCACGCGTCCGACGAGTTTGGACCAAATCTCGGGATCTATGACACGGTAGAGATTGAGGCTGTCTTTCGCGGAGTCTCCAAAAGGGGATGCTACGCGCATTTGGTCAGGGGACACTCCGGCTAAATAGTACAAGTCGTACAAGTGGTTGTAGTCGAAGCCGAACTGTGCGTTAGCGTGCCATACATCGCTTACCGTCCAATCGTATAGGGGGCTAGCGCTCCAGACGTTTTTGAATTGCTCGGTGATCCAATACGCTCCTTGGTAGCCGCGCCGCTTGTTTACGATACTGCTGTAGCGGTGCAGCGATTCGTCGGCTCGGATGCCCAGCAAGCACACTGTTTTGCCGCCGCCGTGCGCCTTTCGGTACCATCGTCCAAACTGTCGAGCAAGATCCTCCTGATGCATCTTGTAGCGATACGTGGTTATCGGGTTGTTGGCGAGGTTTATCACGTATGGGCGTTTTGGCATGGAACGCACCCATGCCTCCTGTTTTTCATCATCCCAGGGATACCAGAACATCTCGTAGCTGCTGAGTGCGGTGCGCGTGGCCATAGGCAGGCACACCCAGTACAACTCGACGCCAGGCTCGCGCTCGAGGCGGTCGAAGGTGCGTTCGACATAGGCGGTGGTGGTGCTATATTGGGCCTCGAAATCCTGATGGAACACGCCGATACGCTTCTCGGGGCAGTGATGATTCCGGTAATCAAGAACGAGCTCGAGCAGAAGACCGCTGTCCTTGCCGCCGGAGAACGATACGAACACATTGTCAAACTCGGAGAATGCAAAGCGCAGGCGCTCTTGAAGCGCATCGTATACCGTCTGTCCGGTGTGACGTTTGATCATCTTGCCGCTCCCCGTTGCTGCTCGACTCCGCGCTGAGGCGAACCTTGCTCGGAAGCGATCGTACGCCTGAACTCCGATTCGCGTTTAGGCGCTTGGCATTCCGCGTTTTGCTCTCAGCACTTTGCGTTCGGCAATTTCCTCTTGAATCCGTTGTGGAAATTGTCTGCGAGATGAGCTTCCGCAAGGACGCCACTCAGTATTTACCACAAAGATCATACTTTCGTTAGAAAGATCGTCCACGTCCATTTGGGGTTTCGTCCGCCGCTCAACCGTCGTTGGCAGAGGTCGGATCGGTTCGTTGCGCCATGCTTTGCCAACGCTTCGGGAGCCTCTGCCCGTTCGGCAGGAAAGGGCTAAAGCGTCCGGTTGGAGACACTCTGCTCGAGGTCCGGCGAATGCGAGATTGTGCTCACGACGGTTTGGCGGCGGAGAATCTGGAATGCGCTAGCGAAGGAACGCGGGGGATCATGACGATTGTTGAACGAGAAGGGTCGATTTGACGTAATTCCCGCTTCGGCCTTTTGCCATGATGTTCGTCTTTGCAGCTTTGCCTCAGTTTTTGTTGGCCTCGGTAGCTGTAGGCTGTTGATGGCTTTCAGCGAGGTTCCGCCCTGTCGAGTCCAATGCGCTGCACGCTGAACTCTAGGACTCGCAGAACGGTGCTTCATGCGAAGCGAAAAGATGAAAGGAAGCAAGAGGAAGAAGAACGTGCTAAGCCACCTTGTCTTCATTGAAATCGGCCCTGAATCATTGATGAGGATGAGACAAGGTGCCAACGATCCGCCATCCTCGCATTCCGCTGTCAAACCGAATTCGACATGGGCCGGCGTTCATCGAGCTCCGGATAGGCTTCTTTGCGTCCAAGTCGGGTGGGGAATCTCCCATCTGGCAAGGGTCCGCCCGAACGTGGGAAGAAAAAGAGGGGCGGGGATTTGCGCGGCGGGCTTGTGGGGCATCTGCCGATTTTGGTTTAATGGCGAACCTTACAATGTCGATTGATCAAGAGGAGCGTGCGAAACGCGTTCGCTGCGAGTTTCGCATCGGCCGCATTCCAATGTCGTTAACGATTTGAACTTGCAGTCATCTTGCGCAAACGATCCTCGTCGATAACGGTCTTTCTTCGTTTGCGCCGTATCAGCTCTTGGCATTTCCGTTACTCGGTCTAGTGATGCTTCCCGTCGGTCGCGTTCGCTTTCAGATGCTGTTCGCATCCTTTTTAAGAATGCCTTCCCCCTTCGAATGTTTCACGTGAAACATTCGAAGGGGGAAGGCGAGCACAGTTCTCCTGTTGAAAAGGCGTGGGGAATCATCCTAGGACGGGCACGGCCAGTGAAACCAAAAGTCAACTCGCATTTAGTCAAATTAGCGGGGGGGGGGAAGCTGCAAGAAGCGGAACGCAACAACGTGCAGCATAGGTGAGAAGCATCGAGCATCAATGCGGGCTCGTTCGCATAATGTCAGGTACGGCAACTATGTGAAAAGGCATAGGCGCTGCTTTCGAGCGCATATGTCATGTCGAAAGTAGGCGGATGCCCTGCGCTGCTTCGCGCGAAGCAGCGCAGGGCATCCGCCTCTCGCTAGCATGTTTTGCGAGGGCCGTTCTGCGCATTGCGAGATTCATTGCTTGCTCGTTCGTTTTCCCAGACCATATGGTCGCGTACTGATCTTGTTTGCGTAGTCGCACGTATCCTTCCTTGCGTTGTGCTTGCTCCTTTGTCTTGGCGTAGCGCAATCTCAGCCTTTTTTCGTTTCGACGCAGCGGTTAGCCGCCTTCTTGATCTTCTGCGCAGCCGACTTTTTGACGACGAGGGAGTCCATTATGCGTCGAGGGCCCCTTCGTGAAGGGGCCCTCGACGTTTGCTTTCTCATGCGCATTTGGCTTTTGCGTTCGTTAAAAGAGTGGTGCGACGCCAGCCAAGCACGCTAGGAAAGGTCTGCGCAGGAGCGTAGTCCCGACGTGATGCATCAGGCGCGACGGCTTTTTCTGAAGACATGCAGCATCGTCGCTATCGCAAGTGCAGACACCCCTCCCAAAACAAGTATGCAATACTGTGCAACCCGGTCGCCCGTAGATATAAGCGAGGTGAGTTCTTCGTCGTTGGCCTCCGGAGCTTCAGGCGTGGCATTCGACGACACTTCCTCTTTCTCGGATGGCAAAGGGTTGTCGGGATTTTCGGGATTCTCAGGACTGTTGGGAATCTGAGGATTCTCGGAAACCGGAGGGGCCGAGAAAGCCTCCACGCGCACGGAGACAGCGGGAGAGGCCTCGTTGGTCGCGTCTTCGGCCCAGCGCACTTCATACGTGCCTGCAGCCAAATTCCCGATCTCCCCGGAAGAGGCTTGGGCGGCGGTCACCGTTTGCCATCCGGTTGCGGTGCTCCGTGCGGCGGCAGTAGGGCCAACCGGAGCGATGCGCCATTCCATTCCCTGCATAACACCCTTGATCTTCCCGTCTCGTGTGTTCTCGTTCGAAGGCGAAATACCGACGAGGCCAAGAGGGGCTTCCATACGCGGGAGCTTGGATATGTCGACCGTCGTCTGCACGGGAGCGAGGTCGTACCACTTAGCCCCAGAACCGGTTAGGGACGCTGCTACCTCCACTGGTTTTCCCATGCCAACGCTATCATTGGCCATCGAGCCCGTCTCGGAGGTCTCGAGGAACACGCCGCTCTCGTCAGCGGGCAGCACGCCCGAGATAGAGGCAGATGAGGAATCGATCGCGACTAAGCAGTTCCCCGCTTCGTAAGCTCGGGAGACAGCGCTCACGCCGAGAGCTTCTACCGGACGGGGGAGCACCTCGACATTCATGGGATCGGACGTTGCAAAGGGCGCGCGGGCTGAAAGGGAATCCTGGTCGAAATAAAGCGAGAGCGTCAGTTGGTGCGCGCCAACCGGAAGAATCTTGGAATCCACCTCCATGCTCACCGTATTCTTTCCGTTGGCAACCGATCCATGGACGACAATAGCGCCGTTCTCGTCGACGACCTCGTAAAACGCGCCCTTGTCAGAGGTATGTGCCACTTCGACGTCGATCGCGAAGCTTCCACCGTCGCCATACGTGATCTGGGAATCGGATGTCATGGTAAACTCAGCTTCCGGATCAGGGGCTTCGGGCACCTCCACATTGGCAGCAGGAGATGCCTTGTAGCTGTCGTCTTCGGCCCAGCGGATTTCGTATGTGCCCGCTTCAAGGCCTATGATGCTTCCCGGCGAAGCCTCGTTTTCCGATACGGCTTTCCATTCCTTTCCGGCCTCGCCATCTCCCGAAGGATCGGTTTCGACGACCCTCCATTCCATGCCGGTTTCAACGCCGTTGATCGATCCGTTCGCAGCGCCCTTCCACAAGGGGGCAATCCCCGTCAATCCCTGCGGGGCATCGACGCGGGCTGCTTTTTCGATGCCGCTTGCAACCTCGAACTCGATCTCAGTTGCAGAGAGTCGGTACCATGCATCGAACGTCGTAGGAGCTATCGCGATGTCGGAGCACACCACCGTCTTCTCCCCCGCGTTGCTCGTTGCGAACTTAAAAGGCGAGCACGTTGCGCTCACTGGATCTTCGTTCTTCACGCCGGAAAGTGAGAGCGATAGCGTAGCGTTTTCCGGGACATCGATCTTTCCGTCGAAAGGCTTCGACGCGTCGCCGGAAAGAGAGGGGCTTAACACCGCCTTTTCAAGTTGGAGCGCCGGAACCGATACTTCTCCGAACGCTCCGGTCAAAGTTTCGTCTCCGCTGAACCGAACGACCAGATCGTCCCAAGAGCCAACAGCAAGCTCCTTTGCCGAAGACGGATAACGGACGGAGAAGATAACGCGATCTTCCTCGATTCGGGGCGATCCGTCCACGGATCCCAGCGCCGTTCCTCCCGAATACAAGGTTGGGGACAGATCTGCTCTTTCATCCATGGGGACTGAAACGGAAACCACGATGTCGTCCCCGTACGTATAGAGCCCATCCGTCCGGTCGAGGGTGATGCTCGGTCGCTCGGTCGGTGCCACAATGTCCACCTGCGCGGTTTTAACCACCTGAGGATAGTACATCCCATTCGCTTCTGCTGCGGGAAGCGTTGCCTCCAGCTGGTAACTCCCTATTGCTTGAGGCGCGCTTTCCAACGGTTTCGTTTCTCCGTTGCCTGCAAGGCTGCTCCAAGAAAGGACGACATCCTCCCTTGCATCTGTCTGACCGCGCAAAGCAAAGCTCACCACGTCAGAGGAGGAGAGCGGAGCACCGTCGTAGGGAGTTTCTATGGACTCGTCTACCAGTCCAAGTGATTGGTCTTCAATGCGCAGCACCTTCCAAGGATACGCCGGATCTTCTTCTGCGCAGCCAAACACTCCGAACCCCTCTGCCGCTGTGATTCCGTACACCGATCCGCGATCATCTGAAGAGACGAATGGGATGCCATTGCAATCCTGATGGAACTTGCCGCCGGCAATGCGAACGACTCCGTTGGGGTCGATGTCGGGGTCGCCTATCATCGACACCTTCACGAAGCCGCCGAGAATCTCGACGGGGGTGGTGCCTCCCCCGATGCCGCGATACGACTTAGCGTTGTAAGCGTCTACGAACGCATTGCCGGAGATGACGACCTTTTCACACGTTCCTCCCCAGCCGCCAGCCCCTATGCCCGCTCCACAGGCATTACTGCCGCCAACGCCCGATCCTCCGACAGCTAGAACCCGGGCATTGCCAGAAACGGTTATGCTTCCTGTGGTGTGTCCGATAGAGCCTCCAACGCCCGCGGCGCCTATGGCGGCCGCCTTTCCACTGTAGGCCTCCACTGTGACGTTCCCTGAGATGCTGATGTCTCCGCAATCGCTGCTCGCCCCGCAGCCAATGGCGGCTGAGGCGGATGCCATGCCTCCCCTGCTTCCTCGTGCTTCGACGCTTCCGGTTCCGGTGATGCTGAGGGGCGAATCAACTCCGTTCTCGATTCCCGCTCCTCCGCCGACGCCCTCCAAAACGTTGTCTCCCTCGACCTTCAAGTCGAGGCCGCCGGCAACGGCGTGAAGGGCGGATCCTGAGGAGGGCGAGATGTTGACGTTTTCGATGGTGAGATGGGCGGTAAGAGCCCCGTCGCCATCTCCGTCTGCTTCCACATGGGTTTCAACGCGGTCGGTCGATGCCGCTTCTGGAGTCTGCCCATGAGCCATAGAGAGGGTCATGGGTTTCTCCGACATGATGGTGACCACACCGTTTGAGTATGCGTAGTCTGTGCCTTCTTCGAGAGCGCTTCCATCGTCGCTTTCGAGCGACAGTGCTCCTGTTTCCACTGAAGGAGCTTCTGTCGTGTGAGCATGGGATGTTACCGCATACGCAGGCGCTCCAGCAGGCAACCCGCTAAGCGTCATTGTGGTTGCCAGCAAGCATGCGCATATCGAACGGCGTATAGACATCTTGCCTCCTCAAGAAACCAACACCAGAGTCGCTGACGTTCCTTTTCTCTTCCTGACAATAGCTGTAGGTTTAATCCCATTAAAATATAACAAGAACAAAAAAGATAAGTAATTGTTTGCTCATATCCGGGATGCTTTTTTTCAAGTTGTCGCACTGAAAAGCGCGCTCTTGGGCATTGCGATCAGGCAACTTGCGCTTGCAAAAGAGTGCGATCTCCCGAAGCAATGCGCATCGATTCTTAACGGCAAGGTCTCATTCGACTTCGCTTCTTCTCCAAGCTTTTTGCGGATTCGCGTGCGTTTTCGGTTTCGCTCGCGCGCAGTTTGCAAGCCGCCGTTCCCGCCGCAACGATGCCGGCACCGCCGAATTTTCGGTTTCGTCCGCGCGCAGCTTGCGAAAGGGGGGAGCTGGCGAGCGGCGTGCAACAGCATCATCGCAAAAAGGGACACGGTGAAGAAGAGAAAGAAGGCAGCACGCTTTTGCTCCGACCGGCGGGATTGCGTAGAAGGTGCCGTTGTCCGTCGAAGTTCGAGAAGGGTGTTTCACGTGAAACGCCCTCCTACGGCAGTCTGGGTCTGTTGCGCATGCACCGCTCTTCGGCACGAGTTCAGCTGTTTCGCATCCTGAAAAACCGTGACGAATACGGTGTTTCTTCTCGAGAAATCAGAGAGTTGCTAGGACCGTTCTTTGGGGTTCACTTTCAACATATCGAATAGTTCCTGGCGGGTGTTGATGCCGAGCTTCTCGTAGATGTGGCGTGTGTGGGCTTTGGCCGTCCCTTCGGCTATGAACAAGCTCGAAGCAACTTGGGAAAGCGATTTGCCTTGTGCGAGCAGGGCAATCACCTCCGTTTCGCGTGGGGTGAGGCCGTTTTCGGCAGCCAATTGCTCGCATAATGCTTCCTCGCGTCGCTCCGAAGCCGCGTCGCATTGCGCTTTTCCCAGCAACGTGATGCCCCATCGTGTTCCCACTTCGCGATCATTCACCAGCAGCAAAGGCAAACCGATGACAAGGGCCAGCGCCATGAGCAACGCGATTCCTTGGGTCGGCACTCCCAACACGTCTCCCGACTGGAGCGCCGCTCCCAAAACCGTACCGCCCCATTTGAGGGGAATGAGCGTCTCTTCGATTCCGAACAGGCATAAAGCTGCGATGCCGAGACGCTTGGAGATATCGCAGAGGAACAGGAAGACAACGCAGCTGAACAACGTTGTTCCCATGGAGACGCACAGCGCTCCCGCCACGCCGTTCGACAATCCCAAAAGGGGCAGCGCCACCAGCCCACACGCGACGATGACCACCGGAGCACGATACAGCATCGAAAGAGGAAACCGGTCGGAAAGCCAGAACACCCAGACAAACAACGCGATACCTGCCAGCAAAGTGGCCGCTGTGGAATGGGGTCCAACGAGATTGCCGTAGCTGTCTTTAATATAAGTGGCGCTCAGCCCCGACACCACTTCGTACAGGGCGACGACGGCGATGAACTTCCAAGGCACGAGGGTCCGGTACGAGGAAGCGGGGCGATCTTGAGGAGCCAGGCGGCGGTGGTAGGAGCGGTAGGCGAGTCCCGCGGACATGATGGGCAACGCTGCGAGCGCTCCGTAGAACCACGGGCCTTTGAACCCTTCCAGCACGAACGTTAGGAACACCCCCATGATCAGCGCAAGTGCGTAGTACACTGCGGTGCGCACAGGGCTCAGGCAGCCGTATATCTCGCACCAGAGCAAAATGAGCAGCGCGGAGCCTATGCCCGAAGCTGCTGCGCACAGGGGAGCGAGCGCTGACAATGAGGGAACGAAGATCGCCGCTACGTTCGCAGCTGTCGCTCCCGTCATAAGGGCGCCTGCGAGAAAATAAGGGGATGGCCTTCCGTTCAAAGGGGACAGGCGTTTCGAAAGCAACGCCGCAACCAGGCAGGTGACGGCGAGAACCATGTCGTAGGCAAGCTGTCCTGTCTGTTGCATCAAGGGAAGGGGATATGCGGGGCCTGCCACCGCAAGCGACACCCATGCGCGCCAGAGTGCGAATCCTAGAAACGACAAGGGCATATCGAGCAATTGCCCCAATGCCCGAAAGTCCGATGCGGACGAATCTGCAGATGCTGCCCCTTCCCTGCCCCTCGTCATCCCGCCTCCTTGCCCTCCCCTTGCGTTCGTGCGACGCGCCCGAACGTATCGTGGAAGGCATGTTTATTTCACCTGTTTACGAAAATAAACAACGAATTCTCCATGCGGTCGATGCGAGGGCGAGGCGGTGCGTGCAAAACTGCGCTCTGTCATTAACGTCGACGACCGAGGAGGATCGTATGGATCGCAAAGGCATTTCGAATGGGATCACCCGACGTCAGATGCTCAAGATCGGTGGCTTGGCCGCTGCGGGCGCCGCAGGCGCGTCGGTTCTCGGAGGCTGCGCGCCAAAGTCCGCGGCGAACGAAACGGACGGCGCCTTTTCGGGTGGGGCGGGTGTGGACGGAGCGAGCGCGACTCCGAGCTTCCTTGCAAAGCCAGAACCCATCGCCGAGTTCGCTGAAACAAAGGAGTACGAAGTAGTGGTTGTGGGCTGCGGCGCAGCGGGCATGTCGGCGGCCCTCTCGGCCGCCGAAGCCGGGGCGCGCATCGCATGCGTGCAGAAAGAGTCCATTCCCTCGTCGCAGGGAAACATGGCCGCCGCCGTCGACCTCGGACGAACGAGCGAAGCCGGCAAGCAGGCGCTCATCAGCTATTTGACGGTGCTCAGCCAGCATCGCAGCGACCGCTCGCTGCTGGAGGCGTGGGCCGACAACAGCTTCGAAGCCATCTCATGGTTCAAGGAACGCGCGTCGCAGTCGGGTATGGAGGTCAACGAGAACGAACCACAGGCCGACCGGGTTCTGAGCATCCATGGGTACGACGTGTATCTGCATGCGAACACCTATTTCGGCACGGGCCACGGCGAGGTCGTGAAGGCCATGGCTCCTCTTGCCGAAGAGTCTGGCGTCGAGTTCTTCTTCGAAACGCCTGCGGTGCAGCTCGCTCTCGACGACGGTCGCGTTACCGGGGTCGTCTGCGAACAAGATGGGAAGCACATTCTGTTCAACGCCTCCAAAGGGGTCATTCTCGCAACCGGCGATTATCAAAACGATGAGGAGATGATCGCCTACTACTGCCCCGACCTCAAAGAATTTCCCCCCAACCAAATGAACCGCACTGGAGACGGACACAAGATGGGGGTGTGGGCCGGCGGCGAGATCGAGCCGCCCGTCCACACCAAGATGATTCACGACGCGCGTGTCGGGCGCGTCGACACGCCCCATATGGTAGTGAACTATCGGGGAGAGCGCTTCATGTGCGAAGGCCCTATGCAAGGGTATCTCAACAATTACGTTCGCGAGTACATTCACCGAGAAGGGACGTCGCAGGCGGGCAACGTCTATACCGTGTGCGATGCGAAATGGCAGGACCAGATTGCCGAATGGAAGGCCATCGATCCCGAGATCGACGCGTCGAACTGCGCGTGGTACTACGAGGGCGCCACCGTTGAGGAGGCATGCCGGGCGATGGCGGACGACGAACAGAACGGTTATGAAGTCGATGCGCAGGCGGTGGCCGCGGCGGTTCGGCGATACAACGAGCTGTGCGCCGCCGGGGCTGATGAAGACTTCGGAAAGGACCCTGTTTTCATGCGGGCGATCGACACGCCGCCGTTCATCATCGTGCCGCACGAGTACGGTCTGGGGCTTTCCGCCGTCATCGGCGGTCTTCTGGTGAACGCTGACAACCAGGTGCTCAAGGCGGACGAGCACACCCCCATCGAGGGGCTGTACGCTGTGGGCAACGTGTCCGGCCCTTTCTACGGCGGAGTCGATTACCCCATGGACGTGCTGGGATTGTCGATCGGACGTGCCATCACCGGCGGATACCTGGCTGGAAGGCACGTGGCGGGATTGTAGGGCGTCGCCTTCGCGGTCGCAGCCTAAACGGGATCTCCGACGCTTCGAAGCGCGCGGTTCCCATCTGGTATGATCGGTGCTTTTGAAATTCCGGACTATGCTTTCTCTGCGCCATGGCTTGTCATGGTGGCAATCGATAGGAAGCAGGCGAGAGAAGCTGCGAGCGCGCTTGGAAGGCCCTGACGAACCCCGCCAGCTCATCGGGGCCTTCCGGAAAAGCCATATGCGCGGAGGTAGCCAAGGCGCAAAGAGTGCGAAAGGCGTGAAAGGACCCTTCCGAACACTCGCCTTTTGACAAAGCATTCGATGTGCTTTCGCCGTTCCGGTGCCGTGCGCAATGCATGGCGCATCCAGCAAAGCGCTTGCGTCATCCGATGCGGTCGGGGTGCTCGAGTTCGGCATTATTCGTTGGTGCATCTAAGTGCGTCGAAGGTGAGTTTCCTTTTGCGTTGCACGTGCGCGGTGCGCTCCGGGGTTGCGTTTGGGAAGTGCGGCGGGTTCTGTCGGCCCTATGCGTCGAGAATTTCGGCTCGACCAGCAAGGCGGTGCGCGCCGCGACCCAGACTTGGCTTCGCCGATGCGTGCGAAGCTCGGTTTGTGTTTGCTGTAGCTTCAGTTCGTTGCATGCGCAAGCGCGGCGTATTTCTCTCGCTTGTCAATGTGGCCGGCATGTGTGGCATGCGGGAAAAGCGGCATCGATGCCTTGAGCTTCCGCAGAGCACCCTGTTCGATATACGTCGACCATGATAGGGGGGGTGCGCATTAGAGCGGGCGCGTATGCCGCATGTCAAGAAAAGAGGGAGAGCCACGCCTGATGCTTTCCTCGTCGATCTCGTTGTCGGGCGAGTTCAACAGCTCCTGGGGCGTTGTGTCGAGCGCGTCGGCGATGCGGACCATCACGTCGAGGCGAGGGTTCGCAGTGCCGTCTTCTATTTTGTCGAGGAACGGTCGGCCAATGCCCACCATGAGCGCAAAGCGCTTCTTGTTGATCTTCGCCTGCTTGCGGAGACGCTGCACGTTCGCGGCGAAAACGGGTGCGAAGCGAAATCGCTCCGCACCTTCGTCCACTGCGCATTGTCTCTGCCCGAGATTCATGAAGACAGACTACCTGTGCACGCCCTCCCTCTTGTAACCGTGCGGATACGTTTCAGCACCTTTTTGAGAAATGTGGGGTTTATACTCGGGCGATGACCATTTTATGATTCGGTCGCAGGGGTGATAGAATATTTTCCATATGCGAGAGTTCTATGCGCGCGATCTTGTGCGATGCCGCTGTTGATGAGCTGTGCAAAGCGCTGGTTCTCGATTATTCGCGACGGAGCAAGCTTCGATGTCGCGTGTTGCGTCGAAAAGGGGACGCCGATCGTAGCGGGCGAGTCGAACCGTCAAGACGCCGAAGTCGCAGAGGAGAACGTATGACACCAAGGAATTCCCGGACGAATCATCCTGCGGGACGAACCACGCGAGATCCCCAATCGGCTCGTGCTATCCGTTCCACGGCGCATGCGGCGCAATTTGAGGACTCTGCTTCGTCTGCGTATCGGCCTGCGTATATGCCTGGCAGTCAGGGGCGTGCTGCGAACAGCGCGTATGAGCGCCAGAGTGCGGCAAGCCAGTACTCGCGCATGAATCCGAACTACACAGCGGCGTCGTCAAGGAGGGCGAGTCGGGGGAAGAAGATAGCGATCGGCGTGGTGGCTGCCGTCTTGGCAGTTGTTTTGTTCGGAGGCACGGCGTTCGCCCTGTACTTCAACTCCATCAATGATCAGCTTACCCGTGGGACGAAAACTCAGGAAGAGCTCGATGCCATTACCGACGCGCTTGCCCCGAAGACCACGAGCAATTTCACTGAGCCGTTCTACATGATGCTCATCGGCTCCGACCGGCGCGAGGATGGCTCGGTTGAGGGTGCTCGTTCCGATACGAACATCGTTGTGCGAGTCGATCCGACGCAGAACCAGGTGACGATGGTCTCCATCCCTCGCGACACGTGCATCGACATCGACGGGTACGGACAGAACAAGTTCAATGCCGCCTACAATTTCGGTGGAGCAGCGGCCACCATTCGCGAGGCGAGCGAGCTGTGTGATGTTGAGATATCTCATTATGCGGAGGTTAACTTCGAGGAGCTGGTGGCGCTTGTCGATGCGGTGGGCGGCGTGGATGTGGAGGTCGACGAGCGCATCGACGATCCCGACGCAGGCAATATCGTCATAGAGGCGGGCACTCAGCATCTTGACGGCGAGGCGGCGCTTGTGTTTGCTCGCAGCCGTGCATACGTCGACGGCGACTTCACTCGTACAGCCAACCAGCGCAAGCTCATCATGGCTATCGTGGAGAAGGTCCTTGCGATGCCGGTGACCGATCTTCCGGGCGTCATACAGAGCGCCGCACGGTGCGTGACGACGGATCTTTCGGCCACCGATATCATCTCGCTCGCTCAGCAATTCAAAGACAGCGGTGACTTGACCATCTATTCGGGAATGGTGCCGTCTACGACAGGCTACATCGGCGAGATATCGTACGTGTTCACCGATGAAGCCGCGCTCAAAGAGATGATGGAGGTAGTCGAGGCGGGCGAGGATCCCAGTGGCATAGTCGCGTCGGGTGTTGCTCCGACGCCGGGGAGTTCGTCGTCGGGCGGGACTTCCGACTCGTACAATTATTCCTACAATGACGGTTCTGCGTATTATGGTGATTCGGGCTACACGGACAGCGGGTATTACGATCCTGATTATGGCTCCAACAGCACGGATTACGGCGCCGACACTGGTTACGGCACCGGCTATTCGGATTCCCTCGCTTAGCAAATGCGGCGCCTTGGTGGAATTGTCTCGTCATCGTTAGGGCGAGCGGCTGCGGTGGTGCATGTTGTTTGCGAAGTAATGTCCGTAGACGGTCGATGCACGGAACGCTCGTACTTGATTAGTCCGGGGGCATCAAAGGCGTACGGAGGTGCATGCGTGTTGCCTGAGCCAAGGCTCTGTTTTCGTTGAGCCTTGACTGTGCGAACGTTTCTTTCATGCTGATCATGAGCGCATCTGACTCGGAGTTTCGGCTTTGTCTTGGCGCTGCAGTCAGTAGGAAGCGGCGTATCGCGGGATTGCGCTGGCAGAAAAGGAAAGGCGCACGTATCCGGAAGCTTTGGAAACGCGCTTGTAGATGCTGACAGAACCCGCAAGCGAACGTGGCCGAATGATCGGGACGGTTCGAGTGGTGGGTCGGCTCGAGAAGGACGACGTTCGGGAAAACGCTTGAAGCGCATCCTCAGCCTCCTTCCCCTTCCCCTTCTCGTTTCCGCTTCGCCTCGCTCGAACGCGCGCCGCCCTGCTTTCGATAGCGAAAGCAGGGCGGCGGTGTATCTGGTATCTTGCGGTCTTGCAGGTTGGTTCGGAACTCGCACCCCCGCCTTTTTCCTCTTTGCTTCTTCTCGTGACCGTTGTCGCCTCAGCGATGCGGAAGGGTTTTCATGGGAGTCGGTTGGGGGCGCGACGATGGGAAACCTCTCAGGCGCGTCTTCACGCGGTGGCGTATCCGTCGGGGTTGGCGGACTGCCAGCGCCAACTATCGGCGCACATGCGGTCGAGGTCATATTCAGCAACCCAGCCAAGTTCGTCGCGCGCTTTGTCGCATGACGCATAGTTCTCGGCGATGTCTCCTGCCCGACGCGGTTTGATCTCATAGGGGATCTTGTGGCCGCAGGCGCGCTCGAAGGCATGGATCACGTCGAGCACGCTCGAGCCCGTTCCCGTGCCTAGATTGAAAATGCCCACGCCTCGTCGTGTGCCGTCCTCGGCGGGCTCGCCGGCTATCGACCCTAGGCCGCGCGCCTCGCCCGTGCCCACCTTGCCGCCCATCCAGTCAAGCGCGGCCACGTGTCCTCGCGCAAGATCCACCACGTGGATGTAGTCGCGCACGCCCGTTCCGTCGGGCGTGGGATAGTCGTCGCCGAACACGCCAACACGCGCCAGTTTGCCCACAGCCACTTGCGCCACATAGGGTAGAAGGTTGTTCGGAATGCCCTTCGGATCCTCCCCGATGAGCCCGCTTTCATGGGCGCCAATGGGGTTGAAGTAGCGGAGCAGTACCACGTTCCATTCGTTGTCTCCCACGTACAGATCGGAAAGCACCTGCTCGAGCATGCTCTTCGTCCATCCATAGGGATTCGTAGCGTCGTGTTTGGGGCAGTTTTCGGTGATGGGGCAGAATTCAGGCTCGCCATACACGGTGGCGCTCGAGGAAAATACGATGTTCTTCACATTGTGGGCACGCGCTACGTCGCACAGCACGAGCGTGCCAGCTACGTTGTTCCAATAGTACTCGAGCGGCTTTTGCACGCTCTCGCCTACGGCTTTGAACCCGGCGAAGTGGATGATCGCGTCGATGTCATGCGCGTCGAAGACGCGAGAGAGCGCGTCACGGTCGAGGATGCTGTCTTCGTAGAATACGAGGCGGTTGTCGTCGGGGGCAAGTCCGGCGATGGTGCGCACACGCTCGAGTGCCGTCTCGCTCGAGTTGCTAAGGTCGTCCACCACCACGACACGGTACCCGCGTGCAAGCAGCTCGACCACCGTATGGCTGCCGATAAATCCTGCGCCTCCCGTCACAAGTACGCAGGTGTCGGCATGATCCTTGGCAAGGCTTCTGTTCGCCATCGAAGCTCCTTCTCTCTTTGGCATTGACGTCGGCGCTCTATGGGCGTCTCCCGCGAGGGTCGGTGGCTTGGCGCGTCTTATTTCGGCGGTTTTCGCCCCGACGGTTCCGCTGCCATGGTATCAGGTGAGACAAAATGCGAAAACCCGTGGCGCTGATGTTTCACGTGAAACATCAGGAGGAGGCGGACGCAAGGGAAAACTCGCCGAGACTCCTTCGAATTTCGAACGCATCAGGGATGCTGTCATGTCGTGGATACCCTATTCCGAATCGTTTCGGCTGATCCCTGCATGGCTTCTCGTGTGCTCCGTTTATGTTCGGATCGTCATATGAAAACATCCGTTGCGTGCTTTGTGATGCGTGATCTCCGCTTCTGGGTTGTATCGCTGGATCTCAGGCCTCGATTCACTTAATCGTTCTGTCGGCTCTCGCCCTCAAGTATGTCGGCCCGACTGCCGAAACTGCCAAAAGACTTCAATTCTGCTCGGTCAGTTCCTCCAGTTCGGCTCTGCCGGCTATCCATCTCTTTCCGTCTTGTCCATTCGGGTACGCTCTCGTCGGCCGTCCGGCTTCGTCTGTTACGTGTTCGGGTTTTCGCTCGTTGTTGCGTACTCGGATGTTTCACGTGAAACATCCGTTCCCTCAAGCGTGCTTGGGCGCCGTACGATATACTGTGACATCATGGTGCGAGAAAGGAGCCTCGTGACAGACATTCATTTCGGTACCGACGGATGGCGCGCCATCATCGGAGAGGATTTCACGAACGTCAATCTTGTGCGTGTGGTCGATGCGGCGGCGCGCATCTTCAAGGAAGACGCGCTTGCGGCGGGCCGTGCGTCTGGCATGCCGGGCACGCTGATCGTGGGGCACGACTGCCGCCGTGACGCGCACGCCTATGCGCAGCTGGCAGCTGAGGTGGCGGCGTCGCATGGCTTTCGCGTGATGCTCACGCAGGACTATTGCCCCACGCCGACGCTGTGCTGGTCGGTGGCGCAAGACGTGGATGCGGTGGGCGGCATCATGCTCACGAGCAGCCACAACCCGGCCGAGTACCTGGGCGTGAAGCTGCGCATGGCCGACGGCGGCGCGGCAGGCAAGGACTTCACCGATCGTGTGGAAGCCGTGCTGCCCGACGGGGCGACCGCGGCGCGCGGCACCTACGAGGAAGTGGATCTCATGACGCCGTACCTCGCTGCCCTCAAAAAGCGCGTTGACGCTGAGGCCATTCGCAACGCCGGCCTGCGCGTGGTGGTGGACCCTCTGTACGGCGCCGGTCGCCACTATCTGGCCAACCTGTTACGCGATCTGGGCGTGGAGGTGTGCGAGATCAACAACGACGCCGACCCCACGTTCGACGGCTTGCATCCCGAACCCATCCCGCCGTGGGTGGACCGCTGCATCGCGAAGGTTCCGGAGCTGGGTTTCGACGCCGGCTTCATAAACGATGGCGACGCCGACCGTATCGGTGCGGTGGACGAACATGGCACCTTCGTGAACCCGCACCGCATCATCGCGCTTATCGTGTCCCACCTTGCAGAGGACAAGGGCCAGCGCGGGCGCGTGGTGTCCACCATCACGGCATCGGCCATGCTGGCGCGCCAGTGCAAGCGCCTTGGGTTGGAACTCACCAGCACGCCTGTGGGCTTCAAATGGATATACGCCGAGATGGAGAAGGGCGACGTCATGGTGGGCGGCGAGGAGTCCGGCGGCATCGGCATTCCCAGCCATGTGATGGAGCGCGATGGCCTGCTCATGGCGCTTTTGCTGTGCGAGACGATGGCCCAACGCCACATGAGCCTAGGCCAGCTACTAGACGACATGTTCGCCAAAATCGGCAAACTGGAGTTCGAGCGCCAAGGTCTGTCCATCACCGAGGAGCAGATGATGCGCTTCCGCTCCGAGGTGGTGCCCTCCTTCGCGCCTGAAACTATCTGCGGCAAGAAGGTGATCGACGTGGATCGCCGCGACGGTGTGAAGTTCTACCTCGAAGGCGACGCATGGGTCATGATGCGCCCCTCCGGCACTGAGCCGCTCGTGCGCATCTATGCCGAGGCTGAGACGACGGACGAGGTGCGCGCCTTGCTCGAAGAGGCGGAACGCGTCGTTGTGGCATAGGTCGTACCGCACTGCAAGCAGGCGTCGTCCAAGCGGGGCACTGCCGATCAGGAGACGGGGTTGTCTGTCGCTCGTTCGGTTGGCTTCCGGTCGACGACAGGTGCTTCACATGAAACACCTGTTTGACCAATTGCGCAATTCGCATCCCTGACGCTTTTGCGGCTCCCGCTCGATGGCGAAAGCCCTGCGGGAGCCGCAGCTTGGGGCATGCAATATCGGGGTTCTGCAGATGATGCATGGTGTGATGCCGTATGGTGCGTACAGAACATAGGCTTGCGGTACGCGAGGATGCGACGAAGCGCACATGTATCGTACGTGCAAGTGATGTACGGGTTCTGAAGTCTGGATGCGCATGTCGTTCTCAGGTTCTGGTGCTGCATGAGCGCGCCGCTTTGGCGAACGTGGGGCTACGGTTGGGGAGGGGCCGTCGCATGCAGCTCAAACAAAGCGCGTGCACATGCCCTCGCAGGTTCTGCGCTTGAACGTCGCGGCGAAGATGTGATGCGGTTGGGCGTCAGTGTGCGCCGAGGCGCGGCAGTTTCTTCAGCAATGCCCAAGCGGTCTGCTTGCTCTGGGCATCGTCAAGCATCGTATCGAAATTGCGAAACGCCACAACCGTGCGCCCGAATGCGCGTGATGCCATCATAGGCTCGACATGGCAACGGTACGTTTTACCGAGCGCTCGAGCGGCCGTTTCGTCCGTTGCGATGAGGCACAGCGGATCTATCCCTTCCAGAAGCAGGAACAGCGCAGCGGAGTCGATCTCGGCGTCTAGCGTCGCATATGCGCACGACTCGCGTCCATAGCCCAGCGCCTCGAGCGAGCTTTCAAGCGCCGATCGGGCTCGCGCGCTCAGAGAGCTCTCGCTCACTGCGCACACGAGCGCCGAGCGCGAGCCGTCCAGATACGAACCGAACAAATCCCACGTCTCTTCGAGTGTGACTTCGTACATGTTACCTTTCGCGGATTTTTTCACACTGTCCCTTGCGGTCGATCACGCTAAGCCGTATAACCTTCATGATAGCAAGAATCTTGCGCTGCGGCGTGCCGCAACGATAACGAAGGGCCGATTGCCGCGAGGGCGGCGCCGGAAGGGAGCGAGAGGAATCGCTTCGAAGCTCTCTTCCGGCGCGTTTCGCGCAGATGCGGTCGGCGTGGCGTGCGGAAGCTGCGATCTGCCCTTGGGGGCAAATCCCAAGGCGCAAGGTGTTTGCGGCAGGCGCGTGGCAGGGTTCAAGCGACGCTGCTTCGGTGCGCCACGAGGATACCGCGATAGGAGGCGGAGTATGTGCACGAACGGGATTAACACAGGCCAGTTCGAGCAGATGATCGAGCAGATCGACGACCATGTGAAGCTTGAGCGTCGTTGGGCGCACAATTTGGCGCATCAGGCGGGCGACGCGGGTTTCTCCACCGTGTGCGAGAAGCTGCACGCCGCCCAGGCGCTGCTCGACGAGGTGCGCGCCGCGCTCGACGAAGCGAAGGACGCGCTTGAGGACGATGCCGCCGCCGGGGCCAACGTCACGGTCAGCTTGGTGTAGGCACAGGCATCCATGAGCAACGACCTCATGCGCTTTTCGGTGGCCATGCCCGAGGAGCTTCTCGTTCGCTTTGATCAGTTGGTGGCGAGGCGCGGGCTGGCGAAAAACCGCAGCGAAGTGGTGCGCGACCTCGTGCGCGATGCGCTGGTAGAGGACGAATGCGCCACGCCCGGCATGGAGGTGGTGGGCACGCTCACCATCGTGTTCGATCACCACGCAAGCGATTTGCAGGAAAAGCTCCATGCCATCCAGCACGATTACTTCGAGTACATCATCTCGTCCATGCACGTGCATCTTGACGCGCATCGCTGCCTTGAGATCATCGTGTTGCGTGGAGAGACGGGTCTCGTGCAGGATATCGCGAACCTTATCTTGGGCACAAAGGGCGTTAAGAACGGCCGCCTTGTCGTGACCACGACGGGTCACGCTCTTTAGACGGAAGCGATTGCGTGGCGATTGGACGCTGCGGCGCTCGGCTTGTCGGCATGAGATGAGCCTTTCGAGCACGGCGTGCTCGTGTAGCGGGTCTCGGCGTGCATTGCGTTTGCGGGTTCCGTGCACCGCATCGGGTGGCGGGGCGCGCCGGACGCAAGGCGATCTGCCGGAGGGCTGTACGTGCATGCAAGCCGCTTCCGCGCCGCGCTGCGGACGGTGCAGTCGCGCTCGATCGATGGCGATCGCTGGTGTCGAGCCTGGCGCGATGCGAAAACGGTGTGAAGTCGGGCGTTCAAGCGCGGCGCACGCCGTGTCGCAGCCGCAGGTGGGCAGTGCTGTTACGTGGCGGGCATTGCGCATCGATCAAAAGACGGCGATGCGTCTTGGTGCGGCAGTTCCGCCCGAGATACGAATTGAAGACGACCAGATCGAGGAGACGACGAGGCTATGGACAAAACGGTCATGCTGGGGCACGGCAGTGGCGGAAGCATGATGAAGCGAATCATCGACGAGGTGTTTTTCGCTGCCTATGCTGGCGATGAACTATTGCGCGGTGACGATGCGGCTGTGCTGCCCTCGTTGGAACCGGGCGAGCGTTTGGCGTTCTCTACTGACAGCTTCGTGGTGACGCCATGCTTCTTTCCCGGTGGCGACATCGGTCGCTTGGCGGTGTGTGGCACAGTGAACGATGTGGCCACGAGCGGAGCGCGTCCGCTGTATCTCAGCTGCGGATTCATCTTGGAGGAAGGGTTTTCCATCGACGATTTGCGTCGCATCTGCGCTTCGATGGCCGAAGCTTCCCGAGAGGCCGGAGTAATCCTGGTCACCGGCGACACCAAGGTGGTGAACCGAGGCCATGGCGACGGCGTGTACATCAACACGAGCGGCGTGGGGGCTCTGCCTGCGGGTGTGGAACTGGGGGGCGCGCACTGTCGACCGGGCGACAAGGTGCTGGTCACCGGTACGCTTGGCGACCACGGGATCACCATCATGAGCTGTCGCGAGTCTCTGAGCTTTTCAACCGATTTGCAAAGCGACGCCGCTCCGCTGAATCATCTGATAGCCGATGTGCTGGCCGCCGCCCCGCATACGCGCTGTTTCCGCGATCCTACCCGTGGAGGACTGGCCTCTACGCTGAACGAGCTGGCGATGCAGTCGGGCACTGACATCCTGGTGGAAGAGGACGCGGTGCCCGTAAAGGCCGCCGTGCAGGGTGCGTGCGATATGCTGGGATACGACGTGCTGCAGGTGGCGAACGAGGGGAAAATGGTGTGTGTGGTGGCCTCCGACGAAGCTGAGGCAGCGTTGGCGGCAATGCGCGCTAACCGCTACGGAGCCGATGCGGCCGTTATCGGCGAGGTGACGGCTATGCAGCCGGAACGCGGGCCGAAGGTATTCCTGCGCACGGCGTTCGGTGGCACGCGCATCCTGGACATGCTGGTAGGCGAGCAGTTGCCACGCATCTGCTAGCAGCCATGCGCGCAGTGCTCGGAGACGATCTCGCAGGGAGTTTCGGCGCGCTCGCGGCCAGGGCGTAGATGTTGCGTGCCCCTTGCGCTTCCTGCGCGAGAGGCCGCCCGCCTCTTGCGGAAGGTAACGGTCCTGTTGTGAGCAAAAGCAGCCAAGGGCGGTTGGCGATCGTTCCGACGCGGTTCTTGCCAAGGAGGCTCATTGCAAGGTGTTGGGCCGCGCGGACGCGGTTTTCTCGATGCTTGATGACCGCATCCGTTCAGAATTGTTCCACTGGGGTTCTCGGAACGCGCGCCGTACGGGGCTTTTCCAAGGCTGCGAAGCGTTCGGAGCTAGGATCTTTCCGGTTTTCATGGATCCTGGGATGCGGATTGAAGGTTGTTTGCCATCGCGCTCACGTCGTTTGCGCTACTCGTCGCCATCGTCTCATCGTGTTTGCTTGAGCCCTTGGCGTTGGGCTTCGTTCCGGCGCAGTCACCCTGCCGGCTTTTCATCGTCCCAGCATCTTGCTTGCATGCGAATGCGTTTTTCTGCCGCACCCTGATAAATTCGTTTTTTCATATTGCATTTGCAGGGAACAATGGTATCTTGCGGCCATGCGGTTTTTGGGGAAGCGTCCGACGCGAACCGTCGGCATGCTTTTAGACGAGAAGGAGTTTTGACATGTCTCACCCGGTTATCGAAGCCGATGAGTGCATCGGCTGCGGCATTTGCGTTGATGCGTGCCCGCAGGAAGTGCTCGAGGTCGTAGGCGGCACGGCGGAGGTTGTGAACGAAGACGCGTGCATCGCATGCGGCGACTGCGTCGAAGAGTGCCCGATGGGCGCCATCCCCGAGGTCGTCGAGGAGTAGAGCCTGCGGCGTGTGGCGAATTCCGCTCACGCCCGCATGCATGTTTCGCGCATGCTTGACGAAACCCCGCCTCCGATATCGGTTCGAAGGCGGGGTTTCGTATGCGGCAAAGGCCTGTACGGCGAATCTGCGGCGATTCGCCATGTCTCCCTGCCAGCGCGCAGTCTATGCGCTTTCAGTGCGAACGTCTGAGAAAAGCTCGTCGAGCTGCTTGCGGCTGTGAACATCGAGCTTCACGTATATGCGCTGGATATGCGCCTTCAGCGTTCCGCTCGCTATGAAAAGCTCTCGTTCGATGGCGTCATTTGAGTTTCCCCGTGCGAGCAATCTCAGAACTTCGTCCTCGCGCGGACTGAGCTTGTGCGTGCGAGTAAGTTCGTTGCATCGTTCGTTGATGCGCTCTTCCCGGTGAAGCTCGCCTGCGAGGTTTTTCGCGTCGACATGCCGAGCGCCCCACATAGATGCGATCTCTTTCTCTGGGAGAAGCATCAGCGTGCCCGCGAGCACCATCATCACGATGACGGCGATCATTGCCGCATTGTGCGTCTGTCCGAAGAGGCCCAACTGGGAAAGTGCCTCGGCGCACCATGCTCCGGCAACGCGAAAGAGGGCCGAGACCTTGATCATCCCCATGAGGGAGACGATGGCGATTCCCAATCGTTTCGAGAGGTCGTACAGTAAAAGCGAGAGGAGGAGCGACACCAGCGTGTAGCTCATGGAGATAAGGTAGCCCGAGCTGATCGAGCCCACCATCCCTTCGGTCGGTATCAGCAAGACGCCGCACGCCATCAAAAGCAACGGTGATCGGCACACAGCAGCAAGGCTGAATCTGTCTGAGAAGAGGTAGATGGAAACGAACACCACTCCCATGACGATCGCCGTTGAAAGCGACGAGTGAATTCCTGCTCCCATCGACAGGTTGGCTTCGCGCAAGCCGTACACAAACGCATACAGCGATAGGAGCGCGATGGGCTTCCAAGGAATGGTGAACGCGCAATTGCCCGCAGGTCGATTCGCCGCAGGCGCGCTTGCGTAGGCATGCCGTGTGCAAGCGATCGCGACAATCGGCAGGATCGCCAGCGCGAAGGCTGTGCGCCACGGGTCGTCGCTTTGGCACATCCATGCGATGGGCACGGCTACGAATCGCGATGCGGCGGTGTAAAGCGCGATGCGCACCAGACTCAAGGGGACAAGCGCTTCCGAATACATGAGAAGCACGAGACAAAATCCGGCTCCTCCGAAAACGGCCCCTCCCATGTTGAGGAAGGAGAAGCCGGTCTGGTTGGCTAATACGACCAGAAGCGAGGAGGCCGTCATGGCGCAGAGCGCAAGGCGCTTCGGCATGGTTCTTTCCTGCAACGGAGTCAGCTTGCGGGAGGCGAGCGAGCATGCCACCCCGACGAGAGCGTAGGCGCAATCGAAAACAGCATGGGGGTCTATCGCGATGGCGGCCGCCGAGGGAAGCGTCGCGAACGTAAGCGTCATCCATGCGCGGGCGCATCCCAATGCAAACAGGTAGGGGATCATCTGCCCAAGATGATCGATGCGTGTGGGGGTCCAGGCGTGCGGGAGTGATCTCATGCCCCTATTATAGATCGAGGTTTAGGGATAGTACGGCGATGGAAAGCGGGCTTGTGGGCGCAGAAGCCGAGGAGGCTTTCTGCGCCCACAAGCCCTATAGGCTCGCCACGTAATGCCCCGTCATGTAGCCTGATGTGATCGCGCGACCGATGGAGAGCCCCTCAATGTCCATCGGGTAGTCGACGCCGCCGTAAAATTGTCCGGAGGCGTTCCCTACTGCGAAAAGGCCCTCTATAAGCTCGCCCCCGGCATCGAGGCACTGCTGGTTTTCGTTGACGATGAGACCTCCTAGGATGGCGGGCACGCTGTTCGCACCGCGCGGAACGGCGTAGAACGGTCCTTTGGCGATGGGCACGAGGTATTTCGCCCTCTTCCCGAACTCCTTATCGGCCCCTGTTGCGCATAGGTCGTTGTAGGACTGGATGGATTGCACGATCGTCTGCTCGTCAATGGGGTCGATCATCCACTGCTCTGACTCCATGTAGGCGTTGATGTTTGCGGCCAGCTCTTCGAACGTATCGCCTTTGATGAAAGCGCTTTCGTCGGGTGCTTTCATGTTGCCTACCCCTAATTGCACTTCAGCGGGGTTTTCGTCTGCCCATGTTTGAGCGATTTCAAGCCAGTTGGAGGGCATGATGGTGAAAAACTTCGCTGCCATCGAGTTTTGGTAGTCGTATTCGGCCAGGTATTCGCGCATAAGGTTGTTAAGGTAGGCGAAGCTGAGCACTTCGTTCATGAAGCGCTTGCCGTGGATGTCGAGGTTGAGGAATGGCACTTGAAGCCGGGTGAGGGCACCTCCTCCGTGAACCATTTTGCTGTGATTGATGGGGGTCATGCATGCGCCCGCCCATATGCCTGCGAGCATTCCGGAGCCGTCGCGGAACACGGACATCGTTTTGAATCCTCTCAAATCGGGGCAGTAATAGTCGCGCATCTGCTCGTTGCCCGAGCAGTCACCGCTTGCCAGAATCACCCCTTTGTGTGCCTTGAAGAGCGTGTGGGATCCGTCACGTTCGCAGATCGCACCCGTCACTCGCCCGTTTTCCGTATGAAGCTGGACGGCAGGGCTGTTGTAGAAGAACTCAGCCCCCTCCTGTTCCAACGCTTTGGCAATGGCGAGCGCGGCATCGTTGTGGGCGCCTTCCAGATGGTTGTAGGTGTTCGCATGCAGATGGAACGTGTAGCCGTTGTACTCCTTCGAGGAGTCGAACGGCTTCGATTCGGCACCTCCGTTGGCGGCGGCATCGGCCCACCAGCAAACTGCTTCGTACGAGTTCCAAGCCCACGCTTCCACCAGTTTGCGATCGCTGCGCCAGGCGTTCTTCTCCATGAGGAACGTCACGCATGCCTCGATGCCCGCCTCGTCGGTCTTTGTCGTATCGACCGACGCGCCCATGTTCCCGGTGGTCTGCGCAGTGCCGATGTTCTGCACGCATGCGACCGAGGCTCCGCTTTCAAGGGCCGTATGAACGGCGGAAAGGCCGCTTTCGCCCGCTCCCACAACCACGATGTCAAATTCCTTGGTATCGGCGAATTCGGTTATCGGTTCCGGCTGTTTGAGGAACGTCGCTTGATCCGAATCCTCTTCGTGCGCTTCATATGAAGAGGTCTGGGTTTTTGGCGCGCAGCCGTTGGTTGCTGTTGCAGCAAGCGCTCCTATGCCGATAACGCTTCCGAGCTTGATGAGGTTTCGTCTTGTGATGCCTTTTTCCATGGCGACTCCCTTCCTTGCCCTTGCCCTATTGCGTTGCCGACTTCGCATTCGTTCTGACGTGCGGCGGCGTCGCTATAGTAGGGAGAAGGAGGATGAGCGGCATCAGGTGTGCGAAAACTATTCGGTTATTTTCGTAACCCAACGCCTTAACCCGTGTCAATTTCCTCGAAAACAGAGCTTCGGTTCGTATGTGGGTTCCCGGTGCGGCCATCCGCAGATGGTCGTCGTGTCGACAACGCCTGCATGAAGTGGTCACAGTGTGTGCTCGGAGTGTAGCGACCATGGTTTTCATCAGGCTCGATCATGTGCGCTCAAGCTGCTTTCCAGTGCATGGGAGGCGAGGTGGTTTCGTGTCGGAAACGAGCGTTTGCTGGCAGCGTAACGATCATGCGCTGGGCCTGCGCGCGCCTCCCCCACAGGTATGGTGGTGTGCGTCAGCGGTTCTTATATAACAGTTCGGTAAAAAACTTGACAGCATATGACTTAGATTATATATTCCAAAACATCGAAACGAGCTTAAGCGTGGTCGATGAAAGCATCGAAGCGATCATCCTGCGCAAGGCTTCGCAACCGAGGTGACAAACTCCGAAAGAGAGGAAGCGCATAATGGCTAAGATTCTGGGCATCGATTTGGGCACGACGAACTCCGCCATGGCGGTCATGGAGGGCTCGGAACCTGAAATCCTCGTGAACGCCGAGGGCGATCGCACCACCCCTTCGGTCGAGGGTTTCCGAAAGGACGGCGAGCGCGTCGTCGGCAAGGCCGCGAAGAACCAGGCGGTCACCAACCCCGAGAACACCGTTTCGTCCGTGAAGCGCTTCATCGGGCGCTCGTACGACGAGACGTCCGAAGAGCGCAAGACCGTCAGCTACAAGGTGCAGAAGGGCAAGGACGGCCGCGCGGTCGTGGACATCGACGGCAAGGATTACACGCCCGAGGAGATCTCGGCCATGGTGCTGCAGAAGCTCAAGTCCGACGCCGAGAAGCAGCTGGGCGGCCCGGTCACTCAGGCGGTCATCACGGTTCCCGCGTACTTTAACGACGCGCAGCGGCAGGCCACGAAGGATGCCGGCAAGATCGCGGGCCTCGAGGTGCTCCGCATCATCAACGAACCCACGGCGGCGGCGCTGGCTTACGGTTTGGACAAGACGAACAAGGATCAGAAGATCCTCGTGTTCGACCTGGGCGGCGGTACCTTCGACGTGTCCATTCTCGAGCTCGGCGACGGTGTGTTCGAGGTTGCGTCCACTGCGGGCGACAACCATCTGGGAGGCGACGACTGGGATCAGCGCATCATCGATTGGCTGGCTGACAAGTTCCAGTCCGATAACAGCATCGATCTGCGTGCGGACAAGATGGCCCTTCAGCGTTTGAAGGAAGCTGCCGAGAAGGCAAAGATGGAGCTGTCCTCCACGACGCAGGCCAACATCAACCTGCCGTTCATCACGGCAGATGCCTCTGGTCCGAAGCATCTCGACTACACCCTGACGCGCGCCGAGTTCGAGCGCATTACGAAGGACCTGCTCGACCGCGTGAAGAAGCCCGTTGAACAGGCTCTCAAGGACGCCGGTCTCAAGACGGGCGATATCGACGAGGTCATCCTCGTGGGCGGTTCCACCCGCATGCCCGCCGTGCAAGATCTGGTGAAGAAGCTCACCGGCAAGGAGCCGAACATGTCCGTTAACCCGGACGAGGTTGTGGCTATGGGCGCGGCCGTGCAGGGCGGCGTGCTGGCCGGCGACGTTGAGGGCATCCTGTTGCTCGACGTCACTCCGCTTTCTCTTGGCGTGGAGACGATGG
The DNA here is from genome assembly GCF_002159915.1 of Gordonibacter sp. An230. Classification (GTDB taxonomy): domain Bacteria; phylum Actinomycetota; class Coriobacteriia; order Coriobacteriales; family Eggerthellaceae; genus Rubneribacter. Next base: position 73,969 of record NZ_NFJP01000009.1, read on the forward strand.
GCGGCGTCATGACGAAGATGATCGACCGCAACACCACCATTCCGACTCGCAAGACGGAGATCTACTCGACCGCGGCCGATAACCAGACGTCCGTCGAGGTGCACGTGCTGCAGGGCGAGCGCCAGATGGCTGCCGACAACAAGACGCTTGGCAAGTTCCAGCTCACCGGCATTCCGGCTGCGCGTCGTGGCGTGCCGCAGATCGAGGTTACGTTCGATATCGACGCCAACGGCATCGTGAACGTGTCGGCGAAGGATCTTGGCACCGGCAAGCAGCAGCAGATCACTATCAGCGGTTCCACGGCGCTCAACGATGACGAAGTCGAGCGCATGGTGAAGGACGCCGAGGCCCATGCCGAAGAAGACAAGCGTCGCAAAGAGGAAGTCGAGGTCCGCAACAACGCCGACGCGTTGGTGAACGCCACCGAGCAGACGCTGCAGGAATTGGGCGACAAGGCTCCGTCCGACGTGAAGTCGCAGGCCGAGGAAGCCATCGCCGAAGCCAAGAGCGCGCTCGAGGGCTCTGACATCGACGCCATCAAAGCTGCGACCGAGAAGATGCAGCAGGCGGGTTATAAGCTGGCCGAGGTCGTGTACTCTACGCAGAGCGCCGAAGGCGGTGCTGGCGCGGCAGCTTCGAACGCGGCGTCGGCCGACGACACCATCGAGGCGGATTACGAGGTCGTCGAGGACGACGACAAGAAGGAAGGGAAGTAATCGCGATGGCCAAGCAGCCGAGCACGCCTTCGCCGGAGCGCGCGGCGCAAGACGAGGCGAAAAGGATTCCCATCGAGGACGCACGCTCCGGGACCGAGGTTGCTCAGTCCCGGGTTCCCGATACCGACCCCGGCGACGGCTCCGAACCCCCCACCCCCTCCCCGGAAGCCGTTGCCGACACCGATGCCCCTGAGGCCGGCCCTGCAGGGCCGGCCGAGGGCGGCGCCTCTATCGGAGCCGAGGAGAAGCCCTGCGAGGGCGAGCCCGCGCCCAGCGACGAAGGGCCAACGGCAGACGAGATGGTGGCGCAGGCGCAAGCAGAAGCGAAAGAGTGGCAGGACAAGTTCGTGCGCCTGCACGCCGAGTGGGATACTTACCGTCGCCGAACGGCAGAGCAACGCGAGGCCGAGAAAGCCCGCGCCGCAGAGAAGCTGGTCACGAGCTTGCTGCCGGTGATCGATGACTTCGAGCGCACCATCGAGTACGCAGCGAGCAACGGCGAGGCCGGTTTGCTGGATGGCGTGAAGGCTGTCCGCTCCAAGCTGGTCAACACGCTCACGTCCGGTGGCGTCGAGGTCATCGACCCGAAAGGCGGCGCTTTCGACGCGCTCGAGGCGCAGGCGGTTGCCACTGTGGAGGATGCAAACGTGCCCGACGAGACAGTTGCCGAAGTGTACCAGAAAGGCTACAAAATGGGTTCGAAGGTTTTGCGACCCGCCATGGTGAGCGTTACCACCGGAGGCCCGAAACGGGAGAAAAAGCCCGATCAGGAGCAGGAAAAGTAAAATTGGAATGGTGCGAAGGCGGGCGGAGTGATGGCCCGCCTTCGGTTTGGAAGCGGTTGAGAAGGAGGTGGAGCGCATGGCGGCGACTCCCGACTATTACAAAACGCTTGGCGTTCCACGCACGGCGACGGCTGACGAGATCAAAAAAGCTTATCGCAAGCTCGCGCGCAAGCACCACCCCGATGCGGGCGGCGACGAAGGTAGGTTCAAGGAGATAAACGAAGCTTACGAGGTGCTGTCGGACGACAAGAAGCGCAAACTCTACGACCAGTACGGCACGGCGAACGAGAACCATATTCCCCAAGGCTGGGGCGGCGGCTCCGTGAACGTTGGCGATATCTTCGGAGGCGGAGCGGGCGGTTTCGGCAGTTGGGCCGAGATCCTTGAGAGCATTCGCCGCGGCGAAGGGGCATTCGGCACCGAATGGGACTTTGGCGACTTGGGCGGCTTCGGAGGGGCGCGTCAGCCGCGTCCACGCACGGGCCAGGACATGAACGTCACCCTTTCCGTGACGTTCGACGAGGCGTTCAAGGGCTCTGAGAAGCGCGTAACCGTCCGCGTTCCCGGCCGCAGCGAATCCGAAACGCTTTCCGTGAAGGTTCCGGCAGGAGCTGTGGACGGAGGCCGTTTGCGTTTCAAAGGCAAGGGCGGTCCTGGCGAAAATGGCGGTGCTGCCGGGGATCTTTTGATCACCACGAGGATCGAGCCGCATCCTTATTATGCACGCAAAGGTGCCGACGTGCTCATGGACGTGCCAGTGAGCGTGGCCGAAGCCGCGCTGGGCGCAAGCGTCGTGGTGCCTGCGCCTGATGGCACGAAAGTGCGGGTGAAGGTGCCGAAGGGCACGCAGGACGATACGGTCCTGTCTATCAAGGGCAAAGGTGCTCCTCAGGTGAAGGGTGCTGGTACGGGCGATCTTAAGATCACCGTCAAAGTGATCGTGCCGACGGAGCTGAACGAGGGGCAGAAGAAGGCCATGGAGGACTTTCTCGCCGCCACCACCGACGAGGTTAGGAGCTGGTCGTGAGCGATCGAACGGACCGCAACCGCCCGCTGTACATGATCAGCGTGGCCGCGCAGCTGGCGGGCGTCCATCCGCAGACGCTGCGCGCATACGAGCAGAAGGGCCTCGTGTCGCCGCAGCGTACAAGCGGCAACACGCGCATGTACTCGCAAGCGGACATCGACCGGCTCGAGCTTATCAACGAGTTGACAAGCGAGGGCATCAATCTGGCCGGTGTTATCCGCATCCTCGACTTGCAGGGAAGGCTGGACGAAAGGGATGCCGAACTTGACGATCTTCATAAAAAAGTGCGCCGACTGGCTGATCGTGTGCATGAACTTGAGACGCGCGAGAGCGTGAACGCCCTCGTTCGCGTCTCGGATTTGCCGCCGGCTCTGCGACGGCTGCCGTAGGTCGCCATGGATGCCTCGTTCGATTGCAGATCGGGAGCGGCGGTCTCGTCGTCTGTTCCGTCATGGCGGACCGTTGCGTTTCAAATGACGGCGCCGTTTCTGCGGCGACCGCCACGGGGGAGCCGTTCCGTCCGCCCGGTGCCTGCATCGCTTGCAGCTTGGCGATGCGCTGTCGGCTGCGCTCTCGCTCCGAGGGCCGGATCGCCCATTCCAGCGTCGCGACAACTATGGCTCGGCAGTGCTGGTCGGTTTCGTTTCGGTTTGCATGGACTGGCGGCGTGGCTGATCGAGCTCTCATCTTGGTTTGGCGATGAGGGGGCCGCGGCGGTCTCGATCGGATTTAAGGGCCCTGCTCGACTTTCGTCCGTCCTTGTGCGAAGCTTCGCCGCTTACAGAACCGCTCGACTGAAGGCATCGTTTGCATCTCCGGTTGACAACCTAATGCCCGGAATGTTTCGTATGAAACATTTAATGATCGGAAAGATCATATAAAGGAGGAACACCATGAATATGGGCAACCTGAACAAATTGGCCCTGACCGCGCAGGAGGCGCTGCAGCAGACCATCGTCATCGCTTCGGAGAGCGAGGCGTCGCAGGCAGAGCCCATCCATATGCTGAAGGCGCTGCTCGAATCGAAGGAGAACAACCTGTCGGCCATCATCAAGCGCATCGGTGCCGAGCCATTACAGCTGCTCTCCAATGTGAATGCCGAGATCTCGCGTATGCCGAAGGTCAAAAGCAGCGGCATGATGATGGCGGGCGCTCCGAGCCCTGCACTCATGAACCTCATCGACAGGGCGGTGAAGATCGCCGAGAAGCTAGGCGATAGCTACGCCACGAGCGAGCATTTGCTCATCGCACTGTCGGAGGACAAGGGTGCCGCAGGCAGGATTCTCAACGGGGCGGGCATTACGCGCAAGACCATCGAAGCGGCCTATGACGAGCTGCGCGGCGACACGCGCGTGACCGATCCGCAGAACAAAGTGCAGTTCGAAGCGCTGGAGCAGTATGGTCAGAACCTCACGCAGAAAGCACGCGAAGGTCAGCTCGATCCGGTCATCGGCCGCTCTGAGGAGATTCGCCGCACCATTCAGGTGCTCTCGCGCCGCACGAAGAACAACCCTGTGCTCATTGGCGAGCCCGGCACCGGCAAGACGGCCATCGTCGAAGGGCTGGCCCAGCGCATCGTGGCAGGCGATGTGCCCTCGTCTTTGAGGGATCGCGAGCTGGTGGCGCTCGATCTGGGCGCGATGGTGGCCGGCGCGAAGTACCGCGGCGAGTTCGAGGATCGTTTGAAGGCCGTGCTGCGCGAGGTGAAGCAAAGCGATGGACAGATCATCCTGTTCATCGACGAGCTGCACACCATCGTGGGCGCCGGTTCCACCGGCGACAGCTCCATGGATGCCGGCAACATGCTCAAGCCCGCGCTTGCTCGCGGCGAGCTGCATGCCATCGGCGCCACGACGCTCGACGAGTACCGCAAGTACATCGAGAAGGACGCAGCCCTCGAGCGTCGCTTCCAGCCGGTGCTGGTCGCGGAACCTACGGTTGAGGATACTATCGCCATCCTGCGCGGCTTGAAGGAGAAGTACGAGATCCACCACGGCGTGCGCATCACCGACGCTGCCATCGTGGCCGCGGCCGAGCTCTCGAACCGCTACATCTCTGACCGCTTCCTGCCCGACAAGGCCATCGACCTCATGGACGAGGCTGCCAGCCGCCTGCGCATCGAGATCGACTCGATGCCCGAGGAGGTGGATGCCGCCGAACGCAAACTCACTCAGATGCAGATCGAAGAGCAGGCGCTCATGAAGGAGAACGACGAGGCCTCCAAGGAGCGTCTTGAGACGCTGCGTCGAGAAATCGCCTCCGCCCGGGAAACCCTCGACAAGCAGAAGGCAGAATGGCAGAACGAGAAGGACGCCATCGAGAGCGTGCAGAGCCTCAAGGGAGAACTTGAAACAGCGCAGCTTGAAGAGGAACGTGCAACCCGCGAGGGCGATCTCGTGAAAGCTTCCGAACTTCGCTACGCCCTCATTCCCTCGCTGCAACAGCAGCTGCATGCTGCCGAAGAGGCGCTTACGCGCAAGCAGCATGATGGAGCCATCCTTAAAGAAGAGGTGTCGGAAGATGAGATCGCCGAAGTCGTGTCCACGTGGACAGGCATCCCCGTGCAGAAGATGATGCAGGGCGAGATGGCGAAGCTCGTCGATCTCGAGGACAAGCTGCACGAGCGTGTGGTGGGTCAAGATGAAGCCGTGTCGTCGGTGGCGGGCGCCATCCGTCGCAACCGCGCGGGCTTGTCGGATCCTGATCGGCCCATCGGCTCGTTCTTGTTCCTGGGCCCCACGGGCGTGGGCAAGACGGAGTTGGCGAAAGCGCTTGCGGAGTACCTGTTCGACAGCGAGAAAGCCATGGTTCGCATCGACATGTCCGAGTACATGGAGAAGTTCTCCGTGCAGCGCCTCATCGGAGCGCCTCCGGGGTATGTTGGCTATGACGAGGGCGGACAGCTTACCGAAGCCGTGCGCCGCAAGCCGTACTCCGTGGTGTTGCTCGACGAGATCGAGAAGGCGCATCCGGACGTGTTCAACGTTCTTCTTCAGGTGCTTGATGACGGTCGCCTGACCGATGGGCATGGGCGCGTGGTGTCGTTCAAGAACGCCATCATCATCATGACCTCGAACGTGGGCAGCCAGTCCATACGTGAGTTCGCCAGCCAGGAAACGGGCGGCGAGACCATGGGCCAGATGGTCGAGGATATGATGAAGGGGGATATCGCAAGCACGGCAAAACGTCTGGCGGAATTGCAGCGGCAAGTGAACGATGCGCTTCGTGCGACGTTCCGACCTGAGTTCCTGAACCGCATCGACGACATCATCACGTTCAACGCGCTTTCCATATCGGCGATGGAGCCGATCGTGGAGCTGCAGCTCAACAACGTCCGCGACCGTTTGGCGGACCGTCGTATCACGCTCGACGTGACGCCCGCTGCCATGGAGCATCTGTCCATCGATGGGTACGACCCCATCTTCGGGGCTCGCCCGCTCAAGCGTCTCATTCAACGCGAAATCGTGGATCGCATCGCCGAAAAGGTGGTGCAGGGCACGTTGCATGATCGCAGCCACGTTTTGATCGGCATCAACTCCGAGGGAAATTACGACTGCACGGTGGAGGAACCGCTCGACTTCGACACGATCACTCTCGACGCCGAGCCATTGCAGTAGTCGCGAACCTTGCGCCTCCTCTCGCACAAGCGCCCGAGAAGGCCGCATGATCCTCATTCTCGACGCACGCCCCCTGTTCCGCGCGCTTGCGGGCAGGGGGCGTCGCATTTTTGCGAGGGGGCGTTTCGGCCATAAGGGAGATTGATCCACTGGCTTCGGTCAAGCTTCGGTCAAGCGTCCACTTGCTTCGTTGCCCGAAAAGCCGCAGTCGCGTTTGGCCGTCTGAGCGTTTCATGTGAAGCATCCCTCTGTTGAGCTCGATCAGATACGAACATGGGAGTGCGCACCGGGCGAACAGGCTGGAACAGAAATTCCAGAGAAGATCGTTATCCCAGTTCGATCATGTCATCCATCGTGTATTAGCTCAGAAACTACGACTGATGAGCGCGTAATTTCGCATGAATCACGCAGCACGACGCTGGCGTGTGGTGCGATCAGGGCCGATGATCGTGTCGAGCCCGACGAGAGGGTGCGATGCAGCAAAAGAGAGCGCGTCCGGCAGGTTGGAGGGCAAATGCCGTACGGTGCGGATGGTCGGCGGCAGCAACGTGCGACAGGGTTCTGGCATTGGCGGCTCGCGACAGGGTGCTGGCGACAGCGGCTCGCGATAGGGCCGACATCGGCGGCGGCAACCCGAGACGGAATGCTGGCGACAGCGATCCCACGACAGGGTGCTGTTGACAACGGCTTGCGACGGGATGCTGGCGAGGACTGCCTGCAGCGGTCGCCGCCGGTTGGTTTAGCGCGCGATGAGCAATTTCTCTCGTGGGTGGCGCAGCGCATATGCGCGGAGATGCGAGGACTGGCCTGCTCGTCGGTTCGCCCGACGGGCCGCTCGATCGCATGTGCGTGCAAGGAGGAGATATGTGCAAGGACGAGAGGAATGTTTCACGTGAAACATTTTGGGTGCGAGGCTCGACCGCATGTGCGCAAGATGAGAAGCCTGGAGCGGATCACTCGCGCTTGGAGGGGCCGCACGGCTCGACTGCGCGCGTACAAGGATGAGGGCCGACAAACCCCGACGCACTTCCCGAGCGTGACGGCTCGACCGTATGCGCGTGCAAGATGAGAAGGTCGTTCTGTTTGCCTGCCAAGGGCTGTCGCGCAGTGCGAACGAGGTGGCATGCGAGGTTTCGTGTGATCGCGTGCGACGAGGACGGCTGCGCGCGCAGGCCCAGTCGCAGAGAGGGAGGCTGCGGCGCACCGTGCCCGAGGCGTTGCCTGTCCGCGGTGCAGACGAGGCGCACACCTCAGTCGCGGTCGAAGAAAAGCAAAAAAGGAGCGTTCTATGGCCTGTGTGGGAAACGGCGAAATGCTGGCTCAGGATGGCGTGACGATGGCGTTCGACGAGCGGTGCAAGCTTCTCGAGGACGCGCTCACGCGCCAATCGCTTCACAGGGAGGTGCTCTACAAGACGCTCGCGTTGTGCCAGGAGCGCCGCGAGCTTTCTGCGGTCGAGGCGGCTATGGCGGCGTTCCCCGAGTTCGCCGAGGCCACCCAAAGCCAATATCACCTGATCTCCGTGCTGGTGGATGCCGGCGGGCTTGCGCGTTTCCTTCTTGACGAGGCTGGCGACCCTCTTGATCCGACTGTCTTCGAGGGGTTGTCCGAAGACGAAGCCGACGACCTCGTCTTCGGCGAGGCGTACGAGACCACGGAAGTGGGCTGCGCGCTCGTTCGGCGGCACGACCCTCGCGCGCGCCTCGCCGAGCTGATGGAGCGCGAGCCGCATCGAGCCGCCGTTTATCGCGACCTGTTGGCGATGTGCGCCGAAAGACCGCGTACGTACGGCGAGATCGATCAGGTGCTTCGCGGAAGCGAAGCGCTTGTGCGCGAGGAGGATGGCCGACGGGTGGTCATGCAGCCCAGCGTGCTGGTGGACAGGCTGCAGCGCGCCGCGGGATTGGTGTGGCAAAACGCATGGAAGACGACACCGGAGGGAAAGGAGTTTCTCGAACGCAACGACGAGAGGGGCGCGACGGATGGTTCGAAAAGCCCGAGCGATCAAAGGTAGCGAGGGGGCTCGAGCGACCCGGAATGCCCGAAGGCGTGACATGAGGAGGAAAGGAAGGAACTATGGCAATGAAAGCGAGCATGACGCGTCGCAGCTTCGTCAAGACGACGGCGCTTGCGGGCGCGGCGGTCGCGATCGGCGTGTCGCTGTCGGATTCCCTTGTGGAGGTCGATCCGGCATATGCGGACGAGCCTGTTGAGACGAAGGTCGTGAAGACCTCCTGCCACGGCTGCATCCAGATGTGTCCGGCGCGGGCGACCGTGGAGAACGGCGTGGTGACGAAGCTCGAGGGCGATCCCGACGCTCCGGTGAGCCGCGGCAGCATGTGCATGAAGGGTTTGAACCAGCTGCACACCATGTACAGCCCCCGGCGCGTGCTGCATCCGCTCAAGCGCGCCGGTGAGCGCGGCGAGAACAAATGGGAGGTCATCAGCTGGGACGAGGCCATCGAGGAAGCCGCCACGCATATCTGCGACGCCATCGACAAGTACGGCCCGTATGCGTTCTTCGCAAGCGTGGGAGGCGGCGGGTCGTACTCCTTCATGGAAGCGATGACGCTGCCGATGGCGTTCGGCTCTCCCACGGTGTTCGAACCGGGCTGCGCTCAGTGCTACCTTCCGCGCTGGAGCCTGTCGAAGCTGTTCTACGGCGGCAACGACCAATCCATCGCCGACAACGCCGTGCAGGAGATATTCCGTACGGGCGACGACAACAAGGCCGAGGTTGTGGTGCTGTGGGGCGCTCAGCCGTCGGTGAGCCAAACAGCCGAATCGGGTCGCGGTATGGCCGAGTTGCGCGCCAAAGGCGTGAAGACCATCGTCGTCGATCCCAACTTCTCGCCCGATGCGGTGAAGGCCGACGTGTGGCTGCCCGTCCGTCCCGCCACCGACACCGGGCTTCTGCTGGCATGGTTCCGCTACATCTTCGAGAACAAGCTGTACAACGAGGAGTTCACGAAGTACTGGACGAACCTTCCCTTCCTCATTGATCCGGACACGAAGCTGCCCGTGGAGGCCAAAGAGTTGTTCCCCGACTACGCATCCCCCACGCCGGAGAACACTCCCGCCTATGCATGCTTCGATGCGAGGACGAACGCGGTCGCCCCCTTCCCTTACAGCGCCCCTGCAGATTCGCCGGTGGATCCCGAGGTGTTCTGGACGGGCGAGTTCAACGGCAAGACCTACAAGACGGCGGGGCAGATCTACAAAGAGCAGGCCGACCCGTGGACGCTCGAGCATGCCGAGGAGGTGTGCTGGGTGCCGGCGGAGCGCATCGAGGAGGCCATCAAGCTCTACACCGGCGCGAGCGTGGCCGGCATCGCCAACGGCGTGGCGTCCGACATGACCGAGAGCGCGAGCCAGGTGCCGCTCGGCTGCATGGGACTCGACTCCATCATGGGCTACATCAACAAGCCCGGATGCACCATGACGCAGTACGGCGCGGCGGGCGCTCCTCCCACGAAGCGCCCGGTCACGTACAACAACGGTTTCGACGGCATGTTCTCGGACATGTACGGAATCGGCGCTGTCGTGGGCATGAGCCCCGCCGAGAACGAGGCGCGCGCCAAGGCCCTCGGCGAGGCGAACCCGCAGCAAAAGCTGGCGAACCAGCTGCTCATCGACCGATTGGGCATGAAGGACCACAAGGGGCTGTACGCATGGTGCCACTCCCATATCCCCACCGTGCGCGAGGCCATCGCCACCGGCGAGCCGTTCAAGCCGCGCGTGTGGTTCGACATGTCGGGCAACAAGCTGGCGATGCTCGGCAACGCGAAGTCGTGGTACGAGGTGTTCCCGGAGATCGACTACATCATCGGCCAGTACCCCATGCTCACGTCGTTCCACATCGAGGCTGCCGACCTGGTGTTCCCCGTGCGCGAATGGCTCGAGGAGCCCATGGTGAACATGACGCAGCTGAACACCCAGTGGCTGCAGAACGAAGTGGTCCACATCGGCGAGACGGTGTCGCACTCCATTCCGGCGGCGCAGGTCATAGCGCGATGCAAGGAGAAATGGGGCGGCTCGCTGCCCGGCCTTGTTCCCGGCTACATCGGCAGCGCAACCGAGGAGGAGGTCAAAGCGAGCGTCGCGGAGACGCTGCACGCGCCCAGCTGGGATGAGCTGGTGAGCAACACTGATACGTACGTGCCCTACGTCACGCCGCCCGAGGAGTATTGGCATTACAACCAGCATGAGACGATCGTGGACGACGGGTTGCCGGCGGGCTTCGGCACCGAGAGCCGCAAAGTCGAAACGTACTGCCAGATACTGATCAAGCTGGCGCGCACGGGATACCCGTTCTGCTATCCCGAGCCGCAAGAGGCGTGCGAGGACTACAGTCCCATCTGCGAGTTCATCGAGCCGGCAGAAAGCCCCGTCAACGACGACACCGACGAGTACCCGTTCATCCTCACGTCTGGCCGCGTGCCGTACTTCCACCACGGCACCATGCGCCATGCGGCTTTCGCGCGCGAGCTGTATCCGGCGCCTGACGTGCGCATCAATCCGCGCAGCGCAGCCGAGTTGGGCATCGAGCACATGGATTGGGTGAAGGTGAGCAGCCGGCGCGGCGAGATTCACGGTCGCGCCTATCTCACAGAGTGCGTGCATCCCGGAGTCGTGTGGATGGAGCGCTTCTGGAATCCCGAGTGCTACGACGCATCCGTTCCGGAGGAGAAGCAGACGGCAGGGTGGCGCGAGTGCAACGTCAACGTGCTCACGAAGAACGACGCCCCGTTCAACGAGGTGTACGGCTCCTATACGAACCGCGGCTTCACGGTGAAGGTGGAGAAATCGGAGAAGCCCGACAACATCTGGGTGGAACCCGAACAGTTCGCGCCTTTCCTGCCGACGCTCCATGGCGAGCCGATTACGAAGGATGTGTTCTAGATGAGGAACTGTCTTGTCATCGACCTCGACCGTTGCAGCGGCTGCGACTCGTGCGTCGTCGCGTGCAAGCTCGAGAACAACATTGATCTGGGCAACTACTGGAACCAGGTGATAGCCGTGGGCCCCACGGGCACCCATCCCGACATCGAGCAGTACTGGCTGCCCGTTCAGTGCCAGCAATGCGAGAACCCCGCCTGCGTTCACGTATGCCCCACCGGCGCCAGCTACCGCGACGAGAAGACGGGCGTGGTGCTTATCGACAAGGCCAAATGCATCGGATGCCAGTACTGCATGATGGCGTGTCCCTACGGCGTGCGCACCTTCAACCAGAAGGAGAAGGTGGTGGAGAAGTGCACGCTGTGCAGCCATCGCACGGCAGATGGCGAGAGCGTTCCCGCCTGCGTTCACAATTGCTGCTGCGGCGCGCGCCTCTACGGAGATTTGGACGATCCGGAAAGCGACGCGGCGAAGGCCGTGGCCGCCGCCTCTCCTGATGCGGTGCACCATCTGCCCGATCCGGGCAGCGCGAAGCCCGCGACGGTGTATCTGCTGTCGCCGAAGACGGCGGCATGGAAGGAGCTGGTGTGAATGTCTGCGGCGGTGGCGCCGACGGGGCGTTCCTCTCGTGCGTGTCGGGCTGCTTCATGCAGCATCTCTTTTGGTGAAAGGGGTTGAGATCCATGGCGATCCAATGGCCTTTGGTCATTTTCAGCCTGCTCGCGGGAACAGGCGGGGCGCTGCTTGCGTTCGTCGGCCTGTCCGAGGTGCTGGGCTTGGCGAAGAAGGCTCGCGTTCCTGCGGCGGTCGGAGCGCTCGTACTGCTGGTGGTGGGAGGGTGCGCGTCGGTGGCGCACTTGGCGCAGCCTGCCAACATCATGGCCGCCGCCGCGAACGTGTTCTCGTTCAGCGGCATCTCGGTCGAGCTTATCATGCTGGGCGTCAACGCCATCGTGGCCGTGGCGTACGTGCTGGCCGCGCGCGGCGAAAGCGCGAATGCGACGAAGATCGTGGGCATCGTGGGTATCGCGGTGGGGGTGGTCATGACCTTCGTCGTGGGCAACGGCTACGTCATGGAGGCGCAGCCGAACTGGAACACGCTTGCGCTGCCGTTCGCCTATATGGGCAGCGGGCTGGCCACGGGCGGCGCGCTGTTCGCCACGCTCATGGCCGCGCTCAAGGTGGGCGAAGCCGACCTCAAGGGCATCATGCCATGGGTGCTGGGCGCAGCCGTCGTTCAGCTGGTCGCGTTCTTGGCGTACGGATTCATGATCGGGTTCGCCGCTGACGTGCTGCTGTACTGGGGCGGCGCGGTGGTCGTGGGTTCCGTAGGCGCCATCGCGTGCGCGGCGTTCATGGCGAAAGCGTCCACGATGGCCTACGCGACGCTCGTGTGCGCCGTGGTGGGCGGCATCTGCCTGCGTGCGCTCATGTGGCTTGTGGGCACGGGTTTCCTCGATGCCTTCGGCACCGCCGCAGTGCGCGGCGTGTGGGGAGTCTGACGTTTGCTCGTCGGCGGGCGCGGCTGCAAGCGCCCGCCGACGCCTTCGCACTGCGCGCCTCCATTCCCCCTCCCTCCCCGGCGAGGCGCGCGGTGCGAAGGCTCGGCAGAAGAAGAGAGAGGGGCCGGATATGGATAAGGCAAGCGCGAGAGCGCGTCTGACGACGTGCGGCGAGGCGGGTGAGATGGCGGCGGCGGTTTCCGCGACGGTGAGCGTGCGGGAGGATCCGACGGCTTCCGCGAAGCCATGCGCATGGGAGGATTTGGCGGGCGGGCGTACGGCGGATTCCCGACGGATTCGGCGGGGGACGGGGTCGACGGATGCCCAAGCGAGTGCGGAGGGCGCGGCAGAAGCGCCGATCACGGCGGAGGTCGCGGATCTGTGCGCCGTGCTGGAGGCGCGCGCGTCGTTTTACGAGACGTTGGCGAGCTTGTATTTCAAGCCGCTCACGCAGGAGCAGATTGACGCCATGGCCGTCGCAGACTTCTCGGCTTACGCTGACGTCAACGATGCGTTCGCCGAAGGCCTCAATGATATGGCGCGTTATCTGCGCCGCCGCAACAGCGGCACGCGCCAAGAGCTTGCCGTGGACTTCACCGGGGCGTTCGCTGGCACGTCGACGTACGAGGGCAAGACAGCGGTGCCGTACAAATCGGTGTTCACCAGCGACAAGGGGCTTATGTACCAAGAGGGTTACCAGGAGGTGTTCGCCGCGTTCAAGCACGAGGCGGTGAGGCGCCGTGCGGGGCTCGATTGGCCCGATGACCATCTGTCGTTCATGTGCCAGTTCATGGCCATCCTCAGCCGCCGGGCCGTCCGCGCCCTCGAGCAGGGGGATGCGCGCGCCGCCGCCCACAACCTCGAAGCGTCGCGCGAGTTCTTGGAGCGGCACATGGCTTCGTGGTTCAACGACTTCGCCTCGTTGGCGAACCGTTTGCTGAGCACGCGCTTTTACCGCGGCGTTCTCAAGGTGACCGAGGGCTTTTTCGAGCTTGATCGGGAAACCGTGGCCGATCTGCTCGACGAGGCGAGGGGGTAGGCCATGGGCGGCTTTCGCATTGTCGGGCGGAGCTTCGATGCCGCCGATCCCTCCGCTCGCGACGGCGACGAGCGCGTTGTCGGGAAACGGGCTTCGGGCGTGTTCGCACGCATCTCGCGGCGCGAGGCGGTGACGGGCGGCGTGGCCGTCGCCGCCATGCTGGCGTTGGGAGGCGCGGGCGTGGCGTTTGCGGGAGAGCGGCGGCTCTTGCGCCCTCCGGGTGGTCAGGACGAAGGGCGTTTGTGGGGCGCGTGCATCAAATGCGACCGATGCCGCAGCGCATGTCCGCACGGCGCGATCGATGTGGCGCACCTTGAGGACGGCATCGTGAACGCGCGGACGCCGAAGATGAACTTCCGCAAAGGCTTCTGCGACTTCTGCTTGCCCGACGGAGCGCTCGTCACCGAAGAAGGCGGCGAGGCGGCGCGATCCGACCCGCTGTGCGTTCGGGCCTGTCCCACGGGCGCGCTCGTTTTCGGGTTCGACTGTCTGCCCGGCGGCGACAAGATCGGCGTGGCGCGCGTGGACGTTTCCGAGTGCCTGCTGTACCGTTCGGGATCGGGCCGCTGCTCGAAGCAGTGCGTGGAAGCATGCGCGTTCGGTGCGCTGTCGTTGGGGGAGGACGGGCGCTTGATGGTCGACGAAGAGCGTTGCAACGGGTGCGGCGCGTGCGAATGGTCGTGCCCGTCCAGCTCGTATGCGAGCTACACCGGCTCCGGTCGGCGCGGTATCAACGTCGAGGCGCAGGGAGGCGAATCGTCATGAGCGATGCCAATGACCAAAAGGCGGGCGGCGCGCCGTTCGAAGGGAACGAAAGGGACAGGGCGTGTTCGCCGCACCAGGGAAGGCGGTTCCGAAGCGCCACGGTGCGGGGGCTTGTGGCTGCTGCCGTGTTCGCGGTGGTGGCGGTTGGCCTCGCGCTGCCCACGGGCACGGGAACGCTTTCGTCCATGGGATGGGACGCCATCGCGGCGGTGTGCCCTCTCGGCGCGCTCGAATCCTTGTTCGGAGCATGGGCGTTCGTTCCGCGCGCTCTTATCGCGCTCGCGGCAATCGTGCTGATCGTGGTGATCGCGGGCAAGGCGTTCTGCTCGTGGGTGTGTCCGATTCCCCATGTGCAGAGCCTGTTCAAAACGAAGAGGCGTGCGCGCGAGGAGGCTGTCGAGCGCAACGTTGCGGCGGACGCGGCGCTTGGGCGCTGGCGGCGCGGCGAGAAGCCGGCCCGTCCCAAAGTTGCCGTCGATTCGCGCCATGCGGTGCTCGGCGGGGCCTTGCTATCGACAGCTGTCTTCGGTTTTCCGGTGTTCTGCCTCGTGTGCCCCGTGGGGCTGACGTTCGCCGCATTCATCCTGCTTTGGCGGTTCGTGCAGTTCAACGAGCCCACCTGGGGGCTTCTGGCGTTTCCGGCCATCATCGTGCTTGAAGTGGCGGTGCTGCGGAAGTGGTGCGGCAGGATATGCCCGTTGGGAGCGCTGCTGTCGCTCGTGTCCACGTTCAATCGGCGGTTTCGTCCCACGGTCGATTCCAAGGCATGTCTGCGCGATGCCGAGGGCGTCGGATGCAAGGCGTGCGCCCAAGCGTGCCCCGAGCTTATCGACCCGTACGCCGATCTGGGGAATCGTCCTATGACGGAGTGCGTGAAGTGCCGCAGCTGCGCCGATGCCTGCCCAACGCGCGCCATCACGTTGCCGTTTCGCGCTGCGCGCCGTGCCGAAACGGGCGGTTCGCTGGCGTCCGGTGCGAGTGGGGAGTCGTTTGGGAGAGCCGGGGAGCGCAGGGACGAGGCGCATAATGGGCGCAGCACGGGCGGCGTTCGCTCCGGATGCTCCGAATGCGCAGAGACGGGCGACGAGTCGCGTTCGGGAGCGATTGATAAGTGACGACGCGTCGGTTTAGAATGGTGACCGGAAAACCGATCATATGATGCTGAGGGGACGATGGCGCTACAGGAACGGATCCCGTCTCCGTTCTGCGTCGATGAGGGTTCAAAGGGGGAGGTTATGCCGGAGGTGAAAGGCAAGAGGGGCGAGGCGCGACCAGGCGTCGTGCGCGAACTGGTTTCATTGTGGCCCTCTCTGCCGTATTTGGGATACGGTGTGTGGCTGGCGTGGGCGTGTCTTGCGTACAGCGGCACGTTATGGCTTTCGGATGTTGAGACGAACGGCGAGAACCTCTCGCAGCTCTACATGGTGTCCACGGCTGCTTTCGGCATCGTGTGCTTGGTGGTTCCGTTTGCGGTGAGACGGTTCGCGCAGCTTCTTGAACGGCGTGGCGTGGTGGTCGGGGCCGGTGCGTGCGCGGCTGTCGGATGCGTGTTCGTGGTGGCGGTGGGGCCGTATTATCTCGGGCAATTCGCCGAGATGCGTCCGCTGTTCTGGCTCGGAGCGGCTTTGAGCGGCATTGGCACGGGTGTTGTGGGGCTGAAGTGCGGCGTTATGTACGGATCGCTGCCTCCGCGGCGCGTGCTGCTGTACGCGGCCACGTCGCAGATCGTGGTGGCGTTCATCTACTTCGCCGTCATAGGATCGCCGCCGTGGGCGCTGGCGCCGGGAGGACCTTCGGTCGTGGGCATCCTTTCGTTCACGCTGCTGCCGGTGGCGGCGGCCTTGTTGACGGTGCTGCCGACGCCTCCTTCCTCGAGCGAGGCGGGGGTGCTCCACCTCACGTTCGGCGAGAGCAAGCGGGCGCTTCCGGGAGCGTTCTGGCGGCTTGTGGCGTTGTCGTTTTTGCTGCCTGCGGTGGCCTCCATGATGCGTGGCGTGGTGGTGGACGCGCATGCGCTTGCCGTGACGCTTGAAGGCAACAACATCCTCATGCTGCTGCGCGTGCTCATGGCGGCGGTGTTCGTGGTGGTGGCCGTGCGCGTGGACGCGAGCCATATGAACTTCGGGAAACTGTACTCGCTCATCGCCATCTGCATGGTGGTGACCATCGCGTGCGTGCCGGTGTTCGGCGCGCAGAGCAACGAATGGAGTTTGCTGATCTACTGCGCGTCGAGCGTGTTCGAGTTCGTCATGTGGTGTCTGCTCGCGTTCGTGGTGTTCCAGAAGCGCATCTCGCCGATCATCGTGTTCGGCATTGGGCGCGGCGCGTTCATGCTGGGCAGTGCGATCGGGTGGTCGTTCGGCGTGTACGCTCTGCCCTCCATCTCGGGGGGGGGGCAGCTCAGAGTTCGCGTTTTACATGATATGCGCTGGTGTGGTGTTGGTGCTGTCGTTCGTGCTGTTCTCCGAGCGCGACTTCGAGCGGATGTTTTCTCCCATCGGCGAGAACGAGCTGTCGTTCGAGAGCCTGATGGATGTGGATCTGCGCGAGCGCACGCAGCGGGAAGGCGGGCGCGGCAAGTTCTCGCGAGCGCTTGAGGGCATCGCCGCAGGGCACGGGTTGTCGGCGCGCGAAGCCGAGGTGTTCCGCTATCTGGCCATGGGCCGGGGCAGCGACTATATCGCCGAGAAGCTGCAGGTGTCGTGGAACACCGCGCGCACGCACACTCACAACGTGTACGTGAAGCTGGGCGTGCACTCTCGGCAGGAGCTTATCGACCTGGTGGACGAGGCCGTGCGGAAATGACGCGCTCGGGCGGCGTGCGGCGGCTTGCGGGCAGCAGCTTGCGGGCGGCTCGGGATGTGCGAGCGGTGGGCTGCGGGCGGCGGTTTGTAGGCGTTGAGGACGCAAGGGGCATCGTTCGTGGCGGGAAATGACGGAAAACCGCCTTTCGGTAGGGTCGATGGGGTCATGACGACGAAGCTCCTTTGACGTTTGTCCTGGTCGGTGCATCGGCATGTGGTCAATCGGCTGAAAACGTGCGGACGTGAAAGCAGTTTTCCGTCACTTCCCGCCACGAAACCGCATCCGCAAGCCTTTGCTCTGCCGCGTCTTCTGGTTTTCGCCATGCAACCGCTTTGCATTCTGAAAACGCCTCTGCGAGTGCGAGGGGACGCGCGGGCGGTTCGGGTCGTGTGGACGGCTTGGGATGGGCGGGCTCGTCGGTCGTTCGCGCGGTTCGGAACGTGCGGGCGGCGCTCGCAGATGCGGAACGTGCGGAGCGTGTAGGGGCGAGATTGCAAGGTCGCTGATTCTGCATTCGGAGGAAGGCGCGCTTGCCGCCGAGATAGAGGGTGGGGGCGAAGGGGCTCTCCTAGCAGGTTTTCCGGTAGCGCGTTGCCCTGGCCGCCCCCACTTTCTCGATGCGGCCTTCGGTTTGAAGTTTCTGCAGGATGCGTTCGATGGTTCTTTGGCTCATGGCGGGGTTGGCATCCGTGATCTCGCGTTTGCTTGCGCTTGCGACCAAGGAATCGAAGCAGCCTTCGAGCGCGCTTTCGTTGGATTTGCTCGACGAGAGCAGGGATAGTCGAGAATCGAGCGTTGCGTAGCATGCTCCGATCACTCCGAGCAGGTAGGTGACGAACGGCGTGTAGTCGTTTTCCCCTCGCTCCATCCGGTGGAGCTTGCGCGAAGGGTCTCGTAATAGGTTTCTTTCGATTTCTCTACCTCTGCCTCGATAGACACGTGCTTTCCAACGGTGTATCCGTTTCGATAGAGCGACAGCCATTTGGTTTGGATATGGCGATGATGCTGTATCGGTGGCGAGGATACGCTTGCAAATAGAGGGGGATTGCGCGACAGATTGATGAAACGCGCTGGACGGAGGCTCCTATCTTGTTGTCGGGCGTTTCGGTCGGGCGGCGATCTTGTCGGCAACGGGCCGCGCGCCAATCGGAGCGTCGCCGCGTCTTTGCCAAAGAAGCTGTCGATGGCCCGCCCTGCCTTCGCGCATGCTGCCGACTGCGTGCGCGAAGGCGCGAGAAGGGAGGGGACTCGCCCCCTCCCTTCTCGCGCGTCTTGCGGTCCTGCCTACGCTTCGGTTGCTCCGCCCAGAACCTTGCCGATGGTGTAGCCCATCAGGCAGTTGCGGGTGTGGCTGAGGCAGTTCAGGTTGTGCGGGTAGGTGTTGAAGAACATCCCGCCCGAGGTGATGCCGGCTGCGAACAGCCCTTCGATGGGCTGGCGCTCCTTGTTCAGCACGCGGCACTCGGTGTCCACGAGCAGCCCTCCGCAGGTGTTCAGGCCGTCGGCGTACTCCTTCGTGGCGTAGAACGGCGGCGTGTCGATGGTCATCATCATATCGCCGGGGAAGTTGAAGTCCTCGTCCTTGCCGGCGGCGGCCATTTCGTTCCAGCGCTCGATGGTCGCCACGAACTCGTCTACCGGAACCTCCATGAGTTCAGCGAGCTCTTCGAGCGTGTCGGCTTTGAGTGCGTTCTCGCTCGTGGCTGCTGCGACCCATGTTTCTTTTGGGCCGTAGCACGAAGAGCTAGGCGTCCAGATCTTATCGATCTTCTCGCCGATGGCGCTGTCCACAATGTAGAAGTCGTACGTGCCGGGCTGCGCTTGGATGGCCATCGCCAGGTGCCCGTACGGCTCGTACTCGGGCGTAAAGCGCTTTCCCAGCTTGTTCACGCGCACGTACGGCATGAGCTGCTCGGGATCAAGGGCGATGGGCTGCGGGAACTCGTCTTCTGCCGCCCCTACCGCAAGGCCCATCTGGTGTCCGTCACCGGTGTTGCCGAACGCGCCGGTCAGCCAATGGCCGGGGACGCTGCGCGGACGGCAGCGCTCTTCGAGCATCTGCTGGTTGAACTCGTAACCGCCGGTGGCCAGCACGACGCCCTTGGCGCAGTTGTACTGCTCGTAGCCCTGTTCGCTTTTCACGATCACGCCGGTCACCTTGCCCGCGTCGTCGGTGACCAGCTGGCAGGCGGGCGTGTTGTAGCGTATCTCGACGCCGGCGTTCTGCAGGATGCCGGCGAGGATGCCGGCCAGCTCCCCCGGAGGGTACGGAAGGTTGAGCGAGGTGTTCCACGAGCGCGACATGCTCGTCTTGTCCCACTCGTCGCGGAAGTCGGGGAAGTCTCCTGCAGCGAACGTGAGAGGGTAGTCGTCAAGGTTCTGGTTGTCGAAGTGGCTGACGTACCAGTCGACGGCCTCGCCGTTCGCCTCGAGCCAATGGCGGTACAGCGCGACGTCGCCCTGGAACGAGCAGTCGATCATGGCATCGGCCAGCCATGCCTCGGTGTCGTACGTCATGCCCCAGTGCTGATGGATCTTGGAGTTCGTGCCGCCGATGGTGGCGGAGTTGTAGTTGCCGTTCGGTTGCTTCTCCACGGCGACGGTCTTCAGGCCGTGCTCGGCGCAAGAAAGGGCTGCCGCATCGCCCGCAGGGCCAAGGCCGCACACCACCACGTCCACGTCGTGCGTGGCCACGATGTCGTCGGCGGCGATGGGGTCGGCTACGAACGCGATCTCGCCTTCGCCCGCGGCGTTCACCTCGATCTCCTCCACGACGGGCCACACGGCCTGCGAGGGGTCGGTCGTCTGCATGGCGCCTGCCGATGCGCTCGTTCCCTCTGCGGATGCGCCGCCTGTGCCGCTCGATGCGGTCTGCGGCGCGCAGCCGGCAAGGCCGGCGAACGCGGCCAGTCCGGCCGCGGCGGCCGCTCCCGACAAAAACGAACGTCGGCTCAAGCCCTCGCGCTCTGCGCCTTCATGTGTTGAACGGTTCATGTCATCCTCCCTTGCTCCGTGGCGTCCGACCCGATGTCGGATCGCTTCGAACACGTCTCCCATCGTGGCCGTCCCATTGTGGTAACGCATCTTCCAAAACGGTATATTTTGCATTAACCGAGGTCGGAGAGCTTGGTTTCTCACGAGGTCAACGTGTGCTTGCGGTATGATGCTGGCGAAGCTGAGGAGGGAGGGGATGCCATGCGCCGTTTTCGGAGCGTGGAGGAAGCTGCGGCGGTGCGTGCGGGGGCGCGCTCGCTGGTCAAAACAGTGGTCGGGTCGTCGTTTCTGTGGGCATGGGGTTTTCTGTGCTATCTGAGCCCGGCGCTCATTCCGCAGCCGAACGCAGACGGCCAGAGCGTCGGGCTCGAATACGGGTTCTTCGCCTCGCAGGGGGCGGTCGTGTTGTTCGCGCTCGTTGTGGCGTTGCGTGCGCGTCGTCGTCGCATCGTCGTGCGAACGCCTGTGTTCCTCGGCGCGGCGGTGGCTTCGTCGCTCACCGTGGTCGTCCTCGCGCAGGCCGTGCGCGCAAGCGCGCTACCGGTTGTCCTTGCGTGCGGTGCCATCGATGGTTTCTGCGTTGCGCTGCTGGGGGCGGCCTGGGGCGCGCGTTATTCGCTGGGATCGCGCGGCATGCGTCCGCTTGTGGTGGTGTCGTTTCTGGCGGCGTACGTGCTGTACTTGCTGGCAGCCCATGTGCCCGGTCCTTGGTCGATGGCGGTCGCGTGCGCGCTGCCCCTCGCTTCATGGGCGCTGTGGATGAGCGATGCCTCGGCACGCCATGAGCTGTCTGCCGATGTGTTCCCTGATCGCGATACGCGCGACGGGGCTTCGATGCCCGGAGAACTGTCGGCCGGTCTCTGGGAGGCGCGCGTGCTTCCGTGGCGGGCGATCGGCGTGTTGGTGGCGGCTGCGTTCGTGGGAAACCTCGTGGCGTCGGTCGTTATGGGACGGGGCTATGCGAGCGTCGACAGCCTGTTCTTCGGCGGCGTCGTCGTGTGCGCATGCATCGCCACGATGTCGCTCGTGCCGTTGACGGCCGGTCGCAACGCGCTTTCGGTGGAGGGGGTTTACCGCATCACGCTCACGTTCACGGCGGTGGGACTTGTGGCCATCATGGTGTTCGGTGCGGCGGGCATTTCGGCGGGAGGGGCGCTCGTGCAGGGCAGCGCGTTCTTCTTGCAGGTGCTCGTGTTCCTGGTCGTCACGCAGAGTACGCAGGAGGAGGGTTTGTCGCCTTTGCTGTCGTTCAGCGTGGGGCAGGCCCTTATCGCAGGGGTCGTGTTCGTGGGCAACGTGTTGGGGAAGCAGGTGTTCGCGCTGTTCGGCTCCGAGGCGTCCGTGCTCGATGTCGTGTGCGGATGCGGGTTGCTCGCGCTGTTCTTCATGTTGGTGTCGCGTGCGAGCGCGGGCGAAGGGGGCGCGGGAGCGTGGAAAGCGCAAGGAGGGGTGGAGGAACAGACGGGGAAGGGGCCGCTTGCGTGCGCGGACGACGGCGCCTCCGCCCTTTCGGGCACCTCTTCGGCCGTCCCTTCGCGCTTCGAGCCGGTGCAAGCGGAGGTCGCTCCTTTTGCGGAGCGCTACGACCTCACGCCGCGCGAGACGGAGGTGCTCGGCTATCTTGTGCGCGGGCGCACGCTTCCCTACATCGCCGACGCGCTGTTCGTGACGACGGGCACGGTGAAAACGCATACGGTGCACATCTACCGCAAAGCGCAGGTGAGTTCCCGTCAAGAGCTGCTCGACCTGTTCGAGGCGGGTGCCTAGACGAACTCCCCCTTGCTGATGACGCGTTCGCCGTCAAGATAGAGGGTGGGGCGCAGGACGATGCCGTCGAGGTGACAGTCCGCTTTCGTGATGCCGCCGAACGAGGCGTTGGTGCCGAAGGCCACGTGGACGGTGCCGTAGAGCTTCTCGTCTTCGAGGATGATGCCGCACAGCTTCGCCGCCTCGTTCGTGCCGATGCCCAGCTCGGCGATGGTGCCGTTCTCGGGACGCTCGAACAGCACGCCGAGGCGCTCGGCGTACGGGCCGTGCTTGTCGGCCCCTTCGATTCGCACGAGGCGGCCATGCTCGACGGTGATGATCATCGGCGAGGCGAGGGTGCCGATGCCCACCATCGATCCGTCGATGGCCATGCTTCCGTTCGCCTCGGTCTCGAGGGGCGCGATGTAGGCTTCTCCCGAGGGGAAATTGCCGCTTGCCCCCGGCTTGCGATAAACGCCTGGGCTCGGCACGCCAGTGCGTCCGGCCAGCGAGAGCTCCAGCACATGGCCGTCTTTCTCGATGCGGGCGGTGCGGGCTCGTGTGAGGCGGTCGGCAAGCGCGAGGGTGCGGCGTTCCACCTCGGCGTAGTTGGCGCACGCGGCGCCCTCTCGCAGCATGTCCATGGTCACGCCGGGCATGGTGACCACGCGCGTACCGGTTGCCGCCGCAGCGATGCGCGCGTTCGTGTGGGTGATGGACTGCGCCGTGGGGCAGAGCGCGACGTCGGCCTCGCGCATGGCCGCTGCGACGACGGCGGGCGGCTCTTCGCCGGCCACACGACCCTCGGCCATGCGCAGGATGAGCGCGCGCCTGCCGAGGGCGCGGGCGGCTTCGTAGAAGAGCTCGCCAACCTCGCGCGTGGCATCGTCGGTGACCACGAGCAGCGTTTCGTGCGCGCCAAGCGCGAGGTTCGTCTCGATGATGGTGCGCGCTCGCTTGTCCAAATCCATGCGGTTCTGTCCTTTCGGTTCGTTTTTGCTGTTCAGCGCAGAGTGTTTCACGTGAAACGCTCTGCGGTTTGCGCTGCGCGGCTCGCGATGTCGCCGCCTTGCCCGCGAGTGGGCGGGGAGGCGCGCCGCCAGGCTGTCGAGAATGGCGAAACTCCGTTCTCTCCGCTGGAGGTGGCAGCGTGCCTCTTGCGCTGGGGATGGCGGTGTCCCGTCGGGAGTGGCAGCGTCCCCTTCGCCGGAAGCGGCGGTGCGTCTTCCTCCTTTCCCAGGTCGGGATGTCGGCACGCCCTCTCTTTTCCTTCCTCCGAATGGCGGTGCGCCTCCTCCTTCCGCCGGGGACAATAGGCGCCGTCGGTCTGCTTGTTCGTCGTGGGCTTGTTCGTCGTGGACAAGAGACCCCTTCCTTTGCCGTGGATGCGGGGCTTCGTCGTTCTGTCGGCTCTCCGGAGGTAGGGGCCTCCTTTTCCGTCGGGGACAGAGGAGGCTCCGCTCTTCAGCCATAAGCAGAGGGCACTCCATTCCTTTTCTCCAAGAGCAACGGAGGCGCCCCTCCCCCTCTCTCCACCGGGGGCAGGGCCCTCAGACTCTCCTCCCTTCGCCGGGGATGCGACGTTGCGTCGTCCTGTCGGCTCGCCGAGGGCGACGGCGCTCCTAACGGCTTGCCGGAGGCGGCGGGAAGGGGGCCGCATCGAACGTCGCTACGCCTGCGGATCGTCCGCGGGCAGCGCGCCCATCGTTTGGAGGTGCGCCATGCTTCCGTAGCGTGCCACGAAGCGTTCGAACTCCCCTTCGTCGTAGAACGCGCACTTCCCCTCGCCGAACGCCTTCGCCGCCTCTATCATGAACGATCCCGCCTCGTCGAGATCGCCCAGGTGCGTGGCGCCGGTGGCGCAGCCGGGGACGGCGGTCTCGGTGGTGACGGCCACGCCCACGACGGGCGCGTCGGTTGCGGTGCACGGCTGCAGGATGGAGTTCAGGTGGTACAGGCCGTTGCCATAGGGCGTGATGTCGGCCATCGACAGCGGGTAGGTGCGGGCGCGCCGACCCGTCGCGATTTCCATGAGCGATACCAGATCCTCGCTCACGCGCAGGATGCACCCCTGTTTCACCGTGGGCGAGATCATGAAGCCGCGCTCGTTCATGATGCGGTTGCCCTTCGTCGTGTCCACCACGAGCACGGCGTCCAGCTGTGCGCCGCCCACCTCCTCGCGGTTCACATCCGCCGTGGCCACAGGCGAGCCCATGAACGCCACCGGCTCGTGCGGAAACGTGGGCGCGTGCGGACACACGTGCGTGGAGACCACCACGTCGCCCGCCAGCACGTCGCCGCGCGCGTGCATCGACACGAGCTTCGCCGCGCACGCCAGCGCGACGAGCGCGCCATCGCCGTCCGACACGAAGCCGATGCGCTCCGGTCGCGCCCCCAGCCCGCCCAAGCGCCCAAGCAGCCCGATGGTGGGCGCGTCGCCGCCCGCCGAGCGCCCGCGCGAGCCGGGTATGCGCGCGCGCACCATGTCGGTGGCGCCTTTCGGCCCTTCCAGCACGTACGTCTCCGCATCGCAGTCGGGGTCGATGCCGCGCAGGAAGTCGACGACGGCCGCTCCGCTGGCGGCAGGGGAGTCCAGCAGATCGTACAGTTCGATCAACTGCTTGAATATCATGAAGCGCCTCCTTTGGGCTATGTCGCTATCGCATTCTGCGCTCGCATCCATGATAATACGGTTCAGTGCGGTTCAGGGCATCTTCGATGAAAGGTTCCGGCGAACATGAAAAGGATGATCGGCATTAAAGAGATCGAGGACATGGCGCTGGGCGCGACGGTCCTCGGCGCGGGCGGGGGAGGAGACCCCTATGTCGGCAAGCTCATGGCCATCGAGGCCATCAGGAAGTACGGCGAGGTTGAGCTTATCACGCCCGATGAGGTTCCCGACGATGCGATGGTGTGCGTCTCGCAGATGATGGGCGCGCCCACCATCATGGTGGAGAAAATCTGCAGCGGCCTCGAGCCCATGGCCACCTTCGACGAGCTTGTGCGCGAGTTGGGCCAGGAACCCTACGCCATCTACGCGGTGGAGGCGGGCGGCGTGAACTCCACCATCCCGTTCATTCTGGCAGCCACGCGCCGCATCCCCGTCGTCGACTGCGATCTCATGGGCCGCGCGTTCCCCGAGCTGCAGATGACCACGCTCGGCATCAACGGCGTGAAGGGCCAGCCGGCGGTTCTCGCCGACGAGAAGGGCAACACGGTGACGGTGCGCGGTATCGACGACAAGTGGCTCGAGCGCATCGCGCGCCAAGCCACGTCGGTGATGGGCGGCTACACCATCCTTGCGTCGTATCCCTGCACGGGACGCCAGCTGAAGGACTGCTGCATTCCGGGCACGCCGACGCTCTGCGAAAAGATCGGTCGGACGCTGCGCGAGGCGCGCGAGCGGCATGCCGACCCCATCGATGCCGTGCTCGACGTGACGGGCGGGTTCCGTCTGTTCCGCGGCAAGGTGGTGGACGTGGAGCGCAAAACCGACGGCATGTTCGTGCGCGGTCGCGCCGTGGTGTCGGGCCTCGACGAGGACAAGGGCAGCGAGATGGTCATCGAGTTCCAGAACGAGAACCTCATCGCGCTGCGCGACGGCGAACCGGTTGTGACGGCGCCCGACCTCATCATGTCGCTCGACAGGGAGTCGGGCGTGCCGGTGACCACCGAGGGCCTCAAGTACGGCGCCCGCGTCGTGGTGGTGGGCATGCCGTGCGCGCCGCAGTGGCGCGAGCCGCAGGGCTTGGCCGTGGTCGGTCCGCGCGCGTTCGGCTACGATGTGGACTACGTGCCGCTGGAGGAACGCGTGGCGGCTTCGCGCGCGGGCGATGCGGCGGGCGAGAGCGAGGAGGTGCGGGCGCGATGAGCATAAGCCAAAAGGAGCACGCGAAGACCGCGATCCATGAGATGAGGGAATCATGCGGTCGGGCCAT
Organism: Gordonibacter sp. An230; assembly: GCF_002159915.1. Lineage (GTDB taxonomy): Bacteria > Actinomycetota > Coriobacteriia > Coriobacteriales > Eggerthellaceae > Rubneribacter. Next base: position 99,802 of record NZ_NFJP01000009.1, read on the forward strand.
CGCCGACGAGGCGGAGGGCGCGGCGAATCGCGTGACGAGTTTGACGGGCCATGCAGCCGTGCCGGACGCGTCGGAGAATCGCACGTGGCGCCTCGGCATCGACGTGGGCGGCACGAACACCGACGCCGTGGTCATCGACGGTGATCTCAACTTGGTCGCCGCGACGAAAAGCCCCACTACCGAGGACGTCATGAGCGGCATCGTTGCCGCCATGCACGAGGTGATCGCGCAGATCGGCGCGGATGCCGCGCGAAACATCGGATTCGCCATGCTGGGCACCACGCACTGCACGAACGCCATCGTCGAACGCAAGCGCCTCAACAAGGTGGCGGCCCTGCGCATCGGCGCGCCGGCCACGACGGCCATCAGCTGCATGGCCGATTGGCCTGTCGAGCTGAAGGACGCCATGCGCGTGCGCGACTTTTTGGTGCACGGCGGCAACGAGTTCGATGGCCGCGAGATCAGCGCGCTGTCCGAGGACGAGATTCGCGACGTTGCGCGCGTCGTGCGCGACGAGGGCTTCGAGTCCGTGGCGGTGACCAGCGTGTTCTCGCCGGTGTCCGACGCGCATGAGAAGCGCACCGCCGCCATCCTGCGCGAAGAGCTGGGCGAGGGCTTCCCTATCACGCTTTCGTCCGAGATCGGGTCGCTCGGCTTCCTCGAGCGCGAGAACGCCTCCATTCTCAATGCGGCGCTCTACGATGTGGCGCGCACGACCGCCGATGGCTTCGAGGCCGCGCTCGCGTCCGAGGGCCTTGCCGACGTGGCCGTGTACCTGGGACAGAACGACGGCACGCTCATGTCCGTGGACTACGCGAAGCGCTATCCCATCTTCACCATCGCGTGCGGGCCGACGAACTCCATTCGCGGCGCGTCGTTTTTGACGCAGGAAAAGGACGCCGTGGTCGTGGACATCGGCGGCACCACCACCGACGTGGGCGTGCTTGCGCACGGCTTCCCGCGCGAGAGCATGGTGGCCGTCGAGATCGGCGACGTGCGCACGAATTTCCGCATGCCCGACCTCGTGTCGGTGGGCCTCGGCGGCGGCTCGCTCGTGCGGCAGCTCGAGGACGGCTGCGTGACGGTGGGTCCCGACAGCGTGGGCTACCTCGTCACGCAGAAGGCGCTCTGCTTCGGCGGCGATACGCTGACGGCCACCGATATCGTGGTGGCGAAGGGCCTGGCCGAAGGCGTGGGCGACCCCGTGCTCGTGGCCGACCTCGACCCGGCGCTCGTGGATGCGGCATATGCCGAGATTACGCGCATCATCGAAGACGCGGTGGACGCCATGAAGACCTCGGCGGGCGATGTGACGGTCATCCTCGTGGGCGGCGGCTCCATCCTGGCTCCCGATGCGCTGGAAGGCTCCGACAACGTGCTGCGCCCGGAGAACTTCGGCGTGGCGAACGCCGTGGGATCGGCCATCGCGCAGGTGTCGGGGCAGGTCGCCAAGGTGTTCTCGCTGTCCGAAACGCCGCGTGACCAGGCGATTGCCGAGTCGAAGCGCCGTGCGTGCGACGAAGCCGTGGCCGCCGGGGCGAACCCGGACACTGTGGAGGTTGTGGATGTGGAGGACATTCCGATGGCCTACTTGGGCGATGCGCTGTGCATTCGTGTGAAGGCCGTGGGGGATTTGATGCTGTGACGTTGTCGCGGTGGTCAGCGTTGTGCGGGGTCGGCTTCGGGTTTGCTCCGAATCCGGCCCCGAAGGATTCTGTGCGGCCGGGGACGTTTCGAGTCGGTTTCGTGCTGTCGGCGGCATTTTGAGTCCGGTATCTCTGCCAAACCACCGTTGATGTGGGCCGGACCGGGGGCTCGGCTCAAGATCCGGCGAGCGTGAGCTCGCGTCAACGGCGGTTTGGCAGAGACGCGTCGATGCAGTAGCACAGAATCACGGTTATGAACGATTTTTCGTTCGGGTTAGATTTCATGACCTGGTATTTCTCAGAAAACATCTCTACGGGAAGCAGAAAAATCATTCATAAACGCGATTTTGTGCTAAATGTATTTCCGACCGCTGAAAGATCAGGGGTGGCGGAGGTCGGGTTTGTCCAACGCGCAGAGCCGTTCGACGGCGCAGAGGGCCTCGCCTCAGGATCAGGCGAGCATGGGCTCGTATTGATTTTGGTTTGATAGAGGCGGCCTGGTTTTGTGCGGTTTTGACGGAACCGCTATTAGGTGCGCCGCCTTTCGATCAAATGGAAGCGAGTGGATGTGCCGACCAGGGACTATGCGATAATATTTCGCATCTCTCGTGCCGTCGGGTTCGTCGGATGGCGGTTTTCCGTCATTTTCAGCAACACGTGGCGACCTCGCTCGGGAGGGTTTTCCACGAGCGGTGCTTCCCACTTGCCCTGTAGGGTAGGAAAGGCGGCGCGCGGCGGGGCGGGCGTATCCGTGTTGTGGGATAATGCAACTCGGAGTGCATAGGCGAAAAGGAGCGACCCATGTTGGAAGAGAGGCGGTCGGGCGAAGAGCGGTTCGGCGAGGAAGGGTCGTGCGAGAAGCGCGCGGCGCATCTCGCACTCATCCAGTTCGAGAGCGTGCTGTGCGATACGGCGGTCAACGTCGAGAAGGCGTGCCGGATGATCGCCGAGGCGGCAGCTCAAGGGGCCGACCTCGTAGTGCTGCCCGAGCTGTTCTCAACAGGCTACCAGTTGGACATCGTCGGTCCGCGCATGCCAGAACTGGCCGAGCCGGTTGATGGCTCCACCGTGCGCGCGCTGCAGGATGCGGCTCGTGCTGGCGGCTGCTACGTGGTTGCGGGGCTCGCGTTGACGCACATGTTGGCAGGCGTGGCTTACAACAGTGCGGTTTTCATCGGCCGTGACGGCGAGCTCATGGGCGTGTACGACAAGCAGCATTTGTGGGCGCTCGAGCGCTTCTACTTCCGTGCGGGCGCCGATTGCCCCGTGTTCGACACCGATTTCGGCCGTGTGGGCGTGATGATCTGCTACGACATGGGATTTCCCGAGGTGGCGCGCATGCTGGCTTTGCAGGGGGCCGAGTTGGTCGTATGCCCGTCGGCCTGGTGTGCCGAGGACATGGACGTGTGGGATGTGAACGTGCCCGCTCGAGCGCTCGAGAACACGGTGTTCGTGGCGGCTGTCAACCGCTTCGGCGAGGAGGACGGGCTCGTGATGCCGGGCCATACGAAAGTGTGCGACCCGCGGGGGCATGTGGTGGCCGAGCTGACCGAGGAGGCCGAAGGCGTGCTGCATGCGCATATCGACCTCGGTACCCTCGCCGCAGCGCGGCAAACGAGCCCCTACTTGCGAGACCGTCGCCCCGATCTCTACGACGCCGTGCTCCTGCCCTAAGTTCTCGCCCGCTTGCCGTGTTTTGCCGCCCGAAACGGAAACCCCGCCAAAGGGAGCCCTGCCCGTTCGCGGCGTCTGCTAACGGGAGCCCTATCGCCCGTTTGCGGAGCCCGTCGTCCGCGACGTGCCATGTCGAACGGGATGTTGTCGCCTGAAACGGTCGGAATTCGCACGAAAACCGACCGTTTCAGGCGACAACGGCGCCGTATGGCGGACCTGTTCAGCATGTCGACCGGCGCAAGTGAACTCAACCCGCGAGTCTGCAAGGGCGCGATCTTTGGATCGTGCGCGGGGGTGGGCGGCGCACGAATACCTATTCGCGATTTGCAACGTCCGAATGATCGGAATGCGCGTGGGATTGAACCGTTCGGACGGTCCGCGGAAAGCATGATGGTTTGGAAAGCGGTTTGCGAAGAGGTGCTCATCGCTGCGTATGAGGCATCCCTCTTCGAGGGTGATATTCGTTTTGCCGCGGCTTTTAGTCGTTCGACGGTGATGTCGATTCGGGCTTTGCCTTCCATATTGGATGTGATCCGATCAGGTGGCGCGCAGGGCGTCGCTGCGGAGACCATGCGTTTCGATCATGCGCATGCAACGTTCAAAAGGAGGGAATATGCCAGACAACACGCAGGGTACGGGAATCTCGCGCCGTTCGTTTATTGGCGGTGCCGGCATCGTTGCAGCGGGAGCGGCGGTTATGGGACTTGCCGGTTGCGCGCCCCAGTCGAATGCGGGATCGGGGGCATCGTCTGCAAAAGCCGGCGCGGCAACTGCGAATCGTTGGCAGTCCGAGGCTGCGGCAGCGTGGCGCACGGCGCCCGAGCCGGTGGACGAGGCCAGCATCTCCGATGGCGGCACCTATGATCTCGTCATCGTGGGTGGCGGCCAGTCCGGCACCTGGACGGCCAAGTCGGCCGCCAAGAACGGCTTGAAGGCCATCGTCATTGAAAGCCAGACCGCCGAAGACCATATGTTCGTCGGCGGCGAAGTGGGCACTATCAACAACCCCTGGGCGCTCGAGCATGGCGCGCGCGAGATCGATCCGCAGGAGTTCATGCGCGAGGTGTTCCGTCGCAATCAGGGTCGCAGCAACCAGCGTCTCATCAAGGACTACGTGGACCACTCCGGTGCGCTTCTGCAGGAGGTCATCGACGAGCTGGGCGAGGATTGGATGGCCGAACACACGCATGTGGGCTCGTGCCCGCCCGACGACCGCATCGTGCTCGACCCATCGGACTACAAGTACTTCCTCGGCACCGTCATCTTTCGCGATCCTGCGATGCAGCTTTCCGAGTGGAGTTGGGCCGAGGTTATGAACAAGCAGGTGGAGGTTGCGCAGGCCGCAGGCGCCGAGTGGGCGTACAATCACCATGCGGAGTACCTCGAGAAAGACGATGCCGGCCGTGTGACCGCCGTCATCGTGAAGGACAAGTCCGACGAAAGCTACAAGCGTTTCACGGCCGAAAAGGGCGTCATCCTGGCGGGCGGCGACTTCGCCGGCAACGTGGACATGTTGCGCGACATCAACGACGAGTATCGTCATTTGGCAGAGTCGCTGGGCAATATCGAGCTTGCCGCCAGCGCTCCTATGTTCCTCGAGCGCGACGGCTCGGGCATCGCGATGGGCGTGTGGGCGGGCGGCCATGTGGAAGTGGGCCCGCGCGCCGGCATGAACACCGGCCAGGCCGGCCCCGAGGCGCCGTGGGGTCCGGGCTCGCTCATGCTCAACCAGAACGGCTTGCGCTTCTGCGACGAGTGCGCCGGCGGCACCGAGGGGTCCGCGTACATGGTTCCGCGCCAGCCTGTTGGTTCCGTCGTGGCCATCAACGATGCGAACTGGCAGGACATCGTCTATACCATGCCCCCGTGCCACGGAGCAGTGGATTACCGTCGCGAAATCGGTTGGCCCGAGACCGTGTCGGGAATGGAGGCCGTCGTGCCCGGAACGGAGCCTTCGCCAGTGCAGTTGCCCTCCGCTACGGCCAAGGTGTACTGCGCCGAGACTGTCGAGGAGCTGGTGAGGATCGTCGGCGTGTGGGACGACGACCAGCAAAAGGCCGCTATCGAGGAGATCAAGCGCTACCAGGGCTTCGCCGCTGCGGGCAAGGACGAGGACTTCGCCAAGGATCCGCGCATCCTGGCTGTGACGCGCTGCGACACCCCGCCATTCTACGCCGTGGTGGGCGACTCGACGGCCATGAACCCCGGATTGTGCCAGACCGCCGGTCTCGACATAGACGCCGAGCATCACGTGCTCGACAGCAGCCTGCAGCCCATTCCCGGTTTGTTCTCCGTCGGCAATAACGCAGGCAATCGCTTCATCGTGCAGTATGCCACGCCGCTCGCTGGCATGAGTTTGGGCTTCTGCCTGACCGAGGGCACATTGCTTGCCGAACGCATTGCGAAGGGCGAAATCGCCTAGCGCAAGATTCCTTTCGGTGTTTTTTGACATCCCCCTCCCAGGGCCCGGCCATTGCCGGGCCCTTACTTATATTCGTCGTTGAGCTCGATGCGCTATACTGACAGGTTGACGAGACGAGGGGGAGCATGGCCGACGACAGAACAAGCCTGCCGTGTGCGCTGAGGAAGCGCCTGCCGAGGCCGTTAATACGCTTTCTGGGGTTCGCGTTTTTGCAGTGCTGGGTGCTGGCTGTGTTCTCCAGCTTCATTCCCTATGGCGACAACCCTGCCCGTCTTCCCGTCGGCTGGCTCCATTGCCTGTCATCCTTGGCATCTATTCTCACGGCGTGTGCCGTGCTGTTGCTCACCATCAGGCTGGTGCCCATGTCGCGGCGTAAAGAGTTAGGCCTGCTGATGGCTGTCGCAGGTTCGACGGGAACTCTGTTCGTGCACCTGGCCTCGAAGGCTGCAATGCCCGCATGGTGCGGTATGGTTGGCTTGATTTTGGTTGCAGTATGTGCCACTTGGCTTCACCTATCGTGGCAAGAGTATTTCTCGACACAGGGCGCGCAGGCGGCGGTGCTTGGATTCGCGTTGGCAACCATCGTCGGAATGTTGCTATTCTTTGCGCTGGGCTGGTTTCCTCGAGCCGTAGGGGTGGGCGTTGCGGTGGCGTTGCCTTTGGCGGCCGACCTTTCCTTGCGTCCCCATCGTGGCGCACGATTCTACCTGCGCGATGAGACTCCTTCCGTAAAAAGCACACGTGATTTGTGCGCTGATATCGCACATGATTGGTCGCCGCGCCTCATGACGGTGGTCTCCTTGGTGGCGTTGGCCTACGGAACGATGCGTGCCAGCAGTGTGCCGTCGCAGTCGCTGTCAAGCGTCGAGTTTTGGTTGCGCTTCGGTGGTGGTTTGGCGGCAGGTTCGGTGGTTGCATGCCTGGCCGTTTGGTCGGTGCAGCGTGGTTCCGTCATGCGTGCGTTCTACGTGGCGATCCCCTTGAGCGCGCTTGGCGTGATCGTGCGCGCTCTGCCTTTTAGCGGCGTGCCTGAGGCGTCTGCGTTCTTGGGAACATGCGGGTTCTTGCTGGTGAACTACCTGGTATGGATCGTCATGTTGGAAAGGGCGTACAGCCGCAAGCTGCCGGTGCTGGGGCTTCTGGCATCGTTGTGGACGGCATCGTACACAGGCGTGTTGGGCGGACAGCTCGTGGCCCTTGCGTGGCCGGTCGGCGCTGAGTTTCTGAACTATCTGGCGCTCTCCGCCTTATTGGCAGCATCGCTTTTGCTGGTGAGCATGAATGGGAAGCTGACGGTGTCGCAAACAGTTCTCGAGGCTTCCGAAGCGACGTCTGCCGCCCAGCGCGCTTTGGAGATAGCCGCGGAGGCGAAGCTCTCGCCACGGGAGACGGAAATCCTCGCCATCTGGCTGACCGGTCATAATGCCGCCTACATCGAAGACACCCTGCACATTTCGCGCAACACAGTGAAGACGCATCTCAAGCACATCTATCAGAAGACGGGTGTTGAGAGCAAAGAGGAGCTTCTGCGCAAATGAGCGCGAGCGGTTCCCGAGTGGTCGCGGTAGCCTGAGGCGGTCGGCTGCATGCAAGATCAGACCGCCTCAGGCTACGGTTGCGGATGGTCTGTCATCGGAGCGCCGATAGAGGGCGGCTTGCCGAAACGCACGTTTTCGCATGCTCATCCTCAAGCGCCATGTTTTCATGCGTGCGCTGCAGTACCGCTTCGGCAGCTCGAAGGGATTGAGCGCGGCGGAAGCGGTTTCAGGGCGCCTGGGCGAAACCGCTCGACGCGTGCCGAGTTTCAAGCTGCCGAAGCGAAGGAGGCCCGCAAGGGCGTTCCAAGCATCTATCCGGCATCCAGCCCTTCCGAGTTCGGATGGTCGAAGGTGCTCGACTGCTGGAATCCTAGCTCGGTCGAGGTTTTCTCCCAAATCCGTCGAAGCGCAGACCAATCGGACTTTCCCGGATTCATGGTGTTTGGCAGCAAGAGGCGCGGCGGCCGCTTCGGCTTCGAAGACCGAGGCGGCCGCCTTCGGAGGTTGGGCGCGAACGTCCGGTTGTTGCAGCGCCTGGCGACCGCAACCGTTGCGAATGTCCGTGCGATGCGGTGCTTACAGCACTTGGTCCGTTTCGGCGAACGCGACGGTTTCGACGTTCTTTGCCCGCGCGTATGCCAGCATGACAGCCCAGTACAGCGCACCGGCCAGCACAAGCGAGTTCAACCCGGGGATGCCGATGTTCATGACGCTTGTGACCTCTCCCACGATGAAGCCGGCGATCCAGCAGACGATGGAGATGGGATTCCACTTCTCCACCTTGGCCGGCAGCTTGCCTTGGGCGCGAGAGGCGTCCAAAGTGGGACGGCTGCGCTTTAGAACGAAGTAGTCCACCACCATGATACCGGCAACCGGAGGGATGGCCACTCCGAGCAACGTGAGGAAGTCCGTGAAGTAGTTGATGATGCCGATCACCGACAGAAACGTGCCCACGATGCCGAGTGTCCACACCAGGCCGTTGCGGCTGAGCTTTTTGTTGAACAGCGAGTTCACCATGGTGGCCAGACCAAGCGACGAAGAGTACAGGTTGATATCGTTGAGCTTCACCGTGGAGGCGACCACGATAACAACGCCGATCACGCCGGAAGTGCCCATCATGATGTCGACGACGTTCTCGGTTCCCATGGCGTGCGCCAAGAGCACGGCCAGGAGGTTCATGCCCAACTCGCCGACGAACGTGCCGATGAGCGTCATCCAGAACACCTGCGTGCCGTTCTTCAGGAAGCGCGCGTAATCGGGCGTGCAGATGGCTCCGGCGATGAAACCGCCCGCTACTATGGTGGTCGCCGCGCCCAGCGTGAGGGCCGGCCCCGGAGGCGCCGTAGTCAGAAGCTCGGTAAGCGAGTGGTTCTGCAAGATGATGGCCGCGGCCACGACGACCACGATCACGAAAAGCGGCACGAACACGGTGGCGAAGTTCGCGATGGCCTTGATGCCGAACACCACGAGCAGCGTGATGCCCAATCCGGTGATGATCGCCCAAAGGATGTACTCGGGCGTGACGCCGGGCATGAGGCCGGGCAGAACTTCCTCGGTGCCGAGGAAGTCCGTGAAGGGGACGATCTCGGCCATGCCTTCGCCGAACACCGCGTTCTGCACGCCGAACCATCCCACCATGGAGATGGCGACAACGCCGCCGAACAGCGCCGATCCCACCTTGCCGAAACCCGCCCAGCGCGAGAGCAAGCTGGTCGACAGTCCCTCGCGTGCGGCTGCGGTTCCCAGCGCCCAGCTGACAATCTGCAGAAGCACCGATCCGAGCATGGTCGCCAAGAACGCGTCCCAGAACGTCAGGCCGAAGCCCAGCGATGCGCCCAGCATTAGCTGGGAGACGCAGCAGATCGCGCCGATCCTGATGAAGAGAATTCGCCAAAACGGCTGTTTCGCTTCGTCAGGAACTCGCGACAGCGAGTAATCGATGTCGTGTTCCGGAGCCATGGTGTTCCTTTCTCGTGTTGGCTTGCGCTGCAGGGCTGCCATGTGACACGAGGTGGATCGCGGGAGCGTTTCGCACGGCGATTTTGCTGTGCGACGACGAGGCCGCTTCGGATCTTTCTCGTTTCCCTGCACGACGAAGGCGCGCTCTGCGTTTCGGAGTTGCTTTGGGGCGGGGTCTCGTAGTGCGGCGCCGTCTCGTCGTGGGCAAGATGGAGGGATTATACCCCGAAGCGCTTCCTGCTACGATGGGGCGGGCGAAGTTAACCGGTCGGTAACGCGAGACTATCCGCCGCCGTGCGCAAAGGGGGCGGGCGAAAAGCGGTTCGATGAAGGGCTTCGGTGCTTTCCGCGGACGCTTGCGAGGGGGGCTTTCGTCCGTTTCGCGCTTGGCGAGAGGACCGGGCTCGAGGGCGGGTGGGCAGACGATGCCTTTTTCTCATCCGCGGAAGTGCCGTTCTGTCCGTTTGTCCCGGTGAGCGAGTGCGACGGCTCGGGTGCGCGGACGCATGGGATGAAAAGCGGCGACGACACGCCCCGTCGTTCCCATGTGGCGCGCGCCTGCTCCGAAGCGCAGGCTCGTCCGTCGACCAGCCAAAGTGGTTCTTGACGCATCGGCTGCGCTCACGTGCAGGTTTATCCCCCCCCCTCCCCAAAAAAGACGTTCAATGTCGGCCGGTTTGCCGGGAGTGGATATTCGAGCGGACGCGCAGGCTCTTTCCAGGGGGCCGACCGTTGTCCTTCGCGCATGATTGGCGCGCAGGTTCGTTGCGCAGTCGGGGTTGGAGAAAGGGTGTGGATCGTCGTCGGAGCTCGTTGGGCGCGCGGATTCGTTCGAGGAATGTGTTCGATGCGCGCGTGTTTGGGCGTGGGGCGCGCTCTTGGGCGCGCGGGTTCGTTCGCCATCGCATGCGGGATGGCCGCTGGCACGATGGCGAGGCGTCTGCGGACGCTCAGGCTTGTTCCGCCTCCTCCGCGCGCTGGTCCTCTTGCCTCGAAAGCGATGGTGAGTTCGCGGGTGTTGCCAAGCTGGGCGTGTTGTGCGGTGGACATTGGTGCTAGAATGCCCGCATGCGCAAAAGGCCGCAGAACATTCGGCAGATCCTTGAGACCCCGCTCATGGGGTTCGGCATCGTGCTGCTTTCTCTCGTGTGCTTTCTGATTTTGCTTTGGGTGCTCATCATACTTGTGAGGGTTGTGCTGGGTTGAGTTCCGTCACCGACAAGGCCGACAAGCTCGGCGCGCGACAGGGGTAGAGCACGTTTATGTGGCAAAGGTTCACATTGTACGATGTGCGGGTGATCGGCCATTACCTCGGCGTGCTCGTGCTGTTCTCGTCGCTGGCGCTGCTGGTGCCGTTTGTCACGGCCGTTGCTTGCCAAGAATGGAAGCCTGCGGCTCATTACCTGCTCGCCATTGGCGTGGCGCTCATCGTGGGCGTTGCACTGCGTTTTCTGCGCATCGAGCCCGGCCGGCTTGATCGGCAGCAGGCGCTTGCCGTCACCGGATTCGCATGGATTGTGCTGTCGTTCATCGCGTCGATCCCCTTGTACCTTTCCGGCCATTACGCTACGCATCTAGATGCGCTGTTCGACTGCGTGTCGGGCATGACCACCACGGGCGCAAGCGTCATCCTCGACCTCGACCATCTGTCGAACGCCGACAACATGTGGCGCTTCATGCTGCATCTCATGGGAGGTTTCGGCCTGATTGTGGTTGCGCTTTCGTTCGGGCTGTTCGGCAAGCGCGTGGGCGCGAGCCTGTACATGTCCGAAGGCCGTAGCGAGCACGTGGTGCCCAACGTCGTGCAAACCACGCAGTTCATCGCGAAAATCGGCATGGGCATCATCTTGGTGGCCACGGTTATCCTGACGGGGTTGTGCCTGATCATCGGCATGGAGCCGCTGCGGGCGTTTCTGCAGGCGCTGTGGTTGTCTGTTTCGGGCTTCACCACGGGCGGCTTTGCTCCCATGAGCCAGAGCGTGATGTACTATCACTCTTTTCCCATCGAAGTGGTGCTCATGCTGGTCATGCTGGTGGGCTCCATCAGCTTCGTGCTGCATGCGGAGGTGTGGAAAGGCCGTGTGGCGGTGTTTTTCCGCGATCTCGAGATACGCACGATGGTGCTGTGGCTTGCGGTGGTGACGTGCGTGTTCGCGGCCTCGCTCAGCGCGAGCGCCGACTTCTCCAATTTGCCCGCCATGTTGCGGCGCGGCCTGTTTATGGTGATCTCGGCGTTCTCCACCACGGGTTTTCAGAACATCACGACGAACCAACTGGAAACGTCGCTTACGTCGGGTGCGTTTCTCGTGCTGGCGATGCTCATGGCGGTGGGCGGCAGCGGCGGTTCCACGTCGGGCGGCATCAAGTTCAGCCGCATGGGCATCATCGCGAAGTCCATGGTGTCCACCATCAAAGAGGCGCTTGCGCCCGATTCGGCGCGCGTGGTGGTGGCGTACAACCACGTGGGGCGGCGCGTGCTCACGCCCGACATCGTGAAAGAGGCCATGACGGTGTTCATCCTGTACGTTGTCACGTACGCAGTGGGGGCGCTCGTGGGCATCGCGCATGGGTTCGAAGCCGCGCCGGCCATTTTCGAGTCCGTGTCGATGGCCAGCAACGGCGGCATCGTTTCATCGTTGGCGACGCCTGGGATGGCGCCGACGCTCGAGGTGTTCTACATCGTGCAGATGTGGGCGGGACGCTTGGAGTTCGTGACGCTCATCGCCTTGGCGGTTGAGATCGCGGTGTCGCTCAATCCGAAGAAATGGATGGTGAGACGATGAGGACCGGCTGGCGAACGGCTGCGTGCGCGCGGTTGGGGTTGGCTTTGGGGCCGAGGCGGGTTTCGAGGCCTAAGCTGGCGAGGGAGCTGGTCTCGAAGCTGGGCTTGGCGATGGCGCTTGCGATGGCGCTTGGACTTGCGGGTATGCCGATGCTTGGCTGCATGGACGGGAGGTCGGACGTTGCTTTCGCCGACGAGCCTGCGGAGGGTGGCAATGCGGTGAATACCCAGCAGCTTCCTGACAGTTCGTTCATCTACGACACATCCATCGGCGATCTTGCCCAAGCCGACTCCTATTACGACAACCAGACCGTGCAAGTGGTGGGGGAGGTTGTCGGTGACGGCATCCGGTCGGGTTTGGATGATCGCCATCAATGGATCACGCTTTCGGCCGAGGGCGACTCGTCAACGATATCGGCGTACATGACCTCTGAGCAAGTGATGAAAATCGACACGTTCGGCAGGTATGGCGCACGTGGCACCATGCTGCAGGTGCGTGGAACGTTCCACTTGGTATGCCCCGATCACGATGGTATTTCCGATCTCCATGCTGAAGTGGTGACAGTGGTGTCGCGCGGTGAGGAGATGCCGGACGAGTTCGATGCGAAGGCGTTCGTTCCCGGCGTCGTGACTGTGGCGGCTGGCTTGGCCATGCTCGGGGTGTTCTACTGGTTGCGCGAGCGACAGCGCTAAGCGCGAGAAGGGGAGGGCGTGTGCAGAAGGGGCAGGTCGTCAAGCTTGATCGCGGGTATCCTCTCGTGCGCACCGAGCGCGGAGAGCTCGTGCGCTGTGAGCATGCCACCGCATTGGTGAAGGGCGAGGAGGTGCGCGCCGTCATAGGTGATTTCGTGGACGTCGACGTACCGGAGGGCCATGACAAGGGCATCATTGGCGGCATTCGGCCGCGCACGCGCGCGTTTGTGCGCAAAGACCCCACCGAACGCGCGTTGCCGCAGGTGCTGGCGGCGAATTTCGACCGAGTGCTCGTGGCGCAGCCGCTGGCCGACGTGAACGTGCGGAGGCTCGAGCGCGAGCTGGTGCTGGCGTACGAGACGGGCGCTGCGGTGACCGTCGTGTTGACGAAGGCCGACCTTGCGGAAAGCGAGGAGCACGCCGCTGCCGTGAGCGACCGTGTGCGCGCGCTCGTGGGACCGGATGTTCGGACGCTTGTCGTATCGGAGAACGATCCCGCCAGCATAGAGTCTGTGCGCGCGCTCGTGCCTGCGGGCACCACAGCCGTGCTCATCGGGAAGAGCGGCGTGGGGAAATCGAGCATGGTGAACATGCTGGTGGGATCCGCCGTGCAGGAGACGACGCCTGTGCGCGACGACGGCAAGGGCCGCCATACCACGGTGAGCCGCGAGATGGTGGCCGTGCCCGGCGGCGGCTTCATCGTGGACATGCCTGGCGTGCGGGGTCTGGGGTTGTGGGAGGCCGATGCCGGCATAGGGGCGGCTTTCGCCGACGTGGAGAAGCTGGCCGAGCAGTGCCGTTTCCGCGATTGTCGCCATGTGGACGAGCCTGGTTGCGCCGTGCGTGCCGCTGTGGGCTCCGGCGCATTGAGCGCCGAGAGGTTCGAGTCCTATCAGGCGCTCAAACGCGAGACGCACGAGCTGCGTGATCGGCGCGAGCAGGCGCGCCGCATGCGCGGCGAAAAAGCCTCCGACCGCACGAAGGCCTCCGCCCGCAAAGGCAAGCCTCGCAAGAGGCGCTAGGGCGGTGCGCGCTCGGCTGCGGATCTGGTATGCGCACGCATTGGCTACATAGCGTGTGAAAATTGGTTACAAATTATGTTATATTCGCTAAAGTCTTCGGTTTGCTCGCCATATTAAAAACCGTTGCGTCTTTTTCGGCGAATGCGAGCTCTTTCAGCTGGTTGTACGGCATGTCGAAAAGTTTTTGGTAGAGGGTATGCCGAGTTTCGCCAGCGTTTCGTCGCAGAGGCGGCGTCCGCGCTCGATGGTTGCTAGCTCCCGCATCCGCTTTTCACGCGTCGTGTTTTCTACGTTGCCGTCTAGGGTGAAGGTCGTTGGGTGACGGGCTCTGGCTGATGGCGATGATTCGAGGAGGACTGGTGCAGCATGCGTATGGCCTCGGGCGACGTCAGCCCCACCGTCGCGAGGGCCGCCTCATCGCGCTGTTCGAGATCATGGTTCATATGCGTGTTGGCCTGCGCTGTTCGGGATGCCTTTCGCCCCTCTTTCGCTATTGCTTCCATTTTGTCTATGCGGCATGGCGCGCAATAGGAGGAGAGCGCCCTGGTCGTTTCTGCTATACTTCGCTATGGCCTTCGTGGGGTCGGGGCGCGCGTCGATCCTGCGAAAGCTGCGCGTTTGCATCGTTGGGCCCTGCACTCGCGGACTGTCAGTTGCCCATAGCCCGCGGCGATGCCGTGCGGAACCGCTGTTCGCTCACCGCCTGTTGGGCGATGCGTTCGCCTGCTCCGCGCTGTTGTGCCGTGTGGAGACAAGGAGTGTGAAACCATGACCAACAAGAAGACGGCGTACCTTGCCCAATCTGGCATGATCGCGGCTGTGTACGCGGCGGCCACTCTTGCGGCGCTGATGCTGCTGCAAGGACTTGCGTGGGGTCCGGTGCAGTTCCGCATCTCGGAGGCGGTGTGCGTGTTGGCGGCGCTCACGCCCTCGGCGGTGCCAGGGCTTACGGTGGGATGCGCTCTGGCGAACCTCATCGCGCTCGCTATCAACGGTACGGGTGCGCTCGGTCTGCTCGACGTGGTTTTCGGCAGCTTGGCGACGTTCATCGGAGCGCTGTGGTGCTGGAAGATGCGAGAGCGTCCGAAGCTGGCGTTGCTCGGCCCCGTGATTGCGAACGCTCTCATCGTGCCCGCTTATCTGCCGCTTTTGCTTCAGGGTTTGGGCTATTACACCATTCCGTTCACCACGATCGCGCTTGATGGCATGTATGTGCCCATGTACCTGTTCGGCGTTGTGGCCACAGGTGTCGGCGAGGCGCTTGTCATGTACGTGCTGGGGCTGCCGCTGCTTGAAGCCCTCAAGCGCTTTGGCGTGGCGAAGAAAGTGGCTGCTCGCGTCGAGTGAGGGCGCAGGCGGTAGCGCCGCCTCCGCTCCTCTCGCTTCCGACTCCCGCCTCCTGGGCCCTTTGCCTTCGGCTACCGCGCGCCCAAACTCCTTGTTTGCCCATCTGCCCCTCCCTCTCTCCGCGGTTCATCTGCGTTTCCTCTCCGACCGTTCGCATTCTTGTTGCCGAAAGCGTCAGGTTGCTGCGTCGTTTTCGGTTGTCGTGCGAAAGCCTGATCGAGCACTGTGCATTTTCGTTCACATGCGCAAGGGATGCGGAAACGACGGAGGCGTTGCGAGGCGCGCATGCCGGTGATGCCCCGCTAGGTCATCTCGAGGGGGCGGTGCGGAAGGAGTGGAAGCGTTGCCAGATGCGCAAGGCGAAAGGCCCTGCGGCGATAGGGGCCACGTTGCGGAAGGTCGCTCGTACTGAACAATGTGCGAGAGCGCATGGCGAGATCGTGCACGGCGTCCGAGAACGGCCGGGCGCGCGAAAGCGTAGTTGGCGAAGAGGATGTCGGCTGCCATTTCGTCCACCTGCATTTTCCCGATGTTCCATACGGGGCATTTGCTCTATTGTGCTTTGCGCTGCGCTGTTACGACAAGTGTTTCACATGAAACGGCAGGCTCAGAACGAAAAAGGCCGCGCAAGTGGGTGGCGTGGTCGGTCGCACGAGGTGGACTGCGGGCGTGCGCAGCATGGGTGGAAGCGGCATGAGCGGTCGGTGCGGAAGCAGGCGGCGAACGGCCCGGCATGGAAGCGAGCGGCGCAAGGGGGGGGGTCGGCGCGAATGCGAGCGCGGGAGGGTTCAGCGAGGACGCGATGGGGAAAGGCGGCCGAAGGGGTATGTCGCAGATGGGCGCGCAACAGAAAAGCGGAGCGGAAGGACATGATGCAAAAGCCGCGATGCGCGACAAGGCGCCGCGTGAAGGCGCTAGGCGAAGGGCAAGGCAAGGTCGGCGCGGTGCGGTAGTCGGATGCGCAAGGCACGATGCGGATGGACGAGATGCCGCATGGAGGCGTGGGACGGCTGGGCGAGGCGCCTCGCGATGGCGTTGATCGGAAAGGCTGAATGCGGTTACTGCCAGGTTCTTTTGGGCGACAAAGGGCAGCGGCGCGGCGACAGGACGGTGCTTGAGGAGGCGGCGGCCACCCAAGGGACGGCATCCTTTATTGGCGGGGCCCTGCTCTTCCTCTGCTTGCCCTGGAAGGGAAGACGGTTTGGGCTTGCCGCGGGAAACTCGGAAATGCCGGGTGATTGGCCGACCGACGCCAAGGGGCGAGCAGGAAGAGGGATCGGGCTCGCCACGAGGAGCCCGAATGATCGCATGTTGCGCCAGGGTGCGCTTGCGGAGGCGACCCGCCCCATCCCGTCGACCCGCTCCCGAACTCGGTCGAGCGCGTCCATTTCTCGGCGGAGGCGACCCGCTCCATCCCAACAGCCTAACACCTGCTTGCGGCGACGACATTTGCGCCCAAACGCCACCTAAGAGCCTGATATTTCGCAGTGATTCGCGTCCTCGATAATGAACAGGTGGCAGGGCTCCGCTGTTTACGTGAAGGGCGCCGTCCGAAGGGGCGAAACCGCTAAAATCAAGCATGCGCAAAAAGCATGGGCGCGCCCGCGAAAACCGCGCCTCTTGAATGAAGGACGTGCATGAACCCGGTTATCGTCATTCCCACATTCGTCTCGGCGCGCCGTCGCAAGGAAGGCGGCAGCGTGCTCACGACGTACGACCACGCGACGCCTATCTCGCAGCCTGGAGAGCTGCCCCGTTTGCTGGCGTCGCTGCAGAAAGTGCGCGGTCTCGGGCAGGTGCTCGTGCTCGTGGTGAGCGAGCCGTCCATCGAAATGCAGGCGGTCGAGAAGGTTCAAGGGGCCGTGTCCCGCTACACCACGCTGAACACGCTGGTGGTGGGCGCGCCCGAGCTTGCACTTGTCCAACAGCGCATGGAGCAGCTTGGCTTGGGCAAGCTGCAGAAGGAAATCGGCTTGGCAGGGTACGGCGCCGTGCGCAACCTCGGCTTGGTGTTGGCCGATGTGCTCGGATTCGACTCGGTGGTGTTCCTCGACGACGACGAGGTTATCGACGACGCCGACTTTTTGCAGAAGGCCATGTACGGGTTGGGAAAGCTCACCAAGAAGGGTATTCCCATCTTGGCTAAGACGGGCTTCTACTTCAATTCCGAAGGGTCGTATCTCTCGAAGAGCCAAGACAAGTGGTACAACCATTTTTGGCAGCAGGGCAAAGCATTCAACAAGATGATCGCAAAGGCCATGCGCAGTCCGCGTCTGTCGCGCAGCAACCACGTGTGCGGCGGCTGCCTGGCGCTGCACAAGGAGGCGTTTAAGCGCTTGTCGTTCGATCCGTGGATCGCGCGCGGCGAAGATCTCGACTACATGCTCGACCTGCGCATGTACGGCTCCGACATCTGGTTCGACAACCAGTGGAGCCTGCGCCACCTACCGCCCGAGACGGAAAGCGAGGGCACGCGCTTCAGGCAGGACATCTTCCGCTGGCTCTACGAGTACCGCAAGATGGAGTATAGCCGCACGCAGATCGATCTTCTGCAAGTGAAGCCCTCGTCGCTCGAGCCGTATCCCGGGCCGTTCTTGGAGCCCGGCATCACGAAGCGCATCCGCCTGACGGCGTTTCTGCGCAGTCTCGCACGGCCCGACAAGCGCGCGTACCGCAAGGCCGCGAAGGCGGCAACTGGCGAAGCCACCACGTATGCCCAGCGCAATTGCTCGAAGTACTTCGAGTTCCAGTTCGTATGGCCGGAGCTCATGGCGCGCATGGAGAACGATCAGATTTTGCGAACGGCTCTCATGCAGTCGGCGGCACAGCGGCAGATGGACATGGGCGCCGACCGTTTCGCGGCCGCTCAGACCGTTGCCGCTGCGGGTGTCGATCCTGGAATGACGAGCGAGATTCGCCTCAATATCGCAGAATAGCGCGCAAGGAAAGGCGGGATCGATGGAAGTGCTCACCTTGTTCGTCCTGCCAGCGTTGATCGGTGCGGGCATCGGCGTTCTATCCGGCCTGCTCGGCGTTGGTGGCGGCACCATTATGGTGCCCCTGTTTCGGTTGGCGTTCGGCATGAGCCCCACTGCGTCCACCGCCACGTCGTTGTTTGCCATCATTCCCACGTCCGTCTCGGGCGCGGTTTCGCATCTGCGGCACAAGACGTGCGTGCCCGCGCTTGGAGTTGCGGCGGGGCTCGGCGGAGCGCTGACCTCGCCGATCGGAGTGTGGCTCGCGCAGATCTCGCCCCCGTGGCTTGTGATGGCGGCAGCGGCGCTGATCATCGGATGGTCTGCGGCGAAAATGCTTGGCAAGGCTGTCAAGATGGGGAAGGGAAAACCCGTTGCAGCCGGATCCGCCTGCGAGGCTGCGTCCGTGTCGAAAGGATCCTCCTCGTCTAGAGCCGCCTGCGAACCTGCGTCCTTGTCTGCAGATACGCCCGGGGCTGGCTCCCTTTCCGTGTCTGCCCGCATGGCCGATCCTGCGCTCGAGGCTGTTTCCCCTGCACCTTTTGAGGGATGCGAGGAAACGGAGCCGTTCGCGCGAACGCAAAAGAACCTTACATGTGAGTGTGAAAGCGTCTTTCCTGCGCAAGGGGACGAGTCGTGCGCGCGCGAAAGCGCGCAAAGCGCGAAGGGGGAGCTGGGCTCGAGTGCATCTCGCATGCGGGGCGGGGAGCCGCAAGGGATCGCCTCCGATGCCCCTGTCAAGCTGACGCGCAGGCAGCTCCTCATCGGTGTGGGCATCGGCCTAGTTGCTGGGCTGGCTTCTGGATATGTGGGCGTTGGCGGGGGCTTCATCATGGTGCCGCTCATGCTGTCGCTGGTGGGCATCGCCATGAGGCAGGCGTCTGGCACATCGCTCATCGCTGTGATGATCCTTGCCGTCCCTGGCGTGGTCGAGCAGGCGCTACTCGGCAACATCGACTACGTTGCGGGTATCGCCGTGGTGGCGGGCTCCATCCCCGGTGCGATAGTCGGCGCGCGGCTGGTGAGCGTGGTGCCTGAGCGCATGCTGCGCTTCGTTTTCGGAGGGTTTCTCTTGGTGGCTGCGGCTCTGCTGGTGGTCAACGAATTCGGTATACTGTAGCGATGAGGCCCGGTCGACGACTGGGCGCGGACGGGCATTCGCCTGTTCGCGGTTGAAGACAGGCCGAAAGAGGGCCGAGAGCAAAGGTTGGCCGCGAACACGGGTGCGGTCGTGCTCGCATGCAGCACCCGCCGCGTCGTCCGCCCTATGGGAGGTGCTATGCAGCAGGAATCAGATGAGGCGCGCGCCGCCTTGCCGCGCTTCTTCACCCTCGAGATGTTCATGTTCACCGTCGCGGTGCTGTCGGGACTTGTGCTGATGTGGAACATCGTGGCGAAAGATCGCAACGTGGCCGTGCTTTTGTGCGCCGGAGCGATTTTCACGTTGTCGATCGTGGTGGTTATTCGGTTGCTCATGGATCCCGATTCCGTGCGCGCCCGCCAGTCGGATGCCGTGCTCAAGCTGGCAAGTCAAACGCTTGCGTGCATGAACGACGGGCTGAACAGCGAGTCGGCGCAAAAGATATGCAGCCTTATGCTGCCGTCCACCGCCGCCATCGCCGTGGCCATCACCGACAAGGAGCGAATACTCGGCTACGCCGGTTCCGAGGAGGCGCAGAACCCTGCGGGCAGCTGTATCCGCACGCACGCCACGCACGCCACGCTGGCCGACGGAAAGATGCGCATTCTGTTCACGCCAGAGGACATCGGCTTCCCCAAAGGATCCACGAGCATTAAGGCTGCCATCATCGTGCCGTTGGCTGTGGGGCGCACCGTGGCAGGAACGCTCAAATTCTACTACCGTCGTGCGAACCATATCAGCGAGACGCAGAAGTCCATCGCGGAGGGCTTCGGCCAGCTGCTGTCCACTCAGATGGCCGCCGCTGCGCTCGAAGAGCAGACGAAGCTGGCAACCAGCATGGAGCTCAAAATGCTCCAAAGCCAGATCAATCCCCATTTCTTGTTCAACACCATCAACACTATCGCCTCGTTCGTTCGCACCGACCCCGAGACGGCGCGAACGTTGTTGCGCGAGTTCGCGGTGTTCTATCGGCGTACGCTCGAGGATTCTGCGGACCTTATCTTGCTGGCGCGCGAGATGGAGCAGACGAGACGTTACTTCACGTTCGAAGTGGCGCGTTTTGGTGCTGATCGCGTGGAGATGGAGGTGAACGTCGACCCGCGCGTCGACGACATGCTCATCCCTCCGTTCATCATTCAGCCGCTGGTGGAAAACGCGGTGCGCCACGCCATGCCCTCCGAAGGCAAGCTGATGATCTCTGTGACGGCCGAGGTGGACGGCGACGATGTGATTGTCAGCGTGTGCGACAACGGGGTGGGCATGACCGAGGAGGCTCGGTTGAACATCCTGCATCCCGAGTCGTCAACGGGTTTGGGCATCGCGGTCAAGAACGTGCGAGATCGCATTTGCGGCTATTTTGGGCCCGGCACGCACATGGAGGTGGATAGCGAGCTGGGAAGCGGCACGTGCGTGCGCCTCATGCTGGTGGGCGGAGCGCGTTGCGACTGCGAATAGAGACGCGCCGATGGGAGCCGCTGGCCGAGCGGCGATGCGGGCGAGCCGCCAAAGTGAAGCATCGCCCTCCTTTCTTCGGTCTCCGATGTTTTTCGGAGCCGTTAGGGTAATTGAATCGGGGGGATATCTCGATTGGCGCCGAAATGCATGTCGAACCGCTTGAGCATTTTTGTTTGCGAGGTTGCAGCTTCATTTTGGCCCGAAGGGCGACAATATGATGAATAGGCCGCTGCTGTCTGACGATACAGCGAGATACGAGAAGGCTTCTAAACCCATCGCCGCTTTGAGCGACGTCGCCGACGGCCTCCGAGAAGGGGCAAGTTGCGTCGCGGAGGGGCATAGCGGGCGAGGTGAAGCGCGACATGATGGGGCGGGTCGAGGTGCGGGAAGGCCGATGTGGCACGATGCGACGAGGCGGGCACGACATAAGGAGGCGGGCACGGTAGCGCGCAGGGTGGGGCACGGCGTAGCGAGTCGGGGCGCAACGAGGTGCGGTGCGGGAGGCGAACGCGTCATGTTGCGGATGCTTTCGCGCTTGCGACGAGGCGCAAAGTGCCGTTGACGCGCACGATGCGCCGCGTGATGCGCAGGCCCTCTTCTTTCCGCGTGTGCGAGGCGTGATGCGGTGGAATACGATGTGGCGCGATGGGCGGCGAGGCGAGACGGGGCGGTGAAACGGAGGATCGAGGGCGGAGCGAGAGGCGAAGGAGGGCGCAAGGGGGCGCGGGGGCAAAGAGGGCGGTTGGGCAGGCGGGGAAGCGGCTGCGCAAGTGCTCGGAAAAGCCTTCGCCGCGTTTGCGGTGTCGCGTGCAAGGCCGTGCGTCTTTCAAGGGGCGTCGAGCAGACGCCTGGGGATTGCCATGTTTTTTCGACGGGTGTGTCTTGGCTGCTCAATCGATGACGATCATTTGACCAGGGTAAATGAGATTGGGATTGGCCATACCGTTCGTTTGGGCGAGGACCTGCCATGAGGTGCCGTAATGCGCGGCGATGTCTGAGAGCGTCTCGCCTGCTTGGACGGTGTGCACCCGCTCGGAACCAATGCCCGCACGTTGGTTGACGATGCCCTGCGCCTCGTCGTAACGCTCTCCCAGCACTGCGCGTCGCAGGCTCCCGTTGCCAAACCGTCCACGTTCGATATCGTCGGCAAGCTGCGATGCAGATGCGGATGCCACATAGTCGATGAACCTCTGCACCTCGTCGTAGCGCTTCCCCAGCGAGGTTCTGCGTTCGTCGCCATCGCCTCGTTCGCCGCGCATCACCGAAGCGACGAGGTCGAGCAGATTCTCCGACGAGTCGGGTGTGACGGACGCATGCGTTGATGCGGGCTCTGTCGTCCCCGATGATGGCGCTGCGCTTGCAGACGCCTCGTTTTTGCCTCCACGTGCGATGCTCGTCCATGCGTCCGGCGTCAGATATCCGATATCCAAGTCGAGAGGCCCGTTGTAGCCTGGGAGTCGTCCGTTCGACGTATACTGATGAAGCGCGCATGTGCTCCATGCGCCGAAGCCGCCGCCGGGAAGCCACGGTTCGTCCTGGTATCCTGTGGGGTCGTTGCTCGCGTACTGCGCCACCCACAACGCATGGTTCGGCGCGATGGCCGACCAATCTTCCTCGGTGCATACGCTTCGGCTCATGTACACCACGCAGCGCACGCCGGTGAGATCGAGCACGCGGTCGAGGAACTTTTTGGCTCCAGACGTTCCGATGCGTCCGTACATTTCGTAATCGAGCACAGGAACGCCTGAACCGAAGTACCCGCGACAGTTTGCCACGAAATAGTCGGCCTGTGCGACAGGATCCTCTCCATTCATGAAATGATAGAATCCCCATAGTTTGCCCAACGCTTTGGCTTTTTGGATGAACGGATCGCACGTTGAATGCACGATGCCCGTTCCCTCGGTGGCCTTGCATATCATGAAGTCGCAGGAAACCTGGGAGAGGTCGAGGCCTTGCTGGTAATCGCTAATATCGATGCCGTTGAGCGCCATGGAGGAGTCCCTTCTCTCGTGAGAGTGGTTCAAAGGCCCGCCTTCCGCGGGCGCGGCTGACCGCTTCTGAGCGCTACTGCAGGTATGCCGGCAATAGATCAGACAGCTCTTGCTCGCCCAAGGGGCGACCAGAATCCACTTTGAGCGTGCGCTGCGCGTCGGAGTGGCTGCGGATATCAACCGTTGGTGCCTTGGCGTAGATCTGCTCGGTCTGCTTGGCGAGCGAGTCGCGCTCTTGGGTAATTTTCTCGTCGCTCAAGGTGTCGAAGTCGGTTAGAAGGGACAGGTAGTGTCCGCGCATGACCCAGAAAGCCTTCGCTGCATCTGCGTGCCTCTTTCCTTCAAGGGCGAGGTTGGCGTCTTTCGAGTACGATGCGAGCGCGAGGGTGAGGGTGGACAACGCGGCGCTTACGAAGGCCATGGCCGTTTCCTCTGTGACAACGACGCTTAGGCATCCTCCAGCGGTTATGGCCGAGGCTCCAATCTGAAGCCACTTGACCGTGCGTTCGCGCCTTCTGATGCGGCCGACGCAAGATAGATGGGCGGAATAGGCGAACAGGACTTGTCCGTACGCTTCTCGTATCTGTTGTTTCAGCAGATTGCGGTGGATCGATTTCTCCATGGCGCTTCCTTTCGCGCGATGTTTAGTGCTTAAGACAATAATAATCTTGACCCAGTAGCTTCTATAGTATAAAAAGACAAGAGTTATAATAATACTATTTTAGTAGGAATTTAATGCCGCTTGAAGATAACCAAGCGGCGTACGGAAAATCTGCAAGTTACATGCAAAAGAGTGCGGTAGAGATGGCGAGAAGAGGAAGGATCCTATGGAATCGTTCGAGATGATCAACAGAAGCGAGAATGCGTCCGCCATCAACGAGGGTATTTGGGCGCTCGATTATCGCCCCGAAGAGGTCATGGCGTTTTCAGGGGAGAAAGTGGAGAGCTTCGTTCCGCGATCGGGCAGACTGCAAGGCGGATCGTTCGTCGTGGTGGAGAAAAGCAAGCACAGCATCAGCGGTCAGTACGACATTGCGGTTCCCAACGCGCGCAAAGACGTGGCTTATCCCGGCGGCTTGCTGCTTGGCAATCAGCGCCTCGTGGAAGGCGTGCCCGATCCGTTGGTGCTGAAGCGCCGTCCAATGACCCTCACCATCGACCTTCCGGGTCTCACTGGCGACAACCATGTGATCGTGCAGCGAAACGACTACACGGGTGTGTCCGAGGGTGTCAACACGCTGCTGAACAATTGGCTTGCCGATAAAGCATCTTCGCATGCCATTCCTGCCAATATGCAGTACAAGAAAAGCATCCTGTATGACAAGAAGTCCATGGCGTTGACGTTTGGCTGCGACGTGGAGTACATGCAAAGCAAGCTGGGCCTCAACTTCGATTCCATCACGCGCCAGGAGACGTCGGCCTATCTCATCCAGTTCCGGCAGATATACTATACGGTTTCCGCAGAGTTGCCCGCCGCACCAGCCGATGTGTTTGCCGATGAAGTGACATGGGAAGACGTGCGACGCAAAGTTGACTCCGCCAACCCTCCGTGCTATGTGCAGAACGTGCAGTACGGACGTGAGGTGTACCTGCTGTTTCAGTCGTCCATGGGTTCATCCGAGCTGAAGTCGCGCCTCGATTCCAGCCTGAAAGTTGATGGCGGCACAGTGGTGTCGACGGGGGAGATGCAATCGTCCTCGGAAGGCAAGGACATCGATTGCACGATCGTTGCCTTGGGCGGCAGGCCCGTGGTGGTGAACGGCAATTTGGAAAACGACGGCATAATTGCGAAAGTAAACGATCTCATCAGCGAAAATGCCGTTCTTTCTGCAGAAAACCCGGCATTCCCGCTGGCTTATACGGTGGCGTTCCTGAAAGACAACCGCATAGCCAGCATCCAAGGAACAACCGAGTACATCACCAGCACGGCGACGGAGTACCGATCTGGCACGCTGGTGGTGCAGCATCAGGGGGCCTATGTGGCGCGGTTCAGTATATCTTGGAGCGAGGTGTCTTACGACGAACAGGGAAACGAAATCGTGGAACAACGGGGATGGCAAGGAAACGGAGCGCATGTGACCGCTGGGTACTCGGCATCCATTCCCCTTCCTGCGAATGCCCGCGATATCCGTGTTCGCGCGTATGGGGCCACGGGGCTTGCGTGGGAGCCGGAGCGCATGACGATGGATGAGACGTTCCCTCTGATCGCCCGTCGAACCATCACCATTGGCGGCACGACGCTCAACCAGGTGTTTTGGGCGGATCCGGAGAAATAGGATGCGGCATGGCGCTTGCGTTTCCGACGGTATGCGAGACCATGTTCTGAAAGGATGCTCCTTATGTGGCAGAAGAAAGACGGCTTCAGTTTCAAAACCATGGCGTATTTCAACTCGTGCTTCCCTTGCTCGTTGCATGTGGTCTTGGCAAATCTCGGATACATGCAGGCCAAAGGCGACGAGATCGAATCCATGTGGAATGGGTTCCACGGTGATTTGAACAGGACGGCTCCGAATGAGATGCAGGTGCATGATTACGTGCGCCGAACTATCGAATTGGGAAATAGGGGCGTGCTGTATACTCCGTTGAGCTTTGCGACCGAAAGGGACGTGCGCGGCGTGGGCGAACGGGTGCGCCGGGAGTTTGCCCTCGCTTCGAAGCCGGTCGGTCTTATGGCCGGCTTGCATCATGCCGAGGTGTTTTTCCGTACGAAGCGTGGCACGTTTTCCACTTCAAACCGTCTCCCGCATTGGATGGTGTAGTGTGCGAGCGCGTGACGATGGGCAGCATGCGAGTGTTGGATGCGCCGGATGGGCATGGCGGCAAGGAATACGCTTTGGGTATTGAGTATCGTGCAGAGGGCGTGAACGATGAGATTCACGCAGCCCATTTCGTTATGCTCGTATCATAAGGCTGGCAAAGGCATCGCTTGCGACATGGATTCGACAAAGGGATGGTAGGGGAGCGCGAGCTCGCGGAACGGCATCGTTTGGATTGCGAGTAGGTCGCGGCCGCATCGTAGCTCCTCCTCGGAAGCGAAGGCTCTGCACTGCGAAGCGCTTTGGGTGGTTGCGCGAAGTGCCTTGTGATTGCATGGTTTTGCCGCATTTCAAAATGCAAACAAGCCGCCGACTTCGGTCGACGGCTTGCGCGGTTCGATGGTGCCCCCGGGCCGATTCGAACGGCCGACACCCGCTTTAGGAGAGCGGTGCTCTGTCCCCTGAGCTACGGAGGCGTGGTGGCTATTGTAGCATAACAGCGGCGGTGGCGATGAGCACTCAACCGCCGCTGCGCTTCCGAAGCTCTTACGAGACGGGATTTTGCGTATTGTTGTCTCCTCCGTCCGGATCGGTTGACGATATTTGCCGGAATTCGACGCTGATGTTCATGTTGCTGGTGACGTTCGACAACGTGAACGTGCCGCCGTTTGAAGGAACGCCGTCGAGGCCGCGCACCGACGCCACCTCGTAGCCGTTGTTCGGGGTGATGACGATGGTCACAGAACCGCCTTCCTCCACCGACGTGGCGCTTGTGCTGACGGTGCCGCCGCCGTTGGAGTTGACGGACACCGTGTAGGTGGTGGCTTTCGGGCCTGAGCTTAGCGTAAGGGAGACGATTCCGCCCTCCTCCAGTTTGCCGCTTGCAGGGTTTTGGCTGAGCACGGTGCCTTTCGGCTCGTCGCTTTCCTCGTAGGTGTAGTTCTCGTCAACCAGCAAGCCAACGTTGTTGATCTTCTTGATGGCGTCGTTGAGCGAAAGGCCCACCACATTGGGCACTTCGATGCCCTCAGAGCCGAGAGACAAGTGGTAGACAACCTCGGAGTCTTTGGACACCTTGGTGCCGGCGACGGGATTCTGCTTGTAGATGCGATCCTTCTCGACCGAGTCGGAATAGCCTGCCTCGCCAGATTTGTACTTGAGCCCAGCAACGGTGAGCGCCTGGCGTGCTTCCTCGGCAGTCATGTTCGTCAGGTCGGGCACTTCGATTTCCTGGGCGCCTTGCGACACCTTGAGGTTGATCTTCGAGCCCTTCTCCCGCTTTTCGTTGGCTTTCGGATCTTGGCTGATGATTTTGCCAGCCTCCACCTTCTCGTCGTAGGCCTCTTCGACGGCACCCACCTCGAAACCCGCGTCCTCGATGAGCTGCGTGGCCTCTTCGACGGTCTTGCCCACCACGTCGGGCACCGGGTCGCCCTTCTGGCCGCCCATGAGTCCTCCCATGGCCATCCCGATAACCGCCACGAGGGCGAGCGCGGCTACAAGCGCCGCTACGATGCCGATGGCGATGACCTTCTTGTTCGGCCCCTTCTTGCCGGTGTTGTCGGAACGGAAGGAGCGCTGTCCCGGCGTGCCGCCGCCCGGGTTCGCACCGCCTACGGCGGGCATGACGGCCGTGCCGTCGCCGGCTGCCGCGCCGATGGGGGGCACCACCCCACCCATGACGCGCGTCTCGGCGCTCGTGAAGGCGCCTCCCAGGTTGACGGGCCGGCCAGCCAGGTAGTCGTTGAGCGCAAGGCGCATGTCTTTGGCGGTGGCGAAGCGCTCAGCAGGGTTTTTCTCCATGGCCTTCATGATGATGGCCTCGAGTGCTGGATCGATGTCGGGATTGATCTCGCGCGGCGGCACGGGCTGGTCGCTCACTTGCTTCATGGCCACGCTCACGGCATCGGGACCATCGAAGGGCAAGCGCCCGGTGGCGCCTTCGTACAACACGATTCCGAGCGAGTAGATGTCGCTCGCGGCGGTGAGCTCTTTGCCCTGCGCCTGTTCGGGAGAGATGTAGTGCGCCGTGCCCAGCACGCTGGACGTTTGCGTTTTCACGGAGTTCTTCGCGCGCGCGATGCCGAAGTCCATCACCTTCACGTTGCCGTCTGGCTGCACCATGATGTTCTGCGGCTTGATGTCGCGGTGGATGATGTCCAGCCCGTGCGCGACGGAAAGCGCCTGGCACACTTGCGAGCCGATTTCGGCCATCTTGCGCTGGTTGATGGCGCCGCGCTCGTTGATGGCGGTTTTGAGGTCGCTTCCGCGTACGAACTCCATCACGATGTAGTACGTGCCGTCGTCCTGACCCCAGTCGTACACGTTCACGATGTAGGGGCTTTGCAGGTTCGCAGCGGCGGCGGCCTCCTGCTTGAAGCGCTGGGTGAAGGCAGGGTCGGCCGCATACTGAGGCAGCATCACCTTAACGGCGACGAGGCGGCCCAGCACATTGTCCTGCGCGCGGTACACCTCCGCCATGCCCCCGATCCCGATGCGTTCGGTGATCTGGTAGCGGTTGTTGAATACTCTGCCTATCATGCTCTCGGTCACGTTTTGCTCCTTCGGGCCACCTGCTGGTTTAAGCGGCGTTTCGGGTTTGAGGTGCCATTTCCAGCATACCTTACTTACAAAAGCCCTTGTACTTCCAAGGCTGTTTTCAATACATTCTGCGCTTTCTGGGCGCCCACGCCCTCTTCGCCGTCCTCGACGATGATGGACACCACCACGCGAGGATCGTCAGCGGGCGCCATGCCGACGAACCAGCTGTTGTTTCCGTCTGCCTTCTCGGCAGTGCCGGTTTTGCCCGCCACCTGCACGCCGTCGACGGCAGCGTCGGTGCCGGTGCCGTTGTTCACCACGCCTACCAGCACGTCGCGCACGCGGCCGGCGGTGGTCTCGCTGACGGCTTGCATGAGTTTGGTGGGTTGTTCGGCGAAGCTGCGCTCGCCGTTGGCGTTGTAGATGCCGTCCACGATGTAAGGTTGCATGATGGTGCCGTCGTTGGCGATCGCAGAGCCTACCAGTGCCATCTCGAGCACGGTGGCTTGGGGGCCGTTGGGGCTGGGATGGTTGGGCGTCTCGTTCTCGCCGACGTTCTCGCCGGCGGCGGCCCAGGCCGTCTCCCACTCCGTCATGTCGTCGGGGTCGGGCATAAGCGAGGTGTAAAGGGTCAAGGCGAACTCGATGTCTTTGTTGAATCCGAAGTCCTCGGCGCCTGCGACGAGGGTGTTCGGTCCCATCTGAACGCCCAGCTGGCCGAATGCGGTATTGGCCGACAGCTCGGTGGCCTGGGCCAGCGTAAGGTACCCATAGTTGTTGCCGTCGAAGTTCACCACGTCGGCGTTGCCGATTTCCATTCTGCCGGGGGCGCTGTAGACGGTGCTTTCGTCCGCCACGCCGTCTTCGAGCGCGGTCGCCAACGACACGACCTTGAACGTCGAGCCGGGAGAGTACAGCGCGTGGATGGCGCGGTTGATGAGCCGCGTGTCGGAGGGGTCGGCGTTGGCTTGCTCGATGACCGTTTCGAAGTCGGCGGCGTCATAGGTGGGCGAGGAGGCCATGGCAAGGATGGCGCCCGTTTCAGGGTCCATCACCACGCACGCGCCCTTGCGGCCGGCCAGTGCGTCTTGCGCCGCTTGCTGTATTTTCGAATTCAACGTGAGAACGACGTCGTTGCCCGCACCGCCGATACCGGCGAGCGAGTTCAGCACGTCGGTCCACGAGGCAAAATTCCGCTCGCCCTTCAACGTGTCGTTGTAGGCTTGCTCGATTCCGGACGTGCCGAACTGGGGCGACGAGTAACCCACCACTTGGCTGGCGAGGTCGCCCGCAGGATAGACTCGCTCGAAGGCGCCGTCTTCGGTCGGCACGCTCTGGGCGAGCACGATGCCGTCGTAGGTGGAGATGGTTCCGCGCTCGGTGCGCGCTTCCTTGGCGAGAGAATGGTTGTTGCCCGGCATGTTCTGGTAATGGTCGGCCTGCACCACCATGATCATGGTGAGGTTGGCCACGAGCAACGCGAATAGCGTCGAGCAGAACAGCATGGAATGCGAGAGGCGCTTGCCGAGCGACACCCGTCCCAGCACGCTGTTGGCGTGAAGCGAACTGGTCGCGCTCGTCATCTCCTGGCCGACGCCTGTGCCCTCGTCGCCGCAGCGCAAGAGGAAGCCCACGATGATGAAGCTTGCCAGAAGCGACGAGCCGCCTTGGCTGATGAAGGGCAACGTGATGCCGGTGAGCGGGATGAGCCTCGTCACGCCGCCCACGATGATGAACGCCTGCAGCACGATGACCGAGGTGAGGCCCACGGCCACAAACGAGCTCACATCGCTTTTCGCGCGCGCCGCCGTCACGAATCCGCGGATGGCGAAGCACAGGAACAAGAGCAGCACGCCGGCAGCGCCCAAAAGGCCGATCTCCTCGGCGATGTCGGCGAAGATGAAATCGCTTTCCACGACGGGTATCTGCTCGGCCAGGCCGTTGCCTAGTCCCACGCCGAACAGGTCGCCGTCGGCGATTGAGTAGATGGCTTGGGTGAGCTGGTAGCCCGTGTTCTGCGCATCGGCGAACGGGTCGAGCCAGGTGTTCACGCGCACCTGCACGTGATCGAACGCCAGGAACGCGCCTACGCCGCCCACGGCGATGAGGCCCAGTCCGATGACAAGGTAGAACTTTTTGCCCGTGGTCACGTACAGCATGACGAGGAACATGAAGAACAGCACAAGCGCGCTGCCGAGATCCTTCTCGAACACCACGATGAGCAGTGCGACGCCCCACATGAGGATGAGCGGCAGCAGCGTCCGGATGTCGGGCAGCCTGAACGGCCCTATGCGCACTGTGAACACGGAGAGCATCTCGCGGTTCTGGGCGAGATATCCCGCAAGGAACAGCACGATGATGATCTTGGCTATCTCGCCGGGCTGGAACGAGAATCCCGCGATGTGGAGCCAGATGCGGCTGCCGTAGATCTCCTGACCCAAGCCGGGGATGAGCGGCGAGAGCAGCAGCAGGAAACCCAGGATCATGAGCGTGTACTTGTAGTTGGCCACCTTGTCAAGGTTGCGTACGAAGGCGAGCACGAGAACCATGAACGCAACGCCTAGGAGCAGCCACATCACCTGGTTGACGGCCAGATCGGGTGCGAGCCTGGTGACGAATGCGATGCCGATTCCCGACAGCGCGAACGCGATGGGCAGAAGCGCCGGGTCGGCGCCGGGGGCGAACCGGCGCGTTGCGATGTGCGCGATAACGAACGCCGCGAAGATGCCCGCAGGCACGCCGAGCGCGTTCGCATCGAGATCCTGCCCTTGGTTGAGGGCGATCATGACGAACAGCAGCGCCACGAGTGGCGCGGCCACGCACAGCAGCACAAGTTCGAGGTTGCGGCGCGTCATGCGACGTCACCCCGTTCGGAGGCGTTTGCCGCATCGTTGGAGGTGCTGGCAGGGACGAGACCGTCGGCGCCGGCGCTGGCAGGCGCGTCCTTCGCGTCGGTGTTGGCGGGCTCGTCCTTTGCGCCGGCGCCGCCTTCTTTGTCGTCCGTTTCTTCTCCGCTCGTGCCGGGAGGCGTTTCGCGTGCGGCGATCTCCTCCTCGTATTCCTCCACGAGCGCTTCGGCGTCGGCGACGCTGTCCACGCGGATGCCCGCTTGCAAACGGTTCGCCACGCCGGGTTGTAGTTGGTCGACGGGCACGTCGGTGGTGCGCTCGTAGCGCGAGAACGAAAACCCGAGCAGCGATCCGGGCATGCCGCGGTAGATGGCCACCTTGCCGTCGTCCTCCGTGAGGAAGGCCGCCGTGTCAAGGTAGGTTTTCGCGCCCCATGCCGTGCCGGCAACGATGGCAACGAACAGCAACAGCACAAATGCGATGAACACCTTCGTCTTGCGCGCCATCTTCTTCCGACGTGCTTCGGCGAAGCCGGCCACGTCGGACACGATGACGGTGACGTTGTCGTGCCCTCCGTTCGCGATGGCCTCGTTCACCAGTTGCGAAGCGCAGCGCTGAGGATCTTGAACGCGTCGAAGCGTGTGCTCGATTTCCTCGTCGGACACCATGCCCGATAGGCCGTCGGAGCAGATGAGCAGACGATCGCCCGCCTCCACGTTGATCTCGTAGATATCGGGTTGAAGGCGCAGGTCGCTGCCGAGGGCGCGCGTGATCACCGAACGCTGGGGATGGGTGCGCGCCTCTTCCGGTGTAAGTTGGCCCGCTTCTATCATGTCGGCCATCAGGCTGTGATCGCGCGTGAGCTGCTGGAGTTTTCCTTGATGGAGCAGGTAGGCGCGAGAATCGCCCACCTGGGCGATGACGAGCCGCTCGCCCTCCAGCATGGCGGCCGTCACAGTGGTTCCCATGCCTTCGCGGCCGCGGCCCTCGCGGGCTGCGCGAATGACGGCGCGGTTCGCCTCTTGCACCGCATGCGCGAGAACCTCGCCGTCGGGGTGCTCGGGAGCTAGCGCGGCGATCACGTCCACCGCTATTTCGGATGCGACCTCGCCCGCGGCGTGGCCTCCCATGCCGTCCGCCACGACGAACAGGGGAGGCGCGACCACCAGGCTGTCCTCGTTATGGTCGCGCAGGCAGCCGATGTCGGTGCGGCTGCCGAAAGCGGTGATCGCGCCTTTGCGCGTGCGCGGCGTGGATTTGTACGAGCGTTCGGCGGCCATCAGGCAAACCTCACGCGGATGGCCACGTCGCCCACGTTGACGACGTCGTTGTTACGCAACGCGATCGGCTCGGTGATAATCTGGCCGTTCACGGCGGTGCCGTTCGTGGATCCAAGATCCTCGACGAAGAGGTTCTGTCCCATGAGGCTGAAGCGAGCGTGACGGCCCGACACGTAACCCGCGCCGATGACGATGTCGGCGCCGGGGTTGCGTCCCACGATGACCGGTCCGCGCACCACGATGGACACGCCGCGCAACTCCTTGGGTCCTCGTTCAACCGACAGGTTCCATGTGCGCTCTTTCTTGCGTTGGCCGCGCACCAGCCCTATGCCTGATTTCATGAGGGCAAACAGGAACAGGTACAAGAGCGCGACGAACAGCAGGCGCACGATGAGCAGTACGACGTCGATCACGGGTGATCCTTCCGTTTCCGCTTAAGCCTGCGTGAACACGAGGTTCGTCACGCCGATGGTGATTCGGTCGCCGTCGGAAAGCGGCTGCGTGGTGATCTGGCGGCCGTTCACGAAGGTGCCGTTTGTGGAACCGAGGTCGCTCAGCACCCATACGCCCGAGGGATCGCGCCTGAGCTCAGCGTGCGTGCGCGAAGCGTTCATATCGCGCACCGCCACGTCGTTCCTCGATTCGCGTCCGATGAGCACTCGCGCGGCGGCCAGGTCGTAGGTGCGGTTGCTCGAGGCGTCCACGAGGCGAGCGTGTACGGCCCCCTGTGCGGGAACCGGCGTTGCGCTGCGCGCGCCGCCGGCGAACGCCACGGTGTTGGCGACGGCGGGGGCCATTGTGCCGGCAGCTGCGCCTACGGCCGAAGGCGCGCCAGGGAGGTCGGGAATGGCCGCGGGTGCGGAGAAACCGTCGATCGGAAGGCCGTCGTAGCCTAAAGGCCCATCGAACTCGTTGGGCATGCGGTCTTGCCGTGCATCCGACTGTCCGTCGTGTTCGTAATCATCGTAGAAGGGGGCGTCTGAGGCGAGCGGATCGTAAGGAGGGACATGCTGATCGTAGCCGTATCCGCCTGCTGCGTTGAAGCCTTGGCCGTGGTCGAATGCGGCAGGCGCGCCATAGGGTTGCTGCTGCGCATAGGGCTGCGCGTAGCTTGGAACGCCGGAGCTCAGGCCGTAGCGCTGCATCTCCTCTTCACGCAGCTGGGCGACGATGGGAGCGGCCACCGCCTCGGCGATGATCTCGAATTTCCCGCGCTTCAGGCCTTCGTCCACAATGAAGCGGACGAGCGGCTGGCCGTCCATGACCAAGCCCTGCTCGGCGGCTTTCGCGTCCAAATATGTTTCCGTCTCGCCGGCGAGCGTGGGGTAGTAGCCGAACAGCCGTTGGTCGTCGTCGGGATTGACCAGCACCGTGTACAGCGTGGGGGCATACTGCTTGCCCGCGCCCACCATCTTCTCACGCCGCATCTGCTTCTCGGCCTTTTTCGCTATTTGGACAGGCGAGATGGGCGCGTCGAACATCCTGTCGGCCGCGCCTTCGAACGTGTCTTCCATCTTGCCTTCGAACTTCGAAAGAAAGCCCATGGTGTCTCCTTATGGCACGCGCGCATGCCTCCTTCAGGTCCGGGTGCGAAACGCGCTGCAATGTGTCCCCGCATACGACTATGCAATGCTCCATCTTGCCACAAACGCCGCAGTGGCGTGCCATCTTTTACGCAATCGTCATCAAAAGTTAAGCGTGCTTTCTGGGACGATGCGAGAGCGCGGGGCGGGTTGCGGCTCGGCATGATCGTCCTGAAAGGCGGCTTCGCGTCGCGGAGGATCCGTTCCGCATTCGTGCGCCGAAGGGGCGCTTCCATGGCGCGCAGGGTCTGCTCGGTGAAGCGCGCGATCCGAGGCATGCCGCGCCATCGTCGAAGGGCCGGTTTTTCATGGCCGCGAGGCAATGCGGTTGTCGTCCCATTATCGGGCAGAAGGTGCGCTTTCTGAAAATGTGTTTGGTATGATACCGCAATCATATTTGTAATACTGGTCGGCGCGGAGGCGGCCGCCATCCGGGCGCGACCGCGCTCGCTCATGGCGCAGTCTGCGCAGGACGGCAAAGAGCGGTCGGCGCGGAGGCGGCTTCGTATTCGGCAAGCGCGCCGAAGGGCCATGCGAACGCGCGTTTTTTGGGAAGGTGGAACACATGTCGAGCTTCGTATCGTTGCTGCCGGTCATTGCCATTTCGGTCGCGGTGCTTTTGTCTACAACTTTGCTTCTGGTCTCGTGGGTGCGGTTGCGCCTTCGCATGCGTCGCTTTGAGCCTGTCGAGGCGGTGTGCACTCACACCGAGCGAAACAAGCACGTGACGGGGAAGTTCCGGTGGGTCGGAAAGCAATTGAACAATGTGAGCACATGGAGGTTCACGTATCGCGGAGAGACGTACAGCGTGACGGACGGGCCTTTGAGCTCGGGCGATTACTCAACGCGCCAAGTTGGCGATCGCGAAACGGTGTACGTGAACCCCGATAACGTGATGACGTCGGTGTTTCCGCGAGATCGGTTTCTTGAGCGTGAGAAGATCAAGGGCTTCGTGCTTTGCCTGCTTGTTCTTTTCGGAGCGGCGCTCCTGTTCAACTAGCACGGTTTTGCCCAAGAAAGCGTAGGCGGTCGCGAGCGCTTTGCGACGCTGCTTTGCGGGGCGACGGCGGCAACGCGGCTGCTGCTTTCGCTTGGTTCGCGCGAAGTCCGAGGACGTTGTCCGAGCGCGATAAGCCGGATCGGCGTTCGTCTGCGCAGAGGGCGTTAGGGCAAGACATTGGGGCAAAAGGCATCAGGGCGAAAAAGAAGGGCGGGGCAACGTCATGTCGTTCGCCCCTGCCCAATAATGGGACGCACCTTTCTTTTATTGGAACTTTTTTACTATTATTTGCCTACTTAACCTGATGCGTATAAGTCCGCAAAATGGAGAGGGTGGTCAAGTTGAGAAGGGGCGTCTTGCGTGCAAAGCTGTGCGCTGTTTGCATGGCGGCTGCATTCGCAGCTGCTCTGATTTCGGGATTTCTCGCGTTCGACCAGGCTAGTGCCGCCGAGCTCGAGCAGGACGGGATCAAAGCCTCGGTTGCAACCGACAAGGGAGAGTACGCCCTTGGCGACACCGCGGCGGTTTCGGCGGTGGTCGAAAACGTTTCGGGGGAGACGATCTCAAATATCGAGGCGACGCTTCGGTTGCCAGATGAGCTGAAAGTGCCCGAAGACGCAAGCCTTTCCGTGAAGGCCGATGCGCTTGCTCCTGGCGAGGTGCGCACGATCGAGGTGGGGGCGGAGGTCGTTAAGGCGACCGGGTTGTTGCCGGTGACCGGAGACGCCCTCGTGGTCGCGCTTCTGGGAATCGCAATTCTGGTCGGTGCAGGAGCGTTCGTGATCGTCCATGTGCGTCGGGGGCGCGTTGAAGCAAGCGATGTCTCGTTTGGGCAGAAGCTGGCAGATCGCGCGTCGCAGTCGTGGTGCATCGTGCTGGCGGTCGCCTTGGCTACGGGATCTCTCCCCATTGTCGCTCCCTCCGGCGAAGCCCATGCTGCTGAGCCTGGCCAAAGGGTGTCGCTGGAGGCCAAGCAGGATGTGACGCTCGATTCTCAGAATCGCGCCATTTCTCTCGAAGTGTCTTTTGATGCGGCCGGTGCCTCTTCTGTGCCGGAGAATCCCGATGCGGGTAATCCTGGCGACGGATCGGAAGTTGGGAACACGCATCGTGTGGCGTTCTACATTCCCCTTGAGTATCGGGACCTTCTGGAAAACGCGGACGTTTTCGGCGAGAAACAGGTGGCCGACGGCGATCTGCTCGAGCGCCCCGAGGATCCTCGCTCCAAGCTCCTTTCCTTCGAGGGGTGGTTCGCCGACGTCGAATGCACAAAGCCCTTCGACTTCAACGTGCCCATCACGCAGGATACGGTTGTGGTTGCGAAGTTCGAATTCTACTCAGACGAAGTGGATTCCGACGGCGATGGATTGGGCGATCGCATGGAGGATTATCTGGGGACCGATCCGAACAACCCCGATACCGATGGCGACGGCTTGCCCGATGGGATAGAGGTGAAGAAAACCTCCACCAGTCCCCTCAAGGTTGATACGGACGAAAACGGCGTGTCCGACTACGACGAGGATTGGGATGGGGACGGCCTGACCAATGGCGAAGAGGTTGACAAGTACCATACCGATCCCGGCAACGCCGACACCGACAGGGACGACCTGTCCGACGGCCGTGAGATAGAGCTGGGGACCGATCCCAACAATCCCGACACCGATGGTGACGGCGTGGATGATGGCTGGGAGGTGTACCTTGGCACCGATCCGCTTGTGCCGGATAGCTCGTTTGCCGCAGAAGCGTCTGCCGGCGGCGAAGCCACGGGCGATACCCGTGTGACCGCTTCGGTATCGGTGGACCTTTCAGCTGAGCAGGTTCCTACTCTGGAGGTGCAAAAAGTCGGCTCGGCCGACAACCCTTATGTGAGCCCCTCGATACCGGGGTATCTGGGGGCTGCCTATGATTTCAAGGTGGAGGGGGCCTTCGATTCGGCCGTCATATCGTTTTCGTACAATCAGGAGATGTTCGGAACGCCAGACGAGGATTTTCAGCCGCGCATCTACTATGTGAACGAGGAGACGGGGGAGCTTGAGAAGCTGCAAAATCAAATAGTCGAAGGAAACGTGGTTCGTGCGACGGTCTCCCATTTTTCCACGTACATCCTCATCAACGAGATTCCTTTCGACAAGGTGTGGGACGCTGACATAGCCCCTCCGCTTGAGGAGGGGGAGAACGGCGACGCGCTAGACGTCGCGTTCGTCATCGACGGTTCGGGGAGCATGTCGAGCAACGACCCGTATGAACTGCGGAAGGACGTGACGAGGCAGTTCATCGATAAGCTGCGCGAGGGCGTTGACAAGGCTGCCATCGTCTCTTTCACGTACAGCGCGACGGTGCACAGCGATCTGACTGCCGACAAAGAGGCTCTCATGACCGCGCTCGAGGACGCAGTGTACGCCAACGGCGGCACCGATTGCGCTCAGGGGGTGAAAACGGGTCTCGACGTTCTCGAAGGATCATCATCGCGCAACAAGTTCATGGTGTTCCTCACGGATGGCGAAGGGGGCGGCTGGTACGCCGACGAGATAGCGAGGGCGAACGAGGCGGGCATCAAGGTATACGCGATTGGCTTGGGGACGGCGAACGAAGGCGATCTGCGCGATTTGGCCGAGTCCACCGGCGGGAAGTACTATGAAGCGAAAGCCGGCATCGATTTGGAGGAGGTCTACGATCAGATAGAATCTGAGACTATCGATCTTACGAAGGACACGAACAACGACGGCATCCCTGACTATTACAACGACCGCATCAAGAACGGAACCATGGTGCTCTCCAACGGATCGCGCCAGTTCTGCGGGATAGATTTCAATCATGACATTAACGGCAATTTGTCTGACGACTACGACGGCGATGGCCTGAAAAACGGTGAAGAGCTGGAGATCGTGGAAACCGAAGCGGGCGGCGTGTATTTGAGGATGAAGAGCGATCCGACGCTTGCGCCAAGCTCGCATGAGGAGGAGCCCGAGGTCACCTCTCCAAAGGTGACGTTCAATGCCGCCGAGGTTGACAAGCTCATAGACGACTCGAACTACTATTACGAAAAAGAAGTGGACAAGATTTCGGACGATTGGTTTTCGCAGGCTGACGGTTTTCTTTCGGCCTTGTTCGGGGTCAATCAGAGCGAGGTGTACCGCGACCAAGTGGTAGATGCCATCGGCAACCATCAACTGGGGCTCACGCAGGTGCAGGAGGATGAGGAACGCAACACGATGATGGAGCTGCTTCTTCAGGCAACGGCGGTGATGAACGAAGGGGTTCAGAGCGGAAGTTTAGCTTCCGATACTGCAAAGAATACGCTTCAAGCAATTAATGATATTCGTCAGAAAATGATGGACCCGTTGATTAGTGTGGAAGTGATTCGGAAGGAGGTTCTCTCTGTAATAGAAAAAGTAGACGCAGTCTCATCAAGTGCCATACGTTACTCGGTAAGTGTCAAAGCTGTTTCTTCGACAACCGTCAAGATAACTCAAAGCATTCGACCTGAACTGCAATACAGCAAAGGGACCAAAGCTGTTCTCAAGGGTTTTGAAAAAAGTGCAAAAGCTTTTGAAGTGTTGGAGACGATTCAAAGCATCAATGCGGTTTCTGCGAACAACGCCATACTGAGTCGAAACGTCGATTTGCTCTACGACATGAAAGCCAACTCCGCGCATGGGCCTGCGCGAGATGCCGCAAAAACCGTAATGGACTTGATGGCCGGCACTTACTATGATTATATTTACGAGAAGGCAGAGTCTATGATTGTTGATAGGCTGGCGCTTGTCGTGGCGAACCTACATCCTGTCGCTAAAGTGCTGGTGGTTGCCAAAAGCGCATTCGATCTGCTTTTTGGCATAGGAGAAAGATACGAGCAAAAATTCCAAATGATCTGCCTTGAGCAAATAGGGCAGTCTGTCAAGCGTAATTTGTCTGGTTCGTATACGAAGAAGGGCGGATTGTGCGTCGTGTCTTTGGAGGACCTGGCGGGCTTCAGGTCTAGGCTAGCCGATATTGCCCATATGCGCGTGCTCGGAGAGAACGGGTGCTACGAATATGTGAAGCTTGACGGCGTGGCGGGCTGGATCGTCGACCTTGTCGGAGGCAACAAAGAGGAGCAGGAGAAGCTGGCGGCCCAGAAGGCCTGGGTGCGAAGCACGGCATCGGGGTTGGGGATGAGCCTTACGTGTCAGGCCTGCGCTGAAGGTGGTATTTGATGCTGGATTCCCCTCTGGAAGCTTTTGTAGGGTTCATCTACTCTTTGACGGGCTTTTTGACTCCTGGCGCTCCCATGACCCTAGGCGTTATGATTGGTTTTTTGTTGTTGGAGTTTTTCGGGCTTTTCTTGTACTGGGTCCCCGCCGCGATGATCAAGATCCGGCAGCGCAGGCTGGTGCCCCTCGAGGCGGTGTGCGTGGGGACGTGGCCTGGGTCAAGAGCCTTTGACGTAAGGAGCTTCTATGACCCTTGCGCCGACTACCAGACCAACTGGAGCTGCTGGCGCTGCACGTACAAGGGGCAGGAGTACACGCTCAGCGACAAGCCCGAGTCGATATGGGACATCGACAGCCGGCAGGCGGGCGACGTGGAGACCCTCTACTTCTGCCCGGAGGACCCCACCCGCTCCCTCATGCCGAGCAGCGACTGGAAGTTCCGGTCCTTGATGAGGACTTCTTTGAGGGTGGGAGGGTTTGGCTTTGTTGTAGTGCTCGTAGCCTCTTTTCTTGCCCCTCTCTTGCAGGTCTAGCGGCTTCGACATTTATAGAGGTTCGTCTATGCCTACACGTTTGCAGCCTTTTGAGTTCACGATCCCGTCCCATGCGTCGCTCGCCGTGCCTTCTGCTGCGGTGGCCCGTATGCGAGGAGGGGCGGACGGCGCGCCGCGCTTTCGGAGAATCTGGCGGCCCGGAGGGTCCGGGTGTGAAGCGCGGTGTCGGGACTGGGATGAATCTTTCGTGCCAAGCGTGCGCTGAAGGGGGTGTTTGATGATGGGGGATTTTACAGAGACCCTTGGGGATCTCATTGATTCCCTGGCTGACTTTTTGACGTTCGGCTCCACGGGGCCTTTGAGGCTGCTGGTCGGTTTCCTGCTGGTGGTGTTTTTCGGGCTCTTCTTGTACTGGGTCCCCGCCGCGATGGTCAAGATCCGGCAGCGTAGGCTGGTGCCCCTCGAGGCGGTGTGCGTGGGGACGTGGAGGTCCGAGAACGTTGTGGACCACAGGCGTTTCTTGGGGTATGTTTACAGCCCCTACTCCCTCCACCAAGGCAACTGGAGCTGCTGGTGCTGCACGTACAAGGGGCAGGAGTACACGCTCAGCGACAAGCCCGAGTCGATGTGGGACATCGACAGCCGGCAGGCGGGCGACGTGGAGACCCTCTACTTCTGCCCGGAGGACCCCACCCGCTCCCTCATGCCGAGCAGCGACTGGAAGTTCCGGTCAATAATGGGGGCCTC